>WANQ01000032.1 GCA_015521735.1 Pyrodictiaceae archaeon | reverse complement strand
TATCTGGATAAGAAGACCGGGAATAGGCAGTAATATGCGGCCTAGAATAATGCCTTATACAGTATTATAGAATAATAGTTTACGTTAATAACTATGGGTGATATTAAAGGTGATAATTAAATATAATAATTTTAAAATTTTATATCAGTATTTTAATATCTTATAGAGGGGGACATAATTCGGATACTCTTTAGGGTGGCATTTTGGCGGAATTTATTCATCTCATATCTATAGGTACCAGTGTTATTAGGAATGCATATTATGAAGTAAAAAGATACGAATTTAATTCTTCAAGTCCTACTAGCAAATTTTTGAAAGATTCAAGTATTGATTATATTGTGGAAACACTCGGTTATTGTAGTGATCCTCGTAAATATGATGATATTGAGTGCTCAAAGCGTTTAACTTGGGGAAGCGAGGCTTGGAGACTTGTCGAGTCCCTGTTATTCTATGACCCCTTTAGATTCTCAGCTGAAATTAACGCTATGAATTATTTCATAAAATACAGCCCAAAAGAATGCAAAGTTAAGCTTATTGACCGGGCTATTCTATATCATACAGACACCTATGCAGGCAAGTCTTCAGCAGAGATCATCAAGCAATTCCTAAAGTCATGTGGTATCGAAGTTTGGACTAAAGAAGTGTGGGGCTTAGGAGTGTTTGAGCGATTATTTGAGGGGTTCTCAAATCTTCTAAACGAAGTCTACTGCGACATTGTCAGACATAAGAATATCGGTAGCACAGTCTTTTTAAACCTAACCGGGGGATTAAAGCCGGAGCTAGGAGTGTTCCTTCTGGCTGGATCTCTGGCAGGAGCCTCCGCAGGATATTATATACACGAATCTGCTCGATCCACAGTATTTTTACCTGTAATAAGGTTAAAGCCTGCGATTGATGAGGATGTGTTGCAAGCCGCCTTAGAATTAATAACCAGCGAACAACTAGTAGATCCTGCTATGTTACCGAGTTACTCTTGGATTATATTCATAGCAGAGGCTATGGGTCTGGCCCGGAAACGTAAAGACGGAAAATTCGAGATAACCAATAAAAATTTTCTATACTTGGCAGACTTCTTAAAGAAGCTAGTTGACCAGCCAGACTGTAATTTTGAGTAATTGTAAATACAGTATGGGGCAGGACTATTTTATTTAATTACAAACCTGATTTTTCGGTATTTAATACTAATAGTTATGAAATTCATAAAGATGGAGGGCATGTATCAATATTTTATTAAAAGTAGTATTAGCAATAGGATTCACTAGACTAAATCTTTAAGCTTAATCTAATCGAAGCTCGTATCCAAATAGCTACCTACGAAACGGAGAGGTTGCTTGAGAAATTCAATCAATTATATATAAAGTTAGCATTGAGTATTTGTTTTTAATTGTTTAATAGGGTTTATATGTTCTAGAGTCTCTAGCAACTGCTCCACTTTACTTTCAATTTTATCTTTATGAAGAATATTAAGCTTATTATTTTTGAGGATCTTTTATTTCAATATCACATACCTCAGTTATTTCTACAACGATATTTTCTTCTTTAGTAATTCTTCCATGCATTAGCTTGTTTCTTACCTGTCTTGCTGAATCATAATTCTGTATATGTTCCCAAGATAGAGGCTCTAGTAGATATTTCTTGGACTCATAAGTTAGGGCGCACTTCATATTCCTCTCTAATTCTTCCCATTCTTTACCTCCAACTTTGTAAATACCGGGACCATAATGGTGAGCCAGCAATACAGCTACAACAAGCTCTCTGAGTGCTCCTAATGCTCTGTCCGGCATTCCCTCCTTTACTAATTTCCGTCCCGCTGTCAACATTGTCTCATTATTTGAGTTCTTATTTAATTCTCCGAGTAGACTATTCGTTGAGACTATTATTACATCTGCTATAGGAATCCATGTAATATCCTCGCGTTGAGCATCCTCATCACTTAGTAGCTTTCCAACTGTCTCACTAACATTACTAAATAACTTACTTAGGTCTTTCAGATAGCTAGGTATCAGTGGAAGTTGGCCGCTTCGAAGAGCCCATAGTAATTCCTTAGATTTGTTTGTCAACTTCTTAAGCTCTCCATAGGCAGTGCCATATTTGGGTCCTAGTCTATTGCCAATGTTGTTTATGCTTTGCGTGGGTAACATCCTTTCATCTAAGCTTCTCCAAGCATTGATTCCTGAGGCTACAGTGTCTATCATCTCTACAGCGTCTGTCATATCAATAAATTCCACTACTGTATCTTTAGAGGGTCTCTCCATTACTGGCGCCATGTATACTCCTTCTATTATTCTATTCCTGTGAACTGCTCTAATCATGGAAGCTGAAAGTAACATTGCAGAAACTAGCGGATTTGTACCATGAGTTAGATCTATTACTAATTTCTTTTCCCGACTGGCTAACCTCATCAAAAGGTAATAAATAGTATTTATCAGTGCTCCAAACCCGGCTTCATATGTTTTTGGGGATCCATACTCAAGATATACTTCTTGGTTTTTCTTACGGAGCTTAAGTGGTCTAGCTACGCCTGGATGAGGAACATTTTTAAATTCTTTAATTCTACTAATTAACTCAAAAACCTTTGAATCGTCAATGGTCTCGTTGACAAAACCATTAATTGTTTTCCTATAAAGTACCATATTATCACAGCCAGCCTTTGCCTTTAGCAGAAGCTCGTAGTTTTTAGAGTAAGTATCAGTAAATAGGGTTTCGGGTATTATTATATAAAACTCTTCGAATTCTTCATCATAAAGCGTGTTTAGTGCTGCTGGACTCATAATACTTGAAATTTCTTTAGAGCTAAATCTTTACTTAACTTCACTATAGCCTGAGGAGTCGCCAGCGAGCCAAACAAGGACTTTACCCGACGACATAAGCCATCACTTACAAAGAAATTAAATAATCATAATAGATATATGAACTTAATGTTTAGGATCTGTCTCTTATACCACATCT
>WANQ01000031.1 GCA_015521735.1 Pyrodictiaceae archaeon | reverse complement strand
ATATTATATGCTTCTATTTGAGCTTATTGAGGAAATTGAGAAAGAACATCAAGATGAAGAATCTAATAGAATATTATCTACCTTATATCATTTATATTATAAGGAGTTAATATTAAGAGAACTTTATAGAATAATTAGATCAAATATAAAATCGATATTGATTAAAGAGTCTGCGGACTTAGCAACAAATGAAAAATACTTTATTGAAAGATATGACCTCCCCCGTAGTAGAATAGAATTATTAATAGAATTTTAAAGATGCTAGAACCACCATACGAATAGATGTAGGAAAAAGAATTAGAGCAACCAGATATTGGAGAAATTATTGATAAGCTGTCTGAATGGGAAGAACTATTGACGCCTTTATCTGAAATTGGAAAGACGGATAAGGATAATAAAAGAGATGAAGGAGCGAGTAAATAGGAAGAACCTAAATCCTATTCCAGTAGTGATTTCTATAATTCAATCTAAAATTGCAAGCTATTATCTTAGTTTAGGCTTTAAACGTTTTAGAAATTTTTGAATTGATGTAATTATTAATAATTTATATATTTTATTTAGGATTTATAATTTTTGTTATGAGGCCCCAATAGCAGGTGAGGAGGTACCAGAGTCCGTCTCTTAGTGCTGTTGCTAGTAGGCGCGCCGATATAATGGATGCGGCACTTATGATTATTATTTTTAGCAGGGTTATGAGGTTGATGGTGGCAGATGCTACTAGCGTTGCTAGTATGAGAGATGAGTGAGGGATTATGATTATTGTTACTAATGAGGTGTAGTAGAGGATAGTGTAGGCTACGTCTAGGTCTCCTTGGAGGGATATTGAGTGGCCTCTTCCCAGGGATATGTCGATAGCTATGGGTAAGATTAGGAGGAGTAATATGAGGAGTAGTGATGCTGAGGCTCCAAACGCTATCTCACCGTTACCCCAGAGGCTTCCAGAGAAGGGGCCCCAGACTGCGAGCAGGGCTAGGGCTGCGCTACCAGCTCCAATGCCTATGAAGGCTGCGCGTTCTATCCGGGGCTCCATTATCCTTAGGAAGGGCAACGCTCCTTTCTTGCTAGCGTTCTCAGCTAGCTCCTCTAGAGTGCCGATCCTTGCTACAGCTGCGAAGTTTATGAAGAGGTATGCTGCAGCCAGGAGTGATGTTAATGTGAGGACTGTGGCAGCAAGTTTCACTAGGCGCCCTAGCAGGTATAGGTATGGGTTTTGAGGGCCTCCGTCATGATGAGCACCCTCTGATACAAGCCGTTCTGCAGCTACTGCTAGTGATAGCATTAAGAGGGCTACACCCAGGCTGGCTACCAGTGGAGACGCCTTAGAATTGAGAAGCCTCACTTCCGGGTCTCCTCTGGATGGCCGCTGAAGCTCGTAGAGGAGCCTTAGCTTTTTAACCCAGATACCTGTAAATCGGGCTAGACCTGCTACCAGTAGACATATAATTAAAGTTATAGGTGCCAGGGCCATCATGGCTACTGAAAGGGGTCTCACGGCGGCAACCGCAGCAACCTCAGACTTACTAGAGGTTAGGAAAAAAATTATAATTACTACGATTAACAGTAAAGCAGGGCCAGCAAGACCTCCTATCAAAGAGACGAGATGGTCTTCAGGCTCATCTGTCTCTGAAGTACGCCCCTTAGTATTCGCGGGAAGCCTACCCGGTATAGAAACTAGCATGTGCAAAACCGAAACCAAGGAACTCTTTAACATAGAATCTTTGCCAGCCTTAACCAGCGAGTGAACTATGAATAAGGTTACTATAATTGTTAGGATAAGAAAGGCAAAGGCTAAGGCTAGGATAAGGATTATGCCTGTAAGAGGCAAGCCAGCATAAAGACTAAAACCACCAATAAACCCTAGATAACCCGCTAAGAACGTCATAATTACAACTACACCAAGCAAGAGAGTATACAACGACGCCCACCCCTACCACTAATCACATAAAGGTAAATGGAGTTGCTAATAAAAAGTTTAAGTGTTATAATGTTAACGCCAATTAAGAGATATTAGGTTAAAACATTTAATAATAAAAATGAAATAGCAGAAGAGGGCAAGGGCAGAATGACTTTGAGAAGGAGTGAACCTATAGGAGGGAGTGGGATACAAATAACAATACTAGGGGGGAGTGGTGTAGGAAAAACTACTATACTAGACAAAGTTATATATGGAAGAGGTAATGCTGTAGCATCTCAGGCGGTATATTTTGTATATGATCCCATAAAGAGGAAGGTAATGACGTACCAGGGCATAGGAGGTTTTGGTGCGACAATAACACTTTCGCTGACCCCACGAATATTCATTACAAATGGAGGATGGATTTTACATGTACTCGATTACCCCGGGCATATTCAGCCTCGAATAGAATTTTGGCTTAGAATAATAGATGAAATAATAAGAGTTGACCAAATCACGGAACCTTATATTATTATAAAAGGGCAGCAAGCCTATCATGTATATATAAAAAGTAAAGTATTCAACATTTTTAAAGAATTTTTAGACTCAATATCGGAACACATAGATAAAACAACTGATGAAGATGAGCTATCGGAAGGAATAATTAAAATAACTGAAGATGAGCTTAATTGTTCCAAAGAGCTAATTAATCATTTAATGTCAAGAAGCGGTGGACACGGTATAAATATAATTGATTTTTCAAGGCAAGTTCACGAATTTATTGTTTCTAAAAAAAGTATATCTATATCAAAGTTAGGTGACTACATGTATTATTCATATTATTGTACTTCATCTATAGCAGCATGGCTTCTTTATATGGCCTTTAGTACGTCCCAGATAATAATAATCCCTATCCCTATAGACCTGAACCTATTCTTTAATGCCTTCCTCGAGAAAAATTATCCCTACTACGAAGACCCTAACGCAGCTGAAACACGCAAGTATAAGCATGAAATAGCCTATAAATATATAGTGAAGGGAATATATTATAAGGATTATGAAGGAAATATAGAAGGTCTTGCAGAAGAAATAAGAAGAGACCTAATAAGAGACATAATATGTAGTGAAAATAGAGAAAGATGTAAAAAGGAATTGAAGCTTAAGGTTCTAGCTCTCGCTCAAGGGCTCAGCCTACCAGCACATGTACTACATATTATTGAACAGAAGAATTGGGATAAGCGTGTTGGTATAATAGCTACTTTCACCGATAAATATTGGGAAAATTGCCATGATATAAGTGAGTGTGAAGCTTATTTGAAAAACGATTTTGAGAACATTTACTTAGATGAATGCAGACCTGAGAATCTATTTAAACGTGGCTATGATGGGGTCAAAGAACTATGTATAATCATGAGAAGGCTTGGTAATCAGGTGCCAGTAATTCTTGCACAGGGCGTTGTAAGCTTACGTGAAACTCTTGGAAGATTACTAATAGAGAATTCTAATTTTAAGCTGTTCTATTTTGGCATAAATAATAATAGACAGCCAATTACAAACTTAGAATTAAAGCGTCTCATTGATTAAAGCATGGGGGTGGCCCGGATGTGTTTCTTAATTAAAAAGAAGCCAATAAGTCTGTTAATCTTGATAGTTAAAGACAGAGAAACGGCCGCGGAAGTGGAGGGAAATCTTAATGAAATTCTTAATAAAATCGGGCATGAAGGCAAGAGTGATTGCATACTCATATATGAAACCGCGAGTTCTAACGAAACAACCATTAGAAACAGTAATTGTATCAGTTCTATTAAAATTTATCATATAAAAAAAGATGATAGAGGATTACACCCTGTTCCTATAAGCGAATTAATCAAGAAATATGAAACTAAAAGCGGTAAAGGGGTCAGCCCCTCTCAAGAAGAAGCTAATAAACAACTCCTACATCAATTCAAAAATGATATAATCACGAAACTTAATGATATTAGTCAAAATGTTGTGAGACTTAGTAATACAGTACTCTCGCTATATGCTATGTCGGCTAGCAACACTATTTTTGGTATTCAGACAGTACTAATTAAAAAGATTGAAGAGATTAACAAAAATATTAATAGTCTTATTGATCACATTGATAATAAAACTAATAGTATTAAAGAAGAAACTAATAACATTAAAAATAGT
>WANQ01000030.1 GCA_015521735.1 Pyrodictiaceae archaeon | reverse complement strand
TTCAGTTGCTTCACGTATGAATTCTTCATTTAGTAAGACTCTATTAAAGGTATCTTCAATCTTATATATATTTTCTATTAGCGATCTAAGTTCGTGATATGCGTGATCTAGTCCTTGCTCTATACTTTCAAAGAGTACCGAGTATTCCTTTAATTCTTTCTTCTTGAACATTGTTTCCTCGTGTAACAGTCTAACCGTCTCTGATGCTTCCTCTGATGTTTTGCGAATATAGGAGAGGAGTTCACCATACATTTTACTAACCTCACTCTATTTATGATGTATTCCTAGTTATGAATTTAAATGTAGAGCTGTCAACGTTTATCTATTTATCCCCCTTAATACTCTTATTCTAGAGAAAAAGTTTAAAGGGTTCTTGAATGCCATGTTATTTTTAGTCTTGTTGTTTACTATTTCTCATAGGTCTTCCTAATGGTGTATTATGGTTTATGGTCTTGTGGTTTTTCTTGTAGGGTTCTTCTTTTGTGTATGAGGGTTTGTTTGTGTAGTCTTCTAGTTTTTTAGGGTTTTTGCTATGGGATAGTTTTCTGGGGGGTTGGGTATTGGCTTTATTGGAGGTTGTTCGTTTACCTCGTAGTATTGTTCGTCGTCTTCGTGTTGAGGCTGAGAAGCTGGGTATGGGGTTGGAGGAGTATCTTGTGGAGCTTGTTACGCGGGATCTTGATCCGTTGGAGAGGGCTCGGGAATATGTTGAAGTGGCACGGGAACTATTAGAGCAGGCTCGTGAGGAGCTGAGGAGAGGTGATGTGAGGCAGGCTGCTGAGAAGGCTTGGGGTGCTACGGCATTGGCTGTTAAAGCATATGCGGCTTGGAGGGAGGGGAAGAGGCTTACTAGCCACGGCGAGCTGTGGAAGTACACTCTAGTACTACGTGAAGAACTTGGGAAATGGGTTATTAGTGCATGGAATGCTGGAAACAGTATGCATACATGCTTCTACGAGGGATGGTGTAGTAGAGAACACGTGGAGGATGCAATAGAGGAGATAGAGAGACTAGTAAAAACCATTGAAGAGAAGGTTAAGGGGACTGGTAGGTAGCTGTGGTTATGTCCTCATAGCATGGGCTTCTGGAATCGTTAGCAGAGACCTTTGTTGTATGTGTGGTTGTGGTTTTAATTGCTCTAGGTGCTAGTAGTTTTCCTGGGTGCTTGGTGGGGTGGGCCATGTTGTTGCTAAGGTGAGGATTCGTAACCCTGGAGACCCGAGTAGGTTTATGGAGCTTGAACTACTTGTTGATACGGGTTCTACGTATACGTGGATTAAGCGTAGTAGGTTGGAGAAACTAGGTGTTAAGCCTATGACTAAGTGGGGGTTTAAGGCTATTGAGGGTAGAGTTATTGAGCACGATATTGGTGAGGTAGTTATTAAGTGTCTTGGCGAGAAAGCTACAACGATTGTAGTTTTCGGCGAGGAAGATGATCATGAGGTACTAGGAGTATACTCACTAGAAGGCCTCAGATTAGAAGTAGACCCGGTAACCAGGCAGTTAAGGAAAACAGAAGCACTACTAGCACTATAACCATACTCCTCAATACCATGGAATGGTGTATCTCGTTTTTGTTATGATTGTTGTTTTAGGTTGCTTTCTTTTCTATTCTCTCTTCTATTTCTCTTACTAGTTTTTCTATTCTTTTTAGGGCTTCCTCTATGTGCCTGGTTGTACACCATCCCTCGTAGAAGCATGTATGCATACCGTTAGCTGCCATCCAGGCATCGTATGCTATGTCTCCTAGTTCGTCTATTAGTTTCTTTGTATGCTCCCATAGTTCTCTATGGCTTGTTAGCCTCTTGTTTTCTTTTTGCTGAGCATGTGCTTTAACAGCTAACGCGGCACTACCCCATAGTTTTTCAGCTGCTTGGCGTATGTTGCCTTTTTCTAGTTCTTCTCTAGCTTGTTGTAGTAGGTTTTTAGAAGCTTCTAGGTATTCCCTGGCTCTATCGGATGGGTCTAGGTTTTGGAGTACGAGTTCTACTATATATTCTTCAAGGCTTAGATCTGCTTTCCTTGCTTCTCTTCTAAGTCTTTCTACTATTGTAGCTGGAAGCTTTACTTCCACAATACCAGTCATTGTCTGAGTCCTCTATAGCGTATATGGTGTTTGTAGGGTTAATACTTTGTGGCCTCCTAGTCTACACCTACGATTGTTATGGGAAAACGAGTACAATTGTTTTTGTAAAGCATTGTCGGCTTTAAAAAAGGTATTTATTCTTCTACGTATACTTAAAGATGGGTGGCCGGGGGATTTGAGTAAAGTTGTTGAGGCTGTCTATGAAAAGGGTGTATTGCGTCTTCTGGAGAGGCTTGATTTACCTGAAGGTGCTAGGGTGAGGGTAAGGGTTGAAGGGTTTTATGGGATTTTAAGGGAGTGGAAAGTTGATGCTCAGAAACTTAAGGATGAGTTGAGGAGTATGCATAGTTGAGTTGTCTTGACGCGCTACTATGCTGATACTTATGCTTTAGTGGAGATACTTAAGGGTAATCCTGCTTATGAACGGTATGCTGGTGAAGAACTTGTTACTAGCGAGTTTAACATGTTAGAACTCGCCTATGCATTGACGAGAGACTATGGCGAAGAGAAGGCTGTTGAAATATTAAAAATTGTAAGAGCCTTTATAACCATAATTCAGCCCGACGATAGGGATTACGCTAAAGCTTCTACGCTACGCCTTGAACTGAAGAAGCAGGGTAGAAACCTCTCCCTCATAGATGCTCTAGGCTATGTACTCGCAAAACGTCTTGACATACCTTTCCTAACAGGGGATCGCGAGTTCAAAGACCTAAGCGGAGTAGAATATGTTAGATAAAAGTAGTGGAAAATAGCTAGAGATAAAAGGCCTAGAAAAGACTATCAAGGTTTATGGCTAAGCCTTAACTAACCATATTGTTCCTTAACCACGCGTTAAGTAGTAATAGTAACATAAGTCTTTAACAGGGCATATACTGCATTTTGGATTACTAGCACATATACCTTCGCATCCCGGCGCTCTTTCACATGAGAAGTACCATATGATCCAGTCAACTATACCTGGAGAAAACCCTAAGCTCTCTCCTAGTATCTCTACACTTCTTAGGTTTTCAAAACAGTATCTCCTTAATGCTATAATATAGAACCTATCATCTTCTAGACTCATCTCAGAAGGCCCATAACGTAAAGCTATTCCAGTCCTTATTTGAAATCTCTTCTCATGCCTATCTATTGGAACCATATCAAAATAGCCAAGGGCTTTTAAGACATCACATGTGCCTTTAAGTCCTAAGCGTTTTATTCTATATGGATGATTCTCCCAAGCTTGCTTGCTTATTTCTCCTTCAATATACTTATTGGTTACTTCATGGAGCCTGTCAGCCCAGTTCTTTAACGACCCTGAATCTTTTTCAAGTACTCCTTTGAATTGTCTCAATGCATCAGCGACTTTCTCCCAAGTTCCATTATTACTACTACTAAGATTCATACATAAATTTATTAATAGGTCTAGATCCTTGAATTCTACGAGTTTTACGTTATCTTTATTGGATCCTACTCTTTTGTTATGTTCGCTGAGTATGTTGTTTAACTTCTTGAGGAGTCCTAGTTGAAACCACCCTTGTGTAATAATTGCTTCTAAGACTACATTTAATGGTTTTGTCGGGTAGGGATCCTCAGAGAAAAGCAATTCGCGTTTGTTTACTAATGCTTTTTTAACCTCATCTTCTACTTTTTGACGTATGTTGTTGTAGTTTAGAATTCTTATTATGAGTTCTTTGTCTGGTACGCGCAAGCATGTGTCCCTATATGTTTCTCTGTATTTAGACTTTATATGGTTTATGATGTCTATGTTTTCTTTACTCTAGTTCCCCCTTGTCTTGCTAGGTTATTTTTTGTATGTGTTTTCCTGTTTTTTTCTAGGTATGGTTGGGCTTCTTGGGATGTTAGTAGGTGTATTTCGAATGGGTGGTGGGGTGGTAGGTTTAGTTTTTCTTCTACTTGTGCTTTGATTTTTGCTTTTTCTATTGGTTTTCTTGGTGTGCTTGGTGATATTACTAGGATGTCTACGTCGCTTCATCCTACTTGGTCTCCTCTAATTGTGCTTCCAGTGACGTAGATTTGGGCGTCTGGTAGTATTTCCTTGATTACCCTAGCTATTTGTTGAACATGTTTCCTCCATTCTCTGAGCATCTCTGCTCTATGTTTAGGGTTTCGAGGAATATGCTCATTTTCTTCTACCTACTACTTTGTTGACTATGTCTATGGTTTCTTTGGCTAGTTTGACATGTCTTCTGCATCTTCTCTACTGTACTCGCTGGTGAAGTATCTTGCCATGAGGTATGCGTCTTCTAGGGCTATGAGTCTAACCCTATTTGCTTTAATAAAGTCCTCTAATTCCTTGGAATCCATGATCCCGTTGAGTTCTCCTAGTAGTCTTCTCATGCTAGGGGTTCGAGGATAATCACCTACGATCACGGGTTAGAGTGGATTTTAGATATAATTGTAGCATTAGCTTTAGCTGTGCTAACCGCTTAGCTCTCTCATGGCACCACTTTGAGCCATGGTACTCTCTTGAAGTCCTCGTCAAAGGTTAAGATGGTGTCTATACTGTAGTGTTTACATGTTAGCGCGATTACTGCATCGCTTGGTAAAAGCTTTAAGTGAGCAACTATATTCATCATTTCCTTGTATTCTACATCTTCTACTAGTACTTCTACTTCAAGGTCTTCTAATAATCTACGTACACCTTCAATGATTAATTCGGGGTATCCCTTGACAGCTATTATTCTCCGTAAACTGTAGGATCCTCTAATTTCTCCCTTAGCTTGATAGTATTTCCTTGTGGCAATGTAGAGAAGCTCGTTTACAACTGTCAGGCTTGTGTAGAATTTCTTGTCCTCGAATTCCTCTAAGAGCTTCCTAGCTGTTCGGGTTAAGTTTGTCTTGAATAGTATGTTATAGAATACATTGGTGTCTATGAATACACTACTCACTGTATCTGAGCCTCCTCCTCATATAGCTTCAATTCTTCGACATCGGCTTCTCCAAACATTCCAGTATACTTGTCTAGAACTTCCTTTACCCTCCTTTTGCGGATGAAGACTATTACCTCCTCTCCATCCCTGAGTTCTATAGGCTCTAGAGGTCTGAGAACCCCGTTCTCATAGCGTACACGTATGACCTTAGACAACTTGTATGCCCCTACCAATGGTATCAGAATACGCCCCAATATGTTTTGCCACGGTCTCCAGGGTCGTCATAATGGGTATCCTTATCAATGAAGAGGATAGTAGAGAGTTTTGCTTCAATATTTTCTGTCTCCTCTTTGTTTTCCCGGGGCTTGGGATCTAATTCTTCATCGATTATAGCTGCTTTGGCCCTGTTTCTAGCTGTTTACTTGGTTGTAGTGGTCTATGTGTCTAGCTGTTTATAGAGGATTATTTATTGCTGTATTTGTTATAGGTTAGTGTGTTTGGGGTGGTTGGGGTTTGGTTGAGGCTAGCTTGTTGTTGGAGAGGAGGGTTAGGTTACCTGATAGGCCTGAGAGGATTGTTTCTTTGTCGCCTGCTGTTACTGATGTTCTTGTTATGCTTGGCTTGAGTAGTAGGATTGTTGGTGTTTCAGCTTTCTGCCCCTTATATGTTGGTGGAGTTAAGGGTAAGCCTGTTGTTGGCTCTTATCTTGGTGTTAACTGGGGTTTATTGGAGGAGCTTAACCCAGATATTGTTTTCGTTGGCTTGGGTGTTCAGTCAAGGATTGTTGAGGAGCTTGTTGGTAGGGGTTATAGTGTTTATGCTGTGCCTTTGCCTACTAGTATTGCTGGCGTGTTGGATAACTTGCTTCGTGTAAGCTATGTAGTTGATAGATATGATGTTGGCTTCAAGCTATACGAGGAGTATCTTGATAGGTTGACTAGGATTAAGGGTCTTGCTGGGGATTTGAGTGCCTATGTTGAGTTGTGGGTTGGTGAGCCTAGAAGTATTGGTCAGTCATCGTACTTGGATGATGGTTTAAGGCTTATTGGGCTAGAGAACATTTACTCTCATGTACGTGAACCATACCCTAAACCTGACTTCGAGTATGTTAGAAGAGTTGACCCTGATGTGATAATTATTAGTAGAGAACTAGCTAGGCTTGATGTAAAAGAATTACTAGCTAAGCGTGGGTGGAGTAGTCTTAGAGCTGTTAGAAATAACATGGTGATAGTACTTGACGTTAACATGCCGTTAGCTCATTCATCGCCGAGGGTTATAGATGTACTAGAGCATGTAGCGTTAAGGCTTAGTAAAGCGTAGACGGGTTGCTAACCGTATCTTTCGTTAACGTATAGAGCCCATGCTTCTAGGTCATCTGCGGGTCTCTCGATAATTTCTTTTCCATTGTCTATTAAGTATTTTTCTAGTTCCACGTAGTCTCCTTGAACAATACCTTTAATTACAAATGTTATTGTCTCGCCATAGGGGTCTAAGTGTATCGTTATCCTTGCTTCTACTACACCATTATTTTCTTCTACTACACCTGATCCCTCCTCAACGTATCTTCTAAGAGCTTTTAGGCTAACACGTGGACCCATATCTTTCTCCACCATGTACGTTGCTGTTGGAGCTATTGTGTTGGTGGTTTCCAGCACTGTTATGGTAGTTTTTAAGTAATATAAGTTACCATACTATTGTCACTCTACTACCTGGGAAAGGTAGGGTCCTGTAATGCAGTGTACTAGGCTTATTGGTAGGGAAGCTGAGTTAGGGGTGTTGGAGGAGGCTTGGAGTAATAGGCCTGGGTTCATAGTTGTTTATGGTAGGAGGGGGGTTGGTAAGACTAGGCTTGTTAGAGAGTTTTTGTTGAGGTATGGAGGAGTCTATTATCTGGCTCAGCTGTCTAGTCATGAGTATAATTTGAGGAGGCTTGCAGCTAGGCTGGCAGAGTATCTTGGTGAAGAACTTGTAGCTATGGTGAGGGTTACTAAGCTACATGAGTTGTTGAGGATGTTTATTCGAAGTGGTGGTGAGGACTCTGTACTAGTGTTGGATGAGTTTACCTACTGGGTTAAGAGTAGTCCTCGAGTTCTAAGAGAGCTAGGTGAGTTCGTTGATAAAGTACTCCCGTATACGAGGATGCTTCTCATAGTTGTGGGTAGTCTTGTAGGGTTAGTTGAGTCCAAGATTCTTAGCGGGAACACTATTCCTAGTAGTAGGGTTAGGTATAGGGTTAAGCTTAAGCCATTGAAGTTCAAGTATACTAAGTATTTTGCGCCGAGGTATACTAGTAGTGAGAGAGTGCAATTGTATGCGTTGTTTGGGGGAATACCCTACTACTTATGCTTAGTAGATGATAGGCGCCCGGTAGTGGATAATATGCGTAGGTTGGTGTTGGACCCGTATGCTCCTATTAGGGTTGAAAAAGACTTACTGCTACGTGATGAGCTTAGGGATCCGCATACGTATAATGCTGTTCTTTCAGCTATAGCTAAGGGGTATAGTAGGCCTTCAAAGATAGCAGAGGTAACTGGTATAGATCCAAGTCATGTGTCAAGGTATTTGCGTGTTCTAGAGTCCTTGGGCTTTGTTAAGAAAGAGGTACCCTTGTTTAAGAAGAAGGGTAGGTATAGGATAGTTGACCCAATACTGAGAACGTGGTTTTACCTAGTAGAGCCTGTCCAGGAGCTAGTGGGTTTAGAGCTAGTGGATCAGGCATTAGAGTATGCTGTTAGGAGGCTAGAAGACCTTGTACTAGTTACTTGGGAGGATCTTGTTAGAGAATACTTACTGGAAAAGTATGCTGGTAAAGGCTATGTTGTAAGCGGTAAATTAGGGTGTAGAGGAGTTGGGATAAATGTAGCCTTGGTAAACCATGCTGAGAAGAGGGTTGTGGTTGCTGAAGCTAAGTGGTCTGAGCATAGTCTTAGTGAGTTAGAGGAGATGAGGAGAGCACTCAAGGTGAAAGCTCGTAGGCTATTGCCATCAGAGTATGTAGTTGAGGAAGCATATGTAGCTGTTAAGGACTTAAAGGATAAGGACTTAGAGAAGCCTCCATGGATTATACTGCCTAGGGACCTAGAGCAAGGATAGCATAGTTGCTCTTGGAGGGGTGTCTGTACAGCGAAGAGTTCCTCATCGTAGAAGGGTGTCGGCTCCGCCGGAAGCCTTCATCCACCCCAGTATAGCTATCTTGTTACGGATTCTATAAACTTCTCGTAGGCTTGTTTGACTCCTAGCCTAGTGGGAGGTATGTATCCGTGCTCTGTTATGAACCCGCTTATGAGTTTTGCAGGTGTTCTATCAAATACAATTGTTCTTACCTTACCGTAGTCTTCTAACTCGTATTCACGTTCCACTAATTCTATTTCATAGCATGACTTCTCTGGATGGATCTTGTATGACTCGAAGATGGGGTAGAACTCTATGTTGTATTCTTTAGCACTCATGGCTAGTAGTCGTGTACCAATCTTGTTTACTATGCATGCGTCTTTTCCTACACTATCAGCTCCAACTATGACTATGTCAACTCTACTCATATAGTGGTATAGTGCTGAGTCAAATACTACTACTACGTCTAGTCCATGTTCCTTAAGCTTCTTGGCCATGTATAAGCCTTCACCTCCAGGTCTTGATTCAAGAACATACACTTTCCCTACATTATCCTTAGCTTTTGATAACACGCATTCAATCATACTACTATAGCTAATCGTCATTATATCACCCATAATGCTTTCAGAAGCTATACTACAGGCTTTACTACGCGAGTAGTCCATGTACTCTAGCAACTTCTTCATACTGCTAATTAACTGGCTACTTGACCTAGCGTTCCTAGCAATTGATACAACATTGTATATACTAGCCATGCTAGGGTTAACTCTTAGTGCAAGTTCTACTGCTTCACTTAGAACCTCTTCATTGAACTCTGTTTCACCTAGTAGTATGAATGCTTCAGCTACTCTTCTAGCACACCATGAGGAACCTCTTATTCTTTCACGAGAAACCTCCTCTAATATCTCTCTCCAACTACTCTTACCCTCATCTCCAGTCATCTTCAGCACCTCTTTGACTGTTATATGTGTGCAGTACTTTGTTTTTCTTCTCTTCTACTACACGACGGGTCTATGAATACTGCTATCATTTCTCTACGATTATCCTTGTCTACACCTATGGCTACTGGTATGTACCCGTTACTAGTTCTCCCTAGGTATAGCTTGACTACACCATAGCCTAGCATGCGCAGTCTATGGATAGCTATTACTAGGTCTTCAACTGGTACTTCACCACTACTTGTCTCAACGACTAGTCTACTACCCTGCTTTATCTCTAGGCAATCTATTTGGTGTGCATCTAGTATCGATAATAGTTTACCTACAACTGTGTTACCATATACTATGCTTAAGCATTCACCAAAGCCTATGTAGGGTACATGGTCTACTCCATTACCTATAACGCCTAGTCTTGGAGTATACTTATGGCATACTATGTGGCCACTATCTGGGTCAATACTACCATGCATTTCGCTAAAAGCTTCCTCAACATCATATGGTAACGTGAAATACGAGTCTACTTTAGCAGTACGGTTCTTTGACATAAGGCTAGTACACCCTAATCCGTTAACCCTATATGGCTACGGCAATTATAGTTGTTTCCGAGCCAAAACGTTTAAGCCTCCCTTAAATGAGAGTGGTGCTTATGAGGATACTGCATGTAAGTGATATTCACTGCTCCTACGCCTACCTTGAAAAACTAGTTGAGCTGATAAGGAATCTGGATGTAGATGTACTAGTAGTAAGTGGTGATATAGAGTGTGATCACGAGGTTATAGGTACTTTACTGAAGCTTCCATTAACTACTATAGCTGTACCAGGAAACATGGATGACCATTATATTGCGAGGCTTCTCCGAGAGAATGGTTTGGGAGTAGATGCACAGTGTAGGCGTGTAGGAGAATACTATTTCGCCGGGATTAGTGGTCTTGAAGTCTATACTAGTATGAGGAAAGCCGAGGAGTGTCTTAGACAGTACCGGGATAAAGCTATACTTGTAACACATCATCCGCCAAGAGCTAGTAGAATAGATATTACGTGGGCTAAAGTACATGCAGGACTACCTGATATTAGAAGGCTTATTGAAGAATACAGTCCAAGACTATGTCTTTGCGGACACATACATGAGGCTAGGGGATACGAGTTCATAGGTAAAACTCTATGCGTTAATCCTGGCCCTCTTGCACTAGGATACTATGCTCTAATAGATGTGGATGAATTGAGGGTTGAACTCGGGGAACTGTAATTCCACTAAAAACTCTATGTTTCCTAGCATTCCCTACATAGATTAATAGTGTAGAAGCAATCCATTTATATCCCACTCAACTATAAGTATAACCTAGTAGGACCTAGTCCGAAATTCTTAAAACTAAGGGTTTAAAAGGGAATTCTCAAGAGGCAAGCGTAAACGAATAGATAATACTCATGGAATTTATCACCTTGAGATCATAGTGGTATTACCGAGGAAAATAATTAATACTATGAACCCCAATAATACTTGCTAGGTTCTCAACTCTTATCGGAGTTGATGTAGGGTGCGCATAAGAAGACAAGGCAATATCATAGAGCTTGACCTAGACGATGACATAGCAGTTGTATCAGTCAAGATGAGGAAGAGCATGATTGTGAAAATAGATGAACTAGCTAGGAAGTACTCCTTCCCGTCTCGTAGCGACTTCATTAGAACAGCGTTAACGTGGTTTATGAAGTATTTGAATGGAGGTGTAGATGAAGAGGAGTTAAGGAAGGAGATTTCTAAAAGAAGTACACGTAATAAATACACATATAGTTTTTAGCTTGAAGTCCTAAACGGAATCATATCCCGTATTAGGGAAACGTGCTCTAGCTCTATAATCTTTCCATTTATCTCTTAATCCTCTTATCTATTCTAAAAGTCTATGCTCGTACTTAGTGTACTGTATATATTGACTGGTTAAAGCGTCTAGTAAGGCTATGCTTATAAGGTCTTATTTTATTGTCCCCTTGTAGGTGTGGTATACATTGAGTAGTAGTGTTGAGAAACATGATGTTGTAGTTGTTGGTGCAGGTATTGCTGGGTTAACAGCAGCTTTGTATCTTGCTAGGCAGGGGCTTGATGTACTAGTTGTAAGTATTGATCTTGGAGGACAGCTTGCTCAGGCTACGTTGATAGAGAATTATCCAGGTATTGAAGCAGTGAAGGGCATGGATCTTGCATTGAGGGTTGAGAAGCAGGCGAAGATTTTTGGAGCAAAGATTGTGTATGGTGACGAGGTTGTAGGAATAGATAGGCTTGGAGATGGGTCATTTATTTTGAAGACTAGGAAGGGTAGGGTGTTGAGAGCTGAAGCAGTGTTATTGGCTATAGGTAAGACTCCTAGGAAAATGGGTGTTCCAGGTGAGGACGAGTATTTTGGTAGGGGTGTAAGCTACTGTACTATATGTGATGGCCCTCTCTACCGTGGTAAGAATACAGTAGTTGTAGGGTTGGGTGATCAGGGATTAGAAGCTGTTTTAATTCTCGCGGGTATTTGTCCTAGAGTATACTATGTTACACCTACAAGACTCTATGGTGACCCTGACCTAGTATCAAGGGTTAAGGGTTACGGTAATGTAGTGGTGTTAGAAAACCATGTACCTGTAAAAGTTGTAGGCGACGGGTTTAGGGTTACAAAGCTTATCGTTAAAGATAGACTTAGCGGTGTGGAGAAGGAGTTAGATGTTGAAGGCGTTTTCGTCGAGCTAGGCTATGAGGCTAAAACAGGTTTCGTAAGACATTTAGTAGACCTAAATGAAAACAATGAGATAGTAGTAGACAAGCTTGGTAGGACAAGGACTCCAGGACTCTTTGCTGCAGGAGATGTAACTGATATTCCGTTTAAGCAAGCTGTTATATCTGCTGGAGAGGCTGCTAAAGCAGCATTAGCGCTATACAATTACTTGCAGAGAAGGTGGGGTAGGAGGGTAGAGTTAAAAGGTGATTGGCGTAAGACTGGTAAGGTTAAGCCTAAGAAGTCTATGAGGTTAAGGTGAATTGATTAAAGCAGTGTTCTTTGATATAGGTAATACGTTATATGTTGATAAAGGTGCTGGTAGAATAGCTGCGTTGAGAGTTAGCGAGTACTTATCCTCTAAAGGCTATGATTATAGTCCAGAAGAGCTTTGGGAAGCCTTTACCTCGTCTAGAGAGTCTATTAGGGTTTTTGGTGGAGTCGACTTTGAGCCCTGGGATTTAGCTTCAATTACCCTAATGCTTTCTAGGCTTGGTATTAGGGATCCCAGTTTATCCCTTGAAGTATACAGGGTATTTGTTAACGCTATTGCTTCAGGCCTCATCCTAGATAATGATGCGGTAAGTGTTTTGGATTATCTAAGATCTAAGGGGTTAAGGCTAGGCATACTATCTAATATGGGGTCATATGATATTGTACTTAGTGTTCTCCGTAGAGATAAGCTAATGGAATACTTTGACGTAATTGTAGCATCACAAATGATTGGGTGGAAGAAGCCTAGTAGCAGTATATATGAGTATGCCTTAAAGCTCATGGGTGTGGAAGCTAGTGAAGCTGTTCATGTAGGTGATGATCCTATAGCTGATGTTATGGGTGCTAAGAAGGCTGGACTTAAAGCAGTACATAAGCCTAGACCAGATACACCACCCTCACCACTAGCTGATGCTGTAATAACGTGTTTAGCTGATTTACCTAGGGTTATAGAGCTACTATGAATCCTCTATGTTCTGCTACACCTACTAGTAACTCGTATCTTTCCTTAGACCCTTTAACCATGTAGAGGGCGCCTTCAACTAATAGTTTTCCTCCACTAAATAATGGTTTGGAGTAAAGGGATTCGTAGGAAACTATGGTTACTTCAGAGCCCTTATCAATTCTATATCCTTTCTCTACGTCTAATACTAGTGCTTTAGCTCTAGATGGATAGAATACGCTTTCTACTTGGCCTGGCTCAACAAGTACTACTAGCTTACTAGGTCCTAGGTAATAGTATATTTCTGAAAAATAGTTGTTGTTTTCTGCCTCATCGTCTACGTATACTATGCTTACGACTCTGTCTTGGTAAATACCTCTTCTCCACAATGTATAGTATTTTTCTATGATGTCCTTGGGCAGATTGTATGCTTTACTATGGTTTCTTATCCATTCTTCTAGTAATTTTCCTCTTAAGGGTTTGAGAATGTTCTTGCAGTCTTCTATTATTCTTAAAGCGTTTTCTTTACCATATACTACTAAGTCTATGTCTGATAGCTTATCGTTATGTATGTTTGCAAGTATAGAGCCTGTTATGCCTAGACTAGATGTGTTTACTCCTAGGCTACGTATTTCGTCAACTAGTTCTACTAGGATTGTTTCTAGGATTGTTTTGGGCGAGGATATTATTTCTTTAAGTCTAGCTTTAGCGTTTAGTATATGTTTTATTCTACTGTTTTTTAAACCTATTATTCTTGAAGAATACTTGGGGTCGTGATATATGTCTACTAATCCCATGGATCTATGGTATATGTGGAGGACTTCGTATTGTAGGGGTATTCTTTCATAACATGTTATTCTATTACACCAGGGGGTTTTACGTGTTGTTGGCTTGTATTTGGGGTAAGCGTACGTGAAGCCTGGTGGATGATTGTTTCCTACAACAACGTATATTACTCCATCTTTTGACACGATCATGTCGTGGTCTATAGGAGTTTGACTTTGGATTCTGGGTGATCGGGGCATAGTTGTAGTACACCTAGGCTTTCATTGTATTCTAGGTCTCCTTCAATGTAGAGTCTTGTGCCTACGGGTATTTCGCTGAATCTAAGCCTTGTGCTAACGAGTAGTTGTGGTTTTGGGTTGTGTTCGGCTGTAGCTATTACTTTTATGCTATAGGTGTATGGTGAAATGTATGGTGAGAGTTGTTCTACTATTTCTATGACGCCACTCCATTGTGATAGTACTCTAATCTTGCTTGTACAGTTTGTAGCGTGTTTGCATGGTATGAGTCTTATTGAGTAATGGTATCCTTCAAATATGCCTTCTAGGACTCTTTTCCTCATAAGCCTTATTCTAGACTTTCTATCTAGTACTTCGGAGTCTGGTGGCCTAATATTGTATGGTATTGGTTTTGTTACTCCTTCACTTCTCATTTTTTGTAGAGCTTTGTATACTTTGATGGATTCTTCTATTCCTGATACAACTATGTCTATGTCTTCGGGTACTAGTCCAGGTATGTATTTTCTTGCGAGGAGGCTTCCCGTGATGCCTATTTCTTCTACTGGTATGTTGGCGTAGTGTGCTATTGTTTCACGTAGCTTTACTGCAGTGTTGTCTATTTGGTCTCCTATGTAGGGTTTCCACTCGTATGGTGATAGTATTTTCTCGACTACTATTCTTGGTACTGCTGGTACTAGTCTACCTAGGCAGTAATCGTAGATTATGTATCCATGTGACTCAGCTATTTCCCATGAGCCACGTATTATCTTGAATTTTTCTCCTCGTGGACCATATCTTGGGAGGGCTATGTAGTATTTGGGTGGGTGGTAGCATTCTTTAACCATCCATAAGTATTCTTCTCCTCTAACACCTAGTATGTATCCATCTACTACTCTGTTGCGGGACTGTTCTTCATCGCTTATGCTCTGTGTCGCCGTAGTTTTCTTCATCGCTTATTCAACTCTAACATGTAGGGCTAAGTTACTACTTTTTCTCAAGTACTGCTACGTAGAAGCCCAGACTTTTATGTTTATGGGGGTATAGTCTAAGTGTAGACCTTAAACCTATACCTGGATCACCAAGCCTTAGTAGTGGCTCAGCAACCTCTACTCTACCAGTGCTTAGAACTGATTCTACTACTTCCTCGTTTTCCTCTAATGTTATAGTACATGTTGAGTAAACTATTCTTGCCCCACTAGGGGCTAGGTCTACTGCTTTGCTTAGTAGCTTTTTCTGTATCCTAGCCATGCGTTTAACGTCTTCTGGCTTTACCCATAATCTTATCTCAGGGCTATGGCCTAGTCTTCCAAGACTAGTACAGTCTGGGTCTAAGACTATGTACTTAGCCTTGGATAGTAGTGGTGGTGCTAGTACGTCTCCTTGGATTATGCTTATACAGTTCTCGGCTCCCTGCCACTTCACCATCTCGTATTCTACTCCTAGTCTACGTGAGGAAATATCTAATGCAATGACATGGGCTTTACATTTTGTGAGGCTAGCAATGTGTAGAGCTTTACCTCCAGGAGCACTACATAGATCGTATACTATTCCTCTTCTACGTACTCCAAGGTTGTGTGCTACTAGTGTTGAAGCACGGTTTTGGAGCATATAGTATCCTTTATCGTATAGGGGGTTCTTGGTAAGCTTATCCTTACCTTCCTCAATTAATAGTACGTCTGGTATTATTGGGTCCTCGTAAGCGAAGATATAGTATTCTCTAAGCTTTCTCTTAAGCTCACTTCTACTAGTCTTTAACAAGTTGACACGTATCCATGTAGGTTGTGGGCCAGCAAGGTCACGGATAAACCATTTAAGCTCTACTTCATCCTTAATGATTTTACGGTAAACGTATTCTACAATCCAGCGTGGAATAGAGTAGCGAATACTAAGCTCGTCAACCAAGTTCATTCTTTGTAGGAGTGGTTCAATATCATAGTATCGTAGGATACTGAAGCAGTTACCAGTTAGCCCTAAACGTTTTAGGTATTTGTCAACTCTATCCCTACTAATATCACGGTAGCGGATCTCATAGACTACTACTCTAAGAAGCCATTTATTAAAGCAATCTAGTTCGCTAACTCTAATACCACATGCATTTTCGGCTACAAAGTCTAGTAGAATATAGTTTCTTAGCACACTAAGTCCTAGGGCCATGAGCATGGGGTAAGCGTCACGTATAGCACGGTAGCGTTTAGCTAGTTGATCCATAATACCACGATATGGGACAACGTGTTTTTCGACAAAGCATAGTACTTGTGCAAGTAGTTCTTCAGCATTAAAGCTAACTGGTTTTAGCACAACTTACCCCTTACCTATCCTGCTAGCATAGTTGCTAAGTAGTATATAGTAGATATTCTTATCTAGGTCTACTGGGCAGTATACATGTGGGTAGGAGGCGTTGCCCGTAAAGGTAGTAGTGGATGAGCGTGGAAGAATAACTATACCATCAGAGGTGAGAAGGAAGCTGAAGTTGAGAAAGGGTGCAGAACTAGTAATAGAAGTTGAAGGCGACTTCATAGTACTTAAGCCTGTAAGGAGGATTAAAGCTAAGGATCTATTAGGTCTAGCTGGTTCAGAAAAGGTAAGCATAGAAGAGGTTGAGGGCTCTCTAGCTTATACGAGCTAAGCGTATATTGTATGGGCGGTGTTGTGGTGTAGTATTTGTGGTGTCTAGGAGATTCATAGATTCAAATATATTCGTGTACGTCTTATCTAGTGATCCAAGATATTCTAGGAGAGCACTAAGTATACTTGAGGATGCTGAAAACGGTGTTTATGAGGCATATACTTCTACTCTAGTGGTATCCCAAGTACTAGCTCACCTGGAGAGAAGGCGTAGGAGAGAAGCTATGGTGAAATTCCTTGAATACTTGGATGAAGGCTATGTAGATGTGGTTGAGACAACTTATGAGGACTATAGGTTATCCCTACTACTTGCTGAGGAGTACGGGTTAGACTATTCTAGGCTATGGGATGACCTGGTTATAGCTTCGCAAATGAAGCGTTTAGGAGTAAACGAGATATATTCTAATGACAGTGATTTCGATAAAATACCTTGGGTTAAAAGAATATTTTAGGAAACCACTATTTCTTCGCGATAATTCCAGCTAATACTATTATAGTTGAAGTTATGAGTATCCATGCCGATACTGGTAGTCCTAGCCATGTTGTTATGAAGGCTTTCTTAGCACCATAAACTATTGACGCATATAATCCTATTCCAGCACCTAGTATTAGAGCTATTATAGCAGCCCAAGCCTTACCCTTAACCATGTCTGGTTTAATCCATGCAGCTAGTGTTATTGGGGCTAGCGGTAGTAGTATTACTGAGGATAGAACTGATAATTCTACTACATAGCCAGGCTTAAACCAAGCTAATATGGTTACGATAAGTGTGAGTACTGCTATAGTGGTATAGCCTATTAATAGCTCTGTTCTAGGTTTCACCTCTCCTACATTCCTAGCATATAGGTCTCTAGTAGTTGTACTTGAAAGTGTTAGTATTATTGAATCAGCTGTTGAAACAGCAGCTGCTACAATACTCGTAAAGACTATGGCTCCTAGTACTGGGTGCGCCATACCTATTAGTGTTGGTGTAACAAGGTCTCTTGTTTTAACTAGATCGGGGAATACTCCAGCTATTGTTAGTGAGCGTGCCAGTAGTCCTATGAGTGTTACGATTACTGTGTAGGCTAGTCCGAAGACAACAAAGTATTTTATCATACTCTTTAATGCTCTTTCATCACGTGGCATGTATAGTCTTTGTACTACTTGTGGATTGGTTACAGCAAAGAATAGCCATGGTAACGTGAATGCTATGAATATTTCTGGTTTCCAGAAACTAGTTATACCTAGTAGTCCTTGTGAAGCTAGTAGTCTCGTTGCTTCGTTAAAACCTAACCCTTTTGAAGGTAGTAGGAATAATGCTAGCCATAGCACGAATATTATTGCTGAGGTAATCATCCATAAGCCTTGATATGCGTCAGTTGAAGCAACACTCCATATACCAGCTAGATATGTCCAGAGAAATATTATTCCAGCACCAAGTAGGACGCCGATCCAGTAGTCAAGGCCTATTCCTTGTACAAGGTTTCCTATACCTACTAGTTGCGCTGTTATGTATGGTAGAAGAGCTATAAGGTATACTATAGCAACTACTATGGATAAGAGACGACTACCGTAGAGATCTCCAAGCATTTCAGCAGGGCTAATCCACTTACTCTTCCTAGCCATAGACCATACCTTCAACGAGAATAGTGCTAGTAACCCCATAGTTGCTATTAGGTATAAGAGCTCGAATCCAAAAGCACCAACACCTGTAGCATAAGCAAACCCTACTAACCCAACCATCATGAACGCGCTATAGGTTGTTGCAGCATAGGTCATTGATGCAAGGAATCCTCCAAGCCTATAACCTGCTACAAAGTAGTCGCTTGTAGTTTTTACACCAACTCTTCTAGAATACAATGCTATACCTGTACCAATGACAAAGTATAGTCCTAGAACTAGGAAGTAGGTGAATACTCCATTCACTAATTGTTCACCTCTTTTCTACTGTATAGGTTTTCTCTACAACAGCTAATGTTACAATGTAGTTCACTATGGCTATTACTAGCCAGAACAAGTAGAGGCTCCAATCACCTACTGTTTTCAGTATAGTGTAGGGTACTAGGTATGCTATGAGGACTATGATTATAAGCCATAGAATATACCATTTTGGGAGCACCACTATTGCTCCCCGAACAAGTGTTCGGGCCCTTATAGTTTATAAAGATTTTTAACTATAGTCTAGGATAGTGTATACTGGTGTCCTAGTAGGGGGATAGTATAAGGTGGCTAAGCTTAGAGAGAAGATACTAGAGCTTTTGCACAAGTATCCTAAGGGTTTAAGGCAAGCTGATATAGCTAGAATTCTAGGTGCTTCACGTAGTAGGGTTTCTGAGGTTGTATCAGAGCTTGAGAGAGCTGGCTTAGTTGTAAGGGTTCGTGAGGGCAGTATTATTCTGGTTAAATTAGCTTCAGCTACAAGTGAGCTTAAGCCAAGTACTTCTAGGAGACTTAAGCTAGGTATTATATGGTCTAGTGAGTACCCGTTCATAACGCCTTTTGCGAAGAATTTAAGAGATAGGCTTGGAGTAGACTTGGAGGTAATAGTGTATGCTAATGGATTAGATGCTACATGGGATCTAGTAACTGGTAGAATTGACTTAGCATTAACTCCTATGGTAACACAGGTTCTCTATGGAGCATTGACTAATAGGTTAGTTATAATTGGTGGAGGTGCTAGTGGTGGTGCAAGCATACTACATAATCCCAGGGGTAGGGAGGGGTATGGAGCATCTACTCGTGCATCAACTATGGACTTATTACTAACACTTGCATGGAGAATTCTTGGTAGAGAGGAGGAGCGTAGGGTATACATTAATGATGGTAGTAAACTCTTGAAGTCTCTGCTTAAGGGTGATGTAGAGCTAGTAGCTATATGGGAGCCTCTTGCAACTAAAGCTAGGGTTCTAGGGTATAGAGAAGTTGTAAGTGTACGTGAACTAGGTGTAGCACATTGTTGTACGTTATCTGCTAGTAGAAGGCTTGATCAAAGATTACTGGAGAAGATATTAAGCGTATACCGTGATTCAATAGAGTTGTTTAAGAAAGATCCTAGTAGATGGCTTGAATGGTATTCAGTTAAGACTGGTATAGGTGTTGATGTTTTAAAGAAGAGTATTACTAGTTATGAGTTCAATGAGTACGTTGACGTACATGGTATGGAGAAGGTGTTTAAAAAATGTGGTTTAAGAATACCTAATCCGAGTATAGTTAAAGAGATGGTTATGGTTTCAGCCTAGAATGCTTAAAGCTATACTAGGTGTTAGTAGTAGGGTAAGGACTCCTTTACCCTTCTCTAATGATTCTGCTTCCACTACTGCTAAACCACCAGCCTTAAGCTTTACTTTACCTCCACCTATGAGTTCTGATATTATTTCCTCAATGCTCGGTGCATGGCCTATGAAGAGTGTTTTGTCAATTACTTCTAGGTTCTTTAATGCTTCTAGGCTTGCCCTACTTGGGGATAGTTCTTCTACTACGATAATCCTAGTTCCATGTATGCTTGCTACTATTTCAGCTGTCTCCCTTGCTCTTAGCAAAGGGCTTGTATAGATTACTTCTGGTCTATCTGGTAGAAGCCTTGCAATAGCTTCAACATCTCTTCTACCTTCACTAGTTAGTTTTCTATCTTCATCTCTTATTCCTGGCTTCTTTTCTTCTGCTTTACCATGCCTCATGAAGAACAACTTCATATGTCATCTCCTCTAGTATTCTAGGTCTCTGTTTACGTCTTATATAGCTTGGCTATATAGTGTAGTTGAGGAGATAGTATAGTGTTGTTGAAGGATAAGGTTAAGTTGGTTATATCAAAGCATGCTAGGGATAGAATGAGGGAGCGTGGTATAGGTTTTGAAGACTTAGTTGATGCTTTAAGCAATCCTGTTCAGCTAGTATATGATCGTGTGAACGATGTTTATATTGCTGTAGGTGTTAAGGGGTATGCTATTGTATATGCTTTTCGTGGTAGTATTGTTGAAGTGGTAACTGTGTTGGGTAGGAGAGAGTATGAAGCATTGATTTCCAAGCACGGTATTGATAGATATAAGGTTGTAGGGTGAAATCTTGTTAAATGACTCTAGGAGTCGTAGAGTTATACTCTTAGCACACTGTCTTCTTAACCAGAATAGCATTGTATTAGATCTTGCTAAACGTAAAGCTATGGTTAGAGAACTATTGGAGTTCTTAGATGAGCTGTGTCTAGGTGTAATACAGCTTCCCTGTCCTGAAATACTATGTTGTGGTCTTCGTAGGTGGTGGATGACTAAGGAACAATATGATAACCCTGGTTTTCGTAGGCTTTGCCGTAGACTTAGTAAGATTATAGTTGACTATCTAGTTGAGTATCGTAGGAATGGTATTGAGGTTACTGGGTTAATAGGTGTAGCAGGTAGTCCTTCATGTGGTGTCCATACTACTAGTACTGGATGGTTTGGAGGAAACCCTAGAAGTGCTGGTTCACCGAGGAGAACTAGTGGTCGTGGAGTATTCATGGAGGTTTTACTAAGTGTACTAGAAAAGCATGGTGTTAAGCCTAAGGTTCTACTCGAATATGATTATGATGATCCAGAAAATAGTTTGAAGGAAATTAAGAGTATTCTAGGGAAGCTCTTGGCGGATAAGTAGTTCTTTTCTCTTCCTCAACTCTTCTGCTATAGCTATTATTTCTTGTGGTCCGAGAGCTTCATCTACTTTTTCCTCTAATGGTTTTTCTGTAAGGCTTATGAGTCCTACTCTTGGTATACCGTATTCTTTAATCCTTTCTACTATTTTTCTTGCCTCATTTCTGGTTATTTCTCCTATTTTTACTTCGTAGGCTATTACTGGTTTCTTAGTCTTGTCTAAGAGTACTATGTCTATATCTCCTTGCCCGTGGGGTAGTATGGTGTATGCTCTACTTAGCTTATGGTATCTTGCTAGTAGTTCTCCTAGCATAAACTGTGTTTCTAGAGCTATGTCATAGATTATTGATTGAATATCGGGTTTTACTCCATGTTCTTCTACGAGTTCATCTATTCTTAGTAGGATTGATAGTAGTGGTGAGCGATGTTTATAGTAGTATCTATTCCTCCTCGTCTTCCACAATGGGATCTTCTCTACTAATCCCATCTTTTCTAGTTGGCTTAGTAGGCCAGTTACTACTCCTAGTTGTGGACTAGATATCAAGCGTGCTTCGTAGAGTTTTTGTGCTAGTGTCTTAGAAGACCAGTACTGTTGTGCTAGTAGTCTTAGGAGTGCTTCGTAGAGCCTAGTTAACTGTTTTTCTTCCTCAGTAAACACCTCTCCTATCAAGCTTATCGATATGGGTGCTAGGCTGGCGGCCTTATCCATAATGGTTTTCCAGGGTTCACCTTGGGGAACTGTAATGCCTAGTATCCATGGATCACGAGCTATGGTAGCCCATAGTATTGCTTCTTTAGGCTTCAAATACTTTGCTAGGGATGAGATAGTGTCTTCTGGTGATGCTATGTCTACTAGGAAGGGTTCTAAGAGTCCTAGTAGAGGACTCCTTTTATCAAAGACTCTTTGAGCTATGCCTAGACTAGAACCACATAGTATAAGCCTACCTGATACTTCATGGTGTTTAAGCCCTATAAGATCCCAGTAGTCTTCGGGTAGTCTTTGGAATTCATCTACTACTACAACCTTATTCTTAGCTAGTAGGCTTAACACGTTGTCAATGCATTGCTTTAGGTCTTGGAATTCTACTCTACCTTTACGTTCAACAATACACGTTCGAGTCTTAGTTATGGTTACATACATGTCCCAGTTAACACACTTCCTTAATAGGAATGTCTTACCAGTCTTCCTTCTACCATAGACTAGTAGCCATTGACTACTACGTGAAAGTAGTTTACACTCCCATCTCTCTATAATTACCCGTATATTCTCACCAGAATATTCTGTTCAGAATACTGTATATAAGTCTTATTTTAGGGAATTAGATTGGATACTACAGGGTTTAGCGTAGAGGTCCCCTCCAACATGTAATGGTATTGGGTATTCACTAATACTTCCAGGCCTATACCCCTCCTTAACATATACTTCTAGAACCTCACCTATAACTAAGTCATGGTCTCCCGCACTAACTATTTCACGTAGCCTGCACTCAGCTACAGCAATACTTTCAGCTATAATTGGAGGCCTAGTTCTCCTAGCCCTAACCTTTGTTAGCCCAGAAGCAGTTATCTTGTCAGCAACATCTCTACCACTAACACTTCCAAGATAATCAATTTTATCAACATATTCTACTCCTAGAATACATACATTGAATTCACTAGACTCCACGATCTTCTCATAAGTATACCTAGACCTAGCAACGGCTACAGCAAGTATAGGTGGATTACGAGAAACAGGTGTTATCCATGAAGCAGCCATACAACTATAATCATCCATACCCCTACCTGAAACAACTATAACCACGGGTCTAGGATGAAGTATACGATACCATCTATTAAAACCTATGCTAACCCACTTCAAGGCTACCCGAATACGAAGTAAGAACTAGAGAATAATAAAAACACTGCTAGAAGTCCTAGTACTATAAATTAACCATTACAACTACATGATATGCAATAATCATAATATTACTATAACCTACTATAAGGTAAGCAAATATAAGTGTATAGTTAATAAAAATATGAATCTTACACAAAGTATAAATACTATGATAGTGTAGAACACGTAGACAAGTAAAATATGGAGGAATGGTTAAAATAAGAAATACTAAGACAAGATACCTAACCATTCTACTCCTCCTACTAGCAACAACAATACCACTATCAACTCTAACAGTATACGCAGTACACATGAATCCAGAAGACCTACCCGAAGACGTAGTAAAAGCCCTAAGCATAAACTACTTTAAGAAGGAAGCATATGATACCGATAGATGGGATGGAAAGATAGAAATAGAGAAAGCAAGTATATCGCCAATTAAATGTAGTGAGGATGGATGCTTTGCTAGTATTAACATAGTGTTATATGTTGTACATGAAGGAGATATTAGTGGAATGCCTACCAAAGATGGCAAGGACTGGTATGAACCCTACTGGAACATATTCTTTAAGATAGCCATAAAGGATTCAAAAGATCCTACAAGAGATGTCTTTAGGTCAATAGAGATTTCAAGATTCTACAAGTTAAGCGATTCAAAGAACCTTAGAATGCTAGGTAGATACTACTGGGTTGGAACAGAAACACCAGAAAACATTGGATGCATTAAAGGCTTTGAAGCAACATGGATTAAACGTGAATCAAATATAAATAGTGTACGTAGACTACTATCAATAGCTAAAACTGGTGAGAAAGTAAAATACTATGTTGAAGGAGAACTAAGCATCAAGTGCGATAAATTCAAGGTCATCACAAATGTAGAAGACATAGACAGCGTCACAATATATGCTGGAATAATAGGATGGACCATGCCAGGCTCAGTTGCTCCTGGAGGAGACTGGCTAATAGCCTACGACAAGAAAACCTTAAACTTAAACATTATTGGAGGAGAAGAACAAACACAGCCACAAACAACAGCTATCACAACCAAACCCTATAGGGAACTAGGATTAGAGAAAAACCTAGAACTAAAAACACTACAATACGATATGCAAGTAAGCTACGAGTTAAAGGGAGTCTATGGAGGAGAAGAAAAATATGACTGGCTAAAAGCCCTATTCACATACACTGTTTCACTAGGAAACATAAGCAATAACACAATATTCATAAAAGCAAAGATATCAAACCTAGAAGTAGATACAAATGATCCAGAAGTAAAAGATATGATTGAAAACCAAATAGAATCACTAGAATACACTGGTGAAATACCATTATTAGGCTTATCATCTGGTATAAAGAATATAATAGAGGCATACGCTAAACACCAAGAACAAACAGGGCTTGAGGGCGTAAAATACGAAGTAGAATCATCAAGCTACAACAATATACCAGCAATAAAAGTATACATTCACGGAGAAGGTAGAGCTGATATCACGGGTGCAGAGAAAGCAAACTACGTGTTAAAAGTACTAGCATACTACGACGAGTACCTTGGAATACCATTATACATTGAATCATACTTCTACATTAACGCATCTTCAGGAAAAGACTATCTAGAAGGAGAATCCTTTGCTAAAGCAGTACTAGTTAAGGGAATAGAAAGCCTGCCAAGAATAAGTACTAAGCCAGGAGTAATAGTAGATTTCGGCGAAGAAGGTATAGGAGTAGTAAAATTCACAGCAGCAAACGCTGAGATAGCTAGTGTAGACTATAGCAGTACAAGACTAGAACTAGTAGTATCAGGTAGGGGTACAGGCTCAATACTAATAGAGTTACCAGGAAATATTAGAGTAAGAAGAGTACTAGTAGATAACGAACCCGTAGAATACACAATCCTAGCATCAACACCATCTAGAACAGTAATACTCGTATCAGTAACTTTAAGCGAACATAGACTATCAATAGACTTTACAGACCAAATACTAAGTGCTAAAACAAAGAACATCAAAGTAGGCGAACAAATAGAAACACCACAAACAACTATAGAAGAAACAAGTGAAGTAAGCGAAATAAGTACACAACCTACAACACCAGCAACAACCAGCCACATCAAAACAGAACAGCAAGTCATATCAGAGAAAACAGAAATTGTAGAAGAAGAACAGAAAACAACAGATGGTATACCACCACTAAAACTCGATACAACCATGATGTTAATGATAGTAGCAGTAATAGCAATAATAATAGCAGTAGTAGCAGTAGTAATAGCAGTAACTAGAAGATAACAATAAAAGCATTAAACACAGGAAGCACTTTTTTCCCAACAACTTAGTAATTAGTACTGAGTTCTTTAACCCTAGTTAGCTCTATAAAGGGTAGGGACAAGTATTGGATACTAGAGAGTTCCTGGAGCTTGTATGGTTTGATTCACTAGGTGCTAAGTCAGCCTGCATTCTACTAAAACACGGTGACAAGAAGATAATAGTGGATCCAGGAGTAGCAATTATGCATCCAAGCTATCCTGCACCTAGAGAAGTAAAGATAAAGCTAAGAGAAGAAGCACGAAATAAAATAGTAAGCAAGCTACGAGAATCAAGTATAGTAATAATAACACACTATCACTACGACCACTACTTACACGAAGAAAACGAAATACCCCTATACCTCGGTAAGAGAATACTAGCAAAAAACCCTAATGAATACATAAATGACTCTCAGAGAAATAGAGCATATCATTTCTACGAAAAACTATACGCAAGCATGGGATTAAACCTAGCTGAGATACTACTAGAACCAGAAGAAAAAGAGTACCCAGATCCACTACAAGACCTTATCGAAGCACTTAGAAGAGACTATGGAGACTACGCTAAGAGAAAACAACAATTATTATCCATGGGCTTACAATGGTTTATGGAAAGAGTAAGTAAGTGGAAGAGCTACAAGAGAATACCCGAAATACGTGGAAATGATACAATCGTTGAATTCGTTGATGGAAGAACCATAGAGTATGAGGGTGTTAGAATAAAGTTCACTAAGCCATTATTTCATGGAGTAGAGTTTTCTAGAGTAGGATGGATAATATCAGTTATAATTGAGTTACCTAAAGCCAAGGTATACTATTCATCAGATGTTAATGGACCAATAATAGAGGATTACGCATTGATGATTATAGATGAAGACCCAGACATACTAGTACTTGATGGTCCACCAACCTATCTATTAGGCTATATGCTTAACCAAATAAACCTTAATAGAGCTATAGAGAACTTAGTAAGAATAATTGATGAGTCAAGTAGGCTTAAGCTGATAATATATGATCACCACTTGGTACGAGAGCCAAGATTTCGTGAAAGAACCATGAAAGCATGGAGAGAAGCAGAGAAGAAGGGTATCACAATGTTAACAGCAGCTGAGTATCTTGGACTTAAACCTCATGTTCTAAGCTATGTTGGATGAGTTTTAAGTTAATTGAGCTTAAGTCTTCTTTGACTAAGCTTAGGTCTACGCCTATATCATTAATGATTTTGTCTAGAAGACCATTAATTACTAAGTCTTCTATTTCCTCAAAGCTGAGGCCACGAGATCTTAGATAGAATAATTCATTAACACCAAGTCTATACTGGCTAGCACTATGAGAAGCCTGTAGTATGTCACCAGTATCAACTTCTATCATTGGAGCAGTATATCCCTTAGAGTTTTGTCCAAATAATAGGACACGAGCCTTAAACGTAGTACTTGCACGTTTAGCTTCTTCAGAAATCCTAACATTACCACGTACTACTACATAGGATGAATCAAGTGCTACACCATAAGCTTCAATACTACTTCTAGAGTACATGCCGCGATGTACAGTATTAATGATATTATCTGACCTAGTACTCCATCTACCAATACAAAGTCTCTTCTCAACCAATACGCTATCCTTCTTAACAACACTTTCAACTCTATGATGATGCATTAATCCACCACTACTTATCCCCGATACATTAACTCTAGCACTATCCCCTATCATCATCCTCCTCAAATAGTAGCTTGGAGACTTAGTAGGAGGAATAGTAACCTCCAATAACTCAACCCTAGCTCTGCTCCCAATAATGAATTCTATAATAGTTGAAACAGCATAGTCAACATAACCCCTACTAGCATCCCTCAACAACAACTTAACACTTACATCAGGATCTACAACAACTATTAAATGCCTTGAAATCCACTTAGAAGATGTTCTAGGGTAACAGAGATTCACAGATACAGTATTATCCAGTGTATCAGTTATGTGTACTACGTCAACCTTATCTAATGCAACATAGTGTGCTGCAATAACCTTGTTTTCAACATTAACACCTACATTAGCATTAGAAGTCGATGTATAGGATAACCCGCTAACATTCCTAGTTAATCCTCTACACTTTGGCCCAACATTTATAGTCCATTCTTCACTATCACCTGGTGATTCTATACTAATAGTTGGGTTCTTGTACAAAGACTCAATATATGGTGTAAAATAGCTCCACCTAGTATAGTACTTAATGGTGGGGGAATCGCCAACAAATTGGTAGGGTATACTCGTTAAACCCTTCCTAGAATACTCTTTAATATGTGGAAGCTTCATTAACCAACACCTCCATACTCGCTAAACTCTAACTCAATTACCTTAGATAACACGCTAACATACTCTAATGGTAGGCCTTGTAGTACATCGCGTATGAAGCCTAGTACTATTAGGCTCTTAGCCTCACCTTCACTTAGCCCTCTTGACTGTAGGTAGAATAACTGGTCTTCACCAAGCCTACCTGTTGTTGCTTCATGAGTTACTTCTGCTTCTGGTTCTTCAACCTCATTTCTAGGATAAGTATATGCTTTACCAGTATTGTCTAGGATAAGGCTATCGCATTGGACATGGCTTGTACTTCCTATTGCTCCACGAGTTATTCTAACTAGTCCACGGTATACTGTTAAACCTCTATTACTACTAATACTCTTAGATACCAGTATGCTATGTGTATTTGGTGCAAGGTGTATAGCTTTACCGCCAGTATCTTTTATGAAAGGACCATTAGAAATAGCTACATTTATATTCCTAGTCCTAGCACCACGCCCCTTCAATATACTTGTAGGATAGGTGTAGGTTAGCTTACTACCAATACTAGCTTCAAGCCATTCCACATAGCCGTTTTCTTCAATAATTGCTCGCTTATTGTTAAAGTTAACTATGTTACGACTCCAGTTCTGCACAGTCGTAAACTTTAACTCAGCTCCACGATGCACGTATAATTCAACCATTCCATCATGGAAACTATATTTCTTAAACATAGGTGCACTACAACCCTCAATAAAATGTAGACTACTACCCTCACCCATCACGATAAGTGTATGCTCAAATTGTCCTTCAAGCTCAGAGCCTACGAAGAAGAATGCTTCAATAGGCTGTTCAACTCTTACACTAGGTGGTACATATACAAATACACCACCACTCCATAAGGCATAGTGTAGTGCTGCAAACTTGTGATCACTCATAGGGAATACTCTACCAAAGTATTCTTTAACGAATTCAGGGTATTTTCTAAGAGCTTCCTCAAGAGGTATCATTACAACGCCTTTACTACGAAGCTCCTCTTTAACTCTATGTAATACTGTTTCACTGTCAAAGACCGTGTTTATACCGGAGAGGAATCGCGCTTCTATTTCAGGTAATCCTAGCTTCTTATAGTAATCCTTTATCCACTGTGGTAGATCATCCCAGCTCTCAACTCTATCAGCTAGTGGTTTAACATAGTAAGCTATTTCCTCTAAATCAATCTCGTCTAAACCAATAACCCATTTAGGTGTAGGTAGTTTCTCAAATAACTCTAAAGCACGTAGTCTAAGTCTTCGCATCCAGTCGGGTTCCTTCTTGACCCTAGAGATCTCCTCAATTAGTCCTCGCTCAATCCTTCCACGTAATACTATCTCTCTAGGATAAGTACTAGCAATACCTAGTAGTTCATCAAAGCTCTTAATCTTAGCTAATTCCTCTAATCCGCCACCAGCCATAAACCTCACCTTCTTATTGATACACGCTATAGCCTTCACGGTCGATTTTCTCAGCTAGTTCGTAGCCTCCCTTCTCAACTATTCTACCATTAACCATAACGTATACTCTACTAGGTTTAACATACCTTAAGATCCTAGTGTAATGTGTAATCAATAATACACCAGTATTCCTAGACCTAAGCGTTTCTATAGCATTAGCAATAACCTTAACACCATCAACATCTAATCCGCTATCGGGTTCATCTAGTATAACGTAGCGTGGATTAAGTATGAGGGCTTGAAGCATTTCCGAGCGTTTACGTTCACCACCACTGAAACCTACATTAACGTCTCTATACAATAACTCTCTACGCAAACCTAGGATAGAAGCATACTTGTTTATCTCAACTATTATTCTAGGATTACTAGTCTTCAATAAATCTCTTTCACCAATCCTCTTATTATAGGATGCAATTATTAGGTTTGAGAGCTTAACACCCTCAACTTCTACTGGATTTTGGAAGCCAAGGAATAAGCCCTTGAGACTCCTCTCTTCTGGCGATAAACCTACTATACTTTCACCATCAACAACAATGTCCCCAGAAACGACTTCGTATCGTGGATGACCCATGATAGTGTAGGCTAAACTACTCTTACCACTACCATTAGGACCCATCAATGCTACTATCTCACCCTTACCAACTTCTAAGTTAACACCATCTACAACTACCTTGCCTAACCCCCTGATCCTCACCACTAGGTCCCTTACCTGCAATGGCATAGAATCACCTTAAACACTGTTAAAGTACTCTAAGAGCTTAAGAGTTCTCAGCCCTTAAAAACATTATCTTAGAGAAACCGTGTAGTCGAAAAGTACGACACTGTAACCATAGTACACAAAACTTATATATGGGAAAGTACTCCCACCAAGTGAGGTTAGAACATGCGCCAATGGAGTTAAGCCTCATAAGATCTCCTCAACTAGAAGAAATAGTTCCAACTAAATGGTTTAACATACTACCAATTCTACCAGAACAACTTCCACCACCATTAAAACCTAGTGGAGAACCCGTAAAACCTAGAGACCTAGAACCATTATTTCCTCGTAGCTTAATAGAACAAGAGTTCTCCACGGAGAAGTATGTTAGGATACCAGACGAGGTTAGAGAAGCCTACATTGAGATTGGTAGACCAACACCACTCCTAAGAGCCCGAAGACTTGAAAAACTACTAGGTACACCCGCTAAGATATACTTCAAGTATGAGGGAGTAACACCAACTGGTTCACATAAGGTTAACACGGCTATAGCTCAAGCATACTATAACCATGCTGAAGGAGTAGAGAGGCTAACAACTGAAACTGGTGCAGGTCAATGGGGTAGTGCTTTAGCATTAGCAACAGCTTTCTTTGGCTTAAAACTTAGAGTATACATGGTTAGGATTAGCTATGAGCAAAAACCATATAGGAGAATACTAATGGAACTCTACGGAGCTGAGGTAATACCAAGTCCAAGCCCGTACACTAAGAGTGGTAGAAGCATACTTGAAAAAGACCCAGATAATCCTGGTAGTCTTGGAATAGCTATTAGCGAGGCAATAGAGGACGCATTAAGTAGGGATGATACAAAGTATAGTCTAGGATCAGTATTAAACCACGTACTATTGCATCAAACAGTTATAGGCCTTGAAGCAAAAAGTCAACTAGAACTAATAGGAGAAGAAAACCCAGACCTAGTAATCGGGTGTGTTGGAGGTGGAAGCAATTTTGCAGGACTAGCATACCCCTTCATGGAGGATAGGTTAAAGGGTAAAAGCAATACAAGGTTCATTGCTGTTGAACCAAAAGCAGTACCAACAATGACTAAAGGAGTATACGCATACGATTACGGTGATACAGCTAGGCTAACACCACTACTAAAAATGCATACACTAGGACATGACTATACTCCACCACCTATTCATGCAGGAGGACTTAGATATCATGGAGTTGCTCCAACACTAAGCATACTTGTAAACCATGGAATAGTAGAACCAGTAGCATACAGTCAACTAGAAGTATTCAAAGCAGCACAACTATTTGCACAAACAGAAGGAATAGTACCAGCACCAGAAAGTGCTCATGCAGTAAAAGCAGTAATAGATGAAGCATTAAAAGCAAAGAAGCAAGGCGAAAAGAAGATAATACTATTCAATCTAAGCGGACATGGACTATTAGACTTAAAGGGATACCAAGACTACCTTGAAGGAAAACTAGTTGATACAGGCCCAAATAAAGTAAACTTAAAGAACCTTCCAAGAATACAAGAGAAACTAGTCTAAACGAGGATGATATCATTGTGTCGCATAGTAAGAAGAGAATAGAGCTACTACCATTAAGGGAACTAATACCACACGAAGATGTAGTCAGTGATAGGCTAGCAATACTATTGAGAGACCTTGCTTCTAGAAAAATAATAGAAAAACCAGTAATAGTTGATGAGAAAACCCATGTAATAATAGATGGACACCATAGATACAATGCACTAAGAATACTAGGTGTACGATTCATACCAGTAGTCCTAGCAAACTATAACAGGGATATTAGTGAAATAAGATCATTCACTAAGAAGTTAATTGTAGCAGGTAGGGATGAGGCTAGTGTACTACTTAGAGTAGAGGAAATACTAAGAGAGCACGGTAAGAAGTATGATGAGCCAACAATAATAAGGATAGGTAGTAAGCAACTAGTACTACATGTAGATCCAGTAGATCTTAGCCTTACATTGAAAGAATACAATAATTTAAACCAGCTTAAAGATAATAGTGGAAGACTCTACGTAGTAACTATAATGCCTCCACCACTAAAGCCCTACCACGTGGTCAAAGTAGTAGGTGAGGGCTTAACTCTCTCGCCAAGAACTACAAAGCATGCAACATGGCTTAAGAAATACTACTTTCCAGTAAAGATTTCTAAACTATACTAATAACCCGACAACACATTTACAGTACCTACAGGATACGTCCTACATGGTTTACGTAAAATACTTATTTTACTACAACAAGTATAGTGACTAAAACGTTTACGGGGTCGAAGTATTCTTGGCCCCTCGAGAATTACCTGAGAAAGCTAAGATAGTTTACGAAGTAATTAGAGGACGTAGAAGTATACGTAACTACATTGACAAGGAGATTCCATGGGATCATCTTAAACTAGTACTAGAAGCAGGATTATGGGCTCCTAGTGGAAGTAATCTACAGTCACGTGAATTCATATTAATCACTGACAAAGACGTTATTAGAGCTGTAAAACTAGTATCACCAGGACTCTACGGTAATCCCCAAGCAATCATAGTACTATGCTATAATAAGAAGATTGCAGTAAAGGGTGGAAGACTAGGAGAATTAATGGCGGTAATGGACACGGCTATGGCGGCCCAGAACATGATGTTAATGGCTTATTCACTAGGAATAGGTTCATGCCCTATACTATCATTTAACAAGCAAGCCCTAAAGAAGATACTAGACATACCAGACCATGTAGAACCAGTTATGCTATTAAGCCTAGGCTACCCAAAAGAATGGCCTAAACCTCCTAGTAGGAAGACTCTAAATAAGGTAGTCCACGTAAACGCTTATGGCTATAACCTAAGTAGCTCAATAGACAACAGTAAATAATGCTTATACCTCTAATTAATAGGGGGTGCTTGGCCTTGAATAGTAGGTCAAGACTGCTATGGGATCCATATTTTGAGCTACTTTCATTCCTTATTACTAGTGCAAGAGGAGTAATTGATGAACCACAAATATATGCTCCACTAAGACTACTGGATGCAGCAGTAAAACTAGTAGAGCTAATGGAGAAAGAATCAAGAGCAACACCTGAGTTAATCGAGTTAAAGAAAGCTATACTAGAAAAGGAACAGCTAGTCTTGTCGAGTGAAGAGGAGTTTATCAAGACATTAGATGAGCTTGTACTTAAACTAGCTGAAATAATAAAGAAGAACCTTCCTAGAAAATAGATATATAAGCTTATTTAACGGTTTAACTAGTAGTTATACTTGGTGCTACTAGTGGTTAAACTAAGAGTAAAAGTCGGGCCTAAAGGACAAATAGTGATTCCCAAAATCCTAAGAGAAGCCTATCGCATTAGGGAGAGAGGCTACGTTATAGTTGAGCCAACAAGTAATGGACTACTAGTTAAGGGTGTTGAAGATCCTAGGGAAATAGTGGAGTGGATTAGAAAGCGTAGAAGTAGGATTAAGTACTCTAAAACTGCTAGGCTTGGCGAACTAGCCTTGGTTGACCTAGAAGAGGAGTTTGAGTAATGAGGGTTTTCGTAGATGCTAGCCTAATCATATACTTAAATGTAGTACTTCCAGAGAAAGATGCTAGGAGGATAGAAGAGTTCTGGTTAAAACTACTAGTAGAAAGCGAGTTATACACTAATGTACTAGTTTTAGATGAGGCAATATATGTTTCAAAGAAGAAGTATGGCGTACCAGTAGAGGATACCCTAGAGCTAATAGATAAGGCAATACTACCCTACGTTACAATACTACCACTAGGCTTAGAAGAGTATGTGAGGGCAGAGAAATACATGGTTAAATACGGCTTAAAGCCCTCAGATGCATTACACCTTGCAACAATGGATAATAATGGTATACAGTTAATAGCAACAGAAGACAAAGACTTCGACAACACTCATGTAAAGAGAATCTGGGTAACATAACTATAACATTAGAGCCATGTATAGGTCAAAGTCTGTTGCTGATATGTAGCTAGGCTAGCTTCCTAGTACTAGGCTTCTTATAAGGTGTTTCAGGGTAAACCTGTATCTTCAAAGGCTTAACAGAATACTTGTCAACATAGATCCAAACTGAGGGATTATATCCTCTCCTCATACTATCCTTCCATATAACTATTACTTGACCCTTCTTCTTATCCTCATCTACTTCTATCAACGGCTTACGTACCTTATCTATAAACTTCTTAACCTCAGGAAGATTCATTGTAGCTTTTATATGATTAGCGTAGAGCTTTAATGCCTTATGCTTACTCCACATACTTATAATCGATAATACTAATAGTGGTATCCCTAACCCTATTATAACTGCTATTAAACCATAGAAGAATAGTTCTTCAGAACTCAACCTAGAGCCACTCCTCACATTTTTGATTCTGTGAAATAGGTTATAAAGGAATATTTTAAATATTACACTTTAAACTAGTTCCTCTGTGGGAGCAGTGAGTTCTCCTACAACAGTGGGATTCAAATACGTTGATAGACCTGAACTTCTACCAACAAAACCTGAAGAAAGACATGTAGGAACTATTGGTTACACGTTAATGATATTGTCAATGGCTATCACTACATCTATATTCTTCCTAGGATGGTTTGCTCAAATACTGAAATTGAATCTAGTGCAAACAATAGTAGCTGCTACTATAGGTAATACTGTTGTAGCAATAATAATGACTCTTAACGGATACGTAGGCGTTAAGTACGGTATACCATTCCCAGTACAGTTGAGATACACTTTCGGGTATAAGGGCTCAATAATACCATTGCTTGTAAGAGTAATTGTATCGATATTCTGGTATGGTGTTGACGGCTATATTGCTGCATGGGCTATAACGGAAATGGCTATGCTAATAGCAGGATTCCCAACAGAAGTTATAGTAACTGAAGGCCTCAAGTATACTCCAATAACATTCGTAGTATACTTGTTGTTCGTATGGGCTGTTGGAATGAAGAAAATTAAAGGCATAAAATACCTAGATGTTATTGCTGGACCACTACTAATGGTATTCTTCGCATGGTTTGTATGGTATCTTACACAAAGGTTTCCAGGAGTACCAATACCTGTATGGGAGCAACAAGTAGGATGGCTTAGTGGTAACTTCTTCCTAGAAGTAGCAGTGCAGACAGCATGGTGGGGTACTATAGCGTTAAACGTATCAGATATTTGTCGCTACAATAAGTCCATGTCAACACTACCAATAGGCCACGTATTTGGCCTAATTCTCCCACAAGTAGTAGGAACATACCTAGGCTATGTAGCAACAGTGCTTACAGGAGGAATATATAGTCCAATAGACATTATAGCTAAGTACGCACCAATACCAGCACTAGGATTCTTCGGACTACTATTCGCTACACTAGCTACTGGCTCAACAAATGTTACTGGCGATGTACCAGCAGCAGCTAATGGTGTTATAAGACTAGTATACGTGTCTTGGGAGAAAGCTGTTAGCATAGCAACATTCCTTGCATGGCTAGTCATAGGTCCCTACAGCATAGTCTATTGGAGTAAGGCATTAGACGTAGCAAACTACCTACTACTATTCAACTGGTACTACTCAATGTGGCTAGGACCAATAGCAGGAGTCATGGTCATAGATTACTGGGTACTAAGAAGACACAGAATAGTACTAGAAGAACTCTATAACCCACGTGGTATCTACGCTTATAGTGGAGGATTCAACGTCTATAGTTTAGCAGCATTCTTCCTAGGAATAATAGGAGAATACATTATAAGCGCTATACAAGGAAACCTACAAGTATACTTCGGCTTCATACCAGTACCTGGAATAGAACTAGCATGGTACTACGGATTCTTCATATCAGCATTCTTCCAGCTAATCTTCGGGCTAGCAATGAAAGACTACATGTTACCAGAGCTAAGGTACTTAAAGGAAAAGAAAGTTAGCTAAAATAAGAGTTAACAAACATCTTAGGTGTAATGTAACTTTGTTTACTCTTAACTACTGTCCTACCCCTCTATCTTCCTATGCATGGTGTATACTCCTAGCAAATTGCTCTTTGGGTGTCAGTAGTGGTTGAAAAATATGATTTAGTTATAAGAAATACTCGTATACGTGGTAGACCATATGATAAAACATTTGACATAGCAATAGTTAATGATAGAATAGAGGATATAAAAGAACATATAAACGGGCACGGCGAAGTAGAAATAGATGCTAAAGGCCGACTAGTATCACCTGCCTTCTTCAACATGCACCACCACCTAGACTCAGTTCTAACAATAGGTGATCCAAAATACAATGAATCTGGTACGTTATGGGAGGGTATAGCTATTTGGGCAGAGTACAAGAAGAAGATAACAGAAGAGGATATCCTTAGAAGAGTAGAAGAATACATTAAATGGCATGTAGCATACGGTACACTATTCATACGCACACATGCTGATACAACAGAGAAGACTCTAACAACAGTAAAAGCACTTGTTAAAGCAAGAGAATTATTCAAGGATCTAGTAGACATACAGGTAACAGCTTTTCCCCAAGACGGTATAATGACTGAACCAGAAAACGCTGAGTACCTCAGAAAAGCAGTAGAACTTGGAGCAGATAATGTCGGAATGATACCACACAATGAATACACCCGTGAAGACGCTGTAAAGTCCATTGAAGTAGCCTTCAAGATAGCTAAGGAGTACGATAGAGACATAGATGGACACGTAGATGAAACAGATGACCCTATATCAAGGAACCTAGAAGTAGTAGCTAAGTACACGTTAAAGTATGGATGGCAGGGTAGAGTAACAGCAGGACACGTAACAGCAAGTCATAGCTGGGATCCAGCATACCGTTACAGAATCATGCCACTTATAAGAAAAGCAGGTATAACAATCATAGCTAACCCACTAATAAACATATATTTACAGGGAAGATTCGACTTCTACCCCAAGAGACGTGGCATGGCACCAATAAAGCTATACCTAGAGAACGGCATAAACGTTGCACTAGGACACGACTGCGTACTAGACCCATGGTACCCACTTGGAGTAGGGGATATGCTACAAGCACTATTCATGGCCATACACGTTGACCAAATGATGGGTTGGAGCGACCTATTCAAAGCACTAGACCTAATAACCTATAACGCTGCTAAAGCTTGGAGAAAAGGCTACGAAGACTATGGTGTAGAAAAGGGTAAGAAAGCAAACCTAGTAATACTAAACGGTCTCACAGATGTAGATGTACTAAGAATACTAGGACCACCACTATACGTGATAAGAAACGGTAAACTAATAGCAGATAATACTGGGCCAGAAAGACAACTCAAAGTATTCTATAAGGGTAAATGGGAAGTAGTAGACACGTACTTCCATAGAGCAACACAACCAAGATAGCATAATCTTTGAAACCAGTATTACGAGAAAAACATATTATTTTTTACCTCATTGGGTAGAATACATTATAGGCGGATGAGGAGGCAGGGACGTTACAGAAAAACCTTTGTGAAGAATATGGTGGAGCGAGCCGACGCCTACTCTTCTTTCTTTTCCTCGTACTTAGTAATGATCTTCTGCTCTATATCAGTTAACAGTTTATGATGTCTAACCTCGTCGTCGTAAATGTAGCTTAACACTGTCCTAATATCTTCATCTTCTACTTTATCCATAAGTTTCCTAACCATTTCAATCATTTCTGTTTCAACTCTTATATGGTCACGTATCATTGAAATAACAATATTTATGTCCTCTTTAGGTAATGTTAAGAGTTCATCTACAACTGGTGCTAAAGCCTTCTGCTCAAATAGTTGTGCTAGGACATTAAACAATAAGTGATGCTTTTCTGAATCTAGTGAAATAGCTTCAATTAACACCTTGACAAGTGGGTGTCGGAAGAATTTTGCAGTATCCTTTACTGACTCGGCATATTCTTTCTCTTTCTTCGCCATATTCATGGTAATAGTTATGAGGTCATTTCTCTCCAAGACTTGTACCTCGCTATAAACTTGTTATAGGTGTTCTTTCTAGTTTTCTATCAATAATTACATGAGTAACAACATAATGTGGATGATACTAGGCTACGTTGTATTTAAAGTATTATACTACCTATAAGTAGTAGTTTGTGCTAATAGTGTTTGCTTAAAAAGTGTTTTCAGTTATATTTAATAATTACATAGTGGGTATACTGTAAGTCAGAGAGTAAGAAATAATCAGCTTTCTTAGGAGGTGTAAAACTATATGAGCCTTTTAGCTAAGGGTCTCTCTAAAACTGTTCTAGTAGCAATTATAATTGTCGTCATTGTAGTAATAGGTATTGGAATATGGGCTTACTACTCTCAGCAAGCACCACCTAAGAAACTAGTAGTTCTTGCACGTAGTGGTACTTATGCTGAGGGATTAAAGGTTGCAGCACAAGAGTATCAGAAGTTGAAGGGTGTTGAGGTAGTTGTACAAGAATTAGGATATAAAGAGCTATATGATAAGCTTTCTACTGAAGCTATAGAGAAGACTGGAGCCTTCGATGTAGTGATGATGGATGATCCATGGCTTGCAGGATTTGCTTCTCAAGGATTCCTTGTCGATATAGGTAAGATGTTACAAGAGAAGGGTATACAAGTTGACCCAGACTTTATACCAACAACTATTGAGGTATGTAAGTATCAGGGTAAACTATATGCGTTACCATATGTTGGTAATGTACAGTTATTCGTGTATCGCAAAGACTTATTCGACAAGTATGGTCTACCAGAACCCAAGACATGGGATGACGTGTTAAAAGCTGCTAAAACAATATATGAAGGTGAGAATGGCAAGGTTTACGGCTACGTTATAAGGGGCAAGAAGGGTAATCCCGTAGTAACCAACTTCTTACCAATATTCTGGGGTTATGGTGCTAGAATAGTTGACGAGAACGGTAAGCCAGCAGTATATAGTGATGCAGGGATAAAGGCCTTAAAAACATTCTTAGAGTTGAAGAAGTATGCTCCACCTGGTGTTGAAAACTACGATTCACCTGAAATAAAAGCTGCACTATACAATGGACAAACAGCTATGAGTATTGTGTGGCCAGCATGGGTACCCGATCTAAACAACCCCGAGAAGTCTAAGGTTGCAGGCAAGGTCGTTGTAACTGTTCCACCTGGAGCTAAACCTATGATTGGTGCATGGCTCCTAGGAATACCTGTTACGTCAAAGAACAAGGATCTAGCACTAGACTTCATATTATTCGTGTTAAGCAAGGATATGCAGAAGAAGCTTGCATTAGAAGTAGGTGTACCACCAACACGTGCAAGCGTATACCTAGACGATGATGTTAAAGCTAAGTATCCATGGTATCCAACACAACTTGAAGCACTAAGAAACGCTCAGCCAAGACCAAGGCTACCACAGTGGAGTAGAGTAGAGGACATACTAGCAAACTATATACACCAAGCACTTACAGGTACACTGTCGCCAGAAGAAGCATTAAAGAAAGCTCAAGAGGAGTTAGAGAAAGTTCTTGGAGGCTAAGTAGCTTAATAAACTATTTTATACTCGGTACAAAACATAATATTTTTTACCATTAACAACTCTCATAAGATCTAGCAGAGCCCATCCTCATGTAGTATAGTTCTCGGTGCCTAAATATGAGGATTAGAGATGAGTACATGGGCTTAGTCTTCATAGCACCAGCAGCTTTAATTCTCTTAACACTAGCCGTATACCCTATAGTAGATGTAGTATTTCTATCGTTTCACAAAGTAGACGTATATGCAGGCTTTAAGCTAATCTACAATGGATTATCAAACTATGCCCGGCTAATAGCAGATAACTTATTTAGAACAGCTTTTATCAATACACTACAATTTGTTGTAGGAGCAACAGTATTAGAGGTTCTACTAGGTCTTCTCTTAGCAGTAGCTTTCTCAATAGAGTTTCGTGGACGCGAGAAAATAGTACCATTAATAGTTATGCCTATGATGCTTCCAACAATAGTAATCTCGTCTTTCTGGAGAATAATGTATCATACAGAATTCGGTATAATAAATGCTATGTTAAAGCTAGTAGGGCTTCCACCAGTTAACTGGCTAGGCGATGTCAGAACAGCTATGTTGTCAATAATAATAGTTGATTTATGGCAGTATACTCCATTCGCATTCCTAGTAATATATGCTGGAATACAATCTATTCCGCCAAGTATAATAAATGCTGCACTAGTTGATGGGGCAACACTACCACAGATAACAAGATACATAGTACTACCACTGGTTAAAAGACACATACTCGTAGTAGCAATGCTTAGAATAATCGATACGTTCAGGATATTCGATAAGGTTTTTGCGCTAACTGGTGGTGGTCCGGGCAACGCCACTGAGGTATTATCGTTCATAATATACAAGAATGCTTTCCGCTATTACGACTTCGGCTATGCTGCTGCACAAGCAGTTATAATGTTAGCTGTTGTCCTTACAATAATCATAACTTATATAAAGATAACTAGAAGAGGTGGTTGAATATGAGGACAACTTCTAAGATAGGACGTATAATACATTGGGTTGTAATTGCCTTAGCATTAGCGTGGACAATATTCCCATTATACTGGATAATAGTTACATCGTTTAAGCAAAGCTGGGAAGTACTATTATGGCCTCCAACACCAGTACCTTTACACCCAACGCTTGAGAACTATGCTAAACTGGTATTCAAGGATAGATTCTATGTATACATGTTGAATAGCCTCATAGTGTCAACTGGTGCTGCAACACTATCATTGCTACTGGGTAGCTTAGCAGCCTACGGATTAGCGCGTATAGGTTTACCTGCAAGATTAGGTAACTTGTTCCTGGTATGGGTACTGGTTATAAGAATGATACCTCCAATAACAATAGCTATACCATTATTCACTATATTGAGAAGTATGGGTTTACTGGATACTAGGCTAGGATTAATAATAGCTTACCAGGTCTATACTCTACCATATACTATATGGTTGCTCCATGGATTCTTTACAGCTGTTCCAAGAGATATAGAGTGGGCTGCACTAGTTGATGGTGCTACTAGACTACAAGCACTGTTAAGAGTGATATTGCCGGCAATGGCGCCAGGACTGGTAACTGTACTAGTATTATCAATGATAATGTCTTGGAATGAGTTTCTCTACGCACTCATATTCATAAACTCACCTGAAAAGTACACAGTGACTGTGATAGTAGCAAACTATATCCAGGAATTCACAATAGATTGGGGAAGACTAGCTGGTTCAGGTATTCTATCAATGCTTCCAGTACTAGCATTAACATTCTATGTACAGAAATATGTTATAAGGGGGCTAGCCTATACAGGTGTAAAGGCCTAGGAGAAGGCTTGAGAACTATCACTTTTCCTCAAAGCATCCTCTAATAGCTTTACATACTTCTTTAGCCATTTCTCTAGGATCCTTATACACTTTTATGGTTGCAGTAGCCCTATCATCTAGATGTGGAGTCATACTAGTAATCCTATCACTTGGTAGACTTGTTGGGTAAAGCATGTAGACGTCTCTTCCCTCAGTATAAGCTGTTACTATTTCCTGCATTGTGCCTGCTCCACCACCCATAGCTACTAGCACATCACCTGTTCTTACAAGCATAACACTTCTTAGCCTAAAGCCAACCCCACTTTTAATGACTATGGTTTTCTCGGGGTAATCCCAGTCTTCACGTTCTATTGGTGGGAATATGAGTACAGTGAATCCTATACTTAATGCTTTATCCACTATGTTTTTCATTAAGCCCCAGTAGCCTCCAAGAGCTAGAATAGGCTTAGGGTTACATTTAGCTAGTTCCTCTATGAATACATTGGCTTTCTCTACTAGTTCTTGGGGAGGAACACCACTATAAGCAGCGATTGCTACAACCTTCATCTATACACCACAGTATTCGTTAAACCTCTTCTCGTAAAATATCTTATCCTTATGTTGACGGGTTCCATTCACTATGAGCTATGTTACCATAGACTTGCATAGTACTTGTACTCCATTGGTGTTGGCATGTAGTCTACTATTAATGCTTCTTTTCTTTTAAGCTCTACGTATTCTTCTATTACTTGCTTGGAGAATACTGGTTTAAGGTAATCATGGTCAGATTCTAGGTAATCTAGCGCTTCTAGTAGATTTCTTGGTAGCTGTCTTATACCGTATTCTCTCAACTTGCTTTTATCCCACTTGTATACGTTCTCCTTTACAGGTGGAGGTGGCTCTATCTTCTTCTTTACTCCATCAAGTCCTGCTAATAGTATTGCTGTATACGCTAGGTAGGGGTTTGCTGTTGGATCTGGTGGCCTATATTCTATTCTAGTGTGTTCTGGTTTACTAGTTGCTGGTATACGTATTGCTGTACTACGATTCCTTGGACCCCATGTAAGGTATATTGGTGCTTCATAGCCTGGTACTAGTCTCTTATAGCTATTGGTTGTTGGGGATACTATTGCTGATAGGCTTTGCCCATGCTCTATTAGTCCTCCTATAAAGTATCTTGCTAGGCTACTTAGCCCATATTCATCGTTTGGATCGTAGAACAAGTTTTCATTACTTCTCCACAAGCTTACGTGTACATGCATACCGCTACCATTATCCCATGGTATTGGTTTAGGTAGGAATACTGCTGTTAGCCCATGTTTTAGTGCTATTGTTTTAGCTGTTTTCTTAAACAACTGTGTATAGTCAGCTAACCTAACATTGTCGTAGCTACCCGATGATATTTCTAGTTGACCACTACTTGCTACTTCGTGATGTGATTTACCTAGTTTATAGCCTAACTCCTTCATAGCCTCTATTATTTCTCTTCTCACACCTGCTGTTGTATCTAGTGGTTCTGGTACATGGTATACCTTCTTTACTGGTAACCCTATGCCATTAGACCATGGTGATTCAGTTGACGTGATTTCTAGTATTTGTTTACCCTGCTCTACTACAGCGTTTACCTTATTGAATAGGAAGAACTCTATTTCAACACCCATTACTGGCTTATATCCCATGTTTTCCGTGTATTCTAGTCCTCTCTCGGCTATGTATCTTGGATCTACTTCTAATCTCCTACCACTGACTCTGTATACTCTTGATATTGCTAAGTATATGTTTCTTTCCCATGGTGTTTTAGCTAGTGTTTCTGGTACTGGTTTTATCTTTAAATCACTATCTTCTATTCCACTAAACCCGTACACGCTTGATCCGTCTATGAATACTTCTACTTCCTCTACTCCTGGATTATGTGGCTCCTCTTCTAATGTTATAGTTATCGACCTTAATACCCCTAATAGATCTGTGTAGTGTAGTTGTAGGTATATGGTCAAGTGTAATACTCCCCTGCTTACCGGTGGTTTTAGCTGTACTGGTTTTTGAACTTAGCATTGTACGAGTAAATATATTAGCAGGTTTAACCTACTATACACTTGTCCAGGAAATCCTTAGATAAGCTATACTGGGCGTGTACACTTGTCCGGAGTAGACGATCTTGATAGGAGGATTCTCCGAGTACTCGTTGAGGATTCTAGGCTTAGTGTACGTGAAATTGCTCGTAGAGCTAGTGCTCCACACTCAACTGTTTATGAACGTATTCGTAGACTTGAAAGAAACGGTATTATATTAGGCTACACTGTTAGAATTGACTATAAGAAGCTTGGCTACCAGATTACAGCTCTAATACTAGTTAATGTTGATGGACAACATATTCTTGAAGTTGAAGAATGGCTTTCAAAGCATCCTAATGTTCTCGCTGTATACGATATTACTGGCGAACACGATATAGCTGTAATAGCATCCTTCAAGACTATCGATGAACTAGACTCCTTCGTTAAAAACGTGCTAAGAAACCCCTACGTTAGGCAAACCCGTACTAGTATTGTCTTCCGTAAGGTTAAAGATGAAATACATCTACCCATATAGATCGTGAATGCTTAATCCTTAAGCTCTCATATAAGGTGCGTCTTATTTGACTGCCCAATTTTATACTCCTCGTTAGCGACTTAGAGTAATGTCTAAATAGACCACCATAGTAGTTGAACACTTCAATAAAACGTCAACATAGTCTATAGCCATAGCTTATGTAGGTAAAGGAACAAGAGTAGAGGAACTAAAGGAGAAGGCTGGAGGAAGAGCAGGCGTAGCAGCTATAGCTCTCGTAGCCTAAAGAAAATAGAATAAAACCATTGTTTTTTACATTACATTATTTTCATGGTTTCTTCTTCTTAGGTATTATAAACCCTATGCGTCTAAGAACTTCTAGTCCCTCCTTAGTTGGAGGCTCACCAACTACTTCTTTGAATCTTTCTATGAATACGTCTTCTTCTACTGGTATTGGTAGACCAAGTATATCAAATAGTTCTTTAAGTGCCCAGCCACCTGTTGGTGGTGCTGGCATGCCTGGCATGACGTAGTGTGTTGCCCGTGTCATTAGGGTTCTAAGCCTAGCGTAGGTGGCTGACTGCTCTAGTGTTCTAAGCCTCGTGGCACTCCTATATGCTCTAGCAAGACCACTTATCACACTAGCAATGGTTACAGGCTTTAACTCGTACCTCCAAGTCCTAGTACGCTTACTATACCTTACATTGAGCTTGTAGAACATGTCGCTTACAGGGTACCAAACATAGCTCTGAAGCTCACCTGGAACCTCCTTAGAAACAAGCTTCAGCAGCTCAACCAGCGATGAGTGTTTTTCTTCAAGATAGTTTAGTAGAATATCGTTCGCTGCTACCTGGTATAATAGTACGGGTGGATCACCTAATGGTCCGATAGGTAGCTTGGATAACGTCTTCTTAAGGTTCTCAGGGAGCTTGATCATACTAGCCTCTATAGCTTCTAAAACCTCCTTAACACTTACAAGCTTAGGAGTGTGGAGCACTAGCTTCTTGGAAGTTGGTGAAGTAGATGGAGTTGATGCGGATGACCTAGTGGTGTTTTTAGCTGTTTCGCTAGATTTACTTAGTTCTTGCTCGCTATCGGATAGTTCTCTCTTAGAAGACTTAACTCTAGGATTCGAAGACAAAGGTTCCGCACCGGAACTAAGTTCCACACTGGAACCGTGAAACCCAATCCTATATATAGGTATCGTATTTTCGCCCACTTAATCATGAAAACAAACCATGGATCGCACTCTAGGTAGAGATTATTTTCTTTACGGAGCTCAATTAATTGTATTAAAAATCCATTTAGGTAAGTTGAAGAGACTGTATGGTTAACTATTGGCGTTAGAATACATTGTTTAGAGTAGTAGGGGATTTGGGTCTATTTGCCAGCTACTACTACATCTCTTATTGCTACTCCAGGAGAGCATACGTTGAATAGGCATTCGTATTCTCTGGATACACCTATGAGGCGTTTGCTTAGTGCTTCGTAGAAGTTATCTGAGAGTGTTAGTCCTTTAACTGGTTGTACTAGCTCACCACTCTTAATTACGTAGCCGTGGCTAATAGTAGCATTTACTAACCCGCTAACTGGATTAGATAGCCATTCACCAACAGTACTTGCTACTAGTATACCTGACCCTACATCCCTAACTAGTTCTTCTAAGCTACTGCTACCTGGCTCTAATAGAAGATTTGTAGGCCAAGGCCTAGGACTACTCCAAGGACTTCTACGGTAGGCGTTACCAGTAGAACTCTTTCCTTCCCTACTAGCAGTGTAGTGGTCGTATAGGAATGTCTTAAGAACACCTTTCTCAAACACCTTCTTCCTCTTAGTAGCTAAGCCCTCATCATCTATGCTTCTTGAGCCAGGTTTCCAGGGCATATGAGGGTCATCAACTATATCTACTTCTTCGCTGAAAACTTGCTCACCAATCCTATTCTTAAGTGGTGAGCGATTCTCTTGTACATTATCAGCTGTAATAGGTGGTACCAGGACAGCAGTCATAATACTCGCCCATATAAGTGGTTCAAATACTATAGTAGTCTTCATAGTCTCCAAGCGCTTAGCATTTAGTGAATCTAATGCCCTACTACAAGCTCTTCTACTCAACCCCTCATAGTCTACATCACCTAGTCTACGGTAAAGCCTATACTCATAGTACACTCCCTCCCTACCATTATCACTAGCTCTAACACCAACAGTAAAGAAGACTGATGTCTCCCTCCTCGAAGCCTCTTCACCATAATTATTAGCTATAACTCTTTCACCAACACCTAGAGACATGGAGACGACTACAGGGCTAGTACGTGGATCATAGTCCTTAACCAAGTCTATAGTAGACGAGATAACGTCAACAACTATGTCGGCATCAAGTCTTGCAGTACGTTCATCATACACGTCTACCTCTACTCCACCACCAATACCTCTAGGTAGACTCCTCCAATAGGGATCTCTAGGACTTATACGAGCAACCTTGACAGCATCTTCTAGAACCCTTAAAGCATCACTAGTTGAGGTAATAGTTGCTCCATGAAAAGCCTTTCTCCCGTCAACGACTACTCTATAGCCGATTCTTACGGATGAAGAATACTTAGCCTTCTCAATCCTATCCCTTACCGTAGCCATATCAAGAGTCTTAGAGTAGTCGACTACGACTTCTAGCTCACTAACACCTAGACTACTAGCTCTACTAAACACTTTATCCAGGTCAAGTACTTCGGAAGACATCATCCCAGCTTCACCTCCCACCAACAGTTATCCTCTTAACCCTAATTGTTGGTCCACCAAAACCAACTCTAACCATTTGCCCATGCTTACCACATCCACCGAAAACACCAGTACGTATCTCTAAGTCTCTGCCCACAGCATCAACCTCCATCAAAGTCTCTAGTATCATACCACTAAGACTTACACCTCTAACAATTTCCTTAAGCTCGCCTCTATCAATAATCCATGAAACACCTACACCAAAAGTAAATGTCCCAGTACCTGGATTAACTTCACCACCAGTAGCACCCTTACCTGTAACATATAATCCTCTCTCAACACCCTCTAATAGCTCATCAAAGCTATAGTCTCCTGGAGCCATGTAGTAGTTTGTCTGTCTAACCAAAGGTATATTCTCGTAATCCTGTGCACGAGCATTACCAGTAGGCTTTAATCCAAGCCTCCAAGCAATTTCCCTAGAAGTAAGATAATTCTTCAACACACCCTCCTCAACTACAATGGTTTTCTCCTTACGAACACCCTCATCATCGTAGGGATGGTAGTAGCCACCCTCAACAACGCCCTCGTCAATTATGGTGACATGCCTACTAGCTACTCTCTCACCAAGCCTACCTGCAAGAACACTAGCACCAGAATAGACACTATCCCCCTCACTAGCATGCCCAAAAGCTTCGTGAAGTAATAAGCCAACTACTTCAGGTGATAATATAACAGTATATGAGCCGGGAGGAGGGGTCTTAGCTCTAGAAGCCTTAACAGCTAACTCTGAAACCTCACGTACAAGACCCTCCCACTCATATTTCTCAATAAACTCGTAGCCAGCAACACGAGAACGACTATCATGGACACGCTCCATAACACCAGCTTCACCAGCAATACTTTGATGACTTAACCCAACAAGCCTTACAGTTAAGTCAACGAACCCTCCATCACTAGAAACATATACGCGTCTATCAAACTGCAACCCCATACTCGTAGTAGCAGCACGTACACCATCGATACTCGTAGCAATCTTGTTCAACTCTAATAAAAGCTTAGCCTTAACCTCAGGATCAACCATGAAGGGGTCGACCTTGAAACTAGATGACACCTTACTCCTAGCAGGTTTAACCTCCTCCAACTCAATCCTAACTCCTCTACGACTACTACTCCTAGCAATAGATATAGCATGCTTAACAGTCTCAACAATGCTGTTAGAGTCAAGTCTACTCGTTGAAGCAAATCCCTGATACCCGTTAACTAAAACCCTAACACCAATACCACGGCTAAAACTAGTAGAATAAGTCTTCAACACACCATTCTCAACAACAATGTACTCGTAACGATACTCTTGAAACCTAACATCAGCCCAACTAGCACCAAGCTTCAACGCAGTATTAACTATGTCTTCCAAGTCAATACCTAAACCCATACTAGAAGTCAAGGCAAAACTCCACCCTAAAAATACTAAGACGCTAACTAATAAGTATACAAACACTATCCATTCACAGCAAAACAGTGTTTAAGAGAACCCGAAAACCAAGTTACCCAGAAACATGGTTTACTTCTTCTCACTTTCTCTAACCTTCTCCTTAGGCTCCCACCTAAACCTCCACAACCCTTTAGCAAAATCCTCAACAGCTAACTCTAGTTCACCAGCTAGTACATCACTTATCAAGGGCTCATCAGCTAAAGGTGAAACCACTACATCTACCCTAACAGTCTTAGACTCAGCATCCCCCGCTATAACCTTGACTTCAGCAGCATTCCTAACAACCCACACCCTTATAGGCCCACCAGCTGTTTCAAAAACCTCCTCACGAGCTAATGGTGGTGGAGGCCATAGCCCTAACACCCTAGCTAGGTCTACAGGTATCATGAGCTGTGGGCTATCAGCTTCATAACCACTATTAAGGAGAGCAACAACATCTAAACGCCTATCCTCCCTCATAATCCTGAGTCTTACCCTTACCGCCACTCCTTACACCTATAAAGCCCTTTATCCTACCAACCCTAACCTTCCTAGCTTTTATCCTACCAACTCTAACCAAAGACGAGCACCTACACAGAATAGATCTCTCTAGGAAACTATTTAACACTTAGCAAAAGCGTTTCCCAACACTATATTAGTTAAAGAATACAACTTGGACTACTCTAAAAGCCTTTTCGTACAAGTCAAGCTCACTTAGCTAAGCTAATCCATCTACTACTTGCTATGCTGGTCTAGCAATAATCATGCCAGTACTTGTTGGAGTAAAACCAGTAATCCATGAGCCATCCTCTAATGCTTTAAAGAACTCACTAGGTGGTGTAGGAAAATAGGCGTTATGGAATACTACTATACCATCCCTCTTCAACTTATCCTCAAGTAGCTCTAATACATCCTTATACAATGCCTTATCTACGTCCACGAATGCAAGGTCAACTACCCCCTTGTCTAGTCCTTTAAGGAATACTAGTGCATCACCTACCCAAACACTAATCCTAGTCTTCCTAAGCCCAAGCCTACCAACATGGTATTCTATCTCCCTAGCCCTACTAGCTACACGTTCAACAGCAACAACACTACACGAACCACTCCTACACTCATCTTCAACACCAGCAGCAATCCATAGCGTAGAATAGCCTATACCAGCTCCAAGATCAAGTACGAGAACACTACTCCTACTAGAAGCAATAGTAAACGCTATAGAGTAGAGGACAACACCATCAACAGAATCTATAGATGCAATACCTAATCCAATACTTCTACGCCTAACCTCATCAAATAACCCAGCCACACTACCAAGCCTACTAGGAGAAAACAATGAGTTAGACGTCAGGGCCAACACACCTTCAAGTACTAGTAATGACTTAGGGGGAGTAAAAAGAGGTAGAACGGCTATGAGCCGATAACATGGTTGTAGAGGACAACGTAGATATCTAGCAAACCCCGGAAAAATATATGAGGAGAGCCGATATGAGAGTAGCTTTTATCTCAACATACCCGCCAACACATTGCGGTATAGCTGAGTATACTAGAATGCTAATAGCGTCACTAAAATCCCTTAACCCTAGAATAGAAGTATACGTTGTAGCCGATAAAACAGTTAAGAAGGAAACATGGTACGATGAGTACGCTGGAGCATACATATACCCAGCATTCATTAGAGGAGGATCAAATCTAGCAAACATAAGGAAGGTGTTAGACGAAATAGGTAGAGTAGACATACTACACATACAACACGACTACAGCCTATACGGCTACAGTGACGAGATAATAAGAATAACTGAATGGGCACAGCAACAAGAACTAGCAGATAAAACAGTAATAACAATGCACACGGTACACCACCCATACACTAATGAGCCAGAAACAATACCTTTCCAGAAAAAACTAAACAAATACAACGCAGTAATAGTCCACAGTCACCTACAGGAATTCGAGCTAAGAAACCAGGGAGTAGAACCAGGAAAAGTATGGAGAATACCCCATGGAACACTACTAAACCCATACCTAGGGTACCCACGTAGAAAGCTACTAGAAAACCTAAAGTTAAGAGAAGAAAGAATAAACGGCCTAATAGCAGTCATACCAGGATTCCTCAAAAAAGATAAGGGACTAGACATACTATTGGAAGCACTAAAAATAATGAAAATAGCCAGGAAAGACCTAACACTAATAGTAGCAGGCGAAGTCTGGGATAAAAGAGTACTAGAACACTTAGAAGCCCTAGACAAAGTAGTAAATCTTGTCTTCTGGGAAAGATACCTAGAAAACGATGAAATACTACAACTAAACGCGTTAGCAGACATAATAGTATTACCATACAGAAGCGTAAAATTCTACAGCGTAAGCGGAATGCTACACCTATCAATGGGGAGCTTAAAACCAATAATAGGAACCAGAGTACCCAAACTCATAGAACTATACCAGCATGCACCAAGACTAACAATACCACCAGAAAAACCACAACAACTAGCACGAACCATAAAAACAGTAACGAGGAACTACGACCTAATAGTACCATACATGAGCTCACTATACAGCTACGCAATAAGAACACAATGGCATCGAATGGCTCAAAGACACCAAAACCTATACAACCAACTACTAAGAAAAACAAGAAAACCTACAATACCACCAAAAATACTAGCACAAACAGAATAAGAGTAATTCAAGAATACACCCCTTAACTCCAACCCAACCTGAATAATACTCCATGAAAAACTCGTATAGAACAGTAATTAGGCCGTAAGTATTTTTACTTAGTGTAAACGCTGTAGCGATAGCTAGGGTTGAATAGCTTATGGGGCTTACAGGAACAGTTTACAATATTGTAAGATACTTGCTTATCGCTAGGCTAGCAGGCCGGCATCTCAAAAAGTTATCCAATAATATTTCCTCCCCAAAGGAGGTCGTAGACCTAGCCTTTAGCTTCAAGTATAGGGATCCTATTGCAAGTGTCCTTCTAGGACACGATACCTACATTGACATTAAGCCAGCTCAAGTATACGAGGAAATCCTAGGACTCGCTGAACTCGTCGACAAGCTTAAGCCCAAAACCGTTCTCGAAATAGGTACTGCACATGGCGGTACACTATTCATTTGGTGTAGACTAGCTCGAGAAGACGCTACCGTGATCAGCATTGATCTTCCAGGAGGATTATTTGGAGGAGGTTATCCAAGGTGGAGAGGAGTTCTATACAAGTACTTTAAGAAGCCAAGGCAAAGACTATACCTGCTAAGAGCAGACTCCCACAACCCTAAGACTCTTGAAGAAGTCAAGAAAATACTAGATAGTGGAAAACTAGACTTCTTGTTCATAGATGGAGACCATACATATGAAGGTATTAGAAAAGACTTTGAAATGTACTCACCACTAGTTAGGAGAAACGGCATAATAGCTTTCCACGACATAGCCCCCCACGACCCTAAATATGATCCCCAAGGCATTGTCGGAGTACCTAGATTCTGGACGGAAATAAAGCACAAGTACAAGCACGTAGAAATAGTTAAAGACTGGAAGCAAGGATGGGCTGGCATAGGAGTATTGTTTAAGGATTAACACCTAATAGCTTAATCACTCTCTAAAACCCTTAACCTAGGTAAAATCAACTATTATGCAATCAAGGTTTCTGATGCCTTGTTTGTGGCGGCAGTGTTTGAACTGTTATTGTCTGAGCTCTTATAGCGTAGCTTGACGTCACCGTGTATCCGCTTGGAGCGTTTCTTAGTACTTCATAGTATTCTCCCAGCCCTATTGCTTCTAAACTCCTCTTATCACTCCTAAAAGCTACCTTGGTATTAGTTAACTGGATTACTAGGTTGTTTAGGTCTTGTGGTTGATGAGTTGCAAATACTACTCCTATCCTCCTAATCCTTCCAAGTCTTGTTAGCTTGTTTATAGTTGCCTCTACTATATCCTTGCTAAAGTTCTCTCTCATTGACTGTGGGAAGTAGTTGTGTGCTTCATCTACTAGTATTATTGTTGGCCTAGTAGTCTTTCCTTCTCTAAGCCTCTCATCCTTCCAGTTAAATATCCTCTCCAATACCCTGTAAACTATTATTGTCTGCGTGTAAGGTGATGTAGCATACATGTTAGCCCATCTAAGATCTACTACTAGCGTACTAGCTACTAATTCGAAGAGTACCCTGTAGTCTGGTTCAGCTATCCATACAAGAGGCTTACGCGTATAGACTCCTTGGCCAACAGTTTTATCTAATTCAACATAGTTATCGAACAATCCCGTATCGTTTAGTGCTAGTAGTCCTCTAAGGATATTAGCTGTAGTAGACTTATGTAGCTGTAAATCCCTACTAGCTATTGCTTCAACATTACCTATATTGGTAACTATTTTCTCAAGCCTACTCCACCGTGCTTTCTCCAATAGTTTTGGTAGGAATAGTCTTGCTTGATCAGTAAACATGGGCATAAATTCTCCTAACTGGCCTCTAACATCAACATACCTTAAACTCCACGGAATTATCGTTAAGGATAACTCTCTACCCCCTCCCTCCAAAACCACGTCTACTGCCTCCAGCACTACGTCTTCTTCATCTACCCTCCTTAAGCTAGGGTTTACTCCAACTATACTGTAGTCACGATAAGTTTTACCAACATATTCCTCAGCTATCCTCCTAGCCAACTCTCCTGCTAGCTCTTCAACACTCCCTACACTCCTATCTATGCTCTTCTTCAACTCTTCTAGAAAGGTCTTGGTTACCGGCAATACTACTGTTAGTCTCTCTAGTGGACTATACCTCTTATCACTGGGGTCTAGCTCACTATTCTCTTCCACAAGTGTTAGGTAGTCTCCCTGTAAGTCAAATGCTACTACTAGTGGATTCAAGTCCCTGTACTCATAGTGTATTGATAATGCTAGATTCTTCATTAACACTGTTTTACCACTACCAGTTGTACCAATAACTAGTACGTGATGGTATAGTGTCTTCAACGGTAGTCTCACATCAATATCTCTCCTAACAATACTACCAGTAACCAAGTAGCCCAACAACACGCCTTCACCTGGTATACCCAAGAGCTTCTTCGCTATGAATGGCTTAGGAACTATCACAGGTGATCCAGGCTCAATAGGGGTTGTCGGTGGCTGTGGTTCACCTAGCCCGTTGTCTCCTATCTCTGCTTCAGCTACCAGGTCTAAGCCTAGTACTAGTGGTGTTTGAAGCGTTGACGGATCCTCTATTACAGTGGTAACAGGTATCCTCATAGCCGATAATAGATCCTCCCTCCTATAACCAATAACCCTACCCAACACTATACGGTTAACTATAGGGTTAACTATGCCAAGTATAGAGCCTAGCCCTAACACTCCTCCACCCACAATATAGTCCAAGTACTCCTTAAACGAAACCTCTATCGAGACAACACGTTTATCCTCAACAACCTCTACTGGCTGAACCCTCGTAATCCTACCAATAACTCTACCATCAACCGATAACTTCCTAGCCAACTCCACAGCACTACTAATCAACTCCCTAAGCTTATCAGAAACATCCTGAAACCCCATAGCCAGCCAACCCTCTAAGGAATACTATTCTACTAGTTCTCTATAAACCTCGTTAACTTTACCGTATTCATCGTAGGCTAAGCTAATTATACCTGCAAGCCTCTGATACAACAACATGTAGAGTAGTGCTGTTAGCCTACGTGAAGCCCTATCCACTATTTCTAGGCCTACTGGAACACCCCTAAGACTAAGAGAGCTTAACAACAAGTCAAGTGCTTCCAGGATAGTGTTCTTCCACCTATCCCAGTGCTTCCTCAACACCTCTATTCGTGCAATCTGGTATCCTCGTGGCGTCTTACGGGCAATGTACCAGTACACCTTCTCTACTAGTAGTTCTTCTAGTCCTCTAGGCTTCCTCTTGTACTCTAGTAGAAGTGGGCCTATCACCACTAACTGCATTAGCCTAGGCTTTACATAGGTTTCAGCAAGATACTCAACTATCAATGGATCAGTTGTTTCCGGTGAAGGCCTCCTACCCATAGCTTTTTCTATTATCTCCACTACTTCATCACATTTCGCTAGTTTACGGCTATACTCTACCCTCTTAACAAACCCCACTACGGGTTTACTACTATTTGCTAAGACCTTTACCCTATCCTTTAATAGCTCATAGAATGCTCTAGCATACTTATTCTCCCTCCAGTTATCGTGGAATAGTATCTGTTGGGCATGGTATACTGGCCCATCAACTACCACTACATCCACACTCCCCATTCCACCTAGCTTCTCCAACGCACGGTTCTCCAACTCTATTCTAAGCTCATCACCAATATTATCATCCTTATAGTCTACATCATAGTACTCGCCAACAACACTCTTAACAACCGTAAACCCCAAACCACTAGACTCAACTCTCTCAAGCACCGGTCTAACAGACTTTACACCAAGAAACCTAGTAGCTAAGACACCGCTCACGTTGGGCGAAAACTCTATTAAACCATTAACGCTAACAGCTAAACCCGTTATGGTGAACCTCGACTGATTAAAGCCTATGCTACGCGAACTAGAATCCACATAACCCACAACACCATCAAATCCACGCCCACCCTCCCACAAACCCACAATACCCGGAGACTCCAATGCCCTAGAAACACCAGTAGCCTCCACATACTCATCCAAACTCCTCTCAACCCTAGACACAACAATACTGCCCATAGACCCCCTAATACCAGCAAACAACCTAGCCAAAGAATCCACTGCCTGAATAAGACTAGACAACCCTCCAACCCTCTGAATACCTTGTTACAAGTAGAGAACCTTATAAAGAGAGAGGAGAGGGAACACTAGGCGTAGAAGGAAAAAAGATATTATTTAATCAAAGAGGGTGCTCCCCAGAGGTCTAGGGACACTCTATGTCCTCTACTCTTGCCCCACACCTACAGTTACTCCAAAAAGCTACATCCACATCCCCGTAGGCATAAGCATAGCTTCTCCCAGGCACATACACGTAGTCGTAAACCCCCTTAGTTACACCATCACATGTACAGTAGAGGTATACGTTAGCATAGCATCCACGATCCCCCAGGTTCTCTAGAACAGCCGTAACATTCGCCCTATAATCCAGTCCCCTAAGATACCCCTTAGCGTAAACATTAACTACCTGTATTCTCGGAACCCTAGCTACAACGTACTCGCTACCACCACTTGGAGAATAGGGCCCCCTAGCATAGTAGTAGTATATCCCTACAATACCTACAATTACCCCTACCAGCACCAGTGCTACAGCAACTAGTATACTATTGAACTCCCTACCCTTAGACCTACGCGACTCCACCTCTCCCCCCAATATATATGTTCTGATGGCCCGGAACCACACCGCTGGCACCAGACACAGGCGTACTAGGATAGCGTAGACCACCCTGCAGGAGAAGCCCCTGCAAGCCCCTACCACTACCAAGAGAGAATAACACACCATCAAGGGGAGACAGTATGCCCTCAATGCAGCCCCTAAGGAGAAGAGAAAGACCCAACAAACCAGTCAAACAAAACCCTTAAACCAAGAACACGTAGCAACAGGATACGTAGTGGGAAGACTAGGTGAAAACAAGACTACCCAGCCAAGAAAACACTAAACACACGAGCAAGCCTCCAACCAACACTTACTGGTTTAATCAAACCAAAAGACCGGAAAACAAACCATAAACCTAAGGTTTCGTTGACGCCTCCCCTAGTTCTAGTATCTGGTTTAATGCCTGCTCAAAACCTATCTCCCCCCTCCTCCACTTATCTACTATCTCCTCCGCCCTCCCCCTGAGATGTGGTGGAAGCTCCAACAACAGTGAATAGAGAATACTAAGCTTCCTCCTATAAAATATAAAACTTCTCACAGCCACCTACTTCGCCTCAACACTATCTAACTACATATGATACATTGCATGATGTTGTGGTGAAGTAAATGTGCGTTATGCTTATGGTTTAGAATATTTTTACTTCTCCTAGTTTTTGGTGATTGTGGTTCTATGCTTATTACTTTTTCGAGCTTCGCTTTGATGTTATGAATTATGTGTATTTGATCATTTTCTCCTGAGGGAAGCTTTTGTTTCTTATATGTCCTTAGTGTTATTGCTTTTCTATTCTCGATTCTTAGTCTTTGATCTAGTCTATGATTGATTAGGTGTATTGTCTTTTCCCATCGTTTCTCTACTATACAGCTTTATATATGTTAGTCGTTGTATAGTGATTATTCTAGAATGAAAGATTTTTACCCATACCAATTCATACATTACTTGGGATACTGGTTGCGTAGTATTCTGTGGATTGAAGGATCCTTTGTTATCGATTTCAGTGAGCTCACTATGTTTTATCCTAGTGTTGTTGAAGTAGATGTAATCCTAATACATAACAACTATGATATTACTGCATGTGAATTTAAGGGAAGACCAACAGATATTTTTAGTGACTTGTTTAAGTTTCTCGATACTCCGCCCGGAACCATAAGTATTAATCCGTATAGTCCAAAAGATTTAGATGCAAGAGAATACGGTAATGTTGGTCTTCCCTTAAAGCTTGTTAAACATAGTAATACATTCCTAGAACTTCTTGATAATCCATTTTGTAATATAGGTTATCTTAACAAAGTTCTTACACACATAGCCTTGCTTGAGAACTTATTCTTTAGCATTAATAATTGGTTAAACATAGCATTAATACACTATTCCCCTAAGTCTCTAAAAATTCTGAGTGATAATTTTATAGAAATACCTTTCACTAAATACGATAGATGTAGAAATAATATTAACAGTATTATTTGTCTATCTAAGGATGTTGCCAGGTATAAGTATAACCTCATATATAACATTAAAGGCCTGAAGAACAATATAACCAGTAAGCATTTTAAAGAATTAGCGGAGAAGATAGTTGATAAAAAATACGATGAATACAAGCGTCATGAATGTCTCACTCATAATGAAGTCAAGAAATACAACTGTCAGAAGATAATAATACTAACACCTACTTTAAAAACAGTTGTTGACAAGGTTAAGAAAGTTTTATGGGAGACTATCTTAAAGATTAATGACGCTGAGATAGTTTTCATAGGCACTAAAGAATCATGTGAAGATGTTGGCAAGATATTAGGACTAAAACCCGATAACATATGTACTAATATTACTGATAATGAATGCCGTGAGGTCTCTACAAACAACATGATCGTAAAATATTGTCAAATAAGCTATGTAAAACCAGACTACATGGTATTACATAAGCATGAAATAATTAGTAAGCCTGAAAATACTTGCTTCATAATATTGTCTGAATTCCCTAAGCACATGTTAGTAGAATTTATTGAATACATGTATAACAGATATGAAGACTCGGTAACACCAAGAATATTTGTTCTAGTACCTAAGAAACCTATACCAACAAACTATGTTAATGCCAAGGAAGGGTTATTAAAGCTAGAGGATAACCATATAATTGACATTAAGAATAGATATGGTAGTGTAAGATCTCAAAGATTTTATTGTCTTCAAAGTCTAGACGACGTAATATCAATGGGGGATTGCAAGTGAATATTATGTTCCTCTTCACTCCTTCAGAGAACCCATTATTGCTTAACAGTATAACCAATAACAGAACTAATATTGCATACATATGGCTCGCATCCAACTTACAATTAATGGAGAGCGTAAAAATTTATGGCATATTAGTCAAAGGTTATAGTGATCAAGAAGCTATTGATGATGTAATAGTAGACTTGATAACCAATGATCCATTGAGCAAAAGAATTCTAGAGTATTTAAACATTAATCCTTTAACGAACTTAAGTGTTGATAGAATATCAATACTATTTATTGAGGGAAGCAGTTACAGGGAAAGTTCTGAAATATCTCCGTTTACTCATAAATATGTTAAGAGCACGGCATATATTTCCGAGAATGTTATTAATAGACCTGATATACGGAGAATACATTGTGTATCGGAAATAGCATTATATGCTCTTACTAGTGGTGTTGACCGTTTCGGTACAACCATTAAGTACATAGCATTACAATTCGCTTTCATTGAAGACATATTACGTACACTCCTAAAGAGATTTAAATTACATAATAGCGGCGAAGTCCTGGATAAATTACTGGTATTAAGCCCATACAAGGGTAATAACGGTCATTGTAGTATTGTCGATAAAATAGTTTCTACTATAGCAATTGCAGCGGGGTTTACTAAAACACTTAGAGCACCATTAGCTACGAGAGCTGCTCAGACAACAGCTGTATGGTCTATAAGACCAGATGAGGAAGATAAGGTTAAACTAGAAGTAAACAGAATATTCACTATACTCTATGAGAACTTGCCCGAACACATTAGTTGTCGTAATAGTCTATCCGGAGAACTTGAGAAATTGATATACGTAGCTGAAGTCGATGGGAGATTGAAATTATTCTTGTCTAGTAACAGTTCAGATACCCATGCTTACAGTTTGGAGAACCTTTCAGCAAAGGCTCTTGGAAGAATTAATAGTGTACTGAATACTCTTGAATGGCTATATAGTAAGGTTCACGGAGAGAATGATAATACGGTACTAGGTGATATTGTGGTTTTTGAATGGAGTGAGCAAATGGGACCCATTGATATAGCTCTTCTGCTAGCACTATATAGCACACTAAATATTCCGCTTCCAAAAACTATATGGATTATAGCTACACCGTTAACACTACCCCATGCCGTGCTAGGCAAGGCATACATAGATTACATTAAGAGAAGTATCGGCAACATTAGAAAATCAAAAATACTGCTTTCCTCAGGTGTAGATAAGCATGTTATTAAGAGCACAATAGAGTATATGTTAAGGAAGAAGGATAAGGATTCAATGATAACATACATAGCTGGTGGATCAACACTTCATACAACAATAGCTTCATTAATGCTTCATAGAAAGGATACAAAGGTGATATCTTGGACAAGGCCAAGGACGTCATGAAGCTAGACATCCCTAATATATGGTTTAAAGCTTACACAATTTACCAGAAGGATCCTAAGGTTCTCGATAAATGGATTAAAATAGTTGAAGAAAACCCGATAAAGGCATTAATTACAGCTAAAGAATTAACAACAGCAGAAATAATACCTGATGCTCTTACACTAGGCTTTTCTCCACAGATACTAATAGCAATACTAGCAGTCAACTATCCCAACCCCGTAAAGGTTATAACAAGCCCAGAAGTAGCTCAAGGTACTCATCCAGTAGCTAAGTATAGTCATCAAACACTAACAATATACAAAGAAATAGGACTAGTAAAGCATATAGAAACAACACCCATGGCACCAACAAACCAGTTAGCACCCAAACAAGTAATAGAGGAAATCAAGAAAGCATTAAAAAAGCTAAATCCAAAAATAATAGACATAAGCGGAGGAACACAACTAGTAGCAATAGCAATAGCACAAACAAAAACCCAGCTCACATATACGTACCCAAACGGGAGACAAGTAAAAGTGTATAAAATATAATTGCCGTAATTAACATGATTAAGGGTCTTAAAAATCGAAGAACGATAACAATAGATACTTCACAGATATTGCAAGTATACATAAATTTTTACAACGACAATCTACAAGTGTACTAAAGTCTTAGAGAAAATGTTTAACGTTATTCTCTATAATGGGAGCATCATTTTATTAGTACCGTTAAATATATTTGAATACATCAAGTCCTCAATTAGACTTAATTTAAGTATGAATGATTCAATAGTATATAATAAAATTCTGTATTGATAACATTAGCAATCATCCTCTTAATCTTACTGTTGACAAGTTTTATACTAAAGATAACTGCCATGAGTATTATTTATATTATACTTTGTATTCAAGGCTTAATCCTTAGAGTCATGGTATAGCTCTAAACGTGTAGAATTATAGTCTTATCATATAGAATTGGGCGCCAAGAAGAAATGGAGTAGGGCGGTTTTGTATTCCATTTATGTAGTTAGGGATTTAGCTCCTATGTGCTTCTGTGATTGATTTGCATTAGCTTATGGTAGAAGGTAGCTGTTTTTAAGGTGGGCTTTTCTGGCGATGTGGGTTATGTTTAAATAGTATTGGTGATTAATTAACTATAGCTGGCTTCTCGGTGTTGAGATTGGTGGGAATACTAGTATTAGGGTATGCTATAACTCCTTTACATCCTGGAACTGGAAGAAGTCCTGGATTAGTCGACTTACCTATACAGAGAGACCCGCTCGGGTACCCTATCGTTTATGCATCAGGGCTTAAAGGTGCCCTTAAGTCACTATGTGCACGTAGGATAAGCAATAAATGTATTGATACGCGGAGCGGTAGGATAAAATGTGACGATGATGAATGCAGTATATGTTGTTGCTTATTTGGGCCAGAACCTGGTGAAGGGGAAAAAGGAGCTGGAATATTAAGTGTACTTGACTTTACAGTATTTGCTGTACCTATTCCAAGCATTGATAAAGGTTACTTATACATAACATCCCCATATATTTCGAGGAGATCACTAGGAGTACTCGACATATTATTAAGTAATGGTGTTAAAAACGATGGACTAAAGCATTTGAAAAAACTTATTGAGAAAATAGCCTACACAGATCCTAACAAGTATTACACTATTAATAAAGGTGAACATGTAAGTATACTTCACTCATTCATAAATACCGAGCCATTATCCTTTGATGGAGACCTATCAAAGATAAATAACTTGTTAAAGAATGTTGGTCCAATGCTATCTGATTTCACTAATAGATTAGTTATAGTACCTGATAATGTTGCTACACAACTAATGGATAAAGGTATTATAAGGATCACAAGAGTTAGGCTAAGAGTAGACATTAAGACTGCTGCCAAAAGGAATCTCTGGACTGAAGAATACTTGCCAATAGGAACATTCCTAATAGGAGGACTAATAGCAAGTACTCCTCGCAAAAATGAGTATTGTAGCAAGTACATGAATGGAGCAGAAGTATGTGACGAAAAATGTGCTGAAAAAGTACTTGAAGATTTTAAGGGGAAACTTGGGATAAAGGACGTAGCATATATGATTGTAGGAGGCAAGGAAACTATAGGTAAAGGCCTAATTAAGCTTAAGATAATATAGCATGGGTGATCAAGTTCGTGAGCATAATTGACCCAGTAAAGGTAGCATTAGAACTAACAAGTAAACTCGATGATATATTAAAGAGGTGTAGAGAAACTAAGGAAGCAGTGGCTAGGAGAGCAAATGATCTAGCCAATTTACTTACCCAGTTAGGATTTACGCCTACACTAACTTTCTACTTATCTAAAGCTAGTGAAAGAAAAAGGGTATATAGTGACTTGATTGGATACCTTACAGGTAAAAGTGAGATAAAAAGCTTAAACATAACGAACATATGTAGAGATGTCACTGGTGAAGGTAGTGGTTATTCAATACTACTCGCCTTAGTTACCGCTTGCTTATTCAAGCTTGGATACATAGAAGAAAACAAGATTCCAAGCACCTTTAGAGACCTTATAGATTTCCTTAAAAATATCAGAGAAAAAGGGAAGGAATTATCCGTAGAAAGATCATTGTCACCTGTTGTAATAGAGTTAAAGAAACTGTTAAACGCATTATATGGATAATGAACTAGGTGTAGGCTACGAGCATGAGTGGTTCAAATAGCATGTTAGAGCCTAAAGGAGTAGATGAAATCAAGAAACTAGTAGACAATGTTATTAGTGAGAAACTAATAGCAGACATAGATTTCATCAATGTTACTCCATGGTGGGGAGGAGGTGGATGGACAGAGACTATAAAGTGCTTAGATGATAATTGCAGAAGTAAAGTAATCTCGATGCCTACAGCAAAAACAATTATAGGTAAGGCTAGATGGATTCTCATGACAACATTTAATAAATACGTAGAAGCAGACAGGTATGATGTACTAGTAAAAATGGTTTCACGTCTCTTAGGTTCAACATCTAATGCCTCCAATTATAATGTAGTTGTAGAAGTAGAGGAAACTAACAAAGCAAAAACTTACGCCGAGTATAATGATATTAAACAGTTGCTTAGAACTATAAGTAGATTCGCTAGAATAAGGAATATAGGCAGAAAGGAGGCAAATAAGATCATATCTATACTTGAGATACTCGCGTTCTATTTTATTAGACAACATCACAATCTCTCTAATGACATATTATTGAGTAACATTCCCTCTAGCCTATCATATATAGACTTTAACGCTCTGGCCCGCAGTCTTAGTGGAAACATTGTAGATTACATAAAGCTATTTGCCATACCAAGGTTTAGATTGCATAATCAAAGACTAGCCTCAGAAGCTGGCAACAGAAGACTAACATTAAATGAAGCATCTAGATATTTATATGAATATCAACCACTAAGACCTGGTAGCATAAAAATTAGAGTTAGAATTCTAAGAAGAAATAACACAAACATAGTTGAGGATTCACTGGTAGTACTATCAATTGTGTCCGCTCTAATGTTGTTAGGTATAGGTAAGGCTACAAATAGAGGATTTGGAAGATTTGTCCCAGTAAAGGTTAATTACATCATGGAATTGAAGGAGTTAAAGGAGCTACTACATTCCCTAGCAAATAACATACATCCTAACAATTATATCGATAACATTAAGTCCTTACTATCACTATTATTAAAATATGCTAAAGAGTACATTAAACACATCAGTAGGGAATGTAAAACGCAGTCCTGCTCTAAGAGAGTTCCAGCGTTGCCAGATGCCTCTGATGTTATTCCGCTCACAAACGTTTACCATCCATGCATGGTACCAGGCACAGTTTTAACAAAAGTCAGCTCAAACAATGCACAAACATTTAAATGCATTAATAGTAAAGTAAGAGTCATTACTCCTGAAGAGGTATTAAGTGCTATAGGCTATGCATCCCTTAAATCCATTTGGAAGATATATGCTAACATAAATTGTCAAGACCTGAAAATCGGTATAAAATCTCCTGGAACATCCATGCATACATGGATTCTTGGATTACCTAGAGAAGTCCAGAATAAGGGCTATCTGTTCTTGGAAAAAGAATTTGATGTATACTGTACGGATACTCTTGAACGTAGAGATATTAGAAGGCAGTCTACCATCATCCTATCACCACTATTTGGTGCTAATCTACGTTGTAAAGGATTACTAATCATACCTTTCACTAGTATCGAAGACCATGAACTAATATTAAAGGGTATTTGGATAGAGGATGAGGGGACTCAGTATGCCTTATACCATGTAGGCTGTCATGATACTAGGCAAAGGTGTCCCCAACAAAGACTATACCTTGTAATTGGGGTAGAATACATTATAAAGAATAAGGGGACTATTTCAGCTCAAGATGGTTGTGGAGAAGGTCTGGGAGGGGTAGTCAAACTTGAACCAAGTAATAAGTGTAGTGTAGATACTTATGATAACTTAGATCAAGCAGTTGAGGAAATTATATCCTCAGTTGTAAATAATATCGTTAAACTTCTATCATGAGGGATAAACATGGTTAATGATATACTTAAAGTATTAGATAATTTCGTTAGATGTATTCTTGAATCAAATACAAGGGTTAATATTGACGAAATAATTAAGGTCTGCAAAGATCGTTCTCTAAAAGAGTTAGTGAACTATAATTTCAAGACTAGTATGAATTATGTTAATAACCACCTAGATCTAGTAGTAGAAGGACTGAGAAGTATTGGGTATACAGTATTAGATGTACTTGTAAAGTCGAAAACTAGTTTACTGGTAGGAGTAAGCGAGGGCTTCCTAAAAGAGGTTTTTGAGATAGGTCTTATCTGGGACACTATCCTGGGACTACCATATATACCTGGATCATCTATTAAAGGCGCATTACGTTCAACAGCAGTTAAATCGTGTTTAGAGAGAACAAATAATCAAAATGACAGACTTGAGTGCATACTTAGTGCTTTAAGAATAACAGGTTTATCTGAATCTCCGTTTATATCTGATGAACTCGATTATATAAAGTTATACATAGATTGCAAGATTCTGGAACAAAGGATAAGGAATGAGTTGAAGAACTTACAAAGTACTGGTACAATAGGGTTAATCTTTATAGCTGACTCTTATCCTGTGGGTACATCTGATAATAGTGGTAAGATAATCAATCCAGACATAATAGCTCCTCACTATGATGAAAATGTAATAGACGAATACAGTGTTAGCCCTAGACCTTTACCTCACGTTAGTATAAAGCCTGGTACATTGTTTAGGATAATAATTGGTGTTAAACCTCAAGCAGAGAGATATGCTAGGAAGTTAGCAAGGATAATATTTGGGCGTGAATTATCTCTAAATGCTACTATTTTATCGTTGCTTGCGTTAACTTTACAGTTGGGTATAGGTGCTAGGACTACTAAAGGTTATGGTTATTTTGATTTAGTTTCATTTAATATAGTCAGGTGATATTATGGTTGACATCCATGAGTATAAATTAGTTGCACTTCTACATGATCCACCTTGGAAACCTTGGGTGATTACACAATACTTTAGTGGCAAGGGAAGGGTTCTATCGAAGAAAGAACCTGGCGAAAGAGTTGATGGTGAAAAATATTGCAGGGACATAGTTGAGGTAGTGCCATTTGCGGATATAGATGAACATGAGAGGGAAGCTATGGTATTACTAAAGCATGTTGCCGAGAATATAGAAGGTTTTAAAGAATTAAGTAAGAGATTAAAGGAGCTGATGACAAGTAATATAGTTAGCAATGCTGACTCTTTTGCATCATCTATTGATAGATGGTTCATAGAGTCTTCATTAAAGGCTAGCGGACGTATAGAAATGCCTTTGAGAATCGTGAATATTGTTAACCCAAGATATTACATAAATTATGATGAATTACATAATATCATAAAGGATAAGATTGGCGCGAAATCTATATGTAATTTTACTAAGGATCTCTTAGAACTTGCGAGAAAGCTAAGTAATGCTCCAAAATGGTTGGCATACAATGTCTTGCTACTAGCTTACGAGCTTCTATGGTATAAGAACTGTAGTCTGTGTGTGCCTGTTGCTGATACTCGTGCACCAACGCATACAGTCTTTGACCATGTTAATGCTACAGCTTCAATGGTGAACTGGTTTATAGGTTCAGATAGTGAGGCTCCTGAAGGGTATTTGGTTAAAATAGATGTTGCTAGTGTACAAGATTTTATATCACGTGCTCGTAAGATTAGAGATCTTTGGATTGGTAGCTGGCTTGTTTCAGCGTTAGCGTGGTGTGCTTTATCAGAACTTGTCTTATATCTTGGGGCGGATACAGTACTCTTGCCCAATATTAGTTTAAATCCATTCTATACATCATCTATTCTAAGAGAAGCGATTAATTTGGGGTTAGATGAGTTAGCAAAGTTCTTGGAGAAGAACGTCTTAAGCAATATTCATAGCGAATTATTTAAGGTTCCTACTCAACCAGTAATACCTGCCACACTATATTTAGCGCTTCCACCAGCTGCCATAATATTAGAGTTGGTTAACAAGGTTGATGCAACAAGGCTTTCAGAGGAGCTCAAAGAATTTATCAATGATGTCATGAATGGTTCCCCGGTAAAGGATTCATTAAAGAAGTATTTTATAAGAAGGTTTAAGAAGTGTTGGAAAAGGATAATAGAAGCACTCTACGAATCACTTGAAGGTAAGAGGAACATAGAGGAATTACTAAGCTCATTGGGATTAGATGAAAAAGAATTGAATAAGAAGTATTTTGAACATGTTACTAGTGAACCACCTTTACAGTTAAGGGTAACAATTGTAGATGTAGGTAACGAGTTCAAGGAGTTTAAGAAGATTGCTAAAGACAAGCTAATTGATATACTTGAAAATGTAAGTAGCAAACTAAATATAAGAGTAGACCGCATTCTTGATAAGTTATTCTATCACTGGCTATTCGCTTACGCCCTAACTAGAGAAGATCTTAGAGAGGCTAATACAATTATTTCGTTTAAGCCTGGGTACTTGGTTGCAAAAGCCATAGAAGAATACACTAATAAGCTGTATGAGAAGAGAAAAAGAATTAGATTGTGCTCTATGTGCAGCAAGCTACCTGCTGTCATAAGATTGCCTCATGGTGAGGAGTTTACAAAGATACGAGACAAACTTATTGTGGAAAAATTAGGTTTACCTAAAACGCTATTTACTGAAGGAGAAACCCTTTGCCCCTATTGTTTAGTGCGAAGGTTGCTCTCGGTAGAGAAAGGGTTTACAAAGATACTAGAAAAAATAGGATTACACGTTGAGGGCGCTTTAATGCATGTTCCATCAACAAATGAGCTAGCATCACTTAATGCTATATTGTATCTAGAAAAGAAAGCCCTAGAAAATAATGCCTTAGATAAATTAAAAGAGATAATTAATATTAATAAAGAGTCACTCTATACTCACATAGTACCAGGGCTTTTCAAGGCAAAGTATGTTGGTAAGGAAAAAGAATTAAGTAGTTTGGAGAAGATAGTAAAACTGATTTCACATGCTCTATCACAGTTAGGCCTAGATGACCAGTTAATAATGCTAGCAACCGATAAATGCGATGAACGAAACTGTAAGCTATTATATGAAATAGTTAGAGTAATAGCTAAGGACGATGAAGAATTCAAATTCTTATTAGACGAACTTAAGAGAAGAAGCAACTTATACTATACTATAATAGTAGGTGATGGAGATAATCTTGATAAACTCATTAAAGGAGCTACACCAATATCTATAAAAGAGTACCTCAGCGAGATAAGCAAAGCCTTACCAAGGGGTATACAGGGCTTATTCCAAAATATAACCGATGCTACCATTAACTTAGTTAGTGCATTTAACGACTTTATACGTAATAGTCTAAGTATTCTAGGAATAGAGCATAGCGATGCAACTTTAATAATATCTCCAGCGTATCACTCAGCACTTTCAAGGGGTCTAATGATAACTTCAATAACCGATATATTGTTAAATGATCTCCTTGGAGGATTCGTAGTCTATTCTGGAGGCGATGATATCTTTGTCATGGCTCCTGTGTACGTTGATAGAGATTTATTAAAATTGCAAAGTGGTATAGATAATCAAAGAGATTTAGTATGTGAGATACCTACTAATGGTAAACTAGGTAAGATAAAGATACCATGTAGTGGTTTCATAGCAGCAGATGTGATAATTGCTACACGAAGAAACTACTGGAGTGTAGACTCATACTTTAAAGGCTTCCACATTATAGGTAACTTGCTTATGGCAGCCATTCCTGCTCATGGTAGAAGTTATGGACTACTTATAGCTCATTATAAAGATCCCCTATGGCCTGCTTGGAGATTATGCCATATGCTTGAAGAACTTAAGAGCAACATAAAGACAATGTACGAGTCCAAAACACCCATAGAGAAAGATGTAATTGTGGCCTTATATGGACGTATTAGCGGACTTACTCAACTCACAAGAGACTTAACTAGGCAATTAGTAGCATTGCCCAATTATCATACAAACGATGACTTCATAGGATATGCCTTATTATTGGCAGCCATAATAGCAGAGAACTTAGGCGTATCGGGAATATTTTCCAGTAGTCTACCTAAAGATGTAATAACTAACTATAATTATGCATACAACGACAGTTATAGTAGTCTTGCATTCAAGGTTCTTATAGAAATAATAAAGAGGAATACCCATGCACCTTCAATGAAAGTAGTCGACAATGTAGAGGAGTTGCTTAAGAAGTTTGAAAACATGGTTGTTGAAAAGAATATTGAGACTATTATTGGTAATGAAATATCTCGTGAATTAACACCTTGGGCTATTATACGTATGGCTGATTACTTAAAGTCGGGTAGTAGGTGACCACTATGTACAAGCTCTCAATTCTAATAATGCATTTAGCAACCAGTTCATTCAGATGGGAGGGGGAATTTACACCTGAGATCAGAGGACCAACGGCATTCGCCTATTCAGAGATATTACCATTGCCTAGCACTATCGCTGGAGTACTCGCATACGTTAACTGGAAGGATAAGAATAAATGCGTAGATAAGGACCCATTTAGTAATACTAAAAGAGTACTATCAGTAAATCTAGGTGCAAAGTTTAGCATACGTGGCCCATACTTTTACGTTAAGGCTTTTTCCTCTAACAATAAGGTAAAAGAGCATGAAGTAATATGTTTACATAAGTATCCCAAAAAACTACTATGTATAGATATTTCATTAAGAAGAGCAACATACATAATTGCTGAAGAAGTTGGAGTACAACACATAGGAATAGCCCTAAGGAACGATACAAAAAGCACTATTGAAGGACTCATATATACGCAGGTTGAGTTCTCACCAAAGCTCTTGGCAGAAGCTATAGCAAGAAAATTGATCGGCAATAATGCATTAGTTAAGGAATACGGTGTACTAGCTGAGGTCTTCTGTTTCGACGATAATTGTAGAAAAAGCGTAAAGGAAGGTATTATAGTGGCGGGAGGAGAATCAAGACCAGCCTTACTTAAAACTATGAGTAAGACACCATTGTATGAGTTCTTAGAGAATGAGTGGAGAAAAACTAATACCAGTAGGGCACTACTATATGTAGCATCACCAATAGTAATTAGTAAGGTTCATGAACGCGATACCAATGATTCTGTTCACGCTTTTACCAATCCAAGAGATTATGCGATAAAATGCATAGGTAAGTTATTAAACAAATATCTTAAAGCAGAGGAATTAACAGTTAGATCTTACATAATTGATCCAGCTAAAAGTATAGGGCTAGAAGAACATAGAACAATATTTACAGTAGTAGGGTTAGGATATGACCTATGCCTTAATATTCCAAGACCTATACGTAGCTCAATAATGCCAGGTGCATTATTTGAGGCAACAATTAAGAATTGGAAACAATTGTACATAGAAGGTGCAGGTGAATATAAAGAGCTTGGATGGGGAACCATAATACCAATACCTACTACAGCCCTTAATACACTCGAATTGAAGGTCGCAAAACATAACTAAGGTATACATAAGTGATGACATTGGACTGTATTTAAGATATCGTAATAAATGCCTTAATGATGTAAGAATAGTGTAAGTAGAATAATAATGGTAGAGAAAATAGCTTGTAACAAAGATTATTAATTGATTATGGACTTAGTTGTGTGATTTTTAAATTATTTTGTGGTGTTTTTTGAGCCACCATTTGTATGGTGGTTTGTTTAGCTTGTTTTTGTGGACTACGTGTAGGTCTATTAGGTGGGCTGTGTTGCCTAGTTTGTCTTCTAGGGTTTTTAGTAGTGTTAGGTGTGTTTTTGCTTCGTCGTGGTTTTCTGGGATTGCTACTAGTATGTCTATGTCGCTTGACCCGGTGATCTTGTCTTCTTCTAGTACGCTTCCGAATACGTAGACTTCTATGTCGGGTATAGTGTTCTTTAGGATGTTGGCTATGGTGTTTGCTAGGTTGTGCCAGTTTCTTAGTGTGTGTAGTCTTTTAGATAGCCATTCTCCAAAGTTTTTCTGCAAGGTCTAGGACCTCTTTGGCTGTGTTTACTGTTATTTCTGCTTCATCGAGGTCTATACTTGTTGCTCCGTACTGCCCTATTATTCTTGCTCTTTCAACTATTATGAGTTTCTCACGGTTACGTCTAGTAAAGTCCTTGATTTCCTCTAATATATTGTCTGGTAATAGCTTATTGTCTATTATGAATGAGAATAGTTGTCTAATCATGTGTGTACGTGGTGGCTCGAATCCTAGTTTAACTATTAGTGCTTTTAGAGCTAGTTATGCTGCTATTTCGGCTTCGACTAGGGCTACGTCTAGTCTATTGTTGGCTAGATTAGTTGTAGCTGATTCTAGGTATCTTTTTGCACGGTTAAGTAGTGTTTCAGCGTACTCTATGCTCATAGCGTACTACCTTGGTATTCCTGTACTTGTTCTTAGTAGTATTGGTTCTAGATAAAGATAGCTTCTCATGTAGTATTAGTTGTCTCTCTGTACTGTTAGGGCACTATTATTTCACTAGTTTTGGGTTACCGGGCTTTAATGGTGTAGAATTACTGGGAAAGCTATGTGTTGTTTCAACACTATGTGGAAGGTTATAGGTATTAGTGGGGCTGGAATTCTATAACACTATATACTATTAGGGGCCAGGTATAGCTGGGGTGTGTTCATGTCTTTGGGAGGTGGCTTATTCCATAATATTGATAGTCGTGTAGAACTGGATGAGAGAGCATGGTTGTATTCTACTGCTAGGTCTTGGACGTACACGTTAACTCATGAAGTAAGAGTGTATCTTGTAAGCCCGGACACTATGGATAGTATATGTCCATCGGAGAGGGTAACTGGTATACCAGTTGAGTATAGTGAAAGGATAGGTAGCATACTTGATGATTTCTTTAAGAATCCTAGTCTACAGGAGATAGATAGGGTTCTCGGAGAGATTGAGGGGTTAAGTAGAAGGTATCCTGCTTTAGGAGTATTCATAGCTCCTACAAGCTCTAAGACCATAAATGTTTCAGGAGAGACCATAGAGTTACCAGCAATAATGTTGTGCCCGGAGAGGATACTCAATGAAGCTAGAGTTATAGGTAAGGAGCTAGGCTTGGATGAGGATAAGGTGTTTAGGCCCCTTTTAAGAATAGTGTTAGCACATGAACAAGCCCACGCGCTGTCATGGAAGATGAGTAGAGGTGAAACATACCGTGAGTACAAGAAGATGTATGTTAGGGTAATTGAGGAGGCACTAGCACAGATGGTAGCGTATACTAATCCTCCAAGAAGAGTAAGCAGTAAGGGAGTCTACGAGTACGTGATGCTTGCCTCAACAAAACGCCAACCAATAGAGTACGATACCTGGAGAACACTCATACCGTTACTAGAAGACAGGTTAGATATCTTCACATACCTCTACATGTACACAACCATGATGACCACAAAACGTGTAGCCCTACTATACCCCCTTATACCATTCCCACCTCACCCATTATACTTTCCAGTAACACCATACTTGCTGAGAACTCTACACGCGTATTATAGGATGCTAGGACCACCTGCACATATATTCTTCCACGAAGTCATAGAACCAGTCATGAAAGGATTAAGAAATACTGAAGACTTGTTAAAGATACATGCACTATCACTCTTACACACATATACACTTATTACAAGATAACCGCTACATGCGTCATCAATAGGGTTGGGGGCAAGCATATTTTTCCTACTCTCCGCGATTTACTAGAATTCTACAATACAATGAGCGTGTTGTAGGAGGAGTTATGGGTACGTTAATTAAAGTATAGGTTAACTTAGTAGTCTTGGCAGCTTTTACCTCAATGGCTTATTAGGTCGTTGTAGCCTAGTATTTTTATACAGTATTTTATTGATACTTGGCTTGACAGCTTCTTGATGTTGTTGTCTTCTGTTACTAGGTCTTCGTTTAAGGCTATGGCTGTTGCGAGTATGATGTAGTCTATGTAGTAGTTATGTAGTAGTCTAGTATTTTTCGTAGCCTATGTGCTTCCCTGATCACGTCTCTACGGTAGAATGGGGTGATCCTGAAAACATGGAGTATTACCTTTATTGTTTTGGAAACGTGGTCTGGGTTTACACTTAGTTTTGAAGCCTTAGCTTGTAGCTAGAATAGTGAGATAAGGCTAACTCCTAGATCACTGAAATCCGCTCCCCTTAATTCTTCCATCAGCTATAGCTCTAAGCAAGTCACGTTTAACGCTGACCCTAGCTAGGGGTAAGAGGTATGTTATATCAATTATTAGCGATCTTCGATTCTTCTACTTAGCTCTTTGCGGAGATAGTGGAATTCTTCCTCGTCTACGTGTAATCTTTTCTCAGAATACAGTAGCTTTAGCAACTTGTTTCTTGCATCATTGTTTAACGTTGTTGTGTTAGGCTTAGGCATGTGGGCGATACCTACGTGATTGGGGCTTGTTCTTGGATTAAAAGCTTACACGTAGCTAAAGGGATGCGTGGAGCTGTGTGGCGAGGATGCTATGCTTGTATTGTATCGTGGGGTTTCGTGGTCCTTTTTGTCTTTGGGTAATGCGTTATGTTTTAATATGGCGAGGAGTTCAATGGTTTTTAGGTGTCCTATGTAGTGCTTGGTTTTCTTCACTTGGTTACTGTTGGTACTAGTATTATACGTAATGCTTCAATGCATGACAGTGTAAGCGTGGACGTACGGAGCAAGCTGGTAGCATGGTCTAAGGCACAGCCTGGTAGTAGTGAGGACTTAGAGGCTAGTAATAGGGCTGTACTAGGTACGGATGAGTTTAAGGCTGTACTTGGCTATCTCTCAGATAATCCCCGTGGAGCTAGTGCTGAGCTTAACGCGTTCATAGGGTATCTGGAGTACTTGGCTGGTAATGGTGTTAGAGGTGTAAGACACCACGTAGTATTATTGAGTACTGATACTGGGGCTGGATGGTTTTCTACCAGGGTGCTGGAAGAGTATCTTAGAGGGTTTGTGGGCCAAGATTTATCCAGGGTATGGGGTGTTGAGGGCCACGTAATAGATGGAGTAGAAGCACGTAGAGTGGGGAAGCTAGGAGTAGACTTCTCTGAGGGAATACTGAATTTGGTAGCAGAGGTTAAGAGGATAATACTAAGTGTGGGTGCTAGGTATGATAGGGTTTTAGCGAATCTTACTGGAGGCTTTAAGCCTGAGTCAGCAGCAATACTAGTGGCCTCAGGCCTACTAGGAATAGACACAGTATACTATATACACGAGGCAATGAAGGACATAGTAGAATTACCAGTAATACCGTTAAGAGTAGACGAGAATGCACGTAAACTACTAGAGAACGCTTTGAACAATAGGATAGGCTTAGCAGAGAGAAGACTATTAGATAAGATAGGCCTACAAGTAAGAAACGGTAAGCTATCACCATGGGCTAGAAGGCTACTAGAAACAATACTATACTAGATGCAATCCCACTACCCTATCCTGTCTCTCTATAGAATAACAGTGTTGAGGCACACGTATCCCTTGAGTGGAGTTCTCGTAGGAGAATTCTTGAGGAGAGCTAGGAGTTATTTGAGGACAGCGAAACTTAGAATTGAGTGGGGAGACTATGACCTAGCATGTCTTGACGTAGAACAAGCACTACAATTATACCTTAAAGCAGTACTCGTAGAGTTGTTTGGAACTGAGACAAGAGTACATGGAGTCCTAGAACACCTAGCAATTCTTAGACGAGAACTAGCTACTGCAGGATACAGTAGACTAGCTACAAGGCTATCAGACATGGTTAGGGGGAATAGAAGTATAATAGACCTATTAGATGAAAGCTACATAGGAGCACGCTACACGGTAAGCATCGAGTACACACGTGAAGACGCTCTAAAAGCTCTAGAATTCGCAGATAAACTGGTAAGGCTATTAGAGGAAATAAGGAGAGAGGTGAAGGGAGAATAAGCACCAAGTACATGGTTGAAAGACTAAGAGCACTACTAGAATGGAGAAAACACGTCAACACACTAGCAAAAGCCATAAAACAAACACTACCAAACTGCCACGCATACATAATAGGAGGAGCAGCAGAAAACAAGCTCACAGCTAAAAGCGACATAGACGTACTAATAGTATGCAGAAACCCTCCAACAAGTGCCCAAGAAATAGCAGAGAAAACAGCAAAAATAAGGGAAATACTAGAGAAAGAAAAAATAGAATGGAGCCATCTATACGAATTCCACATAACAGACGAGAAAACAGCACAAAAATACCTAGAAAATAAACCAAAAATAAAAATCACGTAACCACTACTTTACACTCGTAGGAGAGAAAGAATATAGGTCTGAGCAAGTCCAGTTTACTGATTTAAGGTTGCAGCCTGTATATGTGAGGATGTATGGTGAGAAGAGCCTTATTAGGAGGCTTGATGATTTACCTGTAGAGAAGGTTATAGAGCTAGTTGAAAGGCTACGTACACTTATCCCGTACTTCTACGACTATAGGAATGGTATGGTTGTATTCAAGTTTAATGGGGAGAAAGGAGGTTGTTCCAATAGATGTTGTCGGTGATGGCTTACTAGCGTTACTGGAGTTGTTTACGCCGAGTATTTTATGGTGTAAGAATTAATCTAATTGAGGAGCCAGAACTACATATGCACCCAGGTTTCCTAGAGAAGTATGCTTGAGAGCTAACCGGGTTTGCAAGGAAGCACGGCCCTACTAGATAGCGCTAAACAACGGGAAACGCTAAGCGAGGTAAGCATTATCAGGTTATACAGGTTACCAGATGGCGAAATAGACTACGAGGTACTCAGTGGCGAAGAAGCATACGATGAACTAGAGGACATTAAAGGTGACCTACGTGGACCATAACATAGAAATAATACTCTGCGAAGACCGTGAAATATTCCTATCAAAACTCCTTGCAAAAACCACAAAGCTCCAAGACAAAGACCAATTCTAAAGCACCTTAAAACACCTTAATCTATCCCTCTATTCTTCTTATTGGTGCACCATATTATTCTATTCCTACTTATTACTTAATTCTATGTGATGAGACATGGCTGTGGTAAATCTACATGATTCTACACGTTCAGCTCTACATCACGGTTCTGAAGGCCAAGCCTCAACTAATAGAATTCATAGTAATGGCATGAGTTCAAGAAGGCTTATAGGCTAGGGTTGCTCCCACTTCTTCACCGGTGCACATATAAAACATATATACTAGGAAATCGTGTAACCCCTTCTAACGTAGAGAACAGTACAATAAAAATAAATACTAGTACAATAACATAGTAAAACACGAAGAAACACCCAAAGTCCACAATCAAACCAAAAAGAACTGAAAGGCCCTACGCTCGGCTTCACGAACAACTTCTCTAAGGCGTGCTCAATCAAACCAAAAAGAACTGAAAGTTTCGTGGTCTGCTATGTTGTTGAGCATTTCAATTAAGGTGTTCAATCAAACCAAAAAGAACTGAAAGTCAACTGAACTACTACACTGCCCATCTTAATTATCTCGTCTCAATCAAACCAAAAAGAACTGAAAGACCATTAACTTTTATTGTTGCACCCTGTAGTGGCTCACCCGTGTCAATCAAACCAAAAAGAACTGAAAGTTGTCGTTAATTGTCGGCAACATCATATCACACCACGCATTCTCAATCAAACCAAAAAGAACTGAAAGATAGTTTAGTGAATACTGGGCGGAGACGATAGACTTTTATAAGGATGGCAATCAAACCAAAAAGAACTGAAAGCTCTTCTAATCTTTACATTCACATACTTTGAGGATCCCATTGCAATCAAACCAAAAAGAACTGAAAGTATACAAGTGTATACTAGGTGCAGAACATGACTGTAAGGAAGCTCAATCAAACCAAAAAGAACTGAAAGCATATATTACTACCTCATTTTCATAAGACTTATCCTTGTATACTGCAATCAAACCAAAAAGAACTGAAAGTGCGATCACTCTGAGTATCGTGATACCTTGCTCTTTTTGTTTTCTTCCAATCAAACCAAAAAGAACTGAAAGTGAGTTAAAAGCTAGCCTAAGTTATATGATTCAATTAAAGCTCTACAATCAAACCAAAAAGAACTGAAAGAGAAACTCTAGAGGTAAGTTAATTTCCACAACGCTTTGCTTAGTTCAATCAAACCAAAAAGAACTGAAAGTTGATGTGGAGTTCTAAAAAAGGATTGAGTGTGTTGTGGGATGTTTTTTGTGTTAGGTTTTGGTTGTTTTCTTTGTTTTTCTTTTTCTTGTTATGGTTGCTGTGATTGGTATTAGTATTATTGCTACTATTGTGAGTGCTGCTAGTGTTTCGTATGGTATTGTTTTCTGGGTTATTGTGGTTGTTTTCTGGATTGTTTTCTGGGTTGTGTAGGTTTTTGTTATTGTTTGGGTGGTTGTTGTTGTTAGTTGTCTTGTTGTGGTTGTTTCTTTTGTGGTTGTTTTTGTTGTTGTAGTTGTTGTGGCTATTGTTATTGTTGTGGTTTTCTTTGTGGTTGTTGTCTTGGTTACTGTGATGGTTGTTGTGGGGGTTTGTGTTGGTGTTGGCTTAGTTGTTTGTTCTTGTGGTGTTATTATTAGTGTGTATAGTGTGAAGTGGCTTGTGTTTGCTATTGCTTTGTTTTGTTCTGGGTATATGGTTGTTTTTAGTGGTATCCACCTGTTTTTCTCTTCGTCGTAGTATGCTATTCTTATGTTGGCTTCATCTATGCCTTTAACGTATTTTTCTGGGTAGGTTATGGTTATTGTTATGGGTTTATCGAAGACTGTTCCACTGGGTTCTAGGTTCCATGCTATTGGTAGGATTACTTGGTTTGCTCTGGGTATGTTGTCTTTGACTGTTATTGTTATTTGGCTTGGTGTTCTTGTTCCCTTACGCAGCTTTAGTGTTATAGACGTGTTTATGTCTTCTAGGATGTTTTTGATGTTGAGGTCTTTTCTTAGCCTGTCTTTGGGGTCTGTGTAGTCTTTTAGGCTTATACTTATACGTGTGTTCTTTATTGTTAGCGTGGTTTTTAGTGTAATGTTTGCTGGTAGTAGGTTTCCTAGCAATGTCTTGTTGACTACTATTTCTCTTATGCCTTGTCTTAGTAGTTGTGTTGTATTGAAGTATACTTCTACGTTCTCTTTGTCTAGTACTTTTATTCTTACTATGTTCTTTATGCTGGGTTTCCCAGTTATTTTCTCTACTAGTTTAACTAGTATTGGCTGGATTATGGTGTCTGCGCCTCTTATTCTTAGCTCTAGGCTTAGTGTACCTGGCTTTACCTTCTCCAATACTATTTTGTATACTCCCTTGGCTACTTCTTCTACTTCTATGGGCTTGGGTTTTACCTCTACTTCTCCTACCTCTATGGGTGTGTAGACTAGGAGTATTGGTTGGCCTTCCTCTACGCTTACGTTTAGTTTTAACGTACTATTACTTGGTAGTATTGTTGTATGTGATAGTATTTCTGTAGCGTTTAGTTCTTCTAGTACCTTGTCTATTATCTCTGCTTTCTTCTTCTCAACTGGGATAGTGTTTTCTAGTAGTTCTAGTATGTCTATGTACTTCCACGATGTTGTCCAGTTAACTGCTTGTCTTAGCAAGTGTTTGCATGAGTAGGTTATACATGCTTCTACCTCGAAGCTAAAGTATATTGCTCGGTAACCTTTCTCCTCGTCCCAGAACTTATCATATCCTACAATGCCGGCGAGATAATCTGGTGATAGAGCAAATATCTTTACCGGATAGTATTGTAGTAGTATGCTTTTTACCTTATTGGTTAGCGTTGTGTTTAGTTTTAATTTCTCCTTAACCCATGGCTTTTCTTCTATTTCAGGTATTATGGGGTTTATGGTTATGGTGTTGTCTGTGATATTCATTTGCGAGTAGGTTTTCACAAGATCTAGTAGTCCGTGATCTATTGTCCTGTTAACGTATTCTCGTATCTTGGCTAACTCTCTGTTCGTGGCGGTGCTTAGTAGTTTTGAGAGGTTTTCGTAGAATTCTGTTATGATTGGCTTCTTTTTCTTAAGCTCATTAAGCATTATGTTGAATGCTATTTTGGGTGAGCCTAGTTGCCATCCTATTTGTGTGTAGGCTTTGTATTTACTTGATAGTTCTTGGTATGGGCTGGGTATTATTACTGGTTCGCTTGGTATGCTCCATCCTTCTATGAATGTATCATTTGTTGGCCTTAGTGAGCCATTCCAGGGTATCCATGGTATTTGTAGTGGTGTTGACCCAATAGCTAGTCCTACTGCTTTAACAACTGTACCTGCTATAGGGTTTGTTTCCATGAGGCTATCTCCAAGACTACATACATGGTATGCTATCTGATCCCTAATGTACTCGAATAGAGGTGTCCATCTAAGCCCTGTCATAGCTGAAACTGTTTTCTCCTCTACTAGGCTATCCACTAGTATGCCTATGTCTTCGGGCTTAGAGCCTACATGGCCTCGGCTACCAACTTTATAGTATTCTCCAGTATCATACCATATGTATAGGTCGCTTAGTGTTCCATGAGTAGCTATTAGGCCTGCATGGTTTTCCTGAACATATTCTATGAGGTTGCTTAGTACGTCTAGGTCTTTTAGATCCCAGTCGAATATGTCTGAGCCATTTACTCCTAGATACAGGTTGCTTAGTATTATTACGTCTGGCTTGTACTCCTCTAGTACACTGCTTAGGTTTTCATCTGGCCATACTATCTTGAACTCGTAGAGGTCTCCTAGCATGTAACCCCAGTAATGGAATGGTGTGAACCCGTAGTCTACTAACGCTTCTATAATTTTTGTAATGTTTTCACGGTACTTCCAGTTCCTAGTATATACTAGTTGTGCTATCTTGTAGTAGTCTATGCTTGATTTTACCTGGTCTAGTAGTTCAAGTCCATTAGCTCTAAGTAGCCATAGCTTAACATGTGGGTCAACTACGAGTATTCTATGTTTAGGCGTACTGGTGTAGACGTGTACTAGCCCCATAGGGGATTCGCTTGACGATCCTTCACTATCTACTGCGTAAGCATAGTATAGTACGTATGAGCCTTTAGGTAAACGTAGTATTGCCTGGTATACTCCTAAGCTTATCTTAGGCTTATAGTCTACTGGTATGCCTAGGCTGCCTAGTAGGCTTGTTATATTGCCTAATAGTTTCTCTACGGTGTTTTTGAGTAATCTTAGCTTATCCATGTATGGGTGATTGTAGAGTGGTTTCCTAGTCCATTCACCACTATTTACTGATACGTAGAATTCTACTTTACTAATGTTTTCATCGTCTACTGCTACTACATTAACTACTAGTTCTTTGTTTTCGCTAATACTCCAGCCTTCTGGTGATAGACCTAGTGTCTCGAACCATAGCCTATTGTTCTCTAATGTATCGTTTACGAACATTAGTACTAGTGGTTTAAGGTTTTCCTTAGGCCTAGGCATTGATACAGTGTATTCTACTCTGCCGATTACTTTGCCGTAACTATCCATTAGTGTTAGGACTGTTTTTGAGTAAACGTTAACGTATAATGTGCCTGGTGGAAGTGGTTTTGGAGCCCATGTACTGTATTGTTTTGAGGGTAGGCCTGGTATACTTGTAATGTATAGTCTGCTGTCTACTCGTAGTAGTGGTATTGTTGTTGTTATGCTATACTTAGATGCTATGCCTAATAGTTCTTCTAGTACTCTATCTATGTCTTTAAGGTATATTGTTGTTTCAGCACCAAATAGTAGTCCTACTTTAACGTTGCTTAAACCAAATTCCTCGTATAGGTCGTCGCCGTCGACGTCGTATAATGCTTTAACTATGTAGTCGCCTGGGTTAACACTGAACACTATTTTACCATTGCTATCAGTGAATCCTGATGCTACAATGTTTCCTAGGATATCGTAGACTTCTACGTATGCTTGTGGGGTTGGAGTGTTTTCTCTGATAACGTTTACTGTGAGAGTCTTAGTACCAGTAGACTCTACTATGCTTGTACTATACTTTAGCTTGAAGTCGGTGTTGACTGTGATGTTGGTGTTTAGGTATGGGTTGTCGTTGTAGGGGTATTCTACTAGTACTAGGGTGGGCTCCATGTCCATTGGTGTAGATGGTATTATTCTTAAGCTTACAGTACTGGTAGCGTAGTTTGTAGTAGTATAGCCTATGTAGTTAACTGGTAGGAGTAGTTGGAGGACTACTATGAGTAATAGTATAGTGGGCCTAGCCTTCATGGTACCACAAGAGTATGTAGTGGATGGTTCACCATAAAAGTACTAGGATGGTTCGGACCCCCTAACAGTGTAGGGTTACACGAGTATTTAATAGAGAAGGTGGGGCTTATCCCAGTACATGGATTTTAGGGCCTAGTTGTCTTGGAGTCAAGTGTTTGCTTGGCTTGGACTGTGTTCTTCCGTGGAGTTCTTGGTTGAGTGGGTTATTAGTCTATGTAGCCTAGTCTTCTAGCTACTTCTTGTGGTGGTGTTTCTTCTAGTTCTTTGAGTTTCTCGTCTATTTTTAATGCTATTTCTAGGGTTTTATCTAGTACTCTTTGTAGTAGTTTTTGTTTCTCCTTGAGTAGTTTCCATTGGCTTCTACTTACTCTATCGTATAGTTTAGCTAGCCTATCTACTCTTACTGCTATTCTCTCGAATATTCTTACTGCTCCTCTTAGTCTTCCTGTCTCGATGAGGTTTTCTATGTATTCTAGTATTTTGAGCATTCCTTCTGGGTGTAGTGTTACTATCATAGCGTAGGTTGCTATGTCCCTGTATGATATTTGGGGTCTGGATTTTACCTCGTTTATGGCTCTTCTTGCTTCTTCTAATGGTATTGTTAGCCTATATTCCCTATGTCTTCTACTAGCGTATACTCTTTTTATGATGTTGTTGTCTAATAGTATTCTTATGACGTGTCCTGGTATTCCTATTTGCCCTGGCTCCCATCCCCAGTCGCTGTCTCCTAGTTCTTCTTCAGCTTTAATTATTCGTTCAAGGTATTCTACGTATTCAGGTCTACTACGTAGTAGTTCTATGATTTCTTCAGCCACCTACTCCCACCTTCTCCTCTAATTCTCTCCTACATACTTCTATGAATGCTTCTATCATGCTGTGTGCTTTGTATCTTGTGTTTTTCTTTAGCTTCTCCGTCTTCTTCTCTAGTATTTCTGTGAGTGATTCTAGTATGTTTACGTCTATGCTTTTACATAGTTGTTTGGATGCTCTAGTTATGTTTGTGAATAGTATTATTTCACCGTACTTCTTGGTATGTGTGGGTCTTTCCACCATTATGCCTATGTAAGGGAATAACTGTTTAGCGATAACGTATAGTGTGTTATAGGCCTTGGCGGGCTCCATGTACTCTAATAGTTCTGTTAAACTTACATAGCCCTCCATGTAGAGCTTGGATAAGGCTATAGTATAGGCTTTCCTATCAACTATCCCCTTAGGCTTAACTCTAAACCTACTAAACATTTCGTCTACGAGGTTCAAGTTGATGGCTCCTCTCATAGTCCTTGGAGAGGGGGGTGTAGGGGTAGGAAAAAATGGTTGAGTTATGTGTTTATCGTGATAAACGGTATCCTCTGATGATGCGGTCGATTATTTCTCTATGGCTTAGTGTAGTCTTAACTGCTATGTCTGGTATTTTTTCTACTAGTTCTCTTACTAGTTTTCCTACTTCTGTCATGGCTTCTAGTGTCTTGTCTATGAGTCTTATTATTGTTTCTAGTGTTTTTACTAGTAGTTCTCCTCTGTCTATTCTTACAAGTATTATTAGTGGGTCTATGGTTTGCCTATAGTATGCTACTACTATGTCTGGGTTACTTGAGTAAGTGATCATTCCTTTAAGGAATGCTTCTTCTATGCCATAGCCTGGTAGGTTTACGTAGTTTATGGTTGCGTTTAGTGTTTTCAGGTTTTCAGCTGCTCTTGCTAATAGTTCTTCGTAGTCTAAGTGGTAGTTACGTGGTGTAAGGACTTCCAATCGCACACCCATGTAGTTAGCTATTCTACCAAGCGGTGTTATCTTCAGCACTACCTTAGTCTTAGTGAGGGTTATGGTTAACGGCTCTGCAAGTTCTTCATGCTCCCTAGTAAGTGTTATTGCTACTGCTCGCTCAGACACCCTCAGCACCCCCACTACTCCCACTATGTAGAGGAGGGTAATAAGTAAGATGTTCCATAGAGCCCTAATAGTAGGTATAATCATCTAATTATATGAATATATGATCGTTGTAATTGACAGTTTTACTTAAATTGTATGTAGTTGCTGTATCCCGCCCTATCATGTTTTACTTAGTTGGTGTTCTTGGTATATATGGTTTCGGGTACGGTGTTTATCTATTCATTGTTTGTTTTCGTCCAAGTAAGTTTACCGGGAAAAGTATACTACCCTCTGTGTTATAGTTTATTGAGGGGGTGCTCTGATGATTGGGTTTAGTTTTAGGAGGTTTTTGAGGGGTGTTCTCTATCCTTTTCATAGGATTAGGAGTATTGTTGAGAGTGTTAATTTTATGGGTCTTTCTGAGTCTGGTAAGGAGTTGTTGTTGACTTTGGCTGTGCTTGGTAGGTTGCCTTCGAATTATACTGCTATTCCTAGGATTGTTTCCTTGGTTCTTGGGACTCCTACTCGTAGTAAGGCTAGTTTTTATGAGCAGGTTAGGGTTCTTAAGAAGAAGGGGTTGGTGAGGGATAGTGGTGGTTTTATTGAGCTTACTACTAAGGGGTTAGTGGTTGCTGGTAAGTATGTTGTACTTGTACGTATGGTCTATACTGTTCCTATGACTATTACTCTTTTGCTCTTGTTAACTGTGCTTAGGCCTTGGACTCCTTGGTGGTTTCTTTATGCTGGGACTATTGTAGCAATACTACACCATGTGTCTAATCTTGCTGTAATTCTTATGAAGCCCGTAGACTACGGTCTTCACCCTAGGTTCGCTGGTTTAGTTAGATTGCTGCCTGAGTCTATGCCTATCCTCTTGTCTCTAGCTATTGTTTGGAGGAAGATCACAGATCCTGTTGAGGCTAGTGTTGAGGCCTTGAATATAGTTACTATGAGGGCTAGGAGGAGGGTTGTAAAAATGGTTGTGTTGTTGAGGGGGTTTGTTTGGAGGCTAGTGGGTTCTAGGTTTTATACTTGAATATGTTTGTCTTGAACTCTATGGTTGTTGTTAACGGGTTTTCTTTGAATATTTCTATTGTTTTCCCAGCGACCTTTACTTTGAGCCATGCTTCTATTATTATCTTTGTGTGCTCTCTATTCTTTATGTGCTTGTACCATAGTATTGGTATTTTAGTGTTGTCTAACGTTATGTTGAATGTTATTGTATCTGTTTCGCCTGGTGCTATAGCCTTGGCTTCTTCTTGTTGACCAGTACCTAGTATGGTTCCATCGCCTAGTTTTAACCTGAATACTATGCCGTTAATGTATAGTGGTATTGTTTTTAGCTCGTTTCTAATTGTTATGCTTGCTTTAAGATCTGTTTTTGTTGGTGTTACTCTTACTAGGTCTACTCTGATCTTCTCTACAATTACCTTGCCCATGGGCCCTAAATTGTATTCTCTATTCAATTCTTTTTCTACTGGGAACATACTGGTTTCTAGTTTCCTTGAGTGTGTTACTGGTAGTTTTATGTCTCCTATAGGTGTTTTGAATGCTATGTATCCTTGGATTGTTATGTTTGATTTTTCTCCCCTACTTAGGTGGTCGTACCAGAATTCGTCTATTAGTGTGTTGTCTATTATAGCGTTTAATACTAGTGTATTAGGGCCTTTTCTTATTTCTTGGCTAGGTATGTTTATTTCTACTAGTTTTAGGCTATCGACTATTAGTGAGAGTTTGCCTTCTCCTAGCTTAACGTTTACTGGAAAGCTATTACGTAGTCCTATGTGTACTTCTATTGGTGTTTGTGCTTCAGTAACTTTTTCCGGGTTAACGTATAATTCTATGCTCGTGATGTTGACTGCTCCTTTAGTTATACTGCTTATTCCTCCCTTCTGCATTATATAGTACGCTATTCCCCCAGCAACTAGTGCTACAACGACTATTATGAGTATGGTTAAAGCTAGTTTTCCCATCACGACACCTCTTCTTCTAGGCTCCTATACCGTTAGGAGGTGTTAGTGATTAAAAAGAGTAGATGATGATTTACCTAGTTGAACGGTGTTTTGTTCCGTGGTGGTTCAGGGTGTTTAACTAGGGTAAGTATTGTATTCTAGGATTACTGGGTAATGGTTGGGGGTTTCTGTGGTGTATGTGGGTGGTTCATTGGAGGAGGCTTTTCTTGGTCTTTTAGAGGAGCTTGAGGCTAGAATGTTTCTTGTGGATCGTGGCTCGTCTAGTGTGTTTAGGGTTAAGTTGGCTAAGTCTGGGGTTGTGGTTGAGTTTAGGTCTTTGGGTTTGATTGGAAGGTATGTTTTGCTTGAGTTGCGGTTAGGGTCTATTAGCTTAAGTGTTCCTGAGTTAAGCTATGTTTTAAGGTCTGTTGCTGATGGATTAGAGGGTTTGGGTAAGGTTGTTTATGTTGACTTAGTGGCTAGTGATTGTTTTGAGTCTTTTATTAGAGGGTTTATTGCTGGTTTAAGTGGTGCTGATGTTGTATTGGTGCACTATGTTAGTGGGCGTAGGCTAGTGGATCCATTACTAGTTGTTGTTAATGGTGATGATATGGGTAGGGTTGGTAGGTTTATTGAGCAGGTTACCAGTTTGCTGGACAAGGTCCTTGAACCACTAGTTAATGTTAGGAAGGTGTTGAGGGAGTCTCTTAGTAGGGTTAGGGATAAGGTTAGAACTATTCAGGGTGGAGGATAGGTTTAGTAGAATGTTTTATGGGCTAACTGGTTGTCCGTGACCAGTAATCATGTCTTCGTGTAGTTTTATTGAATCCATTACGTAGTGGTATAGTTTATCTGACTTGTTTTTCACGAGCTCTATTCCTTCAGTATCTATGTCAAGTATACCATCTCTACAAGCATCCTTAACGCTCTTTATGGAGTTATTATACACTGTTTTGTACTTGTATAGTATGTTTCTAAGTTTTGTGAAGTCTTCACTGGTAATTCTTTTTCCTATGTGGTATTTTTCTAGGAGTTCTAGTAGTTTGAATGTAATCGTGGTTAATGGTATTGTTGTTTTTAGGTATAGTTTATCTAGTATTACGGCTTTTACTGTATGGTTGTCTACTCCCTTATTCCTAGCATGTACTATGAACTTGGCAAGGCTATCGTAGTCTTGTAGCTTGAATTTTATGAATGTTATTTTCTGCTCGTTTTCTTCTAGTAGGTATCTTGTCTTAGCTAAAACCTCTATGTATTTTCTAATAAGTGTTTGGAGATTGGTGATGTACTTGTTGGTTGGTTGTACTAGTATTTTTTCTCTAAGAGTGCTGAGTATGCCTATAATGCTTTCATTTACTATCCGTGTTTTCAATGGTATTGGAATGTACCTGTTCTTGCCCTCTAATTCTAGGTATTGTTCGAGTATTGGTAGGCTAGAATTTTCGGGGAACGTGTACATTAGTGATAGTATGTGTTTAAGAGTTGTTAGGGGGGAGAAGAGGTGTCGGGTTCTAGTGTTTAGTTCTTCCATAATCTTCCATGTTAAGTTGTATAGTTTATCCATGTAGTCTTCATCTAATATGTTGCTTGAGGCAATGTACTTTATTATCTGGGTTGGCCTTGATAGTATGTCTATGGATTTAGCTCCAAGATCTCTTAAGCTTCTACCCAATAGGCTTTCAATGAAAACGGCTTTCTCGCTGCCTACACGGAATATTAGTGGAATGAACGTGGCTCCAGAGTATATGAGTAAGCTTAATGGTAGATCTAATGCCTTATCTATAAACCATTTAACCTTGTCTACTACTCTCCTAGATAGTATTCCAAGTAGACTTGTGCTTTCATCAATTGTATTGAAGACTAGTTCTAGTATAAACCATTTACCTCCTAGTACTTCATCTATGCTAGTACTACTTTTCCTCTTATACACAAGCTTTTACCCTATCAAGAATAATAGTATATGGAGACACGCATATAAACTACGCGTAGCCTTAAATACCTCAGCTTCTTGTAGGGTAGGGGGGCTACCTGGATAGGGGGGTTACCTAGTTGAGCTTATTTGATCCTAGACCTAAGGATAGGTTAGAGGACTTCTTTGATAGAGAACGTGAGCTTGATGAGTTTAGGAGGAGTATTAGTTCTTCTCCTCTAACACTTGTCTTGGGTTTAAGGAGGTATGGTAAGACTTCTCTCATACTTACTGGTTTAAACGAGTTCAAGGTGAGGTATGTTTATCTTGACTGTAAGGCTTTGCCTACGGGTATGATTAGTATTGGTGACTTCATGCAATTATTTGTTGAAGCATTGAATACCTTTACTAGAAGGTATAGCGGTTTACGTTCGAGAATACTTAGACTACTAGATAGTATTGAAGGTATTAGTGTTAGCGGGTTCACTGTAACCATTAATTTGAGAAGGTTTAAGCCTCAAAACCTATTCGAATTACTAGGTAGGCTTAATGATATGGGCGAAGAAGTAGTTCTCATTATAGATGAAGCACAAGAGCTTCGTAGACTTGCAAGGTATAGAGCTGACTACATCTTAGCCTATATCTACGATAACCTTAGAAATATAAGACTAGTTGTTTCTGGATCACAGGTAGGCCTGCTATACAGGTTGTTGAGGATAGGTGATCCAGAAGCACCACTCTATGGTAGAGCATACTCTGAGGTCAGGTTAGGAAAACTATCTATTGAGAAGTCTAGAGAGTTCCTAGAACTAGGATACCAGCAACACGGTATAAAGCCTTCAAGAGAAACCATAGAGTACATAATAAGCTTAGTTGACGGCGTTATAGGCTGGTTAGCCTACATAGGCTTTAAGACAATTCAGAAAAAGAGAGTAGACAACAAGGTAGTAGACGAGGTAGTAAGAGAAGCATACAAACTAGTACTACAGGAGCTAAAGCACTTCCTACAACTAAGACCATTAGCAAAGGAGAGATACCAGGCAATACTAAAAATAGTAGCACTACTAGGCAATGCTACATGGACAAACATATACAACTACATACAAGCACAATTAGGCAAAGTACCGAAACCAACATTCAATAGCCTACTAAAAAACCTAGTTGACGCAGGATTCATTGAGAAAAAAGAAGACAAGTACACCATAACAGACCCAATACTAAGAAAAGCATTACTAGAAGCTCCAATAAGATAAAAACTAGGAATCTCTAAATTTTAAACAGATACTATGAGTAGCAAAGTGTCTAGCAATAATGTATGCTATATTGATGGACTAGACCCTCTACAGAGACTAGTACTAGCAATACTATTACTACTAATACTACTACCTATGACTCTCATAGCTACACAATACATTACCGGAGTAGCACAAAATCTATGGAGCCAAGGCCAATACCTTCAAGCAATAGCATTCCTACTAACACTAACACCATTATGGTTCATAATAGGCTACGGCATAATACACCTTGTATTCGCTATAATGTGTATGAGAAAACAATCCTAGCAAACAAGCACAAGTTCCTAAGACCTTCTCCTCAACTTGTAAGCCAAGACAATAGCTAGTATTCCCACAACAACAGCAACCATAGCAGTAGCCATGAGATTAGATAACCACACTCCACTAGCTGATGTATTCTCCTCCAATAACCTAGTAGCATTAGCAACTAACCTAGCTGACGGGCTAGTAGATGTCTTAGTTGTCTCTGAAAGCTTTTTTACTAAATCATCTTCAGCTATAAGCACCATGCCTGCCTGTCTTGAACTATAATACATTTTCACTCCTTCAGCTTTAAGCAATACTCCATCATCTCTGTATATTAGAATAGGCGTTGTATTCAAAGACCTAATCACTACTCTAACTGCATTATATCCCTCATAGACTGTCTCCTCTACGCGTACCTTAATTTCTCTTGAACTAATACTCTTATTCGAGTAGACAAGTTTTAAGGTGAATACACTCTTATTCACAATATCGTTAATGAATAGCTTAGGGACAACACGTAGTAGTCCAAATACGCTATCTACATTCACGGAAATGAACTGAGGAATACCCTTAACAATGAGCTCGCTTTCTCTAGGATTATATGCTACTAGTACTGTAAACGAATAATACCCCTCAATCACAGTTGTATCGTTAACAATAAGCGAAGCCACCATATCCATATACCATGATTTAGGCTCTTCCACAACATATGTAAGAATTTTCCCATTAGCAGTAGAAACACCCTCTACAACCATAAAACTATTCAGTAATCCCAACAAAATAATTGCAAGAACAATTAACACTATATACCTCCTACTACAACCTCTAGACACAGATAACCCCCTTCTAAGAATACAGATGACGTTCCTTAGAAATACCACTAAAGTTAAAAACAACTAACTGTTAAGTCATTCTAAACAAGCCTATAGTAGTTAAGCCCTGCTAACGGTGACTCTTCCTACTCCTCCAATATTCAATACGATGACGTTATAGCTACTTATGCTTAGAAGCCCTTGTTACAAGTATTTTTCTTGACTTTGAAATCTCCTTATTGTCTATGGATTCTTCTACTATGGTTTTCCAGTATCTTGCATTGTATATGCATCCTGGATCTGGTGCTAAGGGGTCTCCAAAGTATCCGTAAGCTCTTGCTCTACATCCACCACATATATTCCTGTAAATACAGTTACGACAATATCCCTTAAGTTTTCCTCTATCCCTTAGAGAGTTCAGTAGTGGTGAGCTTGTCCAAAGCTTCCAGAAGCTCTCCTTTCTTAAGTTTCCAATAGGTATTGGCATGAATACGCATGGTATTAGTGTTCCATCTGGCTGTATTCCAGCATAAATTCTCCCAGCACCACATCCTCCTACGAATTCTGCTACAGCTTTCACAATAGGATCTCCACCTACATAGAAGTGTGTTGGAGCTACACTACCCCCACTACTAAGCTGTAATGCTACTCTACCATATTGTGGTGCTGTACTCACTATCTCTATTTTCCGCTTACACATCTCCTTATATATTGTCCTCAAGAACTCTTCTCTTTCAAACGGATCTAGATCTAGCCATACATTCTCCTTCCCTCTACCAGTCGGCACAAAGTTGAAGAAGACTACCCTCTTAACCCCTATAGATTCAGCTAAATCCAGTATCTCTTCTACTTCATGGATATTTACCTTCGTAATAGTTACCGCCATAGCATGGTTTAATCCAAGCTTTACAGCATTCTCTAACGCCTTTACAGCTCTCTCCCACGAACCCGGTACACCTCTAAACCAGTCATGTCTCCTCGGGTTAGCACTATCAATTGACACCTCAACATACCTTAAACCTAGCTTCTTAGCCTTCTCAAACTTCTCAATATCAGCAAAAACCCAACCATTAGTTGCTACAGCAGCATACATTCCCCTAGAAGCTATCTCATATAGTATTCTATAGAAGTGTGGATGTATTGTAGGCTCACCACCACTCAGCGCTATCGCAGCTACTCCTGCTTCATCTAATTGATCCACAACATTAATCTTCTCCTCTAAGCTAAGCTCATTAGGCAATGGCTTATCAGCTCTCTGATAACAGTGTAGACACCTAAGATTACACATATTAGTGAAGTTCCAGACTATGAGGAATGGAGCAGGTAGTTTCTGAGGAACAGTTACACCATACAAGCCTAGTCCTTTCAAAACCAATGCTACACCACGTCTTAGAGCAGGATCCTTTAGAGCTTCCCTCACCTCTTCTTCTCTTCCCTTCAACAACTTTACTCCAAGACTTATTATATTGTCTATTATAATGCTTGTAAACCTAACAGCAAGAGAGCATGAAGGGTTTTCACCAGCATACATTGATAGAGCATGATATATTATCGGAGCCTTCACCGACCTACCCGAATAACCACACTTAACCTCACTAGTAGCTATCCTTAACAATAACCTACTCACTGGGTTATTGAACAAGATTCTTAGACCAGCTAATAGTGCACCAATACCTCCTCTTTCTCCACCCCTACTCTTAGATCCAGTCACGTCTCTCACCTCCTAGTGGACAACCAACTTATCTCTCATCCAAGAAAATAGTTCTCTTAGAATTATTCTAGCAATATCCCCTAGTCTACCAGCCCTCAATTCCCTAAGTATGAATCTTGGCCTAAGATAGAATCTTCGATAAGCATATCTAAGCATACGTTCCAACTGCTTTCGCGTAAACTTGAAACCTCTCATAACAGGTTTAAGTGTTGTATAGTGTTCCCAATTATCATCTTCTATTAAATTATGTTTTAACGCATAATGATATAGTGGGGTACCAGGATATGGTGTGAGAACAGTGAATTGAGCATAATCTGGATCCAATTTCACTGCAAACTCTATAGTCTTCTTCATATCATCAATAGTCTCCCATGGAAAACCTAGTATAAAGGATGCAGTTGCAAAGCCACCAATACTCTTAATCCACTTAAATACCCTCTCAGCTTGCTCAACTCTAATCTTCTTACCAATACGATCTAGTGTTTCCTGACTAGCAGATTCTACTCCAAAGTATAAGGCAACACATCCATTCTTATAAAGGAATTCTAGTATCTTCTTATCAACATGGTCAACTCTAGAACCACAAGCAAACGTAATATCTATTCCTCTACTCTTAAGCCCCTCTACTAGACCATATATGAACTTCCTATTAACTGTAAGCTCGTCATCCGTAAATACTATCTGTTTAACCTTAAACTTGTCTACAAGATACTCTATTTCACTTACAACGTTTTCAGGTGAACGAAATCTTAGTCTACGCCCCCAGAAATAACTTGTTATACAAAACATACATCCATAAGGACAACCCCTACTAGCCATAACATGTGCTACTCTTATAGGCTTACCAAACAACGTATACTTATCCATTGGAAGTAAATGCCTTGCAGGCCATGGAAGCTTGTCAAGATCCTCTATAAACGGCCTATTAGGGGTAACAATAACCTTCCCATTGTCCTTAAATGCTATACCCTTAACCTTTACTAAAGCATCCTTGTATAACCCGTATTTCTCTAAAACATTGACGAGTTCTAACGTAGTGTATTCTCCTTCACCTCGAACAACAATGTCTATGCCAGCACTAAGTGCTTCATTATACATGTAAGTAGGGTGAGGGCCTCCAGCTACTACAACTACATCTCTACCTAACTTTTCTTTAACAAGCTTAGCAGCTCTATAACCCTTAGGTGCTGTTGGGGTAAGCATTGACAAGCCTACTATATCTGGTTTCCAAGACCTAACTTCCTTAATCCACTTACTAGTATCCATCTCGAGTGTTGCTGTATCTATTATCTTAACCTTATGACCGTTCTCCTCTAACACAGCAGCTATGTAGGCTAAGCCTAGCGGTGGAGCCTTCATACCCGTAATACGGTATATTTCAAGTCTATGAATGTCTGGCGGTAAAGTCAATAGTACCCTCAATTACTACACCATGTATTATACAATAGTATTCTTTTAGAATAAGGATAACTGTAGAATAACTCCAACAAAACTCTACGGTGTTCTGTAGATAACTAGGTATGCCCAGGTAATTAACACGGTTATTAAAGCCTAGTACTACTTACTTGACGATATCTTTCTAAGAATAGGCGATAGTCTAAGAAGATCCCTAATATTACCTGGTACAATGGGAAGAATCAACTGCAAGATACTACTACCAATATTTAATGCGCTTAACACCATATTGTATAGTTTAAGTGGGCTCCCACGTTCCCATATAACATCTATTAATGCATTCATAAGCTCATCAACAATTCTAGGATTCTTCAAGTAGAGGAAATATAGTGCTCTAATAACATTAACACGAATGCTTGTATGCTCAATTCTGCCATCTATGTAAACGTACAGTGCATGTGCGTGAGGAGTTTTAATACACTCTGATCCAAGTCTTAGACAATCAATTTCATCTAACGGTATACAATTGTTCCTTAAGTGCATTACAGTTTCCTTCCTATAGCTAAGTAATAGGTTGAAGTGTGCCAATGAGTGACGATATATTTCCAGGGAAATATTGTCCCCTAAACTCTCAAGTATGGACCAAAATCTCCGAACCTGGTACTCATTGTACCCTAAACATTTTAGAAGAGGAGAAATCACGCATGGTGGATCAGTACATTTGAGATTAAGTTCAGCACACTTAGAATAAACCCTTCTTATAGACTTAACTATTGCTTCAGCAAGCAGCGGTGGTATTTTCTTTACCAAATCGTTCCACTCAATATCGTATAAATACATTCTCCTCACTAATAAGTTAAAGCCCCATAACTCATGCTCTTAGATTTAATCCTAGTCTGCTCTTAACCCATTCTTTACTATATATTGTTGTGAGATATTTGTATCCCGTATCAGCTGCTATAGTCACAACATTCTTGTCCTCACCTAGCTCTCTTGCTACCTGTAATGCTGCGTATACGTGTGCTCCAGTACTTGGTCCTGCAAATATTCCTTCAAGTCTTAGTAGCTTATAGCATGTTTCTATAGCATCCTTCTGGGATACAACTATGTATTTATCCACTAAGCTAGTATCAAGGTTTCCCGGTATAGTATACCCTGTCAATCCTTCTATTACATGAGGCTTAAACACTGCTCTTTCACCCCTCAATAGCTTTGATATTATGCTTCCCTCAGGTTCTACTGCTACAATAAGCACATCTCTTTTCCTCTCCTTAAGATACCTTGCAACACCAGTAATTGTCCCACCAGTACCAATACCCATTACAAACGCGTCTACATTACCCTTCAACTGCCTCCATATCTCTGGTGCTGTTGTCCGGTAATGTGCTTCGGGATTAGCTGGATTCTCGTACTGACCTACATAGTATGCCCCTAAACTACGCGCTATCCTCTTTGCTTCCTCAACATATTCTCTAGGATTACTTGCTACTGGCACCTCTACTACTTCAGCACCAAAAAGCTTCATGAGCCTCTTCTCTTCACTAATATTCTCAGGTACTACTATTACAGCCTTCAACCCCAGCAACATTGAGACATAAGCTATACTTATACCAGTATTACCAGTACTAGCCTCAACAACTACTCCACCAGGCTCCACCAACCCCTTCTCAAGTGCACGACATATCATGAACAATGCTATTCGATCCTTATGGCTATCAGTAGGATTATAGTATTCAAGCTTTACAAACATTAGCCATTCCAGGCCCTGTAATCCTATGTAGTTTAACCAGTGGAGTATTACCTACAAGATTCAGTATACTTAAACAACTCTTATCAATGAAAGTGTTGGGCATTGCCATCACTCTCTCCTAAAGTCTAATCTAGATAGGCTAGAGACATACGTGCAATAATAGAATACTTTAACCTGGTAAAAACATTCATTAAAACAAAAATGCTTAGTCTTAGTGGGTTTCAGTATCATGATTTATTTTGGAAAAATATCATGGCGTTCTTCTAACCATTCTTTTAACGTCTTCGTAGTATCCAGACAGCTACTATGACTATAATGGCTACTATTATCATGGTTGCCGCTAATGTTAGTATTAGTGATGGTTCTACTTCCTTAATTGTTGTTGTCACCGTTAATGTTACGTTACGGGTTATTGTTTGTGTTTCAGTTAATGTAGTTGTAATTGTTTTCACCTGTGTTATAGTTTTTGTCTGCGTTATAGTAGTTGTTAGTGGTGTTGTAGTTGTCTGCTTGGGTGGTGTTTGAGTTGTAGTTGATACTGGTGTTGCTACTATTACTTTTACTTCTGCTAAGCCTGCTAAAGTGGTTTCAGTAGGTGTTATTGATACTATGTTCTCTGCTTGTGGTGCAGGCTTTACCTTAACCTTTGATGGTATTGGTGATGGTATGCCCATAAGTGCTAGTATTGATAATTGCTTGTTTAGGTTTTGAAGCCATGACGATAGCTCTCTTAGTGATGCTCTAGCTTGTTTTCCAGGATCTCCTAAGTCTTCTGGATAAGTATATCTAGGCGTTGTTGACTTTACATTAGCTGTAATCCTGGTACCCTCTACGTTGACCTGTATAGTTGTTGACGCAGTGTAGGGTAGTTTTGGCCTTAGATTCAATGGTTGTGGTGGCTGCATAAAGCCTGGCATTACTAGAGGTGGCTGTGCTCCAGGTTTTGCTGGTGTTAGGATCAATGGTATAATTGATAATAGCTTTGCTAGCTTATAGCTACACTTATTTGACTGAGTTATCATTGACTCTATTTCTCCTTTAAGATATATGCTTATTTCGTATTTGCCGATAACTTTAGCCTTATTGTTTTCTTGCTTCTCTACTACTCCTGCTACAGCAAGCTTAGCATAACCCTTAACGTTGTTATACATGTTGTTGACGCATCCTAGTATTTCCTCGGCTTCAACTTTATCTAATACTCCCTTCTCTACTGCTTGTTTTACTAGGTCGTTAAGGCTTAATTCAACATCTAGTTCTATGGTATACTTGTTTTCTGAAATCTTCTTGATCTCAAGCTTCTTGACATTAATCCATGTAGCATTCATTTTCGCTAGTTCACGTGTAATGTTTTCTGTTAGGTTTCCAATGTATTTCTCTGAAAGCCTAGTCATATTGCCTTCAATTACAGCTTTAACGTATAATTCCGCTTTACCTCCTACAGCATTTAATGTAATGTTTTCTAGGTTTATTGTCGAAGTATTAGTAATGTTGCCTTTAGCTATGATATGTACTGTTGCGTTACCTTTAACGGTAAAGCTATTCCTAGTACCAGCAATGTCGAGCAACGATATTGCTTCTACACGACCCTGCTTTAGAGTCTTAGCCTCAGTTATGGGCTTTAAGTCTACTGCTCCACCACTATCAAAATGATAGGTGCTACTTGTTGCTTCCTCATGGAATCCTAACATTATGCTTCCTGTATAATTAGTTTTAACTCCTTCTATCAGCGCCGATAAGTTGTATAGTACTCTTATACTTCCATCAGGGTATACTTCAATAGTCATGTCGGGTTTTAAGGAGATAATGGGTCTAGTTGGTACACCTGCTTGAGCTATAGCTACTATACCTATAGAGACTATAGCTAGTATTGCAATTAAGCCAAGACTTCTCAACTACTACACCTATTACCTTATTTATCTCTGATTTAGTGTTTCCGAGATAGTGGGATAAAAATACTATATACGCTCTCTAGTTAAGAGTAGGGTTATGGGTGAAAGCTATCTTTATACTTTATATTCTATACTACTATTGCTTGTATAGTAGAGGTTTAGAGGCTTTATGTCAGGGTATAGGGTTAGGATTGAGTTTGGGGATCATCCTAAGATAGGTCTTAGAGCACTCGTATTCATTGTGATAGTGCTAGGTTTAATGGTTTCTTATGCTAGTTGGGGATTTGTTGGATTAATAGCCTTCTTTACCCAGCTATTTGTTTCTAAACCCTTAATCACCCGTATATTCATAGCTGTATTCGTATTCTCTATCACCTTTCTAATAGTTTACAAGGTTGTCAGGATTCTTTACAAACGTAGAATACATTATACTAGTATTGGTGCTATTCTTGGTGTATTATTGGCTTTGTCTATTATAGGTATGGTTACTGGAAGCATTATTTCCTTGGAGAAGAGCCCGTATCATATAAGAGTTGAGAGGTTGGATAAACCTATTAGTGTCTTTGGTGTTTACAGGTTTATTCCTATGAGGACAGCTTATGCTAATGCTATTAGTATGCTTCAAATACCAACACATACACTATACTTTGAGGATAGCTATGTGTACTTTGCTAATGGAAGCTTAGTGTACAACTGGATTATTGAGCCTGAAGGATTCTGGAATGAGGTAACTAAGGGTCCTCGTGGAGTAGTATTTGTTGATGCAGGAGTTTATCCTCCAAAGGTTAAGATACTATACCGTAACATGACTTGGGGGCTACATAACATTAAGATTATGCCTGGATACGTTAACGGATTGTATCGTGAAGCACAACTAGTAGCTGGCTTTGACAAGAAGCTATTACTTGAAGACAACGTAGAGGTGGTATGGAATGGTAAGGTGTACATTCTTATACCAGCTATAACGTGGATTACTGGAGTAGACTATAGCTTACCAGTACCTGCTGGATACGTTGTAGTAGACGAAGATGGACGAGTAGAATGGGTAAGTATAGATGAGGCTAAAAGTGATCCAAGATTCAAAGGCGTACCACTCTTACCCGAAGTAGTTGCTAGGCAATGGGTTGAAACATATCGGTGGATATACGGTATAGGCAATGTAGTAGTTTACCGTAACACGTTTCAGATAAGAGATGTAGGAACTAATCCTCAACCATATCTTGTAGTAGATGATAAGGGTAATCTATGGTGGGTTTTTGTTGCTGAACCACCAGGTGAAACCTATAGTGCAAGATACATATTCTACGTTAACGCTAGTGAAAGAGAACCCCACATATACCTATACGAGCTACCTGAACCCATGATAGGTGTTAGCAAGGTTGAAGCATATGTTAAACAACGATACCCTAACTATGATTGGGGTCAACTAAGCATAGAGGAGCCAATACCAACAATAATAAACAATACATTGTACTGGAAGGTATCAGTAACAACACGAGATGGAAGAGGCTTAGTAACGGTATGTTTAGTGAATGCTAGAAGTGGTGAAGCAGACTGTATACAGCCTAGAGGAAAAGTCACATACATGGACATACTAGGAGTACTGGTAAACAAGACCGTGAAACCCAATGTAACGGGTAATCTAACACTAGTTGAGCAAGTAAGAGTACTTAAAGAGAAAGTTAAAAACCTAATAGAAGAGTTAGAGAAAATATACAGTGAACTAGAAGTAATAGAACAACAATTGAACAAGACATCCTCAAGGTAATGGAGTAAGGATACGAAGAGTAGAGATATATGCGGAGTAAGTACCAGATATCCTACGTGGTTAAGAGCTATTGAGAAAACTAGTAGAGCTGAACATGGTCATGGAGTTATGGGATAGGAGTAGAGAAGCATGGATAGATACTCCGCCACCATTAAAGGACTTAGAGTTGGGAATAGGAGAACACATAGCATGGCAAACACCGTTACATAAGGAAGCGGTAAGGATGATGCTGGAACAAGGTGGATGATTAGTTAATTCTTTAACTCTCTTGTAATCCTAGATGCCTGAGATTTCTTTACGTAATTGCTTGTTACTTGTCTAAAGTTTAAGTATCGTTTCTAGTTAATACTGTTTCGTGGGGGTTCAGTGCAGTTACTGAGCATGTCCGCTATAGTACTCATATTACTTGTATTCTTATCCTCACTAGTTGTTTTCACTTATGGTTTTAGGGCTTTTGCTTTAGTTGATGATGCTACTATACTTGATACTAACATGCATGTAGTTGTTGCTGTTGGCCAGTATGTGCGTTTTTGGGTTAATGTTAATAATACTGGTTCTTCTACTTGGAATGAGAGTTATAGACTTAGGTTTTATGTTGATGGAGTACTTGTTAATGAGTCATACTTGAATACTAGTGTGGGCCCTGGAAGTAACATTACTTTATGGGTTGTTTATTCTCGTGTTAACCTTACTCCTGGATGGCATAATTGGAGTGTTGTTATGAGTAATGGGTTGACTGATTTCGGCGAAGTTTATTCGAGGAGTGTACTTGTTGTTGAGCCTCCAGAGTTTAATGAGTATCTTACTATTAGGGTTTATGCTACTAGGGAGGGATTAGTTGGTGGTACTACTTCTAATGGCCACGTTATTAAGCCCTATGATCACTTCGTTGCACTGCCTTCGACTAGGGCTCTTGCATTAAATAATGATGTCTACGATTACTATGGTAGTGGTGAGCTTAGAGTTGTTGTTTTAAGGTATGGTGATAGGGTTGCTGCCGCACCTGTATGGGATGTGGGTCCATGGAATACTAAGGATAATTACTGGGATCATGTGCGTGATAATTTTACTGATCTCCCATGGGGTTATCCTGAGGCTGAAGCAGCATACTATGATGGATATAATAATGGTACTGATGGTTTTGGGAGAACAGTTCTTAATCCTGCTGGAATAGATTTAGGTGATGGTGTTTTCTGGCATGACTTGAATCTTTCAACTAATTCTTGGATATATGTTACTTTTCTATGGATACCTTGGAATTGGACTATTAATCCTGGAGATAGAGTTGAGGTAATAGCTTCTGCTTTAAATGTTAGGACTACGCCATCTATAAGAGAAAATAACTTGATAACAAGTGTTAGCCAAGGTACTCGTGGAACAGTTGTTGATGGCCCGGTTATATCTAATTCATACATATGGGTTAAGGTTAGATACGATAATGGTGTTGAAGGCTGGTCTGCTTACGGTAAAAGCGATTACTCAGCCATATATCTAAGAGTAATATCACGTGACTTGAAGGGACATAACGTAACAGTTGATCCAGGACATGGTGGAAGTGATTCTGGAGCAGTATATAATACTACTAATACTACATTCTATGAAAAAGATATTAACTTAAATGTATCTTTAATTTTAGCTGAAATACTAGAAGATGATGGCATGAATGTCGTCTTAACTAGGAATGGTGACTACAATGTTAGCCTTTCCCAGAGAGTAAGCATAGCTAATGGAAATAACACTGAATTATTTGTAAGCATACACTCTAATGCCGAGACCACTGGTACTGCTAGTGGTTTTGAAGTATATTACTGGTACTATAATTCAACACTATATAGTACTAAGGGTCTTAAGCTAGCAACACTAATTGATAAAGAACTAGAAGTTAGAATACCATTACCTAATAGAGGTGTTAAGGGAGCAAACTTCTACGTGTTAAGGAATACTCGTATGCCTGCATCACTAGTAGAATTAGGCTTTGGAACAAACCCCTATGACCTAAAAATACTGGTTAACCCATACTGGCAGATAATGTACGCTAAATCTATATGGATAGCTCTACGTAGATGGTTTAACACAACAAGTTATGGCCAGACAATAGACTATACTAGATTTAACAACATTACGGTAGAATACAATGCTAGTGGACTATACACTTTAACCCTAAGAGTACCACGTAATAACTCTACAGCTATGACTCCGATTAAAAACTACAATGTAACGGTATTGGTTGGGGTTTTAGAACCAGTAAACATAAGCTTGCTAGGTAGTCTAGATCCCTTCCTAGCAAATGCTTTTCCAAGCAACGCTAGTTTTACTGGAATAGCATTAGATATTCAAGTGTCTAATATTTCTAGGATAAGGTGGCCTATTAAGGTGGTCATAACATATAATGGAGTATTAAACAATACTATAATACCGTACTATTATAGGATAGTAGCGCAAAGAACTCCTCAAGGAAATATAACCTACGTAGCAGAGTATGTACCGTTAAGTACATATAGTGTAGACACCGCTGCTAACACAATAACATTTAATATTACAAGACAGGAATATGAAGCTAGCCCAGGGATCATAACGGTATTAGAAGTAATAGCTGAGCCTCCACAGCCAATACCTGAGCCACTAATAATACCCTTGGTGATAGTGTTAGAGCTAATAGTGTTAGTCATGTTTTTCGCGAAGCTTTATAGGAGTGTGAATAAACCGGGGTATAGCTAAGTCATAGAATTTAAACGAGGAGGCTATTAGAATAGTGAGTTACTGTTAACGCTTTAATATTACTATTCTTCTAGTCTAAGTTAATGTTCTTGGGGATGGGTTATTGTGTTTCTATTTTAATGCCTCCTGGGCTTGGTTTATGTGTTAATGTGTTGAGTCTGTGTTTTCTTAATAATTCTTCTACGGTGGCTGTATTGGGTGTTTGTGTGACTATTACTAGGATGTTCTTTTTGTAGTAGTGTCCTAGTATTACTCCTTTGCGTTCTAGTGGTTTTAGTATTTGTTCTATTTTATCAGTTATCTTCTTGTCTATTATTCCTAGTTTTAGTGTGAATTCGTGTGATAGTTCTAGGAATTTCTCTATGCTGGGATTTTCTATTAGTTTTTCTATGAGTCCTCTGCCTAGTGTGTTTATTTTGTTTTTGAGTTCTGTTAGCATTTTTGGTGTTGTTGTTGTAGTTGGTAGTTTTGCTGTTATTATTGCTAGGTTTCTGCTTAATGGTATGGTTATGGTTTCTCCTATGCTTGGTGCTCCAGGTTTTATTCTTACTTCAAGGTATCCTCCTTGTAGTATTGCTATTACATCGCCTAATCCTGTAAGGCATTCTACTTCAGCTTTGTGGGCTGTTTTTCCTGCCTCAGTTATGTTGTAGTAGCCTTTTTCTACTAGTTGGATTGCTATTGAAGCTGCTATTGCTAGTGCTGCGCTTGCAGCATAGCCTTCGCCTAGGTTGTAGGGTGCTTTTACGTTTAAGCATATCTTCTTGTCTCCTATGATCTTGTTTACTGGACAAGCATTTATTGCTACTTTATTGTAGGTTACTTGGTGTTTGCTACAGTGTTTTATTTCTACTTCTACTCCAGGCCATACTACTAGTCCTGCACCAGTACTGCCTTTTTTGTAGGGGTTTTTGTCTTCGTGGATTATCCAGAATCCTGTTATATGTGCTGGTATTTTTAGCTTGTATTTCCTCGTTGTTTTTCACCTAGTTGTCTTAGTGCTTTATCTAGTATTATCCGTGCTATTTCTTCTTTGGTTAGTTTTGGTGTTTTTTCTACTGATTCACGTGTTATTACTACTACTTGGTTATGGGTTGATGCGAAGCCTATGTCTTTTCTCAACACGTTGTTTGCTACTATGACGTCTACTTTGTATTGTTCTAGTTTCTTCTTGGCTTTTTCTACTAGTTCTTGGTCTGTTAAAACTGTTTCTGCTGAGAACCCTACTATTACTGCTGATGGCTTCTTTGTTTTTGCTTTAGCTACTACTTCTGCTATTACCTTGGGTGTTTGCTTTAGCTTTACTATTATTTCTGGTTGCTTACTTGACTCTATTTTTTCTTTGCTTGTTTCCTCAAATGTGTAGTCTGCTGGTGCTGCTGCTAGTATTATGATGTCGTAGTTGTTTTTGTCTACTTCTTCTAGTACTTTGTCTCTTAGTTCTCTCGTTGTTGTTACTTCTATTGTTTTTATCCATGGCGGTGGTGTAGTGTTGCATAGTGGTCCGTGTATTAGTGTTACTTTTGCTCCTCTGAAATATGCTTCTCGTGCTATTGCTACTCCCATTCTACCAGTACTAGGGTTTGATAGGAATCTTACTGGGTCTAGGTGTTCTCTTGTAGGTCCTGCTGTTACTAGTATTCTTAGTCCTCTAAGGTCTTCTCCTCTTAGTACTAGTGCTTCGGTTTTCAATGCTATGTCTTCGATGTTTGGTATTTTTGCTTTATCTTCTTCTATTACTGGTTCTAGGATGTGGTATCCTCTCCTTCTAGCTAGTTCTATGTTTTCTCTCGTTATTGGTGATTGATACATGTTTAGATGCATTACTGGGACTATTAGTACTGGTTTACCTGCACCATGCATGCTTAATGCTACTAGTGTTACGCTTGTATCTGCTATCCCGTTTACTAGTTTAGCTATAGTGTTAGCTGTTGCTGGTGCTATAACCATTGCATCGTATTCTCGGGCTAAGACAATATGTTCTATTTCTCCCCTAACTTCTACTACTGGTTCTTCCCCAGTAGCCCAGTGGAATAGTTCTGGTGATACTAGTCTAGCAGCATCTCTTGATAGAACTGGCTTAACTATTGCTCCACGCCTCATAAGCTTACGGGCTAGGTCTATGCTCTTATAGGCTGCTACACTACCTGTAACTCCTAGTACTATCTTCTTTCCATGTAGTGCTCTTGATTCTTGGCCAATAATATCCTTTGATGGATGGATACTCAAGGATTTAAGCCACCCCTACTTAAAGCTACACGCTTAATTGTCTTGGAATGCCTAGTTAATAATTGATTGCCTCTTAAAGAATATGGGGTCAGACCCGTAACCCCTCAATAATTCTAGCCGCGGCACCTGCTTCATCTAGGTATTCAGCATATAGCCCGCCAGTCATCCCCCAGTAAGCGTTTACTATCATATTGGGGCTTTAAATCTAGTTGTAAGGACTTTCTGGAATATATCTATGGATTAGATGAGTGTACTAGGAAGAGTATTTAAGCTAGTACTATGAGATAGAGGACGTGGGCTTTATGGGTAGTATATGAGTTGCTTTGGGGTGCACGGAGTCCTTGACAAGTGATAGTAGTTTCTCTTATAGGATACGTGAGGCACGCTTAGATGATCTTGACCAGGTTATTGCTATTAATATGGAGGCTTTACCAGAGCATTATCCTAGAGTTTTCTGGGAGGAGCATGTTAAGAGGTGGAGTAAAGCATTTCTCGTAGCAGAAGTTGATGGCTATATTGTGGGCTATATTATGTGTAGAGTTGAATGGGGCTGGGGTTTCACTAAGAATAAGTTGTTGAAGAAAGGACACGTTATTAGTATTGCTGTTAGAGAGGCATTTAGGCGTAGAGGAATAGGTAGAGCATTAATGGAGAAGGCTATGAAGGCTTTAAGAGAAGTATATGGAGCAGAGGAAGTATACCTTGAGGTAAGGGTTAGTAATAAGCCAGCTATAAGCCTCTATGAGAAACTTGGGTTCAAGATAGTTAAGAGAATAGCATCATACTACCTTGACGGTGAAGACGCATATATAATGGCTAAACCACTTAAATAGCGAAACCTTAATAAACTTGTTCGCTGATGCGAACAAGTAGTGTATAAACTTGTTCGGCTCTAAGAACATTTTCAAAGAGATAATACTAGAATTCCAGGAAAAACCCATACCAAGCTTAGTTGAAAGAGAACTAGTAGTTAAAGAGCATGACGTAGTATGTATTATTGGCCCACGTAGAGTTGGTAAAACCTACTACTTCTACCAATTAATAAGGAAGTTTAGAGAAGAAAATAAGCCATACCTATACGTAAACTTTGAACACGAACTACTATTAGAAGTAGATGTAAGAAGCCTAAGCAATCTAATTACAGCTTATATCGAGTTATATGGTAGTAAGCCTCAATACATACTCCTAGATGAAGTACACGTAGTCGATAAATGGTACTTGTTTGTTCGTAGACTAGAAGAAGAAGGCTACAATGTATTCATTACTGGCTCTTCATCAAAGCTTATGGCTAGGGAAATTGCTACACAACTACGTGGAAGAGCTATATCATACATACTACTCCCATTCTCATTTAGAGAATACCTTAAAGCAAAGAACACTATGGTCGACTTAAAGCTAGCCCAATACTCTAATAGAATCCGTAGCAACATACTATCACTACTTAGAGAATACATGGACTACGGTGGATTCCCTGAACCAGTACTAAAAAGAGAACTATACTATGAGCTACTAACTTCTATAAGGGATGGAATATTCTATAGAGACATCATCGAAAGATACAATATACGTAGACCATACATTATGGAAGCTATTACTAGAATGCTTGCAGAAAACTATTCAAGATACCATACAATCACTGGAATACATAATAAGTTGAAATCCCTAGGAATAAACGTATCCAAATCAACAGTATACGAGTACATACGTATACTAGAAGAAGTACTACTATTCTTCTACGTACCACTAATCAAAACACCAGTACATGAAGCAACTAGAAGCCCTAGGAAAACATACATAGTTGATACTGGGCTACTAAACATCTATGGAGTTGAAAAGAACCAGGGAAAACTAATGGAAAACACTGTTTTCCTAGAACTACTTAGACTAAAAAACAATGAGCCAACCCTAACAATAAACTACTGGAAGGATAGGCAAGGCAGAGAAGTAGACTTTGTAGTATCAATTAGAGGCAAACCTAGAACACTAGTACAAGTCACCTACGAGCTCTCAACAGATAATCGTAGAAGAGAACTACTACCACTAGTAACTGGTTCAACTAAACTAGGAGCTAAGAAACTAATAGTGATTACCTGGGATCAAGAATACAATGAAAAATACATGGACAAAAACATACAGGTAATACCTTTATGGAAGTGGCTTCTATTAAAACCAGAACAACAGCTAGCCCAAATAACTAATTGAAGGCTAAGGTCAACGCTATTAGTGATTACACATATATACCCTTATTAAAGCCTAGTAAATCAACTGTAAGCCAACTACTTAAAGAAGGGTGTCTCTCCCTCCTTAACCCTCTACGCTAAGGGCCGGTAAGACTATGTCATCCTATAAGTATGGTGAATACTTTACCAAAGCCATAGGATTCAATGAATCATATGTTAATAGGCGTTTTGAAACAACAGATATTGTTCGTAGACTAGGAGTTATAGCTCCAAATAGAATATACTTAAACAACTACCCCATAAGCAACCCAATAGCAGCATTTAATCCCGCACTAACAGTAGATGGTGAAGACGTAATAGTTTATGCTAGGATAATCGTAGGCTACTACATGTATGTATCAGCAATAGTAACCATACGAGTTCCATTAGAAGACCTATACACTGGCAACGTCAACATAAACTACTATGCAAGTCAGCCAACAATCTATCCCTCTACAAGATACGACGTATGGGGTACAGAAGATCCAAGAGTATACGAAGTAGATGGTAAACTATACATGACCTATACTGGTAGAACAGTAAACTACTTCAACCCAAGAATACGTAGAGAAAGAACCCTACCAGTAACAGCAGTAAAGACAGGAAACTATCATTTATGGAGGAAAATACACGTACACGTACTACCACCAGGTCTTAGAGAACACGTTATCAGCGACAAGGATGCATTCATAGTTAAACTAGACAACGACATACTATTATTCCATAGACCACACATGGACGATGAAGGATTCTACTTAACAGTAAGCAAAATAGACCCCAAAGAACTATACGGAGTACAGGATAGGCTAAGGGAAGTAGTATTAAAGGATACAATATGGGTTTCAGATAAAGCATCATTTGAAAGCAAAATAGGATGGGCTACACCACCAATAAAGCTAGCCAGCAATGAAATAGTAGCACTAGTACATGGTGTAGACAATGACCTGGAAGCATACAGACTCTACGCAATGCAATTAGAATACTCTAGAAGCGAAGGCATAATAGTAAAAGCTGTAACACCAACATACATAATGGAGCCTAAACTATTATACGAAGTATTCGGTGACCGCCCCTACACAATATTCCCATGCGGCCTATGGAGGCTAAGTAAAAACAGAGTACTAATAAGCTATGGTGCAGGAGACTACATGATAGGTATAGGTGAAATAGACCTCAACGAACTACTAGGACTATTAGACAAAGGTAGAATATACTAGCCATTACCATAAACATTTAATCCAATAATCAACGATAAAATAGACGAGGCAATCAATACTACTGCTATAACCACGTTAACCTTACGCCTAATACCCCTATCCAAGCCAAACACGCCTTGAAACTATAGTATAGTGTAAACTTGATAATAGTGTCTAGTACATTGACTACTATAGTTTAAGTACAGAACATTTATATAGAGGAATATGGCCCAGTCTTACTCCTTCTTAATTCTTCTAAGTAGCTCCTCATACTCCTCCCTACTCATGTGTAAGGTATGTTCTTCTCCTGGAAATAATCCTGCTCTAACTTCCTCAGAGTACCTTTTAACAGCCTCCAATATTATCCTAGATAAATCAGCATACTTCTTAGCAAAAGGTGGTGGATTAGGGGTTAGGCCCAACACGTCATGAATTACTAGGACTTGGCCATCACACCATGGCCCTGAGCCTATACATATCGTTGGTATACTTAGCTTCTCCGTTATTATTCTTGCAACTTCTGCAACGGTAAACTCTATTACTACAGCAAAAGCACCAGCATCCTCCAATGCCTTAGCATCCTCTATTACCTTTTCAGCTATATCTACCTTTTTACCCATTAACTTATACCCTCCTATCCTCAGCATCCTCTGGGGAGTAAGACCTACATGGCCCATTACCGGTATACCTGCCTTAACCATTGCCTCAACCTTGTCAACGACCTCTACACCACCTTCAATTTTAACTGCTTCAGCTCCAGCCTTAATCATAAGACCAGCATTTAATACTGCATCCCTTCTACTAGTTTCATAGCTTAGGAAAGGCATATCCCCTATAACTAGTGCTCTAGGCTTAGCACGTGCAACTGCTCTAATATGGTGGAGCATTTCATCCATTGTTACTGGTAAGGTAGACTCATAGCCTAATACAACCATTCCCAGAGAATCACCTACAAGTATAGCATCTACACCAGCTTCATCTACTAGCCTAGCAGTAGGGTAATCATATGCTGTAATCATTACTATTTTTTCTCCACGCTTCTTCTTCTTAACCAAGTCTACCGGCATAATCTTCTTCTTCATATCCTTCTCCACTCCTCTAATCCCTTAACAAGTAGTGTTAGTAGACTGTTTACCGGGGCATCTATATCGTTTTCCCTAGCCAACCTAACTATAGCTCCATTAATGAAGTCTATTTCTGTCCTCCTACCAGCACGAACATCTTGTAGCATTGATGATATATTGTTCCCTGTAGCTTCTGCAACCCTCTTAACATAACCTAGTACATCGTCTACTGGTAGTTTTATACCAAGCTTGTCTATTAGAGCTAGTGCTTCACCTACTATCATCTCAGCTATACGCCAAATACTATCAACCTCAACAACTACTCGGTTAGGAGCATTAAGTAGAGTTGTCAATGGATTTATGACTGCGTTAACAACTAGTTTAAGCCAACGATAAGGTTCTATGTCTTCAACAACCCTAACACTACCTTCAAGAAACTCTTTTACCCTCATTAATCTTTCATCAGGTTTTCTTCTACGATAACCTATTATTAGCTTACCTAAGCCAGTAACCGCTACAATACCTGCACGAATACGGGTTACACCATAAGTTAGTACCCCTCCAGCTACACCTACACGTGGCTTCCTACTCGCAGCCATTTTCTCAGCTAATTCTAGTCCTCCAACACCGTTTTGTACAACAACTATTACCCCATTATCCCTTACTATCCTCAATGCCTCGTCTACGGCACCACGTGTATCATATGCTTTAACAGCAATAAAGACGTAGTCATAGTAGTTCTCTGGAGCATCACCCACCATATAGTGATCTACTTCTACAACACGATCCTCATCCCCAAACTGTACTACTAAGCCACCAAAACATCTTATTGCCTCACCATAAATTCTTGAACGATAAATAACCGTAGGCTTAACTCTCCTAGCCATATAAGCTAGTAGCGACCCAACGGCTCCAATACCAATAATTGCTATAGATGCCAAGGGATCATCCACCAAACTACATAATTATATGCAATGACGCACCCATATTTAGTGCTGATACGTTCCTCTAAGCTATGCTTCTATAAAAGACTACTTTAAGTACCAGAAACACTTAGGTAAATACTGTGTGATGAAGTTACGCACTCTCCGATCTCCCTGGCGGCGGAGATGTGGAAGCCTCCTCGCTGCTGAACACTCTTCTACCCACAATTTTCTACCCCTTAACTTTAACTCAAGCCACCTTGACCTACAGCTACGTGAACACAGTTATGGTAATACTTTAGACTTGAACACTCAATTACAGATAATGCTCCCACATATATGGGTTTAACACAGTTAACGTTTTCTACACCCACTCCAATATAGGTATCTAGGACGTCCAGTGAACACTATTACCAGTATATGTGTACTAGACTGGAGGTATGGTTCAAGAGAGTTAAGAAGACTATTATCGCCTCAAAACATCATAGATACCTATATTAGAGTTGAAAAAGCACTAGTAAAAGCACTAGCTAAGACAGGTATTATACCAAGTAAATGCTATTATGAGATAGATAAATGCGGTAACGTTAGTGCTGAGGAAGTATACGAGTTAGAAAAGAGTACGGGACACGATATTGCTTCACTAACAATACTACTAGCCAGTAAATGTGGTAAATGCGGTAAATACATACACCTCGGTGCTACTAGCTACGATATAGTTGATACAGCATGGGCATTAATTCTAAGGGAAGCACTAAGAATAATAGAGGATAAGCTAAAAAGGGTTATAAGAGAACTAATAGAACTAGCCGAAAAACACCGTAACACACTAATGCCTGGTAGAACTCATGGGCAACACGCACTACCTATAACACTTGGATTCAAGTTTGCAAATTACGTATACGAGTTATCTAGATCTCTTGAAAGACTATGTGAATTGAAGAAGAGGTTGATAAAGGGTAAGATTTCTGGAGCAGTAGGAACAATGGCTGCATGGGGAAAACATGGATTAGATGTTGAATCGGAGACACTAAGAATACTAGGACTAAGCCCTCACTCAATAACAACACAGGTTGCTCCAAGAGATGGGTATGCTGAGCTAGCTTCAATTATAGCTATCCTGGGTTCTCAACTAGATAGATTAGCTCTTGAGGTTAGGGAGCTTAGTAGACCTGAAATAGGTGAGCTGTACGAAGCAGTTGAAAGAATAGGTAGTAGTACTATGCCTCATAAACGAAACCCTGTAGTAGCTGAAAGAATTTCGGGGTTAGCGAAGACTCTAAGAGGACTAGTAGTATCAGCTATAGAAAACATAGTATTAATGCATGAGAGAGACTTAACTAATAGTAGCTTAGAGAGAATTCTAATACCACACATATTATTAGTGATAGACCAGGCACTAGAAGACACATTATTTATGCTAGAAAACCTAGGAGTAAACGCTAAGGCTATGAAGAGGAACCTAAGTCTTACAAAAGGATTAATATTATCCGAGGCAGTTATGGTGAAGCTAGTAGAAAAGGGATTACCAAGACATGAAGCCCACAGCATTGTCTTAAAACTAGCTAGGAGGAGTGAGGAAGAGGGCAAGGAGTTTAAGGAAATATTGTTAAGTGATGAAGTCGTAGCCAAGTACCTTAGCCGTGAAGAAGTAGAGGAGGCTCTAAACCCATTAAACTATCTTGGAAGCTGTGATAGGCTAATAAGTAGAGCAATAGACTATGCAGAAGAAGTTCTTAGGAGGTGTTGAATCCATGACCTTATCCATAGTTGTTGGAGGATTCTTTGGCGATGAAGGTAAGGGGAAGATATCAGCATACCTAGCATTAAGGGATAAACCAGCTATAGCTGTTAGATGTGGAGCAGTAAATGCTGGACACACCGTAGTATACAATGGTAAAAAGTGGAAGCTACGCACAATACCATCATTCTTCGTAAACCCTACAACAAAGCTAATGATAGCTCCTGGAGCACTAATACGCTTAGACATATTATTCAAGGAGATAGAGGAGACAGGTACGAGAGGTAGAGTAGTAGTTGACAAGCACACTGGCGTAATAGAGAAGAGACATGTAGAAGAAGAGAAGAAGAACGCATACCTTTCCGGAAAAATAGGCTCAACTCTACAGGGTGTAGGAGCAGCTATGTCTGATCGCGTTATGAGGAGGCTTAGACTAGCAAAGGATTTCCCCGAACTAAAAGACATAGTAGACGACGTGTCGTTAAGGGTTAATGAAGCAGTTGACCGAGGCGAAACAGTGTACATTGAAGGTACACAGGGAACATATCTAAGCCTATACCATGGTACATACCCATACGTTACTAGTAGAGATACTACTGCTTCAGCATTTGCATCCGAAGTAGGTGTAGGTCCTAGGAAAGTTGATGAAGTAATAGTAGTGTTCAAGGCATACGTGACAAGAGTTGGAGGAGGACCTCTTCCAGGAGAAATATCGTTAGAAGAAGCAGAACGTAGAGGTTGGGCTGAGAAAGCAACAGTTACGGGTAGGGTTAGAAGAGCTGCTCCATTCAATATAGAGCTAGCTAGAAGAGCTGTCATGCTGAATTCTGCAACACAAATAGCAATAACAAAACTTGATGTACTATTCCCTGAAAACCGTGGTGTTAGGGATTGGAGGAAGCTTTCAAGTAGAGCACGTAAGTGGATAGAGGAGTTAGAGGAGGCATTGAAGGTTTCAGTAACATTGATTGGTACTGGTGAGGAAGCATTAGATGTTGTTGACCGTAGAATAGAATTGGGCCTAGGTGAGAATTAGTGAAGGAGTATGATGTAATAATAGTTGGTGCAGGACCTGCAGGACTATTCGCTGCATACGAGTTAGCAAAACATGGTAAAGGTAAGCTTAGAGTAGCAGTCATGGAGAAGGGTTTAAGAGCTATCCATAGAAAATGCCCAATGTTTGATGCTAAGAGGAAGATTAGAGCTAAAGCCTGCATAGCATGCAGTCCATGCCATGTAATGCACGGTATTGGTGGTGCAGGAGCACTTAGTAGTGGAACAATAAATCTAAGACCAGATATCGGGGGAGACCTAGATAAGCTATTAGGTAGTTGGGAGGAAGCCCAGGAACTAATAAACTATATTGATAAAGTATTCGTAGAATTCGGTGCACCAAAAGAGGTATACGTAGTAGATGAGAAAAAAGCCTCTGATCTCGAGAGATTAGCAGCTAAGGCTGGAGCAAAATTCATACCAACACCTCAGAGACACATTGGATCAGAGAATACGCCTAAGGTTATAGAAAACATTACAAGGTTTCTAGAAGAAAACAATGTACACATATACACGTTAACGAATGCAGTAGACTTTGAAGTAAAGGGTATAGAGAACATTATTGTTAAGACTAGTAGAGGGGAATATACAACAAGATACTTATTATTGGCTCCAGGTAGAAGTGGTGCTGCATGGTTTAAGGAAATAGCTAGGAAGCATGGAATAGAAGTAGAGCCCGGACCACTAGATATAGGTGTAAGAGTAGAAGTACCAGCATATGTTACAGAACCCATAACAAGCATTATACGTGACCCAAAAATAATACTATATACACGAGTATACGATGATCGTGTTAGAACATTTTGTACTAATCCTCAAGGCTTTGTAGTAGAAGAGAGATATAGTGATGGAACAGTTGGTGTTAACGGTGAAAGCTATGTTACATTAAAGTCAAAGAATACTAACTTTGCATTACTCGTAACGGTTAAGCTAACAGATCCACTGGAAGACACTATAGCCTATGGTAAAAGCATAGCAAGGCTTTCAACAAAATTAGGTGGAGGTAAGCCGATAATACAGCGTTTTGGAGATCTGGAAGCAGGTAGGAGGAGTACATGGTCTAGAATAGAGCGTAGTACTATAGAGCCTACATTAAAGAATGCTACACCAGGAGATATAGGCATGGCTTACCCCTACCGTATAGTAGCGAATATAATAGAAGCATTGAAGAGACTAGACATAGTAATGCCTGGTATAGCTTCACCTCAAACCATACTCTATGCTCCCGAGATAAAATACTATAGTGTTAAAGCAGTAGTAGACCGTAGCCTTGAAACAACTCTACCAAACATATATGTTGCAGGTGATGGAGCAGGTCTATCAAGAGGTATAAATGTTGCTGCAGCTACAGGTGTTATAGCTGCTAGAAGTATGCTGGCGAAACTAGGAGTAGACTATGAGAAAGAGGAGTGAATTCTAGAAAGCTACTTAATCTTCTTAAACAGTATTGGTGCCTCCTTCACAACATACTCTTTCTGAGAACCTATACTAGTCGTGAATGGGTTAACTATGTCGAAGCCTAGTGCTTTGGCTGTTTTATCAGCTGATCTAGGTATTACTGGTGATAATGTTATAGTAGCATACTTTATTGCTTCAAGTAGAGTATACAGTTCTTCGTAAGGCTCCTTCTTCTCCCAAGGCCTTGTCTGATTAACATATGCGTTAGCTTCACCTAAGAAGTCCATTACAACACCTATAGCTCTTGAAACCTCATATGAATTCATTGAAGCCCTATACTCTTCCAACATCTTGGATAATGCTTTCTCTACTCTACCATCCATCCCCCTATTCTCTACTCTACCATTAAGTTTTCTTAAAGCTAGTACTCCTACTCTTCTCACAAGGTTACCGTAGTTATCTACCAACTCGCTATTGTATATAGTGTCTAGTTGCTCACCTGAAACCTCAACATCCTTGTGTAGGTTAAATATCCTTGCTATAATGTATCTAGCACCATCACTGCCGTGATAGTGTTCTACAAAGTCTTCTATAGCAATAATGTTTCCAGCACTCTTACCCATCTTTAATCCACGGTTGACAACGAATGCGTGTACAACTAGTTTTCTTGGAGGAGGAATATCTAGTGCTTTAAGCATTGAGAACCATATAGCGGTATGGAACCATAGTATATCCTTACCTATAACGTGGTGTACACTACTCCAGTACTTCTCAAACCTCTCCTTATCTATGAGGTATCCTGCACCAGTAATGTAGTTTAATAATGCATCAAACCATACATAGACAGTGTAGCCTTCATCCCATGGTAACGGTATACCCCACCAAACCCTCTCCTTAGGCCTAGCAATACTGACGTCTCTTAAACCCTCCTTCTCTATTTTACCTAAAACTTCACGTGCATATTGCTCGGGGTAAACAATATCTTTCTCGGATAGCAGTCTACGTAGGTAGTCTTCGAATTCACTTAGCTTAAAGTAGTAGGTGTCTTCTTCAAGGTACTCTAACGGTTTCTTGTGAATAGGGCAATGAGGTTTACCGTCAATAACCTCGTACTCTCCCTCACTATAGAATTTCTCACAGTCAACACAGTATAGTCCAGAGTACTTAGCCCTATATATCAATCCCTTCTTGTATAAATCCATTATTGCTCTACGAACAACCTCTTCATGGTCTTCATCAGTTGTTCTAATAAATCTATCATAACTTATATCAAGCATTGACCAATAATACTTGTAGACTTCAGCCATTTCATCTACAAACTTCTTAGGATGTACACCTTTGCTTTCAGCAACACGTTGAAGCTTTAATCCATGCTCATCAGTACCAGTTAGAAAGAATGTATCATCCCCGATAAGCCTATGATACCTAGCTAGTACGTCAGCATACACAGTAGTATATGCATGCCCTAGGTGTGGTGGAGCATTAGGATAATATATTGGTGTAGTAATGTAGAATACCCCCAACCAGTCACCACCTACTCATTCCTTACCCTACGTTATTGTAAACCAACAATACAAACCACACTAATAACCCTAACCCCCCTTAACCTAGACCTAAAAGAACGTTAGTGTTAGAGGAAATAATGGAGTAGGTGGGGTAGACTATGTTTTCTCCTCGTGCAGTATTCTTCCTTCACCTACAACTAGTAGTGGATAAGACTCTAAGTTGAAGGGGTCACCACTCCATACAGTAAAGCTAGCCCACTTACCCTCCTCTATTGTTCCTAGTCTATCGTCTAATCCAAGTATTCTTGCATTATTGTATGTGATAAGAGATATTGCTTCATCTTTGCTCATACCAAATCTTACGAAGAACCTTAGCTGTAGGTAAAGATTTCTCTGTAATACTACTGGGTGATCACTCATGAGCCCAAAGAATGGTCTAACTTCTACTAGATACCTTATATTCCTCCAATACTCGTGTTTTAACTCAGTTTTATATGCGAAAGCATCTACTGGGCCATAGACTAGTGGTATGTTTTCACGCTTAATTTTCTCAAAACCCTCTCTAGTATGAACATCGCATGCATGCTCTATTGTTACTCTTAGCTTGAATTCTTTCTTAAGCATTATTAGTCCAGCTATATCATCTATCTTATGCACATGAACTCTTAACACATCCTCGCCCTTAACTATGGGAAACAGCATTCTTATTTCAGGCTCTATTTCTTCAAGAGCCTTCTTACCCTCCTCTACTAGTTTAAGCATATCCCTAGCCTTAACCAACCACTTCCTTAGTAAGCCTACAGCACCCATTCTCGTATAAGGTCTAGTACCTTTCCATTCAGTCGTGCTTCTAGGATTATATCCTAATGCTGCTTTTACTCCAACATACTTTATGAATGCCTCCTCTATGTCCCTACCATAGTTTCTTATTGCAACAGCTCTACCACCAATAATATTACCGCTACCTGGTAGTACACACGAGTAAAGTACTCCCCACTCTATCGACTCTCTAAAACTCTTATCATCCATGTAGATGCTGTAGAGTGCATCAACTACTGGTAGTATTGAATCATATTTTTCATTTGCTTCACCTTCAGTATATGGTTCACCAGCTCTATCCATACCAATATGGCTGTGAGCATCAATGAAAGCTGGTGTTACAACTGCTTCATCGTACTCAAAGACTTCTTCAACACCTCTAGGCTTTTCCCTTGAAACAGAAATAATCTTATCATCCTCCCAAACAATGTATACATTTCTAAGAACTCTACCAGGCCTACCAGTATAGAGAACATTGGCTTTTAGAGCCTTAGCCATAAGTTGACACCCCCTATACGGTGAAGACGTGATGTCCTAGGTACGGTAGTGTTATGGGTTAAGTGAAGGGTAAAATATGTTACACATACTAGTATTCTATGCTATGACTACTAGGTTATGGTTAAGGTTAAAACCCTATACTTCCATATCTTATACTATTAGAGAGCACATGGTATTCCAGGATGAGTTCTATGGAGAATCTTATAGAAGAACTCGTCAATGTCTTTAAGTCTAGGAGTGCTGATGTAGTAGTAGTTTATGGTAAACCTAGAGTTGGGAAAACAAGCCTAGTTCTAGAGTCTCTTAGAAGAGCTAATGTGGACTTTACATACTATGCCTGCACCGAGGAGCCATTAGAGTTCTTTCTAGACAAGATAGCTGTAAGGCAGGGCTTAACTATAGAAGCAGGTAGTGTAAGAGATGCTCTATTAAAACTATGTAGTAGAAGTAGAGTACTAGTCCTCGACGGGTTCAACTTCTTAGTTAAAGTTAGCCCTAGCATACTAGGAGTAGTACAGGATATCGTGGGTCAGGGCGACTGCATAGTTGTTTTAATTAGCTCAAATATACCAATGATGGAGGAGTACTCAGAGCAATTAGAGCGTAGTGGTTTAAGAGTGTATTCTCTAAGAGTTGAACCTTTAAAGTATAGGGATTTAGGACAGATAATTAATAGTATGGATTGGGTTAAAACTGCATACATATACTCTGTTGTAGACGGTATAGTAGAGTATGCTAAATTATTTACTAGTGACTCCTTCTGGGATAATGTAAAGAAGCTATTCCTTAGCAAGAATTCTCTCCTTTACCGTGAAGTACCATTAATGATTAAGTCTCTAGAGTTAAAGGACTACTCAATAGTTAATGCTATTCTCTCAGTACTTGCTGGTAGAGTTCTAGGAGTACATGAGCTACAGAAGACTACTGGTTTAGAGAAGTCTAGGCTAAATAAGTACCTAGCTATTCTTAGAGAACACGATCTAGTAGACTATATTGGAGCTATACCTTCGAAGGGTAGAGTAAAGCCTAAGCATAGGTTATTCTACATTAAAGATCTCATACTCAACTTCTACTATAAGTACATCTTCCCCCATATAAGTGATATAGAGCTAGGATTAAGGGATGAACTATTAAAGAGTATAGTAGAAGACTACGACAACTATATGTCGTATGTAATGTATAGGATAGCACTACAACTAGTAGAAGACCATGTAAGAATTAGAGGCTATACACTAGAGGATCTAGGAGTATACATACTTGATGACAGGTATATTGTAGTAGGGTTCACTAACAATAAAATACACTTTTACTACCCATTATGGGGTCATGTTACCCGTAAACTTGTAGAAAAAGAAGTTTCAGTAATTGAGGAGAACATAGCGGAGACTTCATGGGCTAGGGGACGCGAATATGAGGTAATAGTCTTGGTGGGGAGTTATCGTGGAGACAAGATAATAGGTAGCAATGCATATATCCTCACATTAGAGGATTACGGAAACATGCAGGTGGCTTAAAGGAAAACACGTATTTGGATCCCGGTCTCTCAGATATATGCAAGTAACTTCTACATCTAAGAGTTTCTTGTTCAAGGTTCAGGTTGGTATGCTAGTGCTTCTAGTGCTTTAATGTTTCTAGTTATAGTTGGTTGTCCTATCTTCTTTGCAACCATTAGTGCTAGGCTTAATGTCTCTCTTAGCTTTCTTACCTCGCTTTCCAATACATCTTCGTATTCAAGTGCTTTCTTCAACACTTTTACTATTAATTCTAGTTCCTCGAAGACTATTCGCCTAAACTTTCTCTTATCTACTTCACTTAACTTATTTTTCCTAAGCATGTTGTTTAACATGTTCTTTAGTGAGTCTAGTTCTAGACTTTCTACTTGTATTTTCACTAAGGCTATTTCTGGGTCATCTAGGTCTACTGGTGAGCCTGTATAGTCTAGTAGTGCTTGTTCTACTTCTTCTAGGTTTATTATTCGCCACCAATGCTGGTTACCACTGTGATGTGTTGTTTCTATTATACCGTAGTCTTCTAGTATTCTAAGTAGTTGACTTGGGTTATATGATACATTGTTGGCCTTGAGTTTTAGGACTAGTCCACGGTAATCAAAGTCTCCGTAGCGGTTGCGCTTGCTTAGTGAGTATTCTTTGGCTAAGTCTATTATTGATTTAAGCACCATGTATCCCTTATCACCATACTTGTCTAAGAACTCATACACTCTTTCCTTAACACCTATAATTGTATCCTCTTCACTCAACACTAGTACACCTCTATGTTGCCGTGGATGGTATGGTGTTGTCTTACTAGTGCTAAACAGTATCTTTGTTGTTGAAGTATATGCGAGTATGCTTAAACACTTATAGGTATGACCTATGGTTTCCCAAGAACATGGTAATACCGTTAGTAGTGTCCTAGCTACTTGGTTAAGAGTACTAATATCCCCCTTAATACTATTATGTCCACGGACTTGGTGTATACTGGTATTGGGTAGCTATGCTGTTATTGTAGAAGATTTATGGAAGATTTATGGTAGGGTTATAGCTGTTAGAGGGTTATCTTTTAGTGTTGTTGAGGGAGAGGTTTTCGGGTTAATAGGCCCTAATGGTGCTGGTAAGACTACTACTCTTAGGATAATTGCTACTTTGTTAAAGCCTAGTAGAGGTAGTGTTAGAGTTTACGGCTATGATGTTGTTAGGGAGCCGGATAGAGTTAGAAGGATTATAGGTTATCTTCCTGAGGAAGCTGGTGTGTATGATAGGCTTAGTGGTTGGGAGAACCTGTTATTCTATGCTAGGATATATGCTCGTAGTAGTGAGGAAGCATATAGTATTGTACGTGAAGGTGTAGAGTTATCTGGTTTAGGTGATAGGATATGGGATAGAGCTGAAACTTATAGTAAGGGTATGAAGCGTAGACTTCTCCTAGCTCGTACGCTTATGGTTAAACCCAAGCTAGCAATACTAGATGAACCTACAAGTGGATTAGATGTATATGCTGCAGTAGAAGTACGTAGACTTATTAAAAGATATGTTGCTGAAACTAATTCAACAATTATTCTTTCAAGCCATAATATGCTTGAAGTAGAATACTTGTGTGATAGGGTAGCATTCATAGATAAGGGTAGGATAATAGCAGTTGGTAGGCCTCGTGAACTAGTTGAGAGGTTTGGTGGAGAGAATCTTGAGGAAGCATTTGTTAATGCTGTAAGGGGTTCTAGGAGTTGAAGGTTAGAGTTATTCTTTGGAAAGAGTTTACGGATCTTTCAAGGGATTGGAGAACTCTTATTAGTACTATATTGTTACCACTCCTAGTTTTACCATTGCTAGGGTTTATGGCGTTTACTCTAACACGTGAGCAGGTTACGCAGATAATAGTTGTAGTAGAAGATGAGTCTATGGTAAGGCTAGGCAACTATACCTTTACTGCAACTAACTTTACTAGGATATTAAGTAGTATAGCTGGTAAGAGTAATGCCTTAGTAGTTGTTGGTAGAGATTATGGTGCACTTGTTAGTAGTAATCCATACTTTGATGTAGCAGTAATCGTTCCCGAAGACTTCATTGCTAATGCGACAAGCTATAATGCTACTGCACTGCTTAAAATAATAGTTAGGGTTGGGTCGGCTAAGGCTAGTGAAGCACTTAGTATTGTTAGGAGGGCTGTTGAGGAGTTTAATGATCTTTTAGGTAAGGTTAAGGTGGAGTATCTTGCTCGTTTAGCTGGTGTTAGAGTAGATTATGGTAGTATCCGTAATCCTGTAAAACTATCTACTCCAGAATACGCTGGTATTGGTGGTAGACCTGCTAGTATAGTAGATGAGCTTAGAGCTTATACTGCTAAGATATTGATGTTTGCATTACTCTTCATAGCTCCACCTATATCCTCGTTTACATCTGATACAATTATAGGTGAGAAGGAGAGGAAGACTCTTGAAAGCTTACTAGTAACACCCATGCCTTACACTGAGTTATTGGTGGGTAAGATTTTTGCTGCATCCATTCTTGGCGCATTAGCTGCTCTAGCTGATGTTGTAGGAGTTCTAGGCTACTTTTACACCTTAACCCTAAGTTATGGTGGAGTACTACCATTTATAGATCCACAGCTAGTCTTAGTGCACTCACTGGTAGTCTTTATGACTAGTCTTCTTACAGCATCTCTTGTTATGCCATTAGTTTTAAGGTCTAAGACTATAAGAGGTGCTCAGGCTTCAGCAACAGCTGTAACCTCGATAGCAATGATAGTTTACTTTGCAGTACTATTCGTTGATATACCTAAGCTTCCATTAACTATACTAGCAATACTATACCTGATACCCTTTACTCATCCAGCACTGATAGTATACAACTATGTTAATGGAGAGCTTCTTCAAGCAATAGTACATGCTATTGTAACTGTTACAGCATCGCTAGTTCTAATAGCATTATCTGTGAAAATGTTTAAACCCGAGAAAATACTTACTTCACAATAATGTTCCTATATTTCCAGGTAAAAGTCTATAACCCTTAAAATAGTATAGTTGTTAGCTTAGAGGGAGTCCTTACCTTAGGGTGTATAGTGAATTGAAGATAATAGTTGTTGGTGTGAGAAACCTTGATGGTTTCATAGAGTTCCTTAGAAGTAGGGGCTTTATGGTAGAGGAGTCGACTAGTATGGTTTTAACTGATAATAGTGAGATTGGTGAATGGGAGGTAAGGGATAGTAGTGGTAAGGTTGTTGGTAGGTTTATGGCACATTTTATACGCCACTACTATGCTGCGTTGAAGGAGCTTCCAAGTAATGCTAGTGATAGTGAGGTACTTGAGAGGTTGTTGAAGGCTAAGTACTTTGATGAGAAGTGGAGTAGTCCTGTAGAACCCTTAGTTGTTTTAGGTGATGAAGAGCTTGCTGGTGTACTAAGAGATTATAGTGATGATTACCCTAATGATAGAGCTCGTCTACTAGTTGAACAATACTTTGCTAGTGGAGGAGTAAGGGTTATGACTAAGCTTGCTAGGAGATTACTTGAAAACCTAGTAGGCGGTGATGAAGGCCCAATAAACAGAGATGTGATGAAGGATCAACCATCTGAGCCTTAACTTGAACCATTTATTACCTGGTGTACCGTATTGCTTGTACTTAAGCCTGTAAGAGAGCTTTCATCTAAGGGAGAAGAATACTGTATTGAGAAGTGTCTTGGAGGAGTTAATGGTAGTGGTAGACTCGTTTGGACTCCTTTGAGAGAAGTATTTGTTGAGTCTATAAGTGGTGGTAAGCCTAGTCAATTCTACGTAGACTACTACTTCTACCCTAAGGCAAGTAATAGTAGGTCAAGATTATTTCTACTTAAACTAAAGCTTCAGGGTAAAATAGTTGATGTAGAGCCATTAAGGAATACTTCTATTCTAAGCCCAGAACACCTTGACCCATCAATTATCGTTAGCGAGCTACATAATGTTTACCGTGAGGTTAAGGCTAAGGTAAACCAATTATACATGGAGCTGTCTCTTATACCTAGACGTAAACGTAGTGAGAGGAGAGCTAAGAGAGCTGAAATAGCAGCTCATGAAATATTGTTGGAGATTGTAAGAAAGATCCTATACAACCCCGAGAAACCTGAAGTACACACGATACGTACTGGTAAGACTATTTGGGCTCCAATAATTATTGCTAAAACTAGTGATAGGAGTGGAGAGGAAGTAGAAGACCAAGTAGTTGTTTGCCAAGCATATGGTAAACTTAGGATAGATAAAGCATATACTTATGCTGGTAGTATTGATGAGAGAATAAGAGAAGAATATATGAAGATCCTAGAAATACCACAACACATCTACAAGTAGATTAAGCCCATAACACATCACGTATAGTACCTAAGAGTTAACTTATTGTCTGAACTCAGCGTTAACTATAATAACGTTAACTGTTAAACGTTAACTTAGGGTAAGTTAACGTGAGCGTAGTTATTGGTGTAAGAGTTCCCCGTAGACTTAAAGAGGAATTAGAGGAGCTGGGAATAAACTATGCTGATGAGATAAGAAGGTATCTTGAACGAAGAGTCCGTGAGGAGCGGGCGAAGAGACTTATTGAGCGAATAGAGGAGTTTAGGAAAAGGATTAAGCCTATTGAAGAGAACTTGTCAGCAGAGCTTATACGTGAGGATAGAGACGAGAATGGATAAGCCAGTAGTTGTTGCTGACTCAAATGTTCTTGTTAAATGGTATATACCTGAAAAATACTCAGAAGAAGCTATTATTATGAGAAACGACTTCATCTATGATAGGATAAAGGTTATTGCACCCATATATGCTCTACTTGAGTACGCTAACACTCTACGCAAATACGCTATACGAGGACTAATTAGGAAAGAAGACGCCTATGAAGCCCTTAATCTACTAATAGATACAGGAGTAGAATACGTTGACATAACACCAAGCTACGTATACGAAGCATTAAGATACAGTATTGAGAACAACGTAACAGTCTATGATGCATACTACATAGTACTCGCCAAGAAAAATAACGCCTACATGTATACAGCAGACGAAAAACTATTGAGCAAGGTTAAGGGGAAAGAACTAAGGATAAGACATGTAAGAGACTATGTTAAGGATAGAACAATACTCTTAGGAAACAATTCAGTTTGAAAAAAGAGTCTACGCGTGTTTTAAACTAGGTAACGATTACGTAGAAGACTTATAAGAACTAGATATCCCTACATGGAATGGCCTCGGCTATGAGTGTGCATAGTAGGAGAATGGTTCACTACCTAATACTATGCTATAGAGTACTCATAACGGTAATGGACATAGTCTTAGTAGCTGTTATAGGATTGCTTACAGTTACAACAATATATGGTATTGCTAGAGACCTCATAGACCTATACCTTGGCGTTAAAGGAGTTGAACCTACAATTATACTTAGCAATGCATTCCTACTAATAGTTTACACTGAAATCATACGTAGCATGGTCATAGCTAGACGTAGACCAGAGATGTATCTTATAGGTATTGCTGAAGCAGGCTTTGTATTATCCGTTAAAGAGGTTATAACATCTATTGTTGTAGGAGCACTAGATAAACTAGTAATGCCCACTATATCAGCTCTAGCTCTAGCCATAGTATTGTTAATCCTATACAAATACGTGTTACCCATGCAGAGGATTAAAAGGACAAGTATTTTAAGGAGAAAAAGAATCGCTAAAACAGTAAGACAAGAATAGAGGACTACACCATGACTTTGACATTGAAGACTTATAGAATAGTAATTGATTCTCCGGGCTGGACTGCAATAGACATTACTAGTAGAGTTGAAGAACTAGTATCCTCTAGCAACATTAGATTTGGGCTAGCTACAATATTTACTCCAAACAAGAACACCTCTATCACGTTAACAGAATATGAGCCAAACCTATTATTCGACATAGAAAGGCTAGTTGAAAGACTTGGTGGTTGGAGTAGTATTGCAGAAGTAATAGTTGGTAAGGGGACTAGTGCTCCTATAGTTAATGGTAGATTAGGTCTTGGAGCATTTAAGCGTATAGTCTTCCTAGACTTCTCAAAAGAAGAGGGCGGTAAAGAGGTGATTGTAGTAGTTGAAGGCGTATATGGCTAAGATAGTTATTAAAACACATGGACCCATGGCATATTTCCCTCTTAGACACTTAGTAGAAAACTATATAGCTAAGACAAGACTAAGCAAAGGACTCACCACTGTTTCTGTTGAAGGAGCAACACCTGGCTTAATCATAGCTTCTAGGAGAGAGCTGGATAGAATTGACGAAGCATTAAAAAGACTTGTACCAGTAACGGGCTGGAAGCATGGCAACGCCTATGCTCACCTAAGATCAATTGTAATGTCAACCACACAAACCATACCGTTCATAGACAAGAAACTCCTCTTACCAGAAGACTACCAGTTATACCTAGTTGAGACAAGACCAGTACACAATCATGACCGTACAGTATTGATTTACATTAGAGGCATTGAATAGGAGGAAAAAGAGGCTTAAACTAGATAATTCCTTGAAGACTATAGTGTTAGAAGCCTACATACTTCTCCTTTGGTGCTCCACATACCGGGCACTTCTCTGGAGGCTCTGTACCAACATACGTATGACCACATACTGGGCATATCCATACCTTACCTTCAAGAGGCATATCCTGGCCCTTATCTACATACTCCTTAGCCTTCCTATACAGTTCAGCATGTATTTTCTCAGCCTCTAAAGCCCACTTAAAGCTCTGTTCAGCCTTCTTCTCTCCCTGAAACCTTGCTATCTCAACATATACAGGATACATTTCATTTACTTCGAACTCTTCACCCCTAATAGCTAGCTCTAAGTTCTTTGAAGTATTTCCAGGACCAAACGGTGCTCCAGCAACAACTTTAGCATCAACATTTAAGTCTCCCAGTACTCTATAATGGTTTCCAGCATGTACTTGTTCAGCATAAGCTATAGCTCTAAACAACCTAGCAACATTAGGGAATCCTTCACGTTCAGCTATTTCAGCAAAAATCAAGTACCTCATATGAGCCATCGACTCACCGCCAAAAGCAGACATCAATGCATCCTTAGTCATAGGTCTAGGCTGAGGCATAAAGTATACACCCCTACCCCATAGAGACGGCTTCTACAACTAATACAGTCCCACACAATATTAGTAGTTTCTATCATAAGTATTGTAACAATCTATTATAGCTTTAAAAACATAACTAGTGTAGAACTTAAACACCCTTAACCAATTATCTCCTACAACTACGCATAATAGCCTAATGCATAGCTACACAGTATATGAGGCCAACTACTTTGACGGGACCTGGACCCGGGAAAATAAAATTAAATGCTAAGGTATTCTTAAAGTGTAATAACAGCTTCTTTAAAGTAAATGACATTGAAGTATACCTGCATTTAAAGGGTTGGTCCAGAGCAAGAGTTACTCATTTAGATGTTGAGTCCAGTATAGTTAACGAATACATAGTTAGACCTAAACAAGGCTTCTACGCTAAAGCATCATATAATCGTAGTGGACTATGGATTCATACATTAAAGGCTTTAAAGCCATGCACCATCCTAATAGTTGAAGAAGACGTTCTACCCAAAGTCTTCAGCTTAGGCGAAGAAACATGGTGCTATATTGGTGGTAAAATAGGTGGTATGTACATAGGTTTTAGGAAAAAGTACATTGAACTACTAGAACAAATAGCATACACTAAATGGGGCATAAAACCAAAACCAGATAGACAATATAAGGCTAGTCTCCCTTAAAACACTTATGGGGATGAGGTGGTTTTCGGGGAACCCGAAGTAGAAGCAGGATGGGGTAGCGGTTACCCCACCGACCCACTTAATTTAAATGAATCCAGTGATTAACCATGTTTTCTATTAAATGTTTATCTTAATTAAAGGAGATTCTCCAGCATAAAAATATGCGATGATTAAGAATTAAAAGGATATTATAGTGTGTAGTATATAGTAACT
>WANQ01000029.1 GCA_015521735.1 Pyrodictiaceae archaeon | reverse complement strand
GTATTTAGAGTGTTTTGATAAAGTTTTCTCTCTAAGAAGTGCTCCTCCACCTCCTTTTATCATGTTTAAGTTAATGTCTACTTCGTCAGCGCTATCTATGTATATGTCTGGTTGCCTATTTAATTCTACGTGTATTCCTGTAAACATGTTCTTCATGAAAAATAGGGTGTCTATCGATGAAAATACGTATGTATACTTTTGTGGTGTTAATTCTTTTCCAAATAATACCTTTATACATGTTTTAATGGTTCTACCTGTACCTAAGCCTACGACTTGTGGTTCTATGTGCTCTATTATATCAACTAGTTGTCTGCAAGCAGTTATCCTTGATTTAGTTAGGGTATCTTTCAAGTCTTAGTCCTTTTTGTATCTTTTTTTTTGTAATTAGAAATTCTGGTGGGCCCGCGGGGACTTGAACCCCGGACCTCCGCCTCGTAAGGGCGGCGTCCTAACCAGGCTAGACGACGGGCCCTAAGCTTCCGCGCTACCTTGTATTATGGTTCCCTCATTTTAGTTTTTCTCCAATAAAATAGTTGAATGTGTGTTCTTAGATATCTGTGCACATGTTTAAGGTTTATAAATTGTTAGAGGTAGACGTGTAGTGGCGTGATCTAAAGTGCCCGTTGAAATATTTGATAAAGAGAAATTCATAGAGATAGCTAAAAGGGCTGTTGAGTGTAGGGTAAAGCGTATTGAGAAGGAAGGTATTGCTAAGGTTAAAGCCCGTACTAAAAGGTATTTGTATACTATAAAGGTTAAACTTGATGAACTAGAAGAATTTTTGAAGAAGCTCGAATGTAATAGAATAGTTGAGATATGATATTTTTAGCTTAGACTTTTATTCTAATTCTATTGTGTCACCGTTCTCGGCGATATGTGTTTCTATTCCTATGTTTTCTTCGATATGTTTTGCGAATGTATGTGCTGTTTCTTCATCGCTATGGATTATGATTATTTTTTCAAGGTTTTTGCACTGTTTTATTAATTTTAATAGTCCATCTTTGCCTGCATGGCTTGAGAAATCGAACCATTCTATTCTAGCTTTTACTAGTTCTTGGTTTTCAAACATTTTGCCTAGTTTAAGTAGATTTCTCCCAGGGGTTCCTTCTGCTTGGAAGCTTACTAGGAATATAGCGTTTTTAGGGGAATCACTAAGTTTTTTAGCGTAGTAGAGTGCTGGGCCACCTTTAAGCATTCCAGCTGATGCTACTATAACACTGGGGCTCTTCAATGCCTTTCTTCTATCGCTCCAGCTACGTATTCTATTGAATTCTCTTAGTGCTTTTTCTAGTAAACCGGGTTTATTCAAGTAGTTTTTCTCTTCAAGCATTACATCTGATATTGTTCTAACCATGCCATCATAGTATACGTTTAGGTATGGTGCTTTTTCAGCTAGTAAACTTAGTATTTCCTGACTTCTACCTACACTAAATGCTGGTATTAGTACTGTGCCACCATTTTCTATGACTTCTCTTACAGATTCTATGAACAATTCTTCAATTAGTTTGCGTGGTGGATGCGTTACGGCTCCATATGTAGCCTCCATTATTAGCACTTGTACGTCGCTAAGTGAGGTGAAGTCTAAGGGCTTGGTTAGTCTAGTTTCGATGACATTTATGTCTCCCGTATACAATATTGTTTTATCCTTTATGTAGGTTTTAATCATAGATGATCCGGGTATGTGTCCGGCATCTCTTAGCTCTATGCTCATATTGTCTAATTCTATTATTTCGCCATAATTAGTAGGTTTGCTGCTATCAATCATTGATAGTACTTCATTGTATTCAAATGGGAGATAGTATCCTGATAACTTGAGGAAGTCTTCAAGCATATAGCGTGATAACTTAATTGTTATTCTCGTAGTATACATGGGTGGTGATTTGGATATGTATATGTATGGTATTGCTCCGAGATGATCTAGGTGTACGTGTGTTAATGTAATTGCTTGGATTTTCTGAGGGTTTATGTGTAGTGGTAGTTGAGGTATATCGTTTTCATCAAACGATACCCCATAGTCCATCAGTACACCTCTTCCATTGTATTCTATGAAGACGGCAGCTCTGCCTACTTCCTTTCCTCCACCTAGTATCCTTATGTCTATGGTCAATGTTTTCACCTGTATTGATTACTATTACCTATTGAGCCTACTTGTTTAAGATTACATGCTAGTTTAAAAGGGTTAACTTTATCATTTAGTGTGAAGATGCGTGTGTTGAGGGTATAGTCTTGTTTAAGCTGTCTCCTAGAGATATGAAAAGGCTTATGAAGAGATTCGGTATGAACATAGAAGAGTTAAGTGGTGTTGAGAGGGTTATAGTAGAATTTAGTGATGGTAGGAAACTGATAGCGGAGTCTCCTATAGCTTATGTTATTAGGAGTAGGGATCAGGAAATGCTACAAGTGATAGGTAAGTTTGAGGAAGTTAAACGTGAAGAGGTTGAAGAAATAGAAATTAGTGATGAGGATGTTCAATTGGTTGCTGCTCAAACTGGAGTTAGCATTGAAGAGGCTAGACAGGCATTAGTTCAATCTAAGGGTGATATAGCTCAAGCAATAATGCTTATTGAGGCTAAGAAGCAACGGGTAACTTAATACCATAAAGCATTTAGTCCATTCAAGAGTTCTTGTATAGTATTGTGTATGGAGAGAACTAGCATTACGTTTTCCCTATCAGCAAGTCTTATGGCAAGTGGATCTACCTTTCTTGTGCCATGTATAACTACAACAGCTGGTTTAAGTGGTGAAACTCTTACAGCCACCATTGGTGATCTACCAGTGGTAACTCTAGTGAATATTAGTGCTCGTTGAGTAGTCATACCCATTATCTGAAAGAATTCTGTTCCACTAAGTGATTCTATTGCTTCTATACTGTCTAATACTGTGTAGCCATAGATATATTGTGGTGAAGTCTTAGTTGAAAGTATTAAGCCTTTTACCGTAGTAATGAACTTGTCTATTGGGATAGGTCTATCAAATTCACGCATGTCTATTATGGCAGGGTTTCCTATGTTCATGGCTTTTGCTAGGTCTCTTACTATGGGCCAGCCTCGTTCTTCATCTATTCTTAGAAGTGCGTCGACAAATCTTCTTATAAATCTTGCACCAGGCAGTCTTCTACCTTTTTCGTAATCACTAATTACGCTTGGTGAAACACCCATGGTTTTAGCTATGTCTATTTGTAATACGTTGAATACTTCTCTCCATTTTTTCAATGACTTTCCTATGTCATTGCTCCATACAATATCGCCAGCAATTCTTCTAGCAACAATATCTCTAATATACTTTGATACCATGGTTGCCACACTATCTGTTAATTATTGCTATAAAAGCATTTAAGCGCTAATTATTTTATGGTATTGATGGGCCCGTGGTCTAGCCTGGTAGGATGCGGGGTATGCCGAGGGTTATTCTCGGCACCCGACTCGGGACCGTTATATGGCGGGAATCCCCGTGGTCCGGGGTTCAAATCCCCGCGGGCCCACCAGGATCCCTATTCATTTCATTTAACTTTTAGTATTCGTCGTATGTTCTGATTGTATGGTGGGTGAATTACGCCTTTCTCTGTTATTATGGCCTTTACTAGTTCTGGAGGTGTTATATCGAATGCTGGGTTAAGTACTGGTACATTGGGAACTGTTATATATACTTTGCCTAATACAGTTCGTACCTCATTTGGATCTCTTTCCTCTATTACTACGTTATCTATTGTAGTTTTTGGATCTATAGTTGAGGTTGGTGCTGCAACGTAGAATGGTATCTTATGTCTATCTGCTAATACTGCGATTGTATAGGTACCTATTTTGTTTATTACGTGACCGTCTAGTAGGATTCTATCCGCGCCTACTATTACCTTTGATACTAGTTGTTTCGACATTACGTATCCAATCATATTATCTGTTATTAGAGTTACAGGTATGCCGTCCTTTACTAATTCCCAAACAGTTAATCTTGCGCCTTGAAGTAATGGTCTTGTTTCTGTTGCTATTACTTTTATGTTTTTACCTTGTTCCCAGGCTGCTCTTATGACTCCTAAGGCTGTTCCATAGCCTGCAGTTGCTAGGGATCCTGTATTACAATGTGTTAATATTACGTCGCCATCCTCTATTAGTTCGGATCCTATTCTTCCTATTTTCATGTTTTGCTCTATGTCCTCATTAAGTATTTGGAGTGCCTCATTTACCAATATCTTTTTTATTTCATTTATATTGTCTGTAATTTTTATTGCATTGTGTAGGGTATTTTTCATTCTATCTAATGCCCAGAATAAATTATATGCTGTTGGTCTAGTCCTACTAAGCCTATCTATGACTTTATTAGAGTATTTCAATAGTTCTTCTATGTTTTTGAATTCCTTATTATATATCGTGGCAGCAAAGCTTAATGCAGCAAATACTCCAATTGCTGGCGCTCCTCTAACCTCCATTCTCTCTATGGCTTTAGCTAGCCTTTCTAAGTCGCTGGATTCATAGTATACTTCTTCATGTGGTAGTCTTGATACATCTAACCATACAACTTTACCATTCTTCCATTCGAAGGGTTTAATCAACTCTTATATCCCTCATGATAGCTTAAAATTGTTTAACAAGTCTACGCTGATATAGTGATGTGGTGACTAATTAATGTATAAGCTTGTGGTTTCTAAGAGAAAATATGGATTCAAGGTTATTAGTGGTGAAGACAAGGTATTTAGGGATGTTATGGGTGTTACAATTGGCGGTGAAAGACTAATATCGTTTATTGAAGCTTTATGGCTATGTTATAAGGGTATTGCTGAAATATATCTTGACAATGGTAGAAAGTTGAGTATCAAGGACATATTAGAGTTATCAAATGATGATAGTCTTTGGATAAAATTTATAGTATACTTAGATCTCAGATTACGTGGCAAAAAGCCTTCAGTAAATATACTTAGCGACAGTCTATGTATAAGAAGCGATAACGTTGTGTATGAAGTATTAGTTCTAGAGGAAACTACAATGCTTAGGCTGAGTGATCTATTAACTAAGATAGAGAACCTTTATAGTAAGGGACATGAAGTTGTTTTAGGATTAGTAGATAAGCACGGTGACGTAACTTATTACGCTGTTATACGTGGTGGTATAAGACATTAAATGAGTAACAATAATACGATAAATGTTATTAATACAAGTATTATTGATATGGATGTTCGCCATACACTCGTTATAGTATAGTCAACTGCTTTACTAATGATGATATTTAGACTTAGAGCAACAATAATCATAGAGGCTGTTAAATCCTTTAGCAAGTTTAGCATCTTATCGTCAATTTGAACTATATTCTGATATTGGTATGAACTTAATGTTGGAATACTCGTGCTAGCCAAACTTGTGACGCTCAGTACATTTAATATGAAAAAGTATAATAGTATTAGCATTATTGAAGGAAGGATAATAGTCATTATCGATATGAACATTGTTTGTTTCTTAAACGTTTTCTCAAGTATGAATACGTTATTGAGGAGTTTCTTTACTCTAAGAACCTTATCGTAATCAATATATCCTACCTTTAATGCCCCCAATATTAGTGATATTAAAGCAGATACACGTACATCCTTTAATAGCCTGCTAATTGATTGTGTTATCTTAGATGTTTTAATCGCGATTAATAGTTGTTTAATATCACTATTAATAATGTTATTCTTAAGAATATTGTCAAGTGCAATTGCGACTGGCACTCCTAGACGTAAGTATGCAAATATTTGGTCAACAATAAGTTCTAAGCTTGATAGCACATTAGGTATTTGTTTAATAAAATATCTCATATTACTTAATGTTAATAGTAATAGGATAATTAGTAATGGTAATAGCAAGATTATTCCTAATTGGCTATTCATTGTACTTATCATTAATAAAGACACTAAGACGTAAAAGCTTAGTGCTAATAAGCCATTATAGCTTATAGCCTTGATGGGGCAAATACTATCCAGTATTATTATCGAAATCAACGTTGTTAATGTAAGAATTGGAGCAAGTATTAATGTTATTGATGTATACGAGGTACCGGATATAGTTGAAAGTAGCGAAAAAGCTATTGTCAGTATAATCAAGAATGTTGTTATAGCTATTACTAGCTCTACAAATACTAAAGTGTTTTCATTATACTTTTTCCAACGATCTTCAATGATTTGAAGTGTTTCTTCCATATATCTTTCTATAAAATCGATGGATGTAGGATCTATTCTAGTTAGGAGCTCATAGCTAGTTAGGAATTTAGCTAGTACCTTAGATTTTAACACATTAGATATTATTGTCATCAGGGCTTCAAGAGATAAATTTAAACTAAGCGACTTTGTAAACACGTTCTTGACATACTTAAGCCCGGAAAATATGTTTAACAAGTCATCTGAAAGCAGTTTATACACTGGTATCTTTGCTGATGCATATAGTAATGACAATATGGTAAGGTATGGTAGTTCCCTATTAACATTTAGTTTAATATCGTGTTGTTGCATGTACTTATACAATGACGATAAAGTTCTTTTAATTTTAGTTATTAATGAGTTCATCGCTGGTACCCAGTGCTATTATTATATGTTGCTTTCATAGAGTTTGTAATAGAAATCTGTAACTCTTTTAAGTATTTCAATAGGTGTTTTAATGTTTGATTTTACGAGCTTATTAATGAATTCGTATCTCATAGTTAGTTCTTTAATTATTTCCTCATCGTCCTTGTTGTGGATTTTAGCTAGTTCTTTTAGTAATATACTTTTTTCCACTACTTCATAGATATTGTTTGGTTCATGTATATCGCTGTTTTTATTCCATTGGAATAGCTTGTTTTCTTTTTCGCTGCTTAGCTCCCATATTTCATGTACTCTCCTTACGTAGCCTTTTTGTGGAACATATATTCTTCTCAAAATTATTAATAGTCTTAAAGCTCTTTTAGGATCGCTTATTGAAATTGGCGGTGCTGTTAGTCTAGCTAATGTTGTTTTAAGATCGCTTGCGTGGAAAGTAGTTAAAGTTCCATATCCTAGGGATGCTGCTTGTACTAGTAATTTTGCCTCTCTACCTCTAGTCTCACCGATGACTAGGTAGTCGCCTCTTCGGCGTAAGGCTATACGTGTTAAGAGTTCTAGTTCATCAACGTATTCTTTCAAGCTGTACTTGTATACGAATGTTCTTGCTACTAGAGGATCCCAATGTGTATGGGGTAGTCGTAGCTCAGGTACATCTTCTATGGTTATTATTTTTGAGTTATCGGGTATTAGCATTAGTAGTGCTTGGAGTAGAGTAGTTTTGCCCGTAGCAACTCCGCCTGCTATCATAATAGGATATTGGTTTTCTAGCATATACATTATATAAGCGGCTTCTAAGGCTGATAACGTCTTATTCATTATTAAGTCTACTATACTTAACATGTATGTGGGTTTGCGGCGTATGACTATGGTTGTTCCTCTACTTGTTATCTCCTTGCCTAATGTTAAGCATATTCTATGTCCTTCAGGGCTTAAGCCTTCAACAATAGGGTTGGAGATACTTAATGGTCTACCTAGTTTATAGCTAAGTATCAGTGCTATTCTTGTAGTTGTTTCGTTATCCAGGACTATATTTGTGTTAATCCACTTGTAGTTTGAGAACAATTTATGGTATATTGCTAAAGGCACTAGACTTCCTTCAACACTTATATCCTCTACGTAGTCGTCGTTTACTAGCACATAAAGTGGACCGTACCCTGAAATTATTTTCTTCAAATAGTAATGATATACATGTGTACTATAACTGCTTGCATCTTTACTAACATGTTCTATGATATGAAATATAGAGTCAACAATATTATCTTCATTGCTGATACTTGAATGTATAGGGTTAGAATTATTCAATACAATATATTCTAGCAATGCCTTGATAATATTGTTAAGCGTATTATCGCTTACCTCTGGCTCGTTTACCAAATATATCGGTGTGTTATTACATTTAATTATATGTACTTCAGCTAAATCAACATTATACTTCATCAATTCTTCTCTATTACTACAGAAAATACTTTTTGGTTTAATAGGTTTAGCTAAGGCTAATATGTCTTCTCTAAGAATACTTAGCAAGTATTCTTGTGAGATAAATCCTTTAGAGGAACCGCGACCAAAGATTCCCTTAAACATGTATCTAAAAAACTTTTTATTTAAGAAAATCATTGTATTTCTAAGCAATTCTATTTCCCGTTAACTCATTTATTCTACAATTACTTGATAAAGTTCAGTGTAATGTAGCATATCTCTTAAAACATATGCTAGTGAGATATAGTGTTTTGTACCAGCCTTAAGCTCTACGACTGTGGGATTTATTTTTATTATCAATTGTATAGTGGATGCCGGAGGTACAGTTTTATTTACTGTTATATTATAGTTTGCGTCAATAATCAATTTAATTATCTTAGCTGTATAGGAGCTTGGATTCCATACATCGACGTATGCTATGGCTGTAGTATTATTTATCTCAATTATTCGTGCACGTTTTATTATTAGTGTCTCACTTGATGATGTAAGTGATGTTAATAATCCATTATAATACTGGTATAGTATTATTCCACCAATTACGGCAATTATTACAAGTATCGTAGACGCTACTAATGGGGATAGACCCTTTATTCTACGATAGTGTTTCACGGCTTACCCCATAACTCTTAGTTTAAATTTAATTGTTTTTACGTGGAAATACTTATATAGAAGATTAAAATCAAGGTATATACTCCGGAACGGTGAAGGTATGGAAGTTGAAAACATCATGATAACGTAAGTTAGATATGGGATTGAGTGATATGAGTGAGGTATTTAAGAGCCTAAGTCCAGCTGAATTTTTCTATAGGAATAGAGAAATAGCAGGGTTTTCAAACCCGGCTAGGGCTCTTTATCAAACGGTTAGAGAGCTAGTGGAGAATGCACTAGATGCTACTGAGGTTCATGGAATATTTCCGCTAATAAGAGTATATGTAGAGCGTGATAGTAATCCTAGCCATTTTACTATAACTGTTGAAGATAATGGGATAGGTATACCACCTCAGTACGTCCCTCAAGCATTTGGTCAAGTACTTTTTAGTTCAAAGTATAGGTTAAGGCAAACTAGAGGAATGTTTGGTTTAGGAGCTAAGATGGCTATACTTTATGGTCAAATAACTACTGGGAAACCCGTAGAAGTTATAACATCGCCTTTAAATTCTAAACGTATTTACATGTTTAAGTTAATGATAGACATAAAGCGTAATAAGCCTATAGTTTTAGAAAAGAGTTCTTGGCCAAAGAAGAAGAATTGGCATGGAACCATAGTGAGTGTAAGTATTGAAGGTGATTGGAGTAGAGCAAAATCACGTATAATAGAGTACATTAGACGTGTAGCTCTCATAACACCTTATGCAGAGATAATATTTCAGGGTCCTGATAACACTTACCTTCATTATACTCGAGTGGTCGCAAAACTACCTAAGCCTCCAAAAGAAGTATTGCCTCACCCTTACGGTGTAGACTTAGAAGCAGTAAAAATGATGATTGCGTCAACTAACGAAAAGAATCTAATTGACTTCTTGACTAAATCATTCCAAGGCATAGGAAGGATTATTGCAGAGAAATTCCTCAAGGAAGCGGGTTTTGACCCAGACCGTGACCCTAAATCGCTTAATATAGATGAAATAAAGGTGTTGGTAAATAAGCTAAAGTCATTCAATGAGTTTAAACCTCCAAGGGCGGATCCGTTATCGCCTATTGGTGCTGAACTGATAGCTATAGGACTAAAACAAATACTTAAACCTGAATTTGTAGTAGCAATAACTAGGCGTCCAGCAGTATATGAAGGTCATCCATTTATAGTAGAAGTAGGAGTAGCATACGGAGGCAGTGTACCACAAGTCCAGGAACCTATACTCTACAGATATGCAAATAAAATACCATTATTATACGATGAGAAATCAGATGTGTTATGGAAAATTATTAGTACGTTTGACTGGCATCAATATGGTATTACGTTTCCGGCACCATTAGCAGTACTAATACATATATGTAGTACGAAAATACCCTATAAGGGAGTAGGTAAGGAAAGCATAGCAGATGTACCTGAAATTGAAAGAGAGGTTAAGAATGCTCTAAGAGAGGCAGGGAGGAAGCTTAGAACTTATATTCAAAGGAAGAGAAAACTGGAGGAAACATATAGAAAACTCACATTATTCGTAAGATACATACCCGAAATAGCTCAAGGACTAGAAGTTTTATCAATTAATCCTAAATCAAAGAAAAAGGAATTGAGTAGTGACGTAATAGTTGATAAGCTAATAAGCATATTAAGCAATAAGTTAGAAAACGTGAACATAACTAAGGACTTGATCAATAAGATAGTCGTTGCAATTGAGTAGTATTTAAGTAATGTATGGTGATGTAATATGCCCTCATCAGTTGATATGAAAGCACGTGAACAAGCCCTAAACGTATTCTGGTCTAGGTTTAAATTACTAATAGAAAGTATATTGAGAGGGGAGGAACCAACTCTAGAAATACCTAAGAGAACTCTTTCAAATACCATATATGATGAAGCTAGGAAATTGTTATTACTAGGTCCTCAGAAGCTTACAAGAAAACTCTTTGATGCACATGAAGCTAGAAAGTTCATGCAAACCATACTTATGGCTAAGATAATATATGAGGCCTTACTTAATAATGAGTATCCTACAATAAGAGATCTATATTATAGAGGTAAGCATACAATAGTATTTAGAGATCATAAGGGACGTATAAAAGAGGAAAATACATGGGATGAACAAAAGGAATCAGATTCTGTAATTAGGGATTTAGAAGTATTTCTAGGAGTTTTACGAGAAGAAATGCTAATATTAAGCAAGGAGAAAGGAAAGGTTGTAGGAAACATGCGTATACGTAGTGGCGACGACATAATAGACTTAAGTAAGATGGGACATGGAGCATATGCTATAGAACCAACACCTGACCTAATAGAATTCATAGACGTTGATGCAGAATACGTATTAGTCATCGAGAAAGACGCTGTCTTTCAACAACTACATAGAATAGGTTTTTGGAAGAAACATAGGGCAATATTAATTACAAGTGCAGGACAACCAGATAGAGCAACTAGACGTTTTGTTAGACGTTTAAACGAAGAACTTAAACTACCAGTATATATACTGACAGATGCTGATCCCTATGGATGGTATATTTATAGTGTATTTAAAATAGGATCGATAACTCTCTCATATGAGAGTGAGCGTCTAGCAACACCTACAGCAAGATTCATAGGAGTTAGTATGACCGATATATATGGTGATAGTGAGAAGAAAAAGAAACCTTACTTAACTGATAGAGAGCGAAGACACTATATAATCAAGGCTAAACCAGCCGACATAAAAAGAGCTAAAGAATTAATGAACTATAAATGGTTCCAAACAAAACAATGGATAAAAGAAATAAACATATTCTTAAACAAAAAATCAAAACTTGAGATTGAAGCATTAGCTAGCAAAGGATTAAGATTCTTATCAGACAAATATATACCAGAAAAAATAGAAACAAAAGATTGGATCGAATGATAACACGTACCCAATATAGTATAAGTTATTTGAATCCTAATATAGAACCTAAAACTTGAGCATAATTGTGTATTGTTTTCACATACATTAATGCTTTAAGAGATCAGCTGAGACAGGTTCAATCATCTTTTAATCATTACTTCCCCGTTCATCATTTCTTAGTTCATCCATTAAATTCCTTAAGGTTTCAAGTGAAAGTACTACCTCGTACTTATACTTACTAGGTGTCTCCTTTATTCTTATGCCCGAGTTCCCCAAGTACATAGACAATTCAGTATCTTTGTGTAATTTTTCAAGTATTTCAGCAAACATTTTGGGTTCGTTAGGTAAAGGCTTATAGTACCTATATAGTCCTAGTGCACTTATCCTCACATATCTTTGCCCTGCTAGCCGCGCTAATGACAATATTTTTAACCCGTTCCGAGCTAAGTAATGTTTTAATGTTCTATAAAATATTTCGATTAAGGTTATTTTATCTTTATTCATTTAATTCCTCCCAACGTATTATCTTGTTAAATGTGTTTCTTTTACAATAGGGGCAATAAAGGTAAATTTTATCCATATCCTTGATATTATAGCTAACGTACAGTATTCTTTCATTACCACATTTCTCGCATTTAATTACCCATACCATTACTTTTTATCCCCTATGACACCCTTACTTACTAGTAATCTCAAGGCTTTTTTAAGTACTCTTCTTATGAGGTATCTCTTCTCGATAGTGCCATAAAAGTTTATTGCAGTTTTTCTTATACTATTTGTACGAGTTAAGTCCAATAGTATCTTAACTTCATTTTCACTTAATTCTTCTCTTAGGTATCTTAAGGCTATTCTAGCTACATCAGCAGGTTCTAAGCCCATGTAAGGATGAGTAACCTCTACTTCATCAAGTCTCTTTAAAACTTCGAATTCAATTATTGTCACTATGTCATTGGATGATACGTTTCCATAAGCTTTTCTTAAATGTTGTAGTAATTCTTCTAAGCTATTGAATCCATCCATTTTGGCTTCTTCTTCAGTTAATTCATTTAATCTCTTGTATTTAACCTTAGTAATCCTAACTTTTGCTACGGGCCTTCCACCTCCGTGGATGATTATTTCGTTATACCTGGGCTTCACTATGCCTAGCCTAATGGTTGCACGTTTTATGCCTTTTAATATCTTATTAACGTATTCGCCTTTAACCATTAAATGGCGTCCCAAGTACTTTGGCTTCATAGTTTAAATACCTGAACGTAACATATATACTTAGCAGACTTAAGCCTTAGTACTAGTAAGTGATGAATATGTTATACTGAGTTAAACTGCTATGAAGAGGGGCCAAAGCGCTGAATACCTTAATAATTAGTATTGTAGGGATGATGTTTGAACCCCTGATCCGAATAATAAATGTGGAGCCTTCAGCGGTACTGACCATTGATATCGTTACTGTAAGGTAGAAGACAGAATAGGAATATTAGTTTCGGTCTAGTCCACGAAAATCATAGGAAGTTTAGGTAATCCACTAATCTAGTATTAAGACTTTAAAACCTGGAATGCTAATCATAAACCAGATAGGGGGTATGTGCGTTGAGTAAGCAAAAGATAAAATCAATAACGGATTTGCCGGGTATCGGACCGTCTACTGCAGCTAAGTTAATGGATGCAGGGTATGTAACAATAGAGAAGATAGCTGTTGCTACAGCTCAAGAATTATCAGCGACAACGGGTATACCGCTAAGCACAGCACAAAAGATAATAAAAGCTGCTCGTGAAGCACTGGACATCCGGTTTAAAACAGCAAAGGAAGTAAAACAAGAAAGATTAAGTATAGGTAAAATAACAACGGGAAGCAAGAATTTAGATGATTTACTAGGAGGAGGAGTTGAGACAAGGACAATAACTGAATTCTTTGGAGAATTTGGTACAGGTAAAACCCAGATATGCCATCAACTATCTGTTAATGTACAATTACCTCCAGAGAGAGGTGGACTTAATGCTAAAGCAGTTTATTTAGATACCGAGGGTACGTTTAGGTGGGAAAGAATAGAATCAATGGCCAAAGCATTAGGTCTTGATCCAGATCAAGTCATGGAGAACATTTACTACATTAGGATTATAAACAGTGATCATCAGATGGCTGTAGTAGATGAATTGTTTAAACTCGTTCCGGAAAACAACATTAAATTAGTTGTAGTAGACTCCATCATGGGTTACTTCAGAGCTGAATATCCTGGTAGGGAGAACTTGGCGGTAAGACAGCAGAAATTGAACAAGCACTTACATCAGTTAATGAGATTAGCAGAAATATATGATGTAGCAGTAGTGATAACGAATCAAGTAATGGCTCGTCCAGATGTATTCTACGGAGACCCCACACAACCAGTAGGAGGACATGTCTTATACCATGCTCCAGGTGTTAGAGTACAACTACGTAAGAGTAGGGGTAACAAACGTATTGCAAGAATAGTAGATGCACCACATCTCCCAGAAGGAGAGGCTGTATTTGTAATAACAGAATGGGGTATAAGAGATCCCGAAGAATAATGATAATAGTTAAAGATATTTAGAAATAGGCATACTACTGATTAACTAGTGAAGGCTATGAATGTTTTCCAACTAGCTAAAATAATGTTTACAATAATAGCATTCGTGATAATATCATTAAAGGATATAAAGACTAGAGAAATAGACCCTAAAGTATGGATTATAGTTATTCCACCAATTTTAGTACTTACACTAATAAACGTGTTGTTTGCGTCTGTCAACGTATCTGACTTAATAATGTATGCTATTGGTGTAGGCATAGTCTCATTGATAGCCGTGTTGTTTTACTACATAGGATTGTTTGGTGGCGCAGATATGTTTGCAATGATAGCGCTTAGCTTAGCTGTGCCCTTAAGCAACTACACCATAATATTTAATCAATTACTTATAATACTTATAGCTGGATTAGTGGGCTTGTTGACTATACCAGTACTATTAGCATATAACATCATACATGAGAATTGGAACAAACTTCCATCTAATACAAGACTATTTGAAAAAATAGTGCTATTAGCTACAGCTATACCCGTTAAAGTAACAGATTATGTGGAAGGTAAATACAAGTTCTTCTATCCACTAACAGTATATGAATGCAACTATAAGGATACTATTTTAACAATAAGGTACTCGTTCAATGTTGATGAAGAAGTGAACGAACATATAACTAAGCTAAATAAATGCATAGAACTAGGAAAGATAACTCCTAATAGAGATTATTTATGGATTACGTATGGTATGCCCTTTATAGTTAACTTAACATTAGCTTATATACTCGTAGTGCTATTCAATCCAGGTAAAATATTTTATGTATTTGTTAAGTAATTCTATGAGCAAATATAGATAGAGTACAAGTACATGTATATGAAT
>WANQ01000028.1 GCA_015521735.1 Pyrodictiaceae archaeon | reverse complement strand
TACTAATGCTAACTATATAAACATTTTCAACCCTAAAGCTGAGAACCCATTAAGGTTTATAGGACTAGAAAACTTCTTTAAACTATTTCATGACCCAGGCTTCTACTACTCCGTATACAAGACACTGTTGTTTGTAGCAACTAGTGTACCCTTAAAACTAGCTGTAGGAGTTATGCTAGCATTCCTATTTACCTCACCTTACATCGTTGGAAGAAGGGTTATGAGAGGATTACTACTAGCTCCCTGGGCTTTACCAGTAGTTATGAGTATCATGGTTTGGAGAGGACTATTTGATCCACAGTCAGGTCCATTAGCCCTACTATTTTCGTATATAGTGGGTAAGGACTTTACGATATATAGGCATGAATGGGATGCATTTATAGCATACAATATAGTTGAAATGTGGTTAGCCTACCCCTTCATAATGACTGTAACTCTAGGAGCCATTACAGGTGTTCCACGAGAAGTAATTGAGGCTTCACTTATAGATGGAGCTAGCTGGTGGGCAAGGTTCCGCTACATAATCTTACCACAAATATCTAGACCACTATGGTTTGCTACAATACTTACCTCGGGTGCATCATTTCAAGCGTTCTTAGTCCCAATGCTACTTAACGATGGTGGACCTACTGAAATAGTATCAACATTTGTAGGTAAAGCATTCGTAAGGGTAAATGACATGCTAATGCTCTTTGGATACCATAGAGCATTCATGGACGGTGAATACGGTTATGCTGCAGCCTTCTACCTAATAGTGGTAGCAATACTTGGAGTCTACATGTATGTATGGTTCCGTGTAAGTGGTATGTACCGGGGTGTAGGTGAGTAACAAGTGGCGTGGTACAAGATTATACTGAAAATAGCTTTAACTGCAACAGCACTAGTAGTGACCTTAGCCTTGCTTACACCAATATTCTTCGTCATACTAACGTCTCTTAGCCCTGTAGGAGTCATAGCATACGATGTACGTATACTAGGCAACCTAACACTTGAGAACTATATAGACGTTATATCTAGTCCGGAATTCCAGTCAGCCCTAGCTAATAGTGTTATAGTTACATTCCTTACAATAGTAATATCAATACTGGTCATAACACCAGCCGCCTACGCATTCTCAAGATTCAAGTTTAAGGGTAGAAGTACTGCACTGTATTTCTACTTAATGTTTAGTCAAATAGGAGGAGGATTCGGCATAGCAGCCTTAGTAGCATTATTTGTATTCCTAGCACAACTTGAAAGAATAACTGGTATACCAATGATAGGTAACCTATACGTTCTACCATTCATATATGCTGCTGGCATGGTTCCATTCAACGTATGGTTACTGAAGAGCTTCTTTGACACAATACCGAAAGAGCTCGATGAAGCAGCATTCATGGATGGAGCAGACTGGTTTAACCTATTATTCAAGGTAATACTTCCATCATCCAAGCCAGGGGTAATAGTGCTAACACTATTCGCTTTCATGGGTGGATGGTCTGAGTTCATCTTAGCAAATACTTTACAAGTCACAACATTACCCGTACAATTATACAAATATACAACCGGGTTATCCATATACTGGAATAAGTTTAGCGCATTCGCATTAATATTTGCAGCACCAGTCGTCATACTATACATACTATCACAGAAATACATAGGAGAAGCAATGAGGCTCGGTGTAGGTAAACGTTAGCCAAAAACACCTAAAACAACGTAACCATTAACTCTAATATGCATAAGTACTAATACTGTAGAGGATAGGCAACTATTAGAGATCACTTAGTAAAAGTGGTAGGCTATGATACAGGAATACCTATATAAGTTGAAACTAGATGATATTAAGAAACATGTTAGAGTAGAGAACGAATACTATGTTACAGATCTCGTAAGATGCCCGTTGAAGAGAGAATATGAAGTAAAATACCCAGAACTAATACTAAGGCAAGCCTATGACCCCGTACTACTCATGGGAGATATAGTTCATATGGGCTTAGAATCGTTTATAGAAAAGCTTGTAAAAGAAGGCTATATCAAAGGAAAAGCACATATAGAAGTTGAAGGTAGCAAGAAGCTTGGAGACATAGTTATTAAGGGTAGAATAGATGCTATAATAGAACGTGAGGACGGTGAACGCATAGGTATTGAAATAAAGTCCTCGCGTAGAGATATAGGTTTACCCCATCAGCACCATGTATTACAGGTTAAGATATATAATTGGTTATTCGATCTAAATAAGAGCATACTAATATACCTTACTCCAGATAGAATAGTGGAGTACACTATAAGTGAAAGAGTTGGTGAAGACGAGGTAATGGAGTTGTTAAAGTCTACTAGTACTCCTAGATGGGATTGGGAGTGTCAGTACTGTATATTCTCAATTCTATGTCCTAAGAAGAAGTCTTAACTCCTCCAAATATCCTACATCAACGCCATTTATTCGGAGTATGTCCATGTACTCGTCATCAAATATTATCTGGTCCTGCTCCTCAAACACTCTACTACGTATGGTAGAGAAGTTCTCAACTAAGTACTCGTAGACTCTTCTAGCTTTTTCTACTAGGTTCTTCCTTCTAAGATGCTTTAACCCTATCCTACCAAGTATCGTGAATGCTTCAAGTAGTAGTGCTATGTGGTCTAGGCTAAGGAATTCCTCTAGATCTCTTAAACTACTTAGCCTTTTACCATAGGTCCAGTAAAGTATTCTAACGATATTGTATGCTACATTGCGTACAGCCTTTGCATACATCTTTGCAACTAGTTCATCACTACTTAGGAGTTCACGTATCCTTTCATCTAGTTCATTGTCGTCTACTAATCCTATACTAGCCTTAATGGTTTCTTTGAAGTTTAAGGCAGTTTTAGGCCCATGCACTACTACTATGCTTGATAAAGCAAAGGAATCTGCTACTGCCTTTACTATATCGTTGAAATCCACGTGCTCCCTCCTTATAGATTCCATGTTACCATTCAATAATTCTATTGCTTTATCAAGGTCTATAGGGCCAGCATATACTGGTTTTTCATCAATAATTATTGCTGGTACACTCAGTATCCTATACCTAAACGCTATATGGGGATTTACTGCTACGTCCACTAGTTTTACCTTGTTAAGCATTCTCTCTCTACTTAGCTTTTTCAATAACCTATAGCTTGTATAACATGTTGGATGTATTAAGATAATGTATTTAGTACCCATCATTTACTCCTCTCTAAATCTTGGAGCACTCCTATACAAGTAGTCTACATTAAATACTATTCCCTCTAACCCTACTCCTAAGACCTTCTTAGACAAAGTATTCATTTCATTGAAGACTTGTTTTAGAATCCACATAGTATCCCTTGCCCTATGACCGTGTAGTAGTATGTCAATACAATATTCTAGTACACCTTTAAGTCGGCTAAGGCTTGTTTTCTCTAATATATTTCTCCAAGTATACTCCATCATGTTCCCATGTACTGCTTCATAGAACCACACATACTCAAATAATAGTTTACACGTTAACCTATGATCATGTAGCTTCTTAGCCGTAGAGTAGAGTGTCCAAAGGAATACTAGGTAGTGAGCTACATCGTCTCTAGAAAACTCCTTATATACCTTGAATGTAAGCCTATTACCGTAGACATGGAGTTTAGGTTCTAGGGAAACTCTACTAGTAGTTAACTTAGAGCTATACCCTGTCACAATGTTTGGTAATAAGTATTCTCTAGCAGCTGGGAATACTATGATCCTTGACCCGCGAACTGATATAAGCCAAGGCATTCCAGGCCATTCCGTTCTAGTGAATACTAGGAAATCTAGTATACTTCCCTCACCAGTATTTTCGCCTCTAATACTACTACCAGTAACGTATACTGATGAAATCTTTCTCAGAAGTTATCCCTCATAATCCTTTTATGCTACGTGTACTCTATAGTCAATGACTACTAAGTCCACTAGAGTTAAATAAGCTCTACTACAACTAGCAAAAGCGAGTCCAAACATATAGGGTGAGGGATGCAATGGGAGGTAAACATGGTAAGTATGCTTATGTTAGAAGAAGTGATGGATGGTATGTTAAAGTTAGAGTTCTTAAGAGTAGAGCTGAAGATGATCCAAGTAGATACATACCATTAGGATATAAAACTAGGAACCCACCTATAACTTATCCCATACTACGTGAAGAAGAGTTACCAGATGAGGTTAGAGCTAAACTCTACGAAGTATAATCAAGTATTATGAACTATCATTAGCTTGTGTCTTTAAGTTAAACTATGTTGAAGTCTCCCATATCTATGCATCTTCTGTATTAGTTAGCTAATCAAAATAATATATACCCCATTTTAGTAAAAATTATTTTATGGATACCTTGTCCTCGGAGGTGATGGTATTATATGTTTAAGGTTAAGGCTAGATACCTGGAATGATGTTTAGTATTGTGAGGTTAGTCTTGGCCATCTTCTTTAGTTATCTAGCAGTATATGAAGGATTAGTGGTTGGTGATAGAGTTTACGGCTTACTCTTCGCCCTAATCTCAATCGAGTATTTAGGTGAATTAATAGTATTAGACAAGGAAGACAAACTTTAAGGTCAGCCTATCGACCCTTCAGCATACTGGGATTGTTTCTCCTAAGTTTATGTCGGCTACATCATCCCTATCCAGAGTTTCTAAGCTTACTACCTAATTTTATTTATTCTAAGCTAATGCATTCAGGTGGGACATAGTCTGTAACATATACGTTTCTTCCAGCACGATATACTTTGTGTCCTTTCCTTCGCAGGCATTCAACGCTTATCTTTAATACGATGGTTACACCTCCATGTCTTCTACCAACCTCATATGCATCTCTTATAGTAGGTGACAAATGTACCCATAACCTCTTCATAGGCTTTAACCCTTCTCTCATAATACTTGGTATATTGTCTCTCCTAGTGCCATGATATAATATACCTCTTTTAACTTCTTCCTCATATTCTATTCTAACGCTTACACTATGACCATACCTTGCCCTTATAGAATCTCCTCTAACCTCGAATCTACCTTTAGGGTCAAGTAGTGCAACTGCTACAACATGCTCCCTAGTAACCCATTGATACTGTTCCTTGTTTCTCCAGTAGTAGCGTATACCCCTTACTAGGTCATCTATCTTAGCCCAGCCTTCATTATCTAAGCTTATCTTAGCCTCCCATGGGAAATGTCTCAGAAGACCACTCATAAGCTTACTTAACATAACTCTACGCTGAGCATCTAAGAGCAACATAGCTGGCTTACCACAATGTACAGGCTCTTCTACGTACTTTCCGCAAACTCTACACTTGTAAATAGGCTTCAACGCCTAGTTCAACCAAACCATAGATATAGCGATATGAGGGAAATATACCTTATCATCCACATCTAACAAATAACTGTGATAGTAGAGGTAAGCCTTAACTAACCTGAACCCTAAGACTAGTATCTTAGGAGCCGATGAGGATCCGTCGGGAGCCCGCATCGTCGGATAAGTGAAGAATCCCCTGGCTACACCGAGGCATAGACAAGGTGATGAACCTTCCCCTCAAGAAGACGGATTATTTAATGAAGAAGCCAACGGCCGCCGCTGACTATTAAGGTTGTTATAGTGATGTAGGCATCTAGGTAAGATGAAATGAGCTTTGATACAGAATTAGCATGGAGGTCTCTAGAACTAGTACTACGTAGTCCTTGTTGTTGTAGATACTGTAACCGTAGAATAAGTGTTCTCGAAAAACTAGGGTTGGGCCACGAAGTTGTTGATGGGGGAGTAATATTTAGCAAAGACAGGCTAAATGGTAAGTACCTAGTATTATTGGATGATCCTGGATGTTATCCTTCTAGAACTATTAATGGTTGGGGGACAATATTTACTTGCTACGGTCTATATGATGATCGTCCTAGACTACTAGTCCGACTATATGACCTAGACTACAAATATATATTTGTTGATGAATTAATACTAAGACGCGTTGATGCGAGAGTAAGCTATTATTACTCGCAGAGAGAGTACATGGAGCGTTCACTAATAGCTATACCTTATCCAACTAAAATACCTCGTATAGCTAGCATACACGATGTATTCCAGCCTGAATCAATAATATCTCAAGCTTTAGGAATAGCATTAGCAATTCAACATGATTTCAACATACTATTGGTTCATACTTCAACAATATTCTTCCTAAAACACCTACTATTAAATAAGCCTCTTAGAGAAACACGTAAAATACTGATAATTCCTCATAAAGCCGTAGAAAAATACGACATTATTAAAACAGTAGCTGAAAAGCTCAACATAATGAATATAGGTATAGAGTGTAGTAATACGAGTATAATGGAATGTGTACGCGAAAATTACTTAAAAGTACTAAAAATTATAGAGGAGTTAAGCCTTTAAGCCAGCAGAATTAGTAGTACTCAAGGCGGCTCCTAAAGACGTGGGCCCGTAGCTCAGCCTGGTAGAGCGGCGGGCTCTTAACCCGTAGACCGTCTACCAGGCAGCCTGGCTCCGACCCCTTTACCTGGGGACGGGCGGAAGTCCCGGGTTCAAATCCCGGCGGGCCCGCCACATCTCTTAAACAATTCAAGAAGCTTCTACGACACGTTTTTACCCTCTTTAGCGTCCATGTAGTTTTAGGAGAGGAGTAGTAGACTGTGGTAGAAGGCTATACTAGGATTAACGATAAAGTAGCTATCCCAGGACCTTTACCAGTGCTCTACATAGAACATAGACGTACCCTCATATTCGCTGATGCACACTTAGGCTTTGAAGAGGAAATGGCTAAGCATGGCCTCTTCCTACCTCGCGTACAGAAAAAGAACTTGATCAAAATACTTGATAACGTTCTTACAGAGTTAAATGTATCAGAAATAGTTGTAGCAGGTGATATTAAACATCAATTTGGGCAACTAGGTAGAATAGAAGCACGTGAATTAAGAGAACTATTTGACTTCCTAAAAGATAAAATAGATAGATTAGTAATTGTTCGTGGAAACCACGACAACTTTCTACCACTAGTAACAAGGAAATACGACTTTGTATACTTAGTGGATGATTACTATTTGATAGAAGATATACTAATAGTCCATGGACATAAGAAGCTCAGTTTACCTGAAGACAAGAGTATAAGACTAGTTGTGATGGGCCATGAGCATCCTAGCCTAGGATTACGTGATAAGCTAGGCTATTTAATCAAGTACCCATGTTTTCTTAGAGCACCATTAAGATATCAGGGTGTTGAAGTCATAGTTCTACCTGCAATTGGAGTATATCAAACAGGTACTACTATAACTCTTGATAGGTCAAGCTACTTATCACCTATTATAAAAGAGGATGTGTTACTCGAGGAAGCAAAACCCATAGTTTTCGATGAAGAACTTGGCGTATTAGAGTTTCCTGAACTTAAAACATTGTTTAAAAGCTTCAATGAAATGTTGGTCTAGCTATGATTATAGCAGGGCTTTTTAAGGAGCCGGCTTAAAAACTCTTATAGCAGTGTTTGGATAGAGGCTTGAAGACAATGTCTGAACTAGAGATGCCAGAGCGTGAGCCATCAATTAAAATCGAGAACATTGTTGCAACAGTAACGCTTGACCAAACACTAGACTTATACGCTATTGAGAGAAGTATCCCAACAGTAGAATATAATCCAGACCAGTTTCCTGGGCTAATATTTAGACTGGATTCACCTAAGGTTACAGCACTAATATTTAAGTCAGGTAAAATGGTTGTAACTGGTGCTAAGAGCACAGCAGAACTAATAAGAGCTGTAAAGAAGATTATCAGGACCCTACGTAAGAAAGGAATAGTGATAACGGGTAAACCTAAGATTCAGATTCAAAACATTGTTGCTTCAGCTAACCTATACGTAGAGGTAAACTTGGAGAAAGCAGCTTTCCTACTAGAGGATAACATGTATGAACCCGAACAGTTTCCTGGCTTAATATATCGTATGAGTAATCCACAAGTTGTATTACTAATATTTAGTAGTGGTAAAATGGTTATAACTGGTGCTAAAAGCGAAGATGAGGTAAGAGAAGCAGTATACAAGATTTACAAGAAGTTGAAGGATCTAGGATGTATTAGAAGACACATTATACCCGAGGAAGAATTCTTAAGCGAGGAAATACGTATCTAAGACAAGCTATTTTACTACAAGGTTTTTCCTTAAGCTATTATTATCCTATTACCACCTTTTCTCTTAGCTTTAACAAGTAGCTTGTGGGCAAATGCTCTACTAGGAGTACCATAGTATGCATCACGTCTATTATTAGCAGGTTTTAAGCCAACATATCCCTTGACAGCTACAATAGTTATCCTAGCACCTACCTCGTTTATCCTCCTCTTAATGTATTCTAAGTCTCCCCGAACCTCTTCTGGCTCTACACCTGGTATTTCTAATACAACCTCCTCTGTACCTCTAACGGGGTCTAAGCCAAAGACTACTACTGCTCCCCACTTGGATACAAACCATTCTACAAGCTGCGTTAAAGTACCAGTAACAATGTTAGGCTTATACCTATCCCACCCCATGAGCTGAGTCATCTCCTCAAATTCATCAAGATCCATTACTACTATAGTCCCCTCAGTAAGACTCATAACCCTAGCTCACCCTCCCCAGTATATGGGATGAAGAAGTGGGCAGCCCACGACCATTAAGGGATGAGATGCCTAGTCTCACACTGACCCATCAACTAGTTCAACTAAAACATTGAGGCTATAAGCATTATTAGTCCTAGTGACAAGAGCATTGACATAACGAACCCTAATCTTATGGAATAGTTATAACCATAAATTTTACGTCCTATACGTGCTACGCCTAAGAGGACTATGAGTATGCCTATTGTAGCATAGAATAGGTGTTCCTTGGGTAGGAACTTGTCTAAGGTTATTCCAAGTACTATGCCCGTAGTTAAACCTAGTATGATGTTCCATGGATAACGTGTTATTAGAGACATGTTTACACTCTAAAGTAGTGGTTTTGCAATAAATATATTGTTCTTGTTGTCTATTATTCTTACACGTATACTAGTATTTAAGGGGATTTCCTCTGCATCTACAATTGTTATTACTCGATCCCTTCTAGGAGGAACACCAAGCTTCTCTCCACGAAGCCATCCATTCTCTACTACTCTTACCTTTACTGATTCACCAATCTTGTAAGGTGGAGGAGGTGAAGGAGCTTCATGGAAATTGAATGCACTCTTATCGTGTATGAGTTTAACATTGTATTTCTTCTCAAGTTCACGGAGTTTTCTCCAAAACTCGTTCCAGCTCATAGGTTTTACTCCACGAGGCTTCCTACCATACTTATGTACAAGGTATTTTTGTATACCTAGTGCTGGCCAACGCTTACCAGCTCCTATCTTCTTCGCCCAAACAATTATCTCCTCAATATCCTCATCATTTAATCCAGGGACCCATACAGGAGCTATATGAAGATCTATACTTGTCTCACGTGCAATATATTCTGCTACTTCTATTACCCTAGATGCATCAAACCATTCAACCCCTTGCAGGAACCTAGCTTTAACAGGGTTAAGAGTATCAATACTTAGGTTTATTCTGTCTAAGCCTGCTTCAGCGAGTTCTTCCACCAATTCATGGTCTAGAACATATCCTCTAGTCTGTAATGCTACAACCCTAACACCGTTTATGTTCTTTAACTCTGAGACCAAGTCAACTATTCTTGGATAGGTTGCTGGGTCTCCAACACCATCTATTAATGCTTCTATATCGTCAACTCCCTTATATTTCACTAAGGCTTTAACCCACTCTACGAGCCAGTCAAGTTTAACAATATACTCTGTTACCCGATGCCTAGAATATGGCCCTGCATCAACACTACAGTATATGCAGTTTAAGTGACATATAGTTGTAGGTCTAACCTGAATAATATTGGTTCCTCTGTCAACTACTCCAAAAGCTATATGTCCCATTAACGGTATGTTCTCATCAACCCATACAATCTTTCTACCACTTATACCTAGTTCACGTGTTTTCATGATCTAGGCTTCTCCTAGACCTGCACAATCTAGATTAAACAACGAATAGTTACCGCTATATATTTCTTCTCACACACCTATGCTCTACGTTGAAGGTTTAATAAGCTCAAAACGTTCTCTAAGAACACTTCATCTATCCTCTTAACGATATCACTTATACTACTAACACCCTTCATATACAAGAAGATCGTGCGTATGAGCCCAGTTCTATCTATAAGGCGCTTAACTAGCAACGGCATCCAGCCGGGTATGGGGAAATCTATGGTAACTATACGTGCTCCAGGTCTAAGCTCCTTGTCTAGCTTTGAGGCTAGTTCTTCATTTATGCTACGATACAAGTACATGTAAACTATTGTAGCATCACTTAAGCTAACTGAGAAAAAATCATCGCATATGACTCTAACCTTATCTTCTACACCATGATATCTCGCAGCAACCTCTATTACACCACATAATCTCTTATCTATTTCAACGCCAACACACTTAGAATGAAACTCCTTAGCAGCAATCACTAGTACTCTACCATCACCTGCACCCAAATCGTAGACAACGTCATTACTACCAGCTCTAGCTAGCCTTAGAGCAGTAATAATTACTTCACGTGTTGAAGGTATCCATGGGGCAACTTTCTTTGCTTTAACCAATATTTTACACCATTTAAGCTACATGATAACTCTATAACATCTCCATTTTAATCTTCCCTTACATACATGATAGGTAAAGTAGACTAATCTCAATATAGAGACTTGTATAGATAAACAATTAATTGGCATTACTTCAAGTCCAACGCTTATAAGATAAAGTTAAGGGCTTTGGTGAACTTTGGCTATAAGTTAGATGGGGTAAGCTACCACGTGATTACTGGCATTTATCAATACATTTATCATTCTTAGAATAAAACTTAAATAGAGTCTCCCAGGTCCTATTATCTGAGGAGCAAGTGCATTTAAGGTGGGTGTATAGTTTATGAATACCCTTAGATTGTTAAGCATAATACTATTAGCAGTAATACTCTTACCGGCATTTGTCTCGTTAGCGCAGGCACAAGTTGTTAAGGGCCCACCACTTGACAAGATGATATTCACTGTTAGAACCACCATTGATAGAGGAGTCTTAGATGTAGCTGAGGGCAAGGTAGATGCATTCCTATGGACAGTATCACCTAGGGACCTAAAACAAATACCAGTAGACCTAGCAAAAATAAAGCTTGTACCATCGTCAAGTTCACTTAATGCACTACTATTCAACCCATACAGCGATGAAGATGAAGCTGGAAGGTGGGGTGTTGCTACGGATATCGATGATGGAACTAAGCACTTTAACCCATTCGCTTTAAGAGAAGTAAGATTTGCTATGAACTGGTTAATCAATAGAAGATACATTATAGACAACATAATGGCTGGTGGAGCAAACCCAATGTTCAGTCCAATAGGTCCAAGTCACCCAGCATATCCACAAATAGAGCCTGTTATCAAGGAGTTAGGCTTAACTGATACTGGTGACGAAGCTAAAGCATTAAAGATGATTGACGAAGCAATATCTAAGGCAGCAGAAGAACTAGCAAAGCTAGGATACAAGCTATACAAGGGAGATGACGGGTACTGGCACTTCCAGGCACCAGGACAAGAAGATGAAGTAGTAACAATAAACTTCTTAATAAGAATTGAGGATGAGAGAAGAGATATTGGACACTATGTAGCAGATCAGATAGAGAAGGCTGGTATTAAGGTTAATCGTGTAGAGATTGAGAGAGGCCAAGTATTCAGACTAGTCTATGGTAAAGATGCACGTACCTTAGACTGGCACATCTACACTGAGGGCTGGATAAGTGTAGCCGAAAGCCCATGGATTGAAGGAGACATTGCATGGTACTATAGCCAGTGGGCTGGTCCACTACCAGGATGGGGTACATGGGAGTACACGCCAGAACATGCTAAGGCTAAAGGAGACGATATACAGCCAAAGATAGAGGATCTAAGCCTAAAACTATATCAAGGATACTTTAGAGGAGATGAGTACTGGAATGTAGCACGTGAATTAATTAAGATGGGTATACAGGAGTCAATAAGAGTATTCCTAACAGAAAACCTAGCATACTTCCCAGTAAACCCACGTGTAAAGGACATAGCAGCTGGTAGAAGCACTGGCCTGGCAACAATATGGCCATTTAGAACTGCGTGGACAGAGGATGGTGTTGTAACACTAGCACAATACTCATCACGTGGAGCACTATTCATGAGTGCATGGAACCCTGTAGGCGGTATAAACGACATCTACGCAAGCAACATCTGGAGATACGTACGTGACTATGGAGGATACTGGCATCCAACAACAGGAGAATACATACCAATAAGAACAACGTGGAGTGTTGAGAGAGGAAACATAACAGTACCAGGAACAGCACTAATTTACAACCATACAGCACACCAGTGGCAGACTCTAGATGAAGCAGGTGTAACTGATAGAACAGCTACGGTAAAAGTTGTATTAAACTACAAGTTCGGTAACTGGCACCACGGTAGACCAATGACGTTATTTGATATACTAACAAGTATTGCATGGAACTGGGAGTGGAGCTATCAGGATGGTGCAGATGATGTATGGTACCACGATGAAATAGCTAGTACTGGTCAACCATACTTTGCTACAATTAAGGGTATAGAAATACTAAACGAGACAGCAATAGTATTTTATGGTAACTATACTCACCCAATTAGTGATGCTGAGACTGCTGGCTACTACATATTCTGGCCAACATTCCCAATCGAAGTATTAATGGCTATGGAGTACAACGTAATATATGGTGGAGTACAAAGTGGTGAATCATATGGATGGTATGAAGGAGATGCTGGAAGATGGATTGACGCATTAGACCCAGACCACCTAGTAGACATATCTGCTGCACTAGAACAAAAGATAAAGACAGGAGAATACGTACCACCATACCTAAAAGCAACCTATGACTTAGTTGAGGAGCTAGGACTGCCATCACCAGATTTAGCTGATGGAGCTGAGAAAGCACTAGAATTCTATAGAGAATACGGTCACTTAGTAATAAGCAATGGTCCATTCTACATATCAAAGTATAATCCAACAGAACTATACCTAGAGTTATCAGCATTCCGTGACCCAACATACCCGTTCACACCAGACTACTGGAGAAACCAGTTAATCCTAAGCACACTATACGTTGAAGAACTCAAGGTACCAGCACAAATCCTAGCAGGACAGAGTATACCAGTAGAGGTTAAGGTTGGCGAAGAGGTAGAGTTCCCAGAAATAGAGAAGGGTAAGAGGCCAGCAGAATTCGCATATGTGGATGTAGCACTAATAGCACCTGATGGTACAACTGTTGGTGTGTGGAGTGCTGAGAGAGTAGAACTAGGTCTATGGACAGTAACAATACCAAGCGATGCAACTAAGGGTCTAACAAGTGGTACATACACTATTGAGGTCAGAGTTGGTAGACAGCCTGGAGTATACCAGGTAACTGAGAGGAAGCAGATAACAATCATAGGAATACAAATAACAACTACGCCAACAACTCCAACAACACCTACAACACCAACTACTCCAACTCCAACACCTACATCGCCAACACCAACATCACCAGTTACAACACCAACAGTAACAGTACCTACAGCACCAACAATAACAGCACCAACAACATCACCAACAGTCTCACCAACAATAACAACTGTAACACCGGTAGCACCAGGAATAAGTCCAGTATTAATCATAGGTATCGCAGTAGTAATAATAGTAGTTGGTGTAGCAGTAGCATTCCTAGTGAGAAAGAGGTAGCTCTAACATAAATCTAAATCTACAGCCATATCCTAGTATTTTTCCTTAACATAAAAATTATTTTTTACAAAAAACCGTACATGTTTTAATTACCTGTCTTACTTATTAAAGATATTTTACTAAGAGTAGAATCTAAGCAATAACTATTTATAAACCTCTACCGGTATTTTTAGCTAGGTGTAAGGCGAGAATGGGGTATGCACGGTATCTCGCCTTCAGAGCTATTAACTCCTTCATAGTACTTCTTGCAGCATTACTTATAGCATCTATAGCATTTAACGCTCTTGCTGACAGAACAGTTGAAGCCATGGTTAATGAAAAGGTAAATCAAGTACGTATGCAAATACAGCAACGTAGAATAGAGTTTATTGACGTCTTAAGAGGTGTAGCACCTAAGCTCCTAGAATGGAACATAACTATAACATATAAGGGGAGACCTATAAGTTGCTATAAATTTACTAAAGCTTATGAGGAAGGAAAGTTAACGAATATGTCTAAAGATGATATAAACACTATAGCAGAGTATTGTTTCTTATCATATGTCAGAGAAAGAGAAGAGGTACGTTGGGGTCTGAATCTTCCACCGTATCTTAGAATACTATTATATGTGTATAAGAGCTTGATATTGGATTTTGGTGAAGCTAAAGCTAAATATCCACAGTTTGGTACAAGTGATATAAGAGCTATGGTCTTAACGGCTATGGGTAGGACAGCACTACTCTTTACAACAGCATATATGATTAATGTAGCAATAGCATTGTTCCTAGGACTACAGATGGCTCGTAAGGTAGGTAGTATTCTTGATAGAAGTATATCAATAGTAGCAATGATATCAGCTAGCCTACCAATGTTTTGGGTAGGAATGCTAATGATATATGTCTTTGCATACGTACTTAAGTGGTTCCCTAGCCAGGCAATGGAGCCTATACCTGAAAGCATTAGAGGCAATATATTTGCTGAACTTCAATGGTGGTTATGGCATATGGCGGTACCAATAATGACTATAGTACTTGTAGGATTTGGTGGTGGAGCTTATGCAACACGTAATCTAGTGATAAGTATAATGCAAGAAGACTTCGTTACAACTGCTAGAGCAAAAGGCGTACCAGAAAGAAAGGTCATCTACGGACACGTGCTAAGAGCTGCTAGCCCACCAATAGTAACATCAATAAGCTTAGGATTCATAGGGACATTCTTTGGAGCAATTATAAGCGAAGTAGTATTCGGATGGCCTGGAATGGGTAGCCTATACTACCTAGCACTATATAATGCTGACGTACCAGTACTAATGGCCAACACATTTATGTTCGTATTCTTATTCGTACTCGTAAAGTTTATGCTTGAAATAATCTACGGCTTCCTAGATCCACGTATAAAGGCTTCAAGGTGATAATGTATGGTTGAGTGGAGTGAGTTAAAGAAAAAAGCTATAGAATTCTGGAACGAGTATCGTAGATTCAAAATAGGCTTAGTTGGCTTAGGAGTACTAATAGTGTTAATAGTAATGGCAGTTATACCATCATTCTTATTCCCGCCTGAAACCTACTATAACTGGAACAATTATCCAGGATGGCAGCTTAACCCTAGGCTAGCACCGCCATTATGGGTAAACTATTTCTCAACAAAGAAGTATACACCACCAGAAACATTGGAGCCAATAGAATATGAAGAGCTATGGAGATATTATGCTGAAACGTTCATAAAGTTAAACAATATAACTGATCCCCAAGTAATAGAACAAGTATACGATGCATTTGAGAAACAATTAGAAGGCAAAGGCTACGTATACTTCTATGAATACGACTTCAAATGGGATGTACCCTCAGAAGACATAATGATACTTGTAAGTAATGTGACAACACGAATAAGTTTAACATTGGGTATAACAAGGCCTATTGAAACATATCAAGGACAAGAAATACAGCTTTCATTCTACCCAGCATTTACAACAGATGTTACAGCTACTAATGGAACAGTAATAATACACTTATACAACAGCGAAAAGCTAATGCAGGTATTAGTAAAGGACATGATATCCAAGTATGAGGATCCAGAGATATTTAGGAATGCTACAGAAAACAACATCCTATCAGCTAGGGTGATGAGCCCAGCGAAATTATTATTCTACAAAGTAGGTCCTGGAATGATATTTGGTCAGCAAGGTACACTTAAAGGCGTATACAGGTTTAACATAACCGTTGAAGCATTGAATGGTAGCTTAAAGTACCCACCAAAAATAGAAATAAGAATTCCTGGAAGCTGTTATGGAGTCCTAGGCACAGATTTCCGTGGAAGAGACATATTCGTAGGCATCTTATGGGGTAGCCGTGTAGCCTTAATGATAGGTATAGTCTACGCTGTATCAGTAGTACTCATAGGGTTAATCTATGGTGTTGTAAGCGCCTACGCTGGAGGCCTTGTTGACGAAATAATGCAACGTATAAATGAAGTACTATACTCTATACCACTACTACCATTCCTAATACTATTCTCTTACACTGTAAGAGAACTCTATGGAGGATTAACTGTTTGGCACGTCATAGGCATATTGATAATATTTGCGTGGACGGGTCTAGCAATAGTGGTGAGAAGTATGGCATTACAGATAAAGGAGCAACCATTTGTAGAAGCAGCTAGAGCTGTAGGTGCTAGTGGTTTCAGAATAGTGTTTAAACATATACTACCACAGCTAATGCCCTACGCATTTGCAAGTATGGCTTTAGCAGTACCTGGTGCAATACTAATAGAAGCAGGCCTAAGCTTCCTAGGTCTAAGTGACCCCAACATACCTACATGGGGTAAGATGATCTACGAGGCACAAAACTCTCTATCCTCATGGTGGTGGGTTCTCTCACCAGGAATAATGATAGCAGTTACTGGAATGACATTCGTATTCATAGGTAATGCGCTAGATACAATATTAAACCCTAAGCTAAGAAAACTTTAAACACGTTCATTGGTGTAACATATGCCTGGCTACGTATTAGAAGTAGAGCATTTGAAAACATACTATTACACATACAAGGGCATAGTCAAAGCAGTAGATGATGTATCATTCAAGTTGAAGGAAGGTGAGAGCCTAGGAATAGCTGGCGAAAGTGGTTGTGGTAAGAGTACACTAGCATACAGTTTACTAAAACTAGTACCACCACCAGGACGTATTGCAGGTGGAAGAATAGTAATCGATGGAGTAGATGTTACTAGGATGAGTGAAGCTGAGGTACGTAGTAAGGTTAGGTGGAAAAAGATAAGCATGGTGTTCCAAGGAGCTATGAATGCATTGAACCCTGTATATACTGTTGGCTACCAGCTTGCAGAGCCACTAATGTACCATAAAGGTTATTCAAAGAAGGAAGCGTTAGAAGAAGCTAAAAAATACCTGCAATTAGTAGGCTTATCGCCTGAAGTAATTAATAGGTATCCACACGAACTTAGTGGTGGTATGAAGCAACGTGTAGTAATAGCTATGGCCCTAATACTTCAGCCTAAAATAGTAATAGCAGATGAGCCTACAACAGCTTTAGACGTAGTTGTTCAAGCACAAATACTGAATCTACTTAAGAAGCTACAGAAAGAGCTAGGTATAAGTATTATACTGATTACACATGACTTAAGCATTATAGCTGAACTAGCAGATAAAGTAGCGATAATGTATGCTGGCAAAATAGTAGAGTTTGGCCCATTAGAAAAAGTATTCTTGGAACCACAACACCCATATACACAAGCATTACTTAGAAGTATACCTAGGCTTAGAGGAGAAAAGTCGAAGCTAGAATGGATTCCTGGTACACCACCAGATTTAAGAAATCCTCCACTAGGATGCCGATTTGCACCTAGATGTAGGTTCGCAATGGATATATGTAGGAGGGAGCCTCCACCAGAAATACAATTAGCCCCCGACCATAGAGTTCTTTGCTGGCTCTATGCGAAAAGATGAAGTAGGTGAAGGCCGTGAGCCTTCAAGAAAAACTTCCTCCAAGAGATGAAGTACTAAGAGAGTTTCAGAAGAAAATTGGAGGAAACATGCTATTACTAGCATACAAGTTGAAGAAATGGTTTCCCATAAGGAGAAGTATAAAGGAAGTCTTATTAAGGAAGCCTCCAAGATATGTTAGAGCTGTTGACGGTATAACATTCTATATACGTGAGGGAGAAACATTCTGCTTGGTCGGAGAAAGCGGTTGTGGTAAGACAACTACTGGTAGAACACTAATAAGATTACTAGATCCAACAGGAGGCTATGTATTCTACAAGGCAAGACCCGAAACACTAAAACTCTTAAAGGAGACTTTAGGCGAGAAAGTATACATTAGTGGTGATTACATAGACCTAACAACTGTTCCTGCTAAGAAGTTTAAACCCTTACGTAAGGAGCTACAGATAATATTCCAGGACCCCTATGGTAGCCTTAATCCAAGGTTTAAGATAAAGGATATACTTGAAGAACCACTACTCGTCCACGGTATAGGGGGAAGTGCTGAGGAGAGAGAAAAGAGGGTATTAAAGGCTTTGGAGGATGTTAAGTTGACACCTGCAGATGAGTTCGCTTATCGTTACCCACATATGCTTAGTGGTGGTCAGAGACAGAGAGTAGTTGTTGCTAGAGCTGTAATACTTAATCCAAGATTCGTTGTTGCCGATGAGCCTGTATCAATGCTTGATGTATCTATTAGAGCAGAAATACTAGAGCTTATGATGGAGCTTAAACGCCGCTACGGTTTAACCTACTTATTCATAACACACGATCTAGCAGTAGCAAGATACATATGTGATAGAATAGCAGTAATGTACCTAGGAACAATAGTTGAAATAGCTGACTCAGATACAATAGTAGAAAACCCGTTACACCCATACACTAGAGCATTGATAGCAGCAGTGCCAGAACCAGATCCAAGCCTAAGGCATAGGTTTAAGGATGTACCAATAAAAGGCGAGATACCTAGTGCAGCAGCAATACCGCCTGGCTGCCGCTTCCATCCAAGATGTGTGGCACTCGATCAGCATCCAGAGTTAAGAAGCCTATGTACAAGTGAGCAACCAGAGCTAATAGAGTACGAGAAGGATCACTGGGTAGCTTGCTGGCTTTATCAGAAAAAATAATGTTTCAGCTACACCCCTCTCTCTTCAATAGTTCCTCTACATAGGCTTCTAGCTCGTATTCGTCAACATAGCCCATAATTCTATCAACTGGTTTGCCGTTAACTAATACTATTGTTGTAGGAGTACCCATTATGTAGAACGCATAGGCTACATCCATAGCGTAGTCTAAGTTAACTTTAACGAATCCAGCCTTACCCTTGTACTTCTCTGCAACATATTCAAATACGGGATGGAACATCCTGCAGTAGGGACAGTAAGTTGTATAAGCATTAACGAAGACTACCTTGCATTCACGAGCTATCTTCTTAATCTCATCAAGACTCATAACCTCTACTACTGGGCTTTTTGAAGCAATACCTGTACTACAGCATTCTCTTTCAATTCTATCTCTACGTAGCCTAATCATTCTATCGGCCATTCGCTCTATTATTTGCTCTAATTCATTATCCAAACCTATGCTCCTAGCCAGCATGTATACCAGCCCCAACCACACTATATTAACAGCGTTAATGAATATTTCCCTCAAAAACTAGTAGACTGCCAAGTATATATCTGGGTGTAGTATTTAAATTAGACAACCGCTATCAGCCTCTTTAGGCAGACGTGGTGTAATCTCGTATGGCCCGTGTAAACGGAAAAGTAGGCATAATTGGATGGGGAGTATACATACCAAGATATCGTATAAAAATGGAGGAATTCTACAAGGTATGGGGTTTTGATGAATCAATACCAGTTGCATTAAATATGTATGAGAAAGCTATTGCAGGACCAGATGAAGACACTATAACCATAGGCTATGAAGCAGCATTGAATGCTATAAAGAGAGCAGGCATAGACCCATCACAGATAGAAGCAGTATTTGTTGGAACAGAGTCAAAACCCTATGCAGTAAAACCTTCAGCTACCGTAATAGCTGAAGCACTAGGGATAACACCTAAGACAACAGCTATAGACATGGAATTTGCATGTCGTGCTGGAAGTGAAGGCATACGTAACGGTATAGGACTAATTATGAGTGGAATGGCTAAGTACGTGTTAGCAATAGGAGCTGATACAGCACAAGCTAATCCGGGAGACGTACTAGAATTTACAGCTAGTAGTGGTGGAGCAGCATACGTTATAGGGCCTGGTAATGAAGCAGTAGCAGTATTTGAAGGAGTTTACACATATGTAACAGATACACCGGATTTCTGGAGAAGAGAACTATCACCCTATCCACAACATGGTGAAGGCTTTACTGGTGAACCAGCATACTTTCACCACATACTTAGTGCTGTGAAAGGGTTAATGGAGGAACTGGGATTAACAGTAAATGACTTCGATTACGCAGTCTTCCATCAACCTAATGGTGTATTCCCATTAAGAGTTGCAAAGAAGTTGGGAATACCTAAGGAGAAGGTTATACCAGGACTAGTTACACCATGGATAGGCAATACGTATAATGGTTCAGCACTAATAGGGTTAGCCAAGGTACTAGATGAAGTAGCGAAACCTGGGGATAGAATACTTGTAGCACCATTTGGTAGTGGAGCAGGGTCAGACGCCTACAGCATTGTTGTGAAAGAAAAGATAATGGATGTAAGAAATAAGGCTCCAACAGTAAAACAATACATTGAAAGGAAAACATACATAAGCTATGCACAATACGCTAAGTTCCGTAACCTCATTAAGAGAATACCAGAAGCCTAATACACCTTATTTTCTCGCTGGAAGAGGAAGCATATATGAGAAAGAATAGTGATAGACTTGAAGAATACGTAGAAAAAGTATTGAAAGGAGAAGTAAAGCTACATGAACTAGACCTAGTACTGGGCAACAGTAATCTCGCAGCACTTGTAAGAAGACTCTTCCTTGAGAAAAAGTTTGGAGTAAGTCTTTCAGCTATAGCATCAACTATCATAGATTTCGAAGAAGCTGTAGGTAGAAATATAGAGAATCCTATAGGTGCAATCCAAGTACCATTAGGGATAATAGGACCCCTACTAGTTAAAGGGGATTATGCTAAAGGAGAATACTATGTACCATTAGCTACAACTGAAGGGGCTCTCGTAGCTAGTGTTAATCGAGGTGCATATGCAGTAACATTATCTGGTGGTGCTAGGGTTAAGGTTTTATTCAATGGCATGACGAGAGCACCGCTCTTTAAAGTTGAAAGCATAGATGAAGCGGTAAGACTAGTAGAATGGGTAAAAGAACACTTCATGGAATTAAAAAGAGTTGCGGAGTCTACAACTAGGTATGGCAGGCTAGTTGACGTAGAACCATACATCTTAGGTAATAATGTATGGCTAAGACTAGTATTCACTACAGGAGATGCAATGGGCATGAACATGGTAACCATAGCGTCTACCAAGATATGCGAATACATTGAAAAAGAATACCCGGGAAAAACGGTATGTGTAGCTGTTAGCGGTAACATGTGTGTTGACAAAAAACCATCACTAATAAACGCTTTAAGAGGCCGTGGTAAAACAGTTGTAGCTGAAGCAGTTATTCCAGAAGAAATCGCCTTAAAAGTACTAAAGACTAGTGTTGAAGATATACATGAAGTAAACTTAAGGAAAAACTGGCTTGGTAGTAGTAGAGCAGGTTCAATATCATATAATGCACACTATGCGAATATCGTAGCAGCAATATTCTTAGCTACAGGCCAAGATATAGCCCAAGTTGTTGAAAGCAGTATAGGCTATACTTGGACAGAAGTAAGATCCAAAAATAATAGTAGAAGCCTATACATAACAGTAACAATGCCTAGTCTCGAGGTAGGAACAGTAGGTGGAGGTACAAGACTACCAACACAACGTGAAGCACTTTCAATACTAGGCATAGCTGGTGGAGGCGAGAAACCAGGGATCAACGCATTAAAACTAGCTGAAATAATAGCTGCAACAGTATTAGCAGGAGAACTAAGCCTACTTGCAGCACTGGCTAGTAATGATCTAGCCAAAGCACACATAAGACTGGGTAGAAAAGGCGAAGTTAAGGAATAACTGGTTTAACATAATTAAAGGTTTTAAAATTATTAAACTGCTAAAATCATCGTAGAAATATTTATCTCAAACAACCCTCTACCTAACTTCTGGCATCCGGCATTGACTGTGCTACGCATACCTAAAATACCATTACTAGAAGATATTGATCCTAGAAACGCTAAGGTCTTGTTAAGGATAGACATAAACAGTCCTATAGACCATAAAACAGGGAGAATAATAGATAATATTCGGTTAAGAGCACATGTAGATACAATTAGAGAGCTAGTTGTTGAGAGAAACTGTAGTGTAGTCCTAATAGCACATCAAGGTAGGCCAGGGGACAAGGACTTTACAGACCTATCACAACACGCTGAAATACTATCAAAGTATTTAGGCCTAGACGTAGAGTTTGTAGAAGACGTAATGGGCCCTACTGCTAGAGAGAAAATAAGAGGTCTTAAGCCAGGCGAAATACTGCTATTAGATAATGTTAGATTCGTGTCTGAGGAATTAATAGAAGCTTTACCTGAAAAACAAGCAGAGACATATCTTGTTAGAAGACTAGCACCCTTGTTCAACTACTATGTTAACGACGCCTTCGGTACCGCGCATAGGAGTCAGCCAAGCATAGTAGGCTTCCCATTAAGGCTCCCATCAGCTGCTGGTAGACTTATGGAACTAGAAGTCAAGGCTCTGTCAAAAGCGTTTAGCGAAGCAGCTCAACCAAGAATATTTGTTTTAGGTGGAGGCAAGGTATACGATACTCTTAGGATAATAGAGAACATAGTCAAAAACAAGGTCGCAGATAGAATACTGACAACAGGTCTCGTAGCACAGTTATTCCTAGTAGCTAAGGCCGTAAACATAGGTGAAGTAAATAAGGAGTTCTTAGAGGAAAAGGGCTTATTGAGCCTTGTTCCAAGAGCTCGTAGAATACTATTATTAGGAGCGCCAATAGAAACTCCAATAGACTTTAAAACAGTTGACCGTGAAGGGAATGTAAGAAACGAGACTGTAGGTAATGTGAATGGCCTAATAATGGATATAGGCGATAACACTATAACAATGTACTCAGACTTAATACGTGAAGCAAACGTTGTAGTAATGCGTGGACCAGCAGGAGTAATGGAAGATCCAAGATTTAGGACTGGAACAGAAAAACTCGTTAAAGCAGCACTCCTATCTAATGCCTTCACAATACTAGGTGGAGGGCATTTAACAGCAATAATCCCATGGGATGAAGCTAAGCGTAAAGGAAACATACATTTATCAACAGGTGGAGGAGCACTACTCTTATTCCTCGCAGGAGAACCCTTACCCGCACTTGAAGCACTACATATTTCTGCTCGTAAATTCCTCTGGAAAACAACCAATTAACTAAACTAGGGTGTAAACATATGCCTCGCATACTAGTTAACGGTTATGGTACTATTGGTAAAAGAATTGCATGGGCTATTAAAAGGTCAAGTGATCTAGAACTATACGGTGTAGTTAAAACTAGACCAGACTACTCAGCACACCTAGCCCATAAGAACGGCATAGACATATACGTTCCAAGCAATGAATACATCAAGTCATTCGAAGAACACGGCATAAGTGTTAAAGGAGTATTAGAGGAAGCCTTAAGAAAAGTAGACTTAGTTGTTGATGCAACTCCTGCAAAAACTGGTGCAATGTACAAGCAATTATATACTAAGTATGGTGTAAAAGCAGTTTTCCAAGGAGGAGAAAAACACGATATAGTTGACGTAAGCTTTAACTCACTATGCAACTACGATGAAGCAATCGGTAAGAATTATGTAAGAGTTGTAAGCTGTAATACCACGGGATTACTAAGAATAATATGCTCACTACATAGAGAGCTTGGTGTTAGAAGAGTAAGAGCATTCATTGTCCGTAGAGGAGCTGACCCCAAAGAAATTAAAAGAGGCCCTATAAACTCCATAGTACTAGACCCGCCAACACTACCCAGCCACCATGGAGTTGACGTAAAAACAGTTATTCCTTGGCTCGACATTACTACTGCAGCAGTAGTAATACCAACAACACTTATGCACACACACTACCTAGTAATAGAAGTAGAAGACAAGGCTAATAGAAGTAGAGTCATAGAGATATTGGAGAATACGCCTAGAATACTATTAGTGGACTCCGATAAGCTTGGAGTAAAGAGTACCAGCGAGCTAGTTGAAATAGCTAGAGATACTAGTAGACCTAGGAATGACTACTTCGAACTACTAGTTTGGGCTCAAACCATAACAGTTAATGGGAGAGAAATAGTGTTAGTTCAAAGTATTCACCAGGAAGCAATAGTGGTACCCGAAAACATTGATGCAATAAGAGCTATGCTAAGATTAGAAGAAGATAAGTGGAAGAGCATAGAGAAAACAGATAGAGAGCTAGGAGTACAGCATGGGTGGCTTCTATGACTTATGTACGTGAACCTATGTATGAGTTAAGCTTTAGGTTTAGACGAATACTAGTACCCGTTGATGGTAGTGAGCTTAGCCTAAGAGCACTTGAGCTTGCATTAGACCTAGCAAGAAGGTATGGGTCAAGAATAACGGTACTCCACGTAAAGCCTACTGGAGCTAGCGAGAAACAAGTATTGGATAAGGTAAAGGAGAGAATAGAGAATAAAGGTATTCCAGTATCAATTAAGGTCAGAGAAATAAACCCTGTAAAGGAAAGTATTGCTAAGAAAATATTAGATGAATTAGCTGAAGAAAGCTATGATATAGTAGTCTTGGGAGCACGAGGCTTAACAGTTTCAGAAGAACTCAATATCGGGAGCACAGCGTTAGCAGTAGCAATAAATTCTACAACTACAACAATAATAGTAAGGTGAACTCTTATGAGCAGTGAATACAATATACCCTTAAACCTAAAATGTACAAGAGAATACATGGTAGGAAAAGAACATACAGCACATCATATAGGTTCTGGAGACTTAGAAGTACTGTCAACTCCATCAATGATAGCATTTATAGAGCATACATGCCTAGAATGTGTTCAAAAATACTTAGATGAAAAACATACTACTGTTGGAGTCTATGTAGGTGTAAAACACCTAAAGCCTGCACCTATTGGTGGGAAAGTAAGAGTAGAAGTAGAAGTAGTTGAAGTAGAGGGTAGAAGAATAAAGTTTAATGCAAAAGTATTCTGGAAGGATATGTTGATAGGAGAGGGATTACATGAAAGATACATAGTGGATAAGGAGAAGTTTATCAATAAGCTTAAGAAACTTGTTGGCGCTACAGAGAAATAGGAAGCTGTATCAGCCTCTATTTAGGAAACACCTAATACGGGATAACTAGTAATGGTTATTTTCGGTGGAATAGACAGACTATTCCTACTAGCAAGTCCCCGTAAATACACTTTACTTGAAGTATGCGTTGAAGTTGACCGTAAAGTTAAGCTACCTGCATTTACGGGTAAAGTACCTAAAAGCCTACTAATTAAATCAAACCCTACACTAGAGGAAGTCTTCGCTAAGCCAACTATACTTGAAGTAGATGGAATTAAAATTACCATACCTAAGCCCTTAAGATTAACAACACTATACATTAATACTAGTAGTGGGAAAATATTTCTCTGGAAGAAAAACTTAAACGATAGAAATCACCTCTATCTACCACCTAATAGGGATGCGTGTTTTCTAGTAGGATTTGATGAAACTGTTGAAGAAGCAGTATATGATGCAGTCATGGGTATGGATAGACTAGAACTCTTTGACGCGTATTGGAGTATTAGTAGCTTAAAGGTCCTGGAATCATATAAACTGCCATCATCTAGCCATGGGATAAGACTTGAAGGTGTAGGAGCCATACGCTTAGTAATCCGTACACCTGTTAAACTAGTTGATCCATGGGCTAAGTCTAAGTATGGAAGATTTCTTCCATTAGCAGGAATAGTCTTCTCGTACAATATAGGTGATCTACTAAGAATATGGAAGAGAGAAAACGGGTATTGGGATCTAGTAGGACTGGTGTCTGCTAGTTTACGTGAAACATATAGAATACTTGAAACAGCTAAACCTGTTAAATACGTTTACGATGGAAAAGAGCTACCAGCATTAGGTGGGAGCATAACCTACATAGTTGACTGGTCAATCATAGATAGAGTCCAAGGATTAAAAGAGTTACTTGAAAACATAATAGCTCATGCCAAGATTATGGGAATAGGTAGTAGTCGAGCAATAGGACTAGGACACGTAGAAATAAAGCTCCTTACCAATAATGATTAAATCATAGTTACTCTCTACTTGAACTGCTTTGCCCGTTTTCACTAATAGATAACGATAGCTTTAGTAGCTTAGCTATTTTGCTGAGATCTAAGCGATATACTTCTACTCTAAGCGGAGGTTCCGATGATTCAACGCTTCTAAGAGCCTCATTACCATATACTTCTAACCCCATACTCTCACACCAAATACCTAGTAATGTCCCGTTAACGAATAATAACTGGCATTTAAGTTCACCTAACTCACCACTACCTAGTACTCTAGCCAGTAATGCCTCATCAGCGTAATCGCTTTGACTCATAATTCTTAGAGTTTCAAGTATCTTTTCTAGACCCGGAGCATTGAATACCAGTACTCGCTCTGAATCCTCAAGGAGTACTGTATGTAGTGCTGACATTCTTTTACCCACATCAGCTAATTTATCCTCAACAACAGACTCAGTTTCCTCCACTTTAGCTTCAATAGCTGATGGCAACGCTATATCTATTTCATCACCTATAAGCTCTATAGCCTCCTTCTCTATAACCGGAACACTATGCTTCATAGGAATAAACAATAAAATGTCCTCATACTTAGTTGGCTTACTCAAAACTATCTCAGGATTAACCTCTAATCGAAGCTTAACCTCCTCCTCTCTCTGCCTAATAAACTCCATTGTACCCGTAGTTGAAGGAATAGTTAAAAGATCTATGAGTCTCTTAAGAGCATCAGCACCCTTATACACAAAGATCTCTTCAGAAGATTCAACGCCTCTAATAGCATTATCAATTATATATAGCTTAAATGAGGTCTTAGACGGACTTGCAATGTTTATACGCACAATACCAGTAAATGGTGTTCCACTACTACTACAACATCTTTCAAGAAGTCTTAGTATATCATCTCTTGATCCTCTCTCAAAACTTATACGATCATGTCTAGGCATACTAGGATTTTTAATACTATGTTCAACTAAATCGATTTCACTACTAGTTTTCTCCCTTGAATTTCTCACCTTATTATCGGGGTTCACTGTTAAAACCCCCCTACTACCAATTTTAGCTTACAGTAGTATAAATTATCATCATAGTTCCTGTTAGTCTACCTATTTAACCAGTAGACAAGATATAGAAGTTATACAAATCTTTAAATACATGAAGATGATGTGTTCGAATATATGTGGCAAAGATAAATAAGATATTCCTTGGATTCTAGGCTAATATTTCTAATAAGTGTTTATGGTCAAGCTAATAAGCCAGAATCTAGAAGATAATAGTGTAGCTACATAGGGTGTACTATATGAGACCAGTGGCTAGAGGGCATACCAAAGCATTTGTTCAATTCAACGTTGACAATAAGATAATAGCACTCAGAGAACTCATGGAGAAAACAGGTAATAGATTTACTGGGAGACTTGAAGGAGCATTCAAGCTTAATGGGGGAGAAATAAATGTCGTAATAGAAGTTAAAAATGGAGCAATAGTTGCTATGGGGATAACAGGAATAGAGGAAGCAAAAGGCACACTAGCTATGAGAAGATTCACAGAACTATTCCCTAAGATTACTGGCTTCTTTGAAATAATAGAATTAAATGAAGCAGGCGTAGACTTAGACCTAGAATACAATAACGACTACAAGCTCACAATACCATCAAGCCTAAACTTATTCATAGAAAGACTTAAACTAAGAATTGAAAGAGAAATCACTGAAAGTAGGAAACCACGTCCCTCACCAACAACTCAGAGAGAAGTAAGAAAAACTACAACCAAATCAACACCACATACAACTCCAGTAAGTCCTCCTAAATATACTCGAGAACCCGTAACTAGCATGAAACCATTAAGACCATCTGCTCAGCAATTAAGAAGAGAAGAACTAGAAAGACCATACATGAAGCCTACTAGAAAAGAAGCACCAACTGCTAAACCACAGCCTCCCCATAAAACAATAGAAGTTAAGAAAAAGGAGACAAGAACAAAAGTAGTAGAAATCAAAGAAGTAGAGAAGCAAAGTACACTGAAACCACAAGTCATTACAAAACCACTATCCACACGTGAAGAGAAAGCTCATATGGAAAAGCCTAAGGCACTAGAGAAGCCTACGGTAAAGAAAGAAGAGTTAGCTAAAGAAGTAGTTGAAGTAAGTGGAAAAGAAGTACAAGTAGAATCTAAGCTAAAAGCAGAAGAACAGGAATTCACGGCCCCAGAAGTAATAGAAGCCGTACATAAAACAACTGTTTTACCCAAGGTTGAAACAGCACAGACGATTAAGCCTATACCTGCTGACATGCTACTTGAAGAAGTAGAAGCTGAGGAGAAGATAAAAGTTCCTAAACCTAAGAAAGTAGAAGAAGTTAAACGAACACCCGAAGAAATAATTAGTGGATTACCGCTTGACGATGGAGTAGACAAGATAAGTAAAATACTGTCAATGGATAAAGATAGACTAATACTAGCATTATCCTCCTCTCTACATCTACTAAAGCATGATAAGGGAACAGTACTTGATGCACTACGTGACATAGTGGATGCATCTACTATGTCTGACTTACCAGTACAACTAATAATTAGGAAGGGAGGTATAGCATATAATGTAATAGCTTATAAAGGCTTAATTAAAGCAGCCTTCAAGATCAATGAAGAGAAAATAGATGTAGAACTTATAGGTAAAGAAACATTACATGATCTCGTAAAAACATTGTATAAAGATGAGTTTGAATACACCTTAGTAAATATGAAGGAAGATTATGTTCTCATAGGGATGGGACTTAAGACCGTCGAGGAAGAAATAGAAGAGCAAACAGAGGGTCTTCTTGGAAAACTAAGAAAACTGTTTGGTAGCAAATAAATTATGTAAAAACTAATAGTACATTATATTGTGGGATATAATTCAACAAATCTATGTGCTATGTTTAAAGCGTAACGCCAGTCCCTCTCTGATACTGTTATCCATTGTGTCTTAACTTTTCTTAAATCTCTAGTACCTGTCTCTTATACACATT
>WANQ01000027.1 GCA_015521735.1 Pyrodictiaceae archaeon | reverse complement strand
AGAGAGGTAATTCTTAGATAAGAGTATTAATCATAAAATCCTCATTGATGTTTCCATGTGGTTCATTAATGGAGAGTTGATGCCAGGACATCACATGGCCGAAGAACATGAGTTGATGTATGTGCATCAATTTGTTGGTGTTGTGGGTGGGGTTTAGGGTTTTATGTTGAGTTTTTCTCTGTTTTCTGTTATTGCTTTCCATAGTTCTTGTTCGCTTATTCTGTATGGTTTTACTGGTACTCCTACTGGCATGACGTATAGTGGGTGGTAGTTGGGTGGTAGTCCTAGTATTTCTCTTACTTGGTTGTCGTAGAATGCTCCTATTGCTACTGTTCCTAGTCCTAGTGCTGTTGCTTCAAGGTATATGTTTTGGCCTACGTGTCCTACTTCGATGTGTACGTATCTTATTCCTCTTTCACCGTAGACTCTGGTTGTTCTCTCGTATTCTGCTACTATGACTATGTTTACTGGTGCTTCTTTAACCCATGGCTGTCTTAGGCATGCTTCGTATAACTCGTCTACGAAGTCTCCTTTTCTTGTTAGCCTTATTGTGTGAGTATATGGGTCGTAGTGGTATATGCCTGGTTCAAGGCCTTCAACACCGTTTTCAGCTACTACAACATATATTTCGAGAGGGTATGTGGCTCCAGCTGAGGGGCTTGCACGGAAGCCCCATTTCAACTCTGTTAGTCCTTGTGCTGCCCATAGTAGTTGTGATAGCTGGTTTAGTGTTAGGGGTTTATCTAGGTATTCTCTAATGCTTCGCCGATAAGCTATTGATTCTTCTAAACTCATATTGCCTTTCAGTCTAGGTAGTGGTAAGAGAATTATGTTTCCTGCCTTCACTACTTCTTCACCCAAGTCTTCTTCTATGATTTCTTTCTCAGTTACTAGTATATTAGTAATTCTTAGACCTAGTACTAGGTCAAGGTATACTAGTATACTGCCTATGACTACTAGTGCTAGTGTAGCATAGGATAAGAACATTATTACTTGTCTATAAGTACTAGGTTTAAGCATGTACTACACCTATAACAGTATTATACTGGTAGTAGTAATAGCTTTATGCAGGAGTACTGTAAGGTGCTTAATGTATGGTTGAGTACCATTATAATGATGCTCTAATAACATTTATTTTCATGACCTTAACTATGATAACTGGTGCATTGATACTGTTAACTAAGAAGTATAGTAGGCTTATGAGGATACTTCACATAGTTTTAGGTATCATAACTTATATAGCAATGATTATAACCATTCTTAGAGCTCCAAAATTCTAGGTAGACTTAGATGGTTGAACTAGAAGTAAAGTATAGGATAAGTGATGTAGAGCAGGTTAAGTCTAGGCTTAAACAGGTAGGTGCTAGGCTTAAACTAGTTGTTAAGGAGGAAGACTACTACTTTAATCATCCCTGTAGGGATTTTAGGTTAACTGATGAAGCAGTTAGGGTGCGGGTTAGGAGTAATGGTGAATTAGAGTTGACATATAAGGGTCCTAGAAGGTCTAGTCGTACTAAGCTTAGAGAGGAGGTAAGTGTTAGAATCTTGGATCCCCTAGATAATGTTTTAGCCCTTTTATCTTCTCTAGGGTTTAGGTATGTTTATACTTTGAGGAAGACTAGGGAGGTGTATGAGGTAGGTGATTATACTGTAACAATAGATTATGTCGAGGGCTTAGGCTCGTTTGTTGAAATAGAGTACAAGGGAGTTATGGGTAATTTAAGTGAACTTGAAGAAAAATTGCTTGGGTTTGCTAGGTCTCTAGGTTTAACTGGTAAGCCTATTCTTAAATCATACTTGGAGCTTGTCTTGGAGAAAGAGCTAAGTAGCTGAAGCCTAAGCGTTATATGGGGATAACATGTCTAATAGAGTCTACGAGGAGTTACGGAGATTCTTTGAGCCTGAAAGTGTAGCTGTTATAGGTGCTTCTGAGAAGCCTGGAACAGTTGGACGAGCAATTATGGTTAACTTGGTTGAGAATTTTAAGGGGAGGATCTACCCTGTTAACATAAAGTATGATAAGGTGTTTGGGCTTAAATGCTACAAGTCTGTTAAAGAAATACCTGGTAGAGTTGATTTAGCTGTTATAGCTATACCAGCAAAACATGTACCAGGAGTACTTGAGGAGTGTGGACGTAAGAATATAAGGAATGTCATAATAATAAGTGCGGGCTTTAAAGAGGTTGGTGGTGAAGGAGAAGAACGTGAGAGGAAGGTAGTTGAGATAGCTAGAAGGTATGGTATAAGGGTGATTGGGCCTAACTGTCTAGGAGTTTATGATGCACATACAAAGTTGAATACTGTGTTTAATCCTCCTGATAGACAGAGGTATCCGAGAGCTGGTAATATAGCATTTATATCTCAGAGTGGTGCTCTGGGTGCCGCTATTCTTGATTGGCTAGCACTACTTGACCTAGGGTTAAGTAAGTTTGTTAGCTATGGTAATGCTGCTGATGTAGATGAAAGTGAGCTAATAGAGTTTCTTAGCCAGGATCCTAAAACTAAGGTTATTACCGCGTATATTGAGGGTGTTAGGGATGGTAAGAGGTTTATGGAGTCTATAAGAAATGCTGTAAGTAAGGGTAAACCAGTAGTTGTACTTAAGGCTGGTAAGAGTGAGAAAGGTGTAAGAGCTGTTGCATCTCATACAGGTAGTCTTGCTGGTTCGTATAGGGTTTACGAGGCTGCATTAAAGCAGTCAGGTGCTATACTGATAGAAGAGTTATGGGAACTACCTTTAGCGTTAAAAGCTCTTTCATGGCTGAAGACTCCTCGTGGACCAAATGTTGCTATAGTAACTAATGGTGGTGGTGCTGGAGTACTTGCTACAGATGCTGTTGAGAGAATAGGGTTGAGGATGGCTGAGTTATCTAGTGATACTATAGAGAAGTTGAAGAAGATATTGCCTCCCGCGGCATCACCTTATAATCCAGTAGATATTCTCGGGGATGCTCCAGCTGAACGTTATAGGGATGCAATAGAAGTTGTATCAAGTGATGAAAACGTTGACATGATAATAGTGATAGCTATAATGCAGTCGCCAGCACTTGATGCAGATAAGCTAAGGAAATACATGGGCGAGCTTAAAGAGAGAGTTAAGCAACCACTAGTACTTGTTGCGCCTGGAGGAGAGTATACTGAAGCGCATTCTAGGAGGATAGAGTATGAGCTACGTGTACCAGTGTATAAGTCTCCTGAAGAAGCTGCTAAAGCATTAAAATACCTCTACGACTACGCTAGGCAGAGAAATAGGATAGCTAGGTTATAGGGAGAAGCATAGTTGGTGCTAGAACAAGTAGTAGAGTTGCTTAAAGGTTATGGGTACTTAAGTATATTCTTAGTAAGTGCTGTTGGAAATATGATACCCTACACTACTATACCATACCTAGTACTAGTAATGGCATATGCTTCAACACTAACCTCGCCTACACAGCAAGTTCTTGTAGCTGTAGTTAGTGCTTTAGGTGCTTCAATAGGGAAGATCGTAGTATACTTTATTGGTAGGAGTGCAGGTAGAATAATTAATACTAATACCAGGAGGAGACTTGAAGTATTTGCAAGGCTTGCTAGTAAGGGTATTTTTGTAGCAATATTTCTTTTCGCAGCACTGCCTCTACCCGACGATGTCATATACTTACCTGTAGGAATGAGTGGTTATAGTTTAGCTAAGTACTTTATAGCAGTACTTTCAGGTAAGGTAATTATCACGTTAGCAGCTATATACTTTGGAAGTAGTATGAGATGGTTGCTTGAAGGAGGTTTAGGACTACCATTATGGATTAGCCTACCAGTACTAATAGCTCTAACACTATGGATTACGCTCATAATACTTAGGATGGATTGGGAGAAAATAGTAAGTGATTTTAATGAAAGCTTCATTAAAGGTACGAGAACTCTAATAGTAGAGCTTGGTAAAGCAATACTACTTGTGAGGAAATAGGCGTATAGTCTTGGAATCTAGTACTAGTGAACTATTATTTAGGGATTGTATGAGAAGAGCTTTAAGAGGCCTATCCACTAGTAGGAGGTATTTAATAGTAATATTAGCTGCTTTGAGGAGAGGTGAGCAAAAACTAAGTGAAATAGCTTCTTATTGCATGGTTTTAGGGATTCCATGTACTAAGATAGATAAGTACTTAGACTACTATGTTGCTAGAGGGCTTATTGTTAAGAGAGAAGAAAAATATAGGTTGACTGAGGAGGGACAATATTATGCTGACTTACTATATGATCTTCTACTGGATTCAAAAGACTTGGTGGAACGTGTTATTTCAGGTGATGTTGATCTAAATTATATTGTGTCTCGTACGATGACCTTACCTGCTATGTTGGTCACAATTATTTCTGAAGGATCAATGAATATTTATATTAAAGCTGTGTACTCGTTTATATCGCTATTACAGCTAGAAGTATTCAACATGCTTTCTAGGATGAGCGTTGAGTTTCAGAACGTTATTAAGACTATAGACAAGCTACTTGCAGAGCATAGTGAGAAGTAAATACTGGTATTAAGCTATAGCTCTAGCCATAGCCTTACGTCTTATAATGTATGTGAATCTAAGCCTACCTCTACGTCTCTTTGCACGTTCCCAATCAATCATGTGCTCCATACCGGGTAAGGCGAAGTTTCCATCAGGTAGCTCTGTTAGTAGTCCTTGTTCTATTAGGTTTGCTAATGCCTTCCTGAGTCTATCTTCACCTGCAAGACCACTGAATATTTCTCTTAACTCTTTCCATGATACTGGTCTACCCTTTTTCTTGATGACATCTACTACGAGTTTTTCTAACTCTTGGTCGCTTGGCGCTTTCATTACTACTACATCTTCATCTTCATATAGTTTTTCTAGCTCAATGCTCATATCTACCACCTCCTAGTTTACCCTAATAATATCCTTTGTTTGCAGGAGTACTTAAAAGTTTCTATAAATCTTATAACTTTTTAAGAAGTCTCTTCTTAAATATGCCTAACTTTTTTAATAATGCAATTATATGTTCCTTACTCATAAATACTCCTACATCATCGGTGAGTAAACATTCTTGGAGAAGTGTTGTGTATCTTAGGTATTCTCTTATTGTCTTCTCCTTTAATTTGCTCTCTAGCTTCTTCTCCATACTTTCTATGGTATTGTTTATGTAGTCTAGGTATTCTTGTGATAGGTAGTATTTGTCTTCATCTGATAGTGGGTCTACGTATGAGTAGTAGTTTATGTGTATGGGGTACTTGGTTAGTTCTTTTAGTAGGTTTTGTGGTTTTATTGGTATGAACCATACACTTTTGTCTATGGGTAGTCCTAAGTACTTTAGCATAAGTCTTTTTACTGCCATGTAATGCTTGGTTTTTCTCTCTGTAAAACTATATTTTACTATTAAGTATTTTACTCCTCGAGTGAGCAGTATGTAGCGGCTAGCATAGTATTTAAGTAATCCACGTATGATTGTGACAATGTTATCGTTTAGCTTGTCCTCGATAACGTAAAGTGATCTTGATATTCTATTTGTTTTTAACCTGGTCTTCTCTTCGATGGATTCTTTTATGGCCTTGAGCCTATACTCGTTTGGTGCCTTAGCTATTATTATTAACATAGTCCCACCAATTTTATCTTATACTCGTGGGTTGCTTGGGGTATGTAATCCCTTATTTACCCTTAAAGTAGAGTATACATTGGTAGGTGTTATTTCATCATGCCTAAACCCCTTCTTGGTGGGGAAGGAGAGAAAGTATTCTTGCTTGGTAATGAGGCTATTGCTCGAGGGGCTTTAGAAGCTGGTGTAGGTTTTGTAGCAGCTTATCCTGGTACTCCTTCAACTGAAATAGTTGAAGCACTTGCATCGGTAGCTAAGGATTTAGGTATACATGTTGAGTGGAGTAGTAATGAGAAGGTAGCTTTTGAGGCAGCCTATGGTGCTGCAATGGCTGGTGTAAGGAGTTTAACTGCTATGAAGCATGTTGGTGTTAATGTTGCAGCAGATCCTTTGATGAGTAGTGCTTATACTGGTGTAAAGGGTGGATTCGTTATAGTTTCAGCTGATGACCCGGGTATGTGGAGTAGTCAGAATGAGCAGGATAACAGGTATTATGGTTTACACGCGTTTATACCAGTATTTGAAGCGTATTGTCCGCAAGAAGCTAAGGATGTTGTAAGAGACTTATTTGATTTCTCGGAGAAGATGGGGCATCCAGTAATTTTTAGGTCTACGACACGTTTATCGCATAGTAGGGGTATTGTTAGATTAGGTAAACTGCCTAGGCCTAAGACCAAGGGCGTGTTTGAAAAGAATCCGGCTAAGTGGACTCTTATTCCACAGTATGCACGTAAGCATAGAGTAAGACTACTTGAGAAATGGGAGAGAATTAAGAAAGAGCTGGCAACATGGCCTTATAATAGATTCATAAGTAATGACAGCAAGTACACGATTATAGCTCCTGGAATAGCTTATGGTTATGTTGTTGATGAGCTGAGAACTCTAGGTGTGGAACACAAGGTAAACGTACTTAAACTCTCAAGTACTGTACCCTTGCCAGAGGACATGATAGTTAAAGTGCTTGAGGTATCTGAGAAAATACTTGTTGTAGAAGAACTTGAACCTATAGTTGAAGTTGAGGTTAAGAGAATAGCCTATGACCATGGTCTTGCAAGTAATGTTGAAATACATGGTAAAGACTACATACCCCAGTATAGTGAGTTAACTCCTAATAGAGTAAGAACCGCTATTGCAAAGTTTATAGGACTCAGTGTTCCCGAGTATTCACCAGTAAAATTGAGTGGCTTAGAAATACCTCCAAGACCACCAACATTTTGTCCAGGATGCCCACATAGGTCAACGTTTTACTTACTTAAGAAGGCTGTTAACTCACTTAGATTAAAGCCCATATATAGCGGTGATATAGGGTGTTACAGCTTAGCTGTACTACCCCCATTTGAGGAGCAAGACATAATAATAGAGATGGGAGGTAGTATTGGTGCTGCTAATGGGTTAGCACATGTTATTGATCAACCAGTTATCGCTATTATTGGTGACTCTACGTTCTTCCATGCAGGATTACCAGGCATGATTAACTCCATATATAATGATGCCCCAATGCTAATACTGGTATTGGATAATCGTATAACCGCTATGACAGGACATCAACCTCATCCCGGTACAGGAATGAAAGCTACAGGAGAAAAGGCTAGAATAATAGATATAGCCTCTATAGCTAGGGCGTCAGGTATAGAGTATGTTGACGTAATAGATCCTTATGATGTAAGTGATGCGTATGTAAGGTTAAGGAAAGCACTAGAATATGTTGTCAATGAGAAAAAGACAGCATTAGTAGTAGCTAAGAGAGCGTGCTCATTACTCGTTCACTCAATGGCTTTAAGGAAGGGTATAGTAACACCCCTATATATCGTTGATGAAGATAAATGTACAGGTTGTGGTGTATGCTATGATTTCTTTGGATGTCCAGCAATAGTCCCGTTAAGTAATGGTAAGGCAAAGATAGATCCAGCTATGTGTACTGGTTGTGGTGTATGTGCTCAGATATGTCCATTTAAAGCAATAAGGATTATAAGAGAGGGTGATAAATCGTGGAAAGAACTATGGTTCTAAGTAGAAGAAAAACCATAAACATGGTAATAGTAGGTGTAGGAGGCCAAGGATTAATCACTCTTGGTAGAGTACTTGGAAATGCATCAATAATAAGTGGTACTAATATCCTAGTATCAGAGATACATGGCTTAGCACAGCGTGGTGGAAGCGTAATAGTTCACGTCAGAATAGGTGAACCCAATTCTCCACTAGTACCATTAGGTGGTGCTGACATAGTTCTAGGCCTAGAGCTAATTGAAGTTGTAAGATACCTTGAATACGCTAACCATGACTCATTGTTCATAGTGAATAATAGGGTTATAAGGCCGAGTTTACCTAAGGTTAGAGCCCCTTCACCTCAAGCAATACTTTCAAAACTTAAGGAGCTAGGGCTCAATATTATAGCTATTAATGCTAGAGAGTTAGCGGAGAAAGCTGGAAGCAGTTTATCTGAAAACATAGTAATGCTTGGAGCTCTCATGGGTACAGGTGTACTGGATGAATACATAAGCTTAGACCATGTTAAGAAAGCTATTAAGAAAACCCTACCACCTAGATGGCATGAAGTAAATATTAAGGCTCTTGAACTAGGCTATATGGAGGCTAAAAAGCAAATCGCCTAGATCTCAACCTTACATCTTTAGTATAAAGACATTTTTACATCCCCTAACAGAATTCTAGTCCAGAGAAGATATGGTGCATAAATGTGTTTAAATACTTGTTACTATTGATACTGACTTCATTAATCTTACCCTTAAACACAAACATATGGATGCTAGCTCTAAGTAATAGTGAGCAATGCTATGTTGTATTAGGTGATAAACCTGTATCGATAACCTACGACCTAGATAGAGGGGTAGCTAACAACATAACGTTGAGTGTAAGTAATCTAAGGATAGAGCTTGCACCAAATTCCTATTTTCTATTAATGTTTGGTATACCACCCAATGACTTATATGGTATTGCAGTATTAAAGGATAGAAATGGTACTGAAGAATACTACGTTATTAGGGGATCACAAAATGAGTGGTTTAACATAGATAAGAGCTTTAACGGCAATGTAACCCTATACGTAGTTAGGTCGAATAAAAATGTTGAAGTTAGAGTGTATGTAAATAATTCACTAGTGAGTTCATTAGTGCGTAATACTACATTACTTGGTTTAAAGAGTTTAGCATTAACTCTTGGAAATGTAGAAGGCGTTAACGAGTTCTCCGGTAATATATATTTGACGAACATTCGCTTAGTAGTAGATAATGAGGAACTCATAGGGTTTAATGACGCAAATAGCACTTACAAGTTCTTTGTTGATAGGTCATCTATTGTTCCATCGCCTAATAGGTTAAGGCTTATATGTAGCTATATAGCTTATACTACAGCTACCATAACTGAAACATATACCGTAACAACTGTTGTTACTGGTACAACTACGTATACGGTTACGTCAACTACTACAACGACGACAACAACTGTGGTACCTGTTACAAGGACTTCTACTGTTTATGAGGAGATAACTAAGGTTTTAAATGAAACATTAACTTCTACTGTTACATCTGTTACTACTAAGTTTGTTGTAGTAGAGTATATTCCTTGGCATATAGTTGTTCCTAGTGTAATAGCGGCAATAGTAGCGGTTCTTGTTTTAGTTTTCATAGTACTTAGAAAATAATATGTTCAACTATAAGTCTTTATATAAAATTTATACCTATAGCATTAAGATATTTTAATAACAACAATAACTATGCACACGTCAATAAACGGGGGTTACTAGCTACCTGGAGGGTAGCGTCTATGTCTAAGATGAGGATAGAAATACCTTTACCAAAACGATACGATTTTAAAGCTGTTGAAAGGAAATGGCAGGAAAAGTGGGAGGAATGGGGGATATATAGGTTTGATAGAAATGATAGAAGTAGGCCGACATACTCAATTGACACACCACCTCCTTATCCTAGTGGTGAGTTTCATGTAGGTAACGCCTTAAATCATGCATACATTGACTTTGCTGCTAGGTATAAGAGGTTAAGAGGATATAATGTCCTATTCCCACAGGGATGGGACTGTCATGGACTGCCTACTGAGGTTAGGATAGAGAAAGCTCTAGGGAAAACTAAGAGAGAGATTCCAAGAGATGAGTTCTTGAAGCTGGCTAGGAAGTATACTTTAGAATGGATTAAGCCTATGAAGGAAGCTATAAGGAGACTTGGATGTAGTATTGACTGGACTACTGAGTACATGACCATGGATCCTGATTACTGGCGTAGAACTCAGCTTAGCTTCATTAAAATGTATGAGAAGGGATTTGTTTACCGTAGTGAGCATCCAGTATTCTGGTGTCCTAGATGTGAAACTGCTTTAGCTGAAGCAGAAATAGAGTATGAGGAAGTTGAACGAGAACTATACTACTATAATTTCGAAATAGTTGGTGGAGGTAAAGTAACAGTTGCTTCAACTAGACCAGAACTATTAGCTGCATGTGTAGCGCTACTAGTTCATCCAGACGATAATAGGTATAAACACTTAGTTGGAAAGAAGGCTAGAGTACCTATCTATAACCGTGAAGTACCTATACTAGCTGATCCAGAAGTTGATCCTAATTTTGGTACAGGAGTGGTAATGGTATGTACTTATGGTGATAAAACCGATGTACGATGGCAGAAGAGGTATAATCTACCAGTAATAAGGGTAATAGATGAACGAGGAATAATGAATGATAGAGCAGGGCCACTAAAAGGTCTTAGCGTAAAAGAAGCACGTAAAAGAATTGTAGAGTTGTTAAAGGAGAAAGGCTACTTCGTTAAATCTGAAAGGATTAAAAGTAATATTGGTAAATGCTGGCGTTGCCATACACCTGTAGAGATTTTACCTAAGACCCAATGGTTTGTTAAGACTACTGCCTTAAGAGATGCAGTACTTAAAGTTGCTAAGGAGATTAAGTGGATACCTCCATATGCTAGAAAAAGACTTGAAGATTGGGTTAAAAGCCTTGACTGGGATTGGCCTATTTCAAGACAGCGTATATTCGGAACACCCTTCCCTGTATGGTATTGTCGTAATGGACATGTGATTATAGCTAAGCCTGAATGGTTGCCTATAGACCCTAGATTCCAGAAACCCCCTATAGATAAATGTCCTAAATGTGGAGCTGAGCTTATCCCAGAAGAAGATGTTATGGATACATGGATGGATTCTAGCATAACAGCTGCTGTACATGCAGGTTGGCCTGATAACTTTGATGAAAGACTATTTCCAGCAGACCTACAACCTAATGGTTATGATATTATTAGGACCTGGGATTACTATCTAATAGTTAGGGGCCTAATACTCTTCGGTAAACCACAGTTCAAGACAGCGTTAATCAATGGTATGATGAGGGGATCTGATGGAAGAATGATGCATAAAAGCTATGGTAACTATGTAAGCCTACTAGAAGTACTCGACAAGTATGGAGCAGATGCTTTCCGCTTATGGGTAGCATTAGCTGTAAAGACTGGTGGAGACTTGAGATTTAGCTGGAAGGGACTTGAATTTTCTAAACGCTTCCTAGTTAAGCTATGGAATATTGCGAGATTAACGTATCTATACATACATGACATGGATATTAGCGAGCTAGAGAAGCTTGATAGTAAGGATCTTCAGCCAACAGATCACTGGATATTCCGTGAACTCTCAAAAACAATAAGCACTGTCACCAACGCCCTAGAAGAATATGACTACCAGACAGCTGCTTCAACATTAGTAGACTTCTTATGGCATAAGCTAGCAGATCACTACTTGGAGTTGATTAAGCATAGAATGAACGATGAATATAAGCGTAGGATTACGGCCAAGGTATTATACAATGTATTAAAGAGTTCCTTGATAATGATATCAGTATTTACACCCCATATTGCTGAAGAAATATATCATGGAATATTGAAGGGCAGGCCTTGGAAGAGTATAACCATAGCTCCGTGGCCTAAGGAATACATGTACTCAGTAGAAGAGGCTGAAGTAGGTGAGAAAATAGTAAAGATAATAGCTTCTATGAGAAGGGTAAAACATGATCTAAAATTACCGTTAAGTGCTGAAATACCTAAGGCTATAGTTTACTATAGAAGTGATTTCCAGAAACATGTAATTGAGAAAGGACTGGATGATATTAAAGGTACTATTAGAATTAAGGAATTAGAAGTTAAGCAGGGAGAAGGTAGGTATGGTGTAGAAGAATTAGAGGGTGTAAGTTTTGAGTTCATTATTTAAGTATTAATTACCTTATAATTCCTTCCACCAACGATAGAACACGTATAGTGTTGCCACAATAAATAGCATATATGGTATTACTGCGAAATAGTAACCATGTATTACCGTAATGTACGCTAATGCTACAAGAGCTATAACCGTGATAACGCCTACTAGTTTACCAAGGCTTATCATGCTATGAGATGTAGTGTACGCTTTCCTTCCCTTAGGAGTAATAACGTATTTGTAGGGTAATCTTAACACAGCTTTTAATGTATACCATGTAATCCAAGGTGCCAAGTATGTTACTATAGCGCCTGACCTACCCAACATGACTATACTACTCCATATACTCCTGCCCCTACGTTTATGGGAATGGATAAAGCTGTAAACATATATTGCTGCAAATATTGCTGAGATAATTGATGAGAAGAATAATATTTCTTCAACAAGCATGTTAAAGTACACTAATACGGACATTACCATTAATCCTAGAGCTACAGCCACTACTGGGGTGTACTGTAACAGAAAGATTATTGAAAGTATTTTTCCTAGTAAAGGGATGTTCTTTGAAGTTAAAAGGTAGTTTAAACGTGATATTAATGCATCCATAGCTCCATAAGACCATCTACACTGTTGTATTCTTAATGCTTTTATCGTAGGGGGTAGTTCTACTTTAATTCCTACGTTGTCTACAAATGCTGTTTTATAGCCACTACTAAATATTCTAATACCTATTTCCATATCGTCTTGTATTCTTTTTTCATCCCATCCTTTTAGCTTGTTAACCAATACATCTCTTCTATATATTGTTCCAGAGCCCAAGGGGAATACTGGAAGGTTTAGGCCACTGAATCCTCTATATAGTGAATCCATTAGATAGTCGAGTGCGTAAGCTTGCATCTCGGAGACTCGTGTATCGGTGTTAAGAGGCTTCCACCTAAGTACTACTGCTACTACATCATTATTTCCTTCAAGTATTTCTATGGCTTTAATAACTGAGTGCTTCTCTAATACATTGTCTACATCATATGTCATAACGTATTTTCCTTTAGCTATTCTTATTCCATCATTTAATGCACCTGATCTTCCTCCCCTAGGTACGTTTCTATGATAGAACAATACATTTATTTCAAGTTTTCTTGAGAGACTTGCAACATGTTGTTTTAGTTCTTTAGCTTTTATTGGAGTGTCATCTGATACTATTATTATCTCTAATTGATCTTTCGGTAAGCCGCAGTTTGCTATGGATTCAAGAGCTCTATTGAATAGTTCTGGAGGCTCGTTTTTTACAGGTATAATTATTGACAATAACATGTTGTTGCTACTACTCCTACTGATAGTGTTTGTAATATTGTTGTATTTTATTGAGTCCTTATTTACTGCTTTAAGACCTTTAAAGTACAGTATTGAGTAAAATAGGAGTTCTAGCGAAGGAAGTAATGCTATTAGTAGTGATGCTAGCGTAGTCAATGCAATTGCTAGGTTTAACATTACTACACCTAATCAAGCCAGTAATTTGTAGTTTAAAATAACTCTTACGCCAAATAGTGTTATTAGGGGTATATTCGCTCACGGAACCTTGGGAATGGTGTAGCGTCTCTAATGTGATCTAAACCTGCTATCCACATAACTAGTCTTTCAACACCTAAGCCAAACCCCGAGTGTGGGACTGTTCCATATTTCCTTAGATCTAAATACCATTTGTAGTCATCGGGATTTAGTCCAAACTCTATTATACGTTTTAGTAGTTTCTCATAGTCGTCTTCTCTTTCACTACCACCTATTATTTCGCCATAACCTTCTGGGGCTAACATGTCAAAACCTAGTACAACATCGGGTCTTGTTGGATCTAGTTTCATGTAGAATGCTTTTATCTGCTTAGGGAAGTGTGTGACAAAGAACGGCTTGTTGAACTCCATTGTTAGTGTTCTTTCTTCATCGGCTCCTAGGTCATCTCCCCATTCTATTTTCATACCCTTGTTCTTTAATATTTCTATTGCTTTATCATATGTTATTCTAGGGTACGGTGTATGTATTGATTCTTCAAGTATTTTCGTATCTCTCTTCAATGTCTCTAACTCTAACTTGCGCTCTCTTAGAACTCTCTCAATTATGTATGCTACTAGTTCTTCTGCTACCTTCATCATATCGTGCATGTTGTACCATGCGGCCTCTAGTTCTAGGTGCCAGTATTCTGCTAAGTGTCTTCTTGTACGTGATTTTTCTGCTCTAAAACTAGGTGTAAGGCTCCAGACCTTTTCTAAGCTGAATATCAATGCTTCAAGGTATAGTTGTGCGCTTTGACTTAGGTATGCTTTCCTATCAAAATATTTGACTTCAAATAATGTAGCACCTCCCTCGACAGCTGAAGATGTTAGTATGGGAGGTGTTACTTCCCACCATCCATTACTTTCAAGATACTCGCGAGCAGCCTTTAACACGCTATGCTTTATCTTCATAACTGATGTGAGTTTTGTACTTCTTATCCATAGGTGTCTATTGTCTAGTAGATAGTCTACACCTTCTCCGCCTCTAATGGGGAATACGTCGGATAAGCCCACTATTCTGAGCTTTTCAACAAGCAATTCGTAGCCGCCTGGAGCTCTTCTATCCTCTCTAATAACGCCTTTTACGATGAAGCTGCTTTCACGTGTTATTTTCTCTGCTTCGCTCCAAGTTTCCTCGTCTACTCTATCCTTGGATACTAAGCATTGTATAATACCACTGCTATCCCTTAATACTATGAATATCTTGGAACCTAGGTTTCTTTTCCTATGAACCCATCCTCGAAGCCATACTGTTTTACCTACATAATCCTTTGACATAACATTTCTTGCCTTCATGAAAGTCTCTTTTAAATCATCCATAATGGGTCACCGATAACTTCATATTGAGTGGACTCTTTAGTTTAGTTTCGCTACAGTAATGCTTATTAGGTTTTCTTACAGAACCAGGGGTGGCTGGTTAATAATGAGTACTGGATTGTTTAAAGGAGTAAACGCTATGGGTCATATAGGATGGGTGCGTAGGAAGTGCCGTATTTGTGCGAGAACGCTAATTATAGGAAGGGATATGGTTTACCACTGCCCCAAATGTAGTAAGGATAGAGATGCATTCTTCTGTGAAGCTGATTATAAGAGGTTAAAGGGTAGATGTCCTTTCTGTGGAAGTGAGCTAAAATTAGTAATATAAAATATCTAATGAGAAGCAAGGTGTCAATACCTAGTATGGATTATAGGGGGAGACATGCAAGTAAGTATTTATGAATACTGGGTTAACGACCATGAAAGAATATTGTTAATAGAAGAAGATGATGCAGTAATAGTGTCTATAGACGTGTTTTGCCCTAAATGGAGCTTTAACACATATTCTACGCATGCCGTAAGCATAGGTAATGAGGTAACTATATTTTATGGCAGAGTTAATAAGGAAAATGTAGATACATGCTTTCACGAAAACCTTGAATGGATAGAATATGTAGGTATCAAGGTGTTTAATGAGGAGTACACGCAATTAGTGAACATTAGATTAAGGGTAAAAAGTAAAGGATTAAACATAGATGAAATCACTAATATTGCTAAATGTATTAAAGAGGAAGTAGAGAAGAAATGTAGTGTTTAAATAACCTTTCATTAAATTTATTCTCGAGGATAAACCATGATCCTTGGTGATAGAGATTTAAGGTATTATATTAGTAGGGGTTTAATAGTAATAGAGCCATTTGATGAAACAATAATTAGAGAGAACGGTGTAGACCTGAGACTAGGTGGAGAAATAGCACGTATGCGTAATCCCGGCAAGGTTTTTGATGTAAGAAACCCGCCTAGCGATTACACAGAGTTTTATGTGATTGAAAAGGGAGATTCATTTATTATTAATCCGCATGAACATGTCCTATTAACCACTTTAGAGTACATAAAGTTGCCCGACGATATTATGGCATTTGTTAATTTAAGGAGTACTTATGCTAGGTTAGGTATATATGCTCCACCAACGATAGTGGATGCAGGATTTGAAGGAACCTTAACTATAGAGCTAGTTGGCGGAGAATTTCCTGTAAGGCTATATAAGGGTGAAAGATTCCTACACCTAGTATTTGCTAAGACTACTAGCCCTGTTGAAAAGCCCTATAGAGGTAAGTATCAAGGGCAACGCGGAATAGTGTTACCTAAGTTCTAATAGTAATGTGTACTTTTACTGTTTTCTTAAACATATTCTCAATTAATGTGTGTATAGAGCATATAGGTGCCTTGAATACTATGGTATTGTACACTTTCCCAACATTTTCTACGTGGTGGGCATCACTATTTCCATAGCCTGGCACGCCTAGTATCTTAGCTGCTCTTAACGCCTTATCATTGCTACTTTTTGTTGATGAAGCATTTACTACTTCTACTCCATGCCATTTATAATTGTATATGAGTTCACCTACACTATTTCTGGAGTCGTCGAAAGGATGTGCTGGTATGATTATGCATTTATTAGCATATGCTTCTTTTATTAAGTTATCTATGTTTCTAGGTAAGTGTTCAATTGGTTTTATGCAATATAATAGTATGTCTCCCTCAAGAGTACTTAGTTCAATTCCTGGTAAAATTGTTATGTTGTATGCTTTAACGTATTTTAATGCTATAATTGATCCATGAAATGTATCGTGGTCTGTTATTGATATTAGATTTAGGCCTTTATAGTAGGCTTCTTCAACAATCTCTTTAGGGCTATTTACTCCGTCACTAATATTGCTATGTACGTGTAAGTCTCCTCTAAATATGCACTTCAAGGCTTAACCCATAAACTATGCTACTTGTAAGGGCTTATTAAGGGAGGGTATAGTTAAGAGTTAGATGGAGTAGTGACGTTGAAGCCTTTAGTGATAGTTGATAAAGATAAGTGTGATGGTTGTGGAATTTGCGTTGAAGTTTGTCCTACTAATGTATTTGAATTAAAGAATGGTGTAGCTGTAGTAGTTGATCAGAATAGGTGTATGCTATGCTATGGATGCATGCCTTTATGTCCTAGAGAAGCTATAAGGGTTGAGGACAAGGATCCTTGATTAGGGATGATGAACTGGGCCCTTATAGCAGAACTAGTTTATGTTGATGGTTTCGCGTACTGACCTTTACTACTTGTAATGTTGAGAAGTATTTTCTCCATTTTGCTTAGAATAGCTTCTACTATTTTTTGTCCCTTTTCTTTTGTAGCAAGATGGGGTTTCCCCCATGCTTTGTTTCGTGGGTATTCACTTGTATAAACTGTGTAGCCATTCTTAGTCCAAGGCATTTTATCTGTGTCAACATAGTCTAGATTCTTTATTTCTACTGGTATATTAAGTGCAAGTGCAATACTTGTTTCTACTTCACCTGCATGTAGTAGTGTTTTCTGCTCTGTTAAGGTACTTAGCTCATCTCTTATTAAGTCCCACCAATTAACTACGTATATCTTAATTGACTTATCCGCTTGGCTGTTTGCAATCCATCTTGCAATTATATTAAGGGCTTCAGTATTTCCTCCGTGACCATTAAATAATACAATGTTTTTAAAGCCATGAGATATGAGTTCACTTACTATTTCATATATTAAGTTTGAGAATGTTTGAAGTGATAGTGTTATTGTGAACGTGTTTTTATGCTTCCATTCAATGCTTAGGCTATAGGGTATTGGAGGTGCAACGTATACTTGTATTCCGTATCTATTCAAAATTCTACATGCTATCATTACCGCCAGCTTATATGCAATTATATAGTCTGTTCCTACTGGTAGATGCGTTGAATGTTGCTCAATACTGCCTATAGGTATTATTATTGTGGAATTCCTTTTTTGTGCAAGGTTCATTATTCTAACGTATGTGTTATTTTCTAGCATTACTTCACTACAACTATTATCAGACAGGCCGGCTTTAATCATCGTTGCCTCCTCATTGAAGAGAAGACTCATCATCTACATGTATTAAGTGGATTCTTACGTAATAAGGTTTTAATTGCTTTCACTATTAATCATTCTGTATTCTTGGCCTTTATGTAGGTATACTATTCCTTCATCTATTAGTATTCTTAGAAGTTGTTTTTCTTTTTCATCTAATAGTTTTATTTTATCTGTTCTTATGGGTATTTTCTCCTTGAATTTTACGTAGAAAGCGTAATCTACAATATATTTTCCTAAAGGTATTACTAGTTTTTGTTCTACATAGTATTCTATGGGTTTAGTAGCATAGTTTAATGCTATGGATAGTGGAATTATTTTTTCATGTTTTATTATTTCTATTAGTTTATCTACATATTCTTGGTGGACTTGCTTACTGGTTTCCTTTGAAATTATTCTCTTGATGAGCTCTAATTCTTT
>WANQ01000026.1 GCA_015521735.1 Pyrodictiaceae archaeon | reverse complement strand
GGTGTTTGGGGCATGGGGGTGGGGCCCCGGGCCGGTCTCACTACAGCCCGGCGCTCTACCGCTGAGCTACGGCGGGACCGTGTTACATTGTGTTAGTTCTGAGGTTTTAAAGATTTAAGTAGTGTTGGCATGGCTGTTTGATTGATTGTGGCTAGGTGTTGTGGGGGTTGCTTAGGGCTAGCTGGTCTATGATGTAGTATTTAGCGTTGTTGCTTGTTCCTTTGCGTCTATGTGTGGTATATGGTGTTCTTTGTTTGTTCTACTAGGAATATCATTCTTGATAGGTGCCTGGTTGTTGGTATTAGGTTTCTTGCGCTTTGTATTTCTACTACGCTGTATCCTCTTGGTAGGTTTTCTACTGTGTATGTTACTTCTTGGCCCATGGTCTTTGATATGTATTCTTTGTCCATTGAGTATGTTAGTGTTCCTATTATCTTGAATGCCGTGTTTCTTAGTACGTCGCTGGGGAAGTGTGCTATTCCTTGACTGCTTAATACTACTCCTACTCCGTAGTTTCTGGCTATGAGGGCTGCTTCTATTCCTGGTCTTGTCTCCGCGCTTCGTTTGTCTAGGAAGCCTGCGTACTTGGCTTCGTCTACTACTAGCATTATGTTTAGTAGCGTCTTAGATGATTGTGCGTAGTCGAGTAGTCTACGTACTATTAGGTCTGTGAAGAATATTCTTGTATGAATATCTAGTGCATGCATATCCAGTACGATGCCCCTATACTCTCTTAACACTCTATAGATGCTCTTTAAACCAATAGTATTGTTTGATGAATTATATGTGAGCATTATCTCATGTAGTCTTGCCTCAAGCTTATTAACCTCTTCAAGCCTCCGCGACCTGACTACTTTATGTAGTCCCTCTATGATGTCTGATATTTGTGGTGGACTTCGTTTCCAAGTACCTTTATCGCCATCGCTTATTCCTTTAGACTTAAATGCCTGGATAACGGCTTGCAGTAATATTCCTAGTTGTAGTGGTCCTAGTCCTGTTGCTACACAGAAGGCTTCAGTGAATGCTCGTGCTCTTCTACTGGGACTACCACTAGTGAATTCTACCTCGCGAGACGCGAGTAGGCTTAATGGTTCGAGTGGTGTTTCAGCTAAATCAACTACGGGTAAGCCTAGGTTAGTGAAATGGCCTAGGTAATCAAATACTATTAGCTTTAATCCATTGAATCTATTTACCCATATGAAGTGGGTAAACCTACGTAGGAAGCTTGTCTTACCCCAACCACTAGCGCCAACAACAAGGATGTGGGGATTTAGTAGAACACTTGGATCCCAGCCTATGGTTTCTCCTATTAGGCCACGCATAATGTTTACTGATTTCTGGTCAACATGAGTATAGATGTAATTATCTTCACTGCTACTGAAAAAGCTATGTCTACTTAGTGATAACCATCCGGTACCTGGTAGAAATACATCTATGATTTTCCCTATGATTAGTCCTCGCCGAAGCATTCTTTTCAGCAGGCTTCTCCAACGACCAACACTAAACCACCACCAAGCATAAACACTTCCAAATACGCTTGCCATTAACCCAAACAAGATACTCCACAAGTGTGCTAGCCCCGTTAAAATAGAGGGGTATAAAAAGAATACACCATACAACCTGTTAAAAACACCCTATATAGTATTGGGCGGACAGGGTGACGGCAACCCTCCCGGAGGGCAACACGGCACAAGGAGTTTTTGTAGGGGGTCTGGGGCGAAACCGTCACCCCCGCATGCCCCCGAGGCTAGGGGGTGAGAGAATGAGCCGTGTCCCTCCGGGAGGGCAAAGCCCCAGACCCCCAGTATGGGAGGGGGAGGGTAAAACACATAATTTTTTCCCGCATAAAGTCCACCCAATACAAATAGCCTATGCTCACGGACTGGTACTAGGTGATGTTAGCCTAGTCAAGGATAGGCGGATTCCACGTCTATGGAGAGCACAGGTATCCACGACACATCCAGCTTTGGAGAGAGCCTTTGTTGAAGGGTTCCTACCTTTAAGCATTGATGGTAGGATTAGGAAGTATCCAGTTCGTGGTGGTGCAACGCCATACAAATGGAACATCTATGCATGGATATCAGCTGAAATAGCTGAAATATTAGCTGTTAAAGGGCCAAGAGCTACCTTGCTCTACGCTGAATCAAAGGATCTCTTAGCAGCTTTTACAGCTGGATTATTTGATAGTGATGGAGGGTTGTCGCTTGCTATTGTTAGGAGGAAGAGGATGAATTATAGGCCGAGATTTGAGCCAAGGGTAGCTATCTATAATGCTGATAAAGAACTGCTTGAAGCGCTGAGAAGGTCATGGCTTAAATATGGAATAAGACTTAGATTAGGAAAGGATAGAAGTCCTCAACTCAAGAGACCTTGGAAAGGAAAGCTAGTAGTATACGAGCTAGCAACTGCTTCTTATCCAATGATAGTAAGGTTTCTCCTAACAATACTACCATACATGAAACACTGGGAAAAGATAACGAAAGCAAAAATAACTATAAAGCACATTGTATCAACGATACCCTGGAAACCACAGCCTATAGCTAGCTTAAGAGACAAAATAGATTCCTTAATAAGACTACAAGTACACGAGTACATTAAGCAAGCTGAACAAGCATACAAGGATAAGAAGGCGTACATCATAACCCGTAATGGAGTCATAGAGAAGAAAGTTAAGAAACCTAAGAGAAAAGAAGATCCCTCCCCCTCCCTTTACCTTATATTATAATTTTAGTGTATTCGTTATCATACACTCATCATATAGTTTGAGATTGTTAATCCATTAACTCATTCTTCTGATGAGGAGTTTGTTTCGCGTAGTATGGGTGATGGTGTTGGCCGTGTTGTTGAGTTGTTGGCTCGTGGCCGCTGTGTTGTTGAGTTAGTGTTTGCTGGCGGTGTTGGTGGGGTTGTTGGTTCTAGGCTTGTTTTTCTTGTGGAGGCTGGTTGATGGTTGTGGGGTTGGTGTTGTTTCTTGGTGGATGGGTTTATTGGGTTGGGTTTCGGGGTAGGTTTACGTGGGGGATGTGTGGCTGTGGCTAGGGTTATTCGTGCTAGGTATGAGGGTGGTGTTTTGAAGCCATTGGAGGAGGTTGATCTTAGGGAGGGGGAGGAGGTTGATGTTATGGTTATTCGTAGGAGGTTTCAAGGGTTTCATGAGAGGTTTAGGGACTTGGTGGTTGAGTCTGATAGTGATCTTCTTGAAGAGTTTCTTAAGGAGAGAAGATGATGAGGCGTGTTCGGGAGTTAAGCTTTGTTGTAGATGTAAGCGTCTTCATAGACTATTTCGTAAGAGTTAAGGGGTACGAGGATCGACACCATAAGGCTAGGGGCTTCATAGCTAAGATATCTTCCCTTGGCCTAACACTATATGAGCCCTTCCTCTTTGATATAGAGTTGAGAGGGGTTTTAGTAAGGAGAATGGAGTCGAGCAGAGTTGTAGAACTAGTAGAGGATATTCTACAATATGTTAACATAGTTGGTGAAGAAGAACTACACGATATTGCTGCTAAGATAGCTTTAAACACTGGTTGCCGTGCCGTAGACTCCTACTATATTGCAACAGCTGTGCTTACCTCATCAATACTTGTTACAAATGATAGGATAATGCAGGCTAATTCGCGGAAGAGTGGAATCGAGGTCTACTACCTTGCCGGAGAATATGATAAGCTAATGCTGAAGCTAAGTAAATCCATAGGCTGAGAATAATTATCCGTACTCTATGATCTTGAACCCAGCTGTACTCACATGTACTTGGATGTGAATATGCGATTCCCTTGTTCTCCACATGGAGCTTTAACTATGTATTAGGATGACTTTATGCTTCCTTAGACATAGAGCTTCCCTGAAAAATAATCTTCTCAATGATAACTGGTACAGGGATACATGAGAGGTAGTTGTTGACGTGAGACAAGGATTTTCCCGCTACCTAGAGCTAAGCCTAAGAGCCTCTTAGAATAGTACTGTTGAAGCTAGGGAAGCCGAGGATTCCTAATAGATTATAGGTTATCCTCAAGGTAGTAGGATGCTTTGATTGTAAATTCGGCGAGTACATGATAGTTGTTAACGGGTACGCTGCTTGGCGGTAGACCTAGTAAAATCCTAGTAACCTAGACTATACACTACATTCTCTACCTAGACAATACTAGGTGTTGGTAACGAGGTATTGTTTAATCTACTAATTGATGTTTATCTGGGGTTTGATTGTTTTCTTATGAGGTATTTGTGTCCCATGTATTCTATGATTTGGAGTTCTCTGTGTTTTTCTAGTAGTTGTTTTAGTGTTTTGTGGGGGTCTTGGCCTTGTTTTCTTAGTATTTCTTCTATGTGGTTTAGTGGGAGTGGGTGTACTTGTGTTGTTGCTAGTATGTATTCTATTGGGTGTGTTGTTGGGGGTGGGGGTGGTTCTATGGTTGTTAGGGGTTCTGTTTTGATGCCTTTGCTTGCTAGTTCTTCTTGGAGTACTTGTATTGTTTGTGGTTTTGGTGGAGTTGCCCATGGTTCTGCTGGTGGTCTTGTTGGGACTGCTATGTATGCTTTGTGGGGGTTTAAGTTTGCTATTGTCTCTGCTATTGCTTTTAGTTCTTCTATGTTGTCGTTTATGTTTTTGACTAGCATTGTCTCTGTTATTAGGGTTCCATTGTATTCTTGTGATAGTTTTCTGAGTCCTAGTAGTATTTTGTGGTGGTCTAGTTTGGGGTGGGGTCTGTTTATTTTTATCCATGTGTGCTTGGTGGCTGCGTCTATTTTAACTGATACTAGGTCTGAGTTGGCTAGGCTTTCTCTTACATCTTTTATCCATAGTAGTGAGGAGTTGGTTATGACTGCTATTCTTACGTTTAACTCTTTCTTGAGTAGGCTTATCTCTTGTCCTAGGTTTAGGTCGAGTGTTGGCTCGCCGTCTGGGACGAAGGTTACGTAGTCTACTTTGCCGTATTGTTCTAGGGCTTTGGATACTTCTACTAGGAGTTTCTGGGGGGTTTGTGTAGGGTTTTCTCTCAATAGTTAAGTCTATTGTTCTACCTAGCTGACAGTACACACATGTATACGTACACTTCTTGTAGGGTATGTTGTTGATGCCTAGGGATAAGCCTAGTCTACGTGAAACTACTGGGCCGAAGACTAGAGCTGTATGTGTCTGCAATACTTGGTCTACCATGGTAGGTTATCTTGGCGTCTAAGAGCTGTTAAGCATTAATGCTTACGATGAGGTGGCTGTGGAGACGTGTTCTTAAAGTGTTTCTTTGGGCTGTATAACAGCTTAAGGAAATACTTTATGTAAGAGTTTTACCGTGTGGTACTGGTTGTGGGTTTGTTTTCTTGGGTGTTTATGTTGGTGGTGGGGGTGGTGGGGGTAGTTCTATTTCTTTTGTTGCTGTGGTTTCTCCTCTGGTTTTAATGTAGTATAGTATTGTGGCTAGTATTGTGAAGTATGCGTATATGGTTTCTGTTATGGTGTTGGATATTATTGTTGTTGCTCCAGCTATTCTGGGGTCGGCTCGTGCTATGAGGGTTGTTGCTGCGTATGATATTATTCCTATGACTAGTAGTACTATGACTACTACTATTACTTCTTTTATGTGTTTGGCTACGAAGTTGAATGCTCTCTTGATTGTTTCGCTTATGTTTGCTTCGTCTATGATTGCTATGGGTATTAGGAATATTGCTACGGGTATTAGTATTATTGTTAGCATGAATACTGCTGATATTATTGCTATGACTATTAGTGTTATTATTAGTGCTGTGACTTTCTCCCATGCCTTAGTGAAGCTTGATACTCCTTTTCTTAGTAGTAGTGTTGTGTAGGCTACTAGTATGCTGTAGACTAGGAATCTTATTATTGATAATGCTATGCCTCCTATTAGGCCTAGTCTTGCTAGGCTTATGAGTATTCCTAGGACTACTAGGCCTATTACTGGGGCTAGTATTACTGGGTTTTCCTTTAACACTGTATTGGTTTTTGAGAATACTGTTGATATAGAGGACGTTGCTATGCACCCTGCTATTTAGCGTGGAGGCTGGTTTTTCAAGTTTGGGTTTGATTGTGGGGTGTCAAACTCAAAGTTATTTACCTAGTCTTGGCTATGATGTGTCGTGGTGTATGCATGGTTTCGAGAAAGGTTATATCTAGAGAGTATCTTTTGGGGAAGGAGGTTATTACGTCTGATGCTAGGAGGCTTGGTAAGGTTAGGGATATTGGCTTTGTGGTTGATGAGGAGGGTAGGGAGTCTGCTTGTGTTATAGTAGATGTTGGTGGGGGTAAGGTTATAGATGTACCGGTATCGTATATAAAGGCGATTAACGATGTTGTATTACTTAAGGAGGATGTTGAGATACCTAGCCCTGTGTCTGCTACTGTAGCTTCTGGGTCGCCTAGTTCTCCTAGTGTTGAGCAGGTGACGTCAACGGTGTCTGGGGGTGTGGAGTCAGCGACTACTACTCGTAGTCTTGCTACGCGTGTGGGGTTTGAGGTACCGCGTTGCCCTAAGTGTGGTTCTGCTTTAGCGTATATTCCTAGTAAGCACGAGTTCTATTGTTATAGTTGTAAGGAGTTTGTGAAGGTTCCTGGTGATGTGTTGGCTAAGGTGCCTAGGTGCCCGGACTGTGGGTTACCGTTGTCTTATATTGAGCAGTATGGTAAGTGGTATTGCTATAATTGTAGGAAGTATGTCGAGGTAGGGTCTTAGCCCCTCGTGTAGTCTACCCTGTGTTCTTTTTCCTCCATTGCCCGTGGCTGCTATTTTCTGTCGAGTTTGAATGGGGATACTCGGGTACCCCATTTCTCCATTGCCTTCTTTAGCCTCTGTTTTTGTTGTCTTAGTTCTTGGAAGAGTATTGGTGGTGTATCTGGTATTTGCTCGTATATCTTCCATACTCTTTCTATTTTGGCTAGGTGTTCGGGTATTCTTGTTGTGAATTCTTTCTCGTATCTTTCCTCAGTGTATTCTTTGTCTAGGTACTTATTGAATAGTTTTACTAGGTCTTGGTATAGTGGTATTAGGCCTGTAGGTGTTTCAAGTGCTTCTACTTCGCCGTGTACTCTTAGCTCCATCCACTTTAGCCATACCTTCTTGTCTACTTTATCTGCTATGTAGTTTCCGTGTTCGTCTTTTAGGAAGTAGTTTACGCTGAATATCTTGGGTGTCTTATCTACTTTTTCCTGGAAGTCTAGGTGTAGTTTTATGAACTTGCCTATTGATATTGGGAGGAAGTCTAGTATTGCGAAGGGGTTTAGTTCTCTTACACCAGCTTTCTCTAGTATTGCTGCTGTTTTCTCTGATTCTAGTGCTGCTGCCTTAGTTATGATTCCGTGGACCCAGTTGTAGGCTTCTTCTACTGGTACCCATGTGTCGGGATCTCTTCCACCGAATAGCATTGCTCCTACTGGTACTCCGTTGGGGTCGTCTACTCTTGGGTCTAGGTTTGGTAGTGTTCTAAGAGATACAGTGAACCTTGCGTTAGGATGTGATGGTTTTATCTCCTTACCGTTCTCGTCTTTTTTACCGGGCCACCATTTTCCAGCATAGTTTATTCCTGGTTTGGGTGATTCTGGTCTACCATTCCACCATGGTTCTCCGTCTTCTGTTAGCAGTATGTTTGAGAATATTATCTCGTTTTCAGGGCTTGTTAGTAGCTTGTAGAGTACTGGGTCGTCTTCTGGGTTTACGCCGTCTATTATGCCGAACATTCCTATTTCCGGGTTTACTGCGTGGGGGATACCGTTTACTGGTTTTATTATTGCTAGGTCGTCTCCTACTATTGTATCGGACATGAATGCTGTTGATGTTTTACCACAGCCTGCAGGGAATGCGCCAGTGAAGTATGTTATTCTATCGCCTGGGCCTTTTATGCCAGTTATGAACATGTGTTCACAGAGCCATCCTTCAAGGTATCCCTTGTATATGCAGAACCTGAACATTAGTTTCTTTAACCCTATAGTGTTTCCGCCGTACTGTGTGTTTACGCTGTAGACTGTGTAGTCTTGTAGGTCTATGTATATTCTTCTCTTATCGATGTTTTTACTCCACCCGTTCTCGTCTCTTTCGCCAGCTGAGTGGAGGAATCTAGCATAGAACATGTTGGGTGCTTTCTCTACGAACTCGTCATAGCATACACGGTATAGTATGTTTTCGTTGTGTGCAACGTATGCAGAGTCAGTTACCTGTACTGCGTGTAGTGTGAATTCCGAGTTCTTTGGCCCGAAGCAGTAGAATCCTATGTACATTTCTTTTCCACGCATAATATCTTTGAATAACTCTTTTACCTCCATTAAGCCTTTAGCGCGGTCGTAGGTGTTTATGAATGGTATTTTCTCTCCACCGGGTAATAGTATACGAGTGTTTTTGCGATCTCTTGCTAGGTCTCTAGGGCCGTCGAAGTGTACTGTGTGGTTAGGGTATCGTGTTGGTATTTCCTCCTTGTTTCTTAGTGCTGCTTTCCTAATGTACTCGAAGTCTTCTTCACTTGTTATAAGGTATATTCTTGAAGGCTTAGCGTAGAGTATTATATCGGCTATCCAGCGGTGGAGTTCGGGATCCTTTATTCTCAGCAATTTCTCTAACTGGTCTTTGCTTAGACTCTTCCTTAATACTTCCATGTAGTCGTAGTCTTCTCTAATTAATCGTTCACGAGAATAATTGTTCAAAACACGTCTCCCTTCAAGCATAGTAGTCTTAGTGGTTAATAAGGCTCCCTAGTAGAAGTGTTTCTAATAACAAGTAATTGCTAGTAGGATACATGGGCTACGCTACGTATTTCTTTATCATGGCTTCTAGTTTCTTCCTACTAGCAAGATCTACTATTAATGCTTTAGTGTCTTCTACTAGTCTTCGAGCAACATCTACTTTGTGGCGTAGTCCTGGTGTAAGTGCATCAGGGTAGTGTAGGCTACGTAGCCTATGATATAATGTCTCCATTACATCTAATATTGTCTGTGCTTCGCTTACCTTATCCTCTCTTAGTAGCTCTAATGCTATTCTACGTAGTTCTCCTACAAGATCTCCTAGTCCCTGAAGATATGGTGGTATTGGTATATCTAGATCACTTAGCCTTGGAATACTCTTACCAGTTAATATGGAGTACAGTGATAGGCATTCAACGTACTCTGATAACGCGTTGTAAACAGTACCGCTATGGTATAGGTCTGGGTGGTCTTTTAGGAGGTTCTTTAACTCATCTACTTTTAAGCGAATATTCTCTATGATTTCCTTGGCTTCACTTATTCTCCCTAAATGTATACTTGATACACAATTACTTGAATCCCTTATTATCTCCCTTGTTATTTTTATTAGTTTTTCTCTAACCTCATCTTTAACTGATAATTCTTTGTCTATTGCATCGATTTCCTCTGAGAGTACCTTATCGATCTTTGAGACAATATCCCTACCTATATTATACAATACTGGTGCACCCTAGTAGGATGTGATTGGGGGTCAGTTATGCGGGGCTCCTCTCATCAAGAGGAGGTATACGTGGTAATCGAGTATTCGGGGTTCCACATCATCCCATTCTTACTATAGTCTTGTAGATAATTAGTGTTTGAGTGCTTGTCTTTGAGAAAAGTGGTGGGCCCGGGGGGATTTGAACCCCCGACCACCGGGTTATGAGCCCGGCGCTCTCCCTGGCTGAGCTACGGGCCCCTTGCTTTTACCGTGGTTTCCGGAGAGTATTCTATAGTTGTGGGGGTTTTAGTGTTTACGTTCCTAGGCTCCATGATTCTAGGTACTTCTTTTGCTCTGGTGTTAGCTCGTCTATTTTAATGTTCATTGATTCTAGTTTTAGTCTTGCTACTGTTTCATCTATTTCTCGTGGTACTCTGTATACTTTTACTGGTAGGCGTGGGTTTTTAGCCATGTATTCTATGCTTAGTGCTTGGTTAGCGAAGCTCATGTCCATTACTTCGCTTGGATGGCCTTCTGCTGCTACTAGGTTTACTAGTCTGCCTTCAGCTAGGAGGTATAATTTCTTGCCGTTGGGTAAAGTGTATTCTGTTACGTATGGTCTTATCTCTCTCTTAGCTATTGATATTTCCTCGAGGTCTCTTACACTTATCTCGACGTTGAAGTGTCCAGCATTTGCTAGTATTGCTCCATTCTTCATTAGCTCGAAGTGTTTCTTTGTTATAACATCTTTGTTTCCTGTAGCTGTTATGAATATGTCTCCTATTTTTGCTGCTTCACTCATGGGCATAACCTCGAATCCATCCATTACTGCTTCTAGTGCTCTTATTGGGTCTACTTCTGTTACTATTACTCTAGCTCCCATTCCTCTCATTCTTATTGCTATACCTCTACCAACCCAGCCATAACCGGCTACTACTACTCGTTTACCAGCTATGAGTATGTTTGTTGCTCTAAGTATACCGTCTACTGTGCTCTGACCTGTACCGTAGCGGTTATCGAATAGGAACTTGGTGTAGGCGTCGTTTACGGCTATTACGGGGTAGAGTAGTTTTCCTTCTCTTTCTAGTGCTTTAAGTCTTATGACACCTGTAGTTGTTTCCTCAGTGCCTCCTACAATCTTTCTAGCTATATCAACGTATTCTGTGTGTAGGGTTACGTGTAGATCTCCTCCATCATCTACTACTATGTTGGGTTCTGCTTCAGCTACTCTACGTATACACCAATAGTATTCTTCGCTTGACTGACCTCTCCACGCATATACGTGTATACCTTCTTCTACAAGTGCTGCTGCTACATCATCTTGTGTTGATAAGGGGTTGCTTGCAGCTAAGTATACTTCTGCTCCACCCTCCTTCAATGTTTTAACGAGTACTGCTGTTTCCTTTGTTACATGTAGTACTGCTCCAATTCTAACATTTCTGAGTGGTTTTTCTTTGCTAAATCTCTTTCTAATTGACATTAGTACTGGCATGTGTTTTTCAGCCCACTCTATTTGCATTTTACCTTTAGGTGCTAGTCCCAAATCCTTAACCTTATACTCCAAGGCATGTATGCCTCCTAAATCCTAATTTCTAGCATGCCACTCTAGGTTTATTGGTTTTTAAAGCTTAAAGCTAGAATACTTAGTTAAGCTAAGGATAGGCGGTATATGGCTATGGAGGATAAGGGCTACATTAGAATACTGTTGGCGAAACCTTGGCTAATACCGTTCATTCTATGGCTCTATGGCAGATCAGAGTTTACTGCAAGAGACTTAGCATTAGGCTTAGGAGTTAGAACACCTATTGCTAGGAGAGCATTATGGTGGTTAACTAAAATGGGTATTGTAGAGAAACGTGGTGGAGATGATAGAGTGTACTTTAAGGTAACTAGCTATGGTAAGGATTTCTCTAATTGGCTTACACTAAACACCATTAGGTCTAAGCAGGGTATACTGCTAAGGTATAATGGGGGCTACATTGTTGTAAGAATACGTAGAACTAAGATTACATGCTATAACGTGTCTAGGGAAATCGTTGACCGAGTTTACAGTGTTTTAGCGGGTTCTCCTGGCCAAGAATTCACTGTTACCGATATTTCTATGAGTACAGGGCTTAGACCAAATACCGTGGTTAAGGCGTTAAGGGTATTACTAATATTAGGTAGGGCTACTAAAAAGGATAAAGGCTATACTGCTAGGTAATCCATATCAGTTCCGCGAGACTTCTTCATCTATCCGACTCGGTGGTTTTCATCACTACCACTACTATACATCATGCTTTCTGCCCTAATAACTTCCTGCCTAGTATTGGTAGCCATGAAGTTTCCAGAATTATTGATAGTATTACTGTTGTTAACGTTGCTCCTAGGATGTATTCTCCCCATACCATTAGTTTAGGTATATTATATGTCACTGCTAGGCTTAAGGGAAGAGCTGAAAGAGCCGAAGGTACAACACCACGTGGTCCTTCAAGAGCCATAAATAAGTATTCTCTTATATCCCACTTCCTAGTAGCTAATACTGGTATAAGTGCTAATGGCCTAGCTAATAATATTACGCTTAAAGCTACTATTATTGAGTGCAATAGTGTTGGTATTAGTGTTCTTAAGTTAGTGCTAGCACCTAGTAGGATAAATATGAATACTATGGAGAAAAGTGAGAGTATTTCATTAAAATGTACTTCTTTATCAATGGTGCTTCTCAATTTTAAGGATGTTCTAGGATCCTCCTTGAATAGTACATGGTGATTGCCCAGTATTATGCCTATAATCGTTGCAGCTAGGTAGCCTGAAGCATAGAATACTTCTCCAAAATAAAATCCTAGGAAGGCTAACGCTAAAGAGAAAAGTAGGACTTCTTCATTACCTTCTAAGCCTATTAACCTTATAGCCCAATATCCAGCTATACCTACTATAATACCTATGATAATGGACACTGATACCTCATAAATAAAGTACATCACACCAGCTAACCCTATACCTGTAAAACTAGCTATTTTCTCCACAAATGATGCACTTGGTGCTTGAGGTACCAGTAATGCTATAGTCAGTGAAGTTAATACAATACCTAATGGATCATTAAATATGGACTCTGTCACTAAGACTGTCTTTATGTCTTCCCTAACCTTGTATTCATGGAATAATGGTATAAGAGTTGCTGGATCAGTTGCAGATATTATTGCCCCGAACAGTAAACCCACTATGAAGGGCACGTTGAAGATCCATGAGAAAAATAGTCCAGCACAAAAAGCTGTTACGACCAAGCTTATAGTGTCTAAGATAGCTATTGTTTCAAGGTGTTTTCTTAAGATATACCATTTGAGATTATGTCCTTCAGCAAAGAGTATTACTACTAAGCCAAATACTCTTACATAATCAAATATTTTACGTGCTAATGGTATATCAAGGATTCTTAGCAGTGGACCCACTAGCAGGCCTAACATTATAAACAATGGAACGAACGACACTTTGGACTTTCTACTAATATATAAAGACATTGACCCTAAGAAGAGAACTATCAGTAATGTAAACACAAGTTCATCTATGTTATGTAGCATTACTGTGGACAAGTATTCTGTGGTATTAACCATACTTGAACCAAGGTAAGAAACTGTGGCAACGATATTTTATGCGTTATGGTTTCCATGGTGGGCCCGCGGGGACTTGAACCCCGGACCTCCGCCTCGTCAGGGCGGCGTCCTAACCAGGCTAGACGACGGGCCCCTGTGCCACCGTAATGGATTGTTATGTGGGGGTATTATTTCTTTACTCTTTTCCTAGCTTCTTCAAGAATGTATAATAGTATTGCTGTAGATGCTATAGGTCCTATATCTCCCTGTGTTGGCGGTTTTATTGGTTTACCTAGGTAGGCTTCTTCTTTTGATAAACCTGTTTCTGTACCAGAGGCTATTATCATTACTGTGTCGTTACTGTTTGATAGGATTTCAGCTATTTTATCTATGCTTAATGGTTCACCATACTTATCGCTTATTGTTAACACTATTTTGGGTTTAAGTAATTCTATGGCATCTTTTATATCTGGAAGTACTATGAGAGGCTTATTGTTCCTGTATGCAAGTCTGCCTATTTCTGGTATACCTATTTGAGCTGCTGCACCACTAGGTTTTGTAACAACGAGTATTGTTTCATTAGCGAATCCGTATGCTAGTTTAGCCATGTCCTGTAGTCTTTGGACACTTGATACTTCGTGGAATACGATTATGTTTTTGTACTTCATTTTAAGCCCCCTAGGTATTTGATTACTTCTTCTGCTATAGCTTTTGCTAGTGGTACTGGAACAGCTTCGCCTACTTGATTGTATTGTTCATCGCGTCCTCCAAAGAATACATGTGTATCTGGGAATCCCATGAGTCTTGCCTGCTCTCTTACGGTTAAAAACCTGTTTTCAAATGGGTGTATGAATCGTGAAGATCCTAGTACTGTTGGTGCATGCCGGTATGGGTTGAGTCTTATTAGGTTAGGTAGCCTTTTAGTAGCTCCTTCATAGTATATTAGTGGTGTACCCCATTTAAGCTTCGCTATTTTTCTTAGCTTTCTATCACTTATTGGAACTGGGTCATGATTTGGGATATCCTTGGAGCCTGGTGGTGGTAAGTCTTTAAGTACTTCCATTACTGTTGGAGGCTTAATGCATTTTTTGGGTGGATTCAGCTTTATGTTTGATATGAATACACGTAGTCTATGGGAAGGAGTGCAATAGTCTTCGGCTCTGAGTTTATTAAAGTAGACTTCCTTATATCCTACTCTATTTAATTCTCTTATTATTGCACGCTTTATTGATGGTTCAAGTATGCCTGGTACATTTTCCATAACGAATACTTTGGGTTTTAGCTCACCAACTATTCTTATGAAATGTAGGACTAACCTACCTATTGGATCCACATATAATCGATCTATAGGATTTCTCATTCTCTTAGGATTTGCTCCTGTAAATGGTTCGCAAGGAGGACTGCCTATGACGACGTCTACTTGGTCTATTCCTAGGACTTCGGTTATGAGGTTTTTTATGTCGTCGCCGGATATTTCTTTGATGTCTTCTACTAGGACTATGGATTCTGGGAAGTTGAATTTATATGTGCGTGCAGGAGCTTTATCGTTGTCTACGGCTAATAGTACTCTAAAACCTGCTTGTTTAAAACCTAGTGCGAATCCTCCTGCGCCAGAGAATAGGTCAACTAGATTGTATCTTTGATTCACGTTCTAGTTCCTCTTGCAGTTTCCTTATCTTGTTTACCAGTACATGTTTTATCCGGTCATTGTCTATGAATACTAGTTCGGCGCCGCATCTAGGGCATGTAAAGCCGTTTTCAAATGCTTCTTCAAATGTGTATCGTGTACCATCTATGGGGCAGTAGTAGAATGAGTTTGATTCCTCGTATTCGAGTCTCTCTTTTAGTTTTCTTAGTATTTCTCTTTTCCTAACTAATAGTATGCTGTTTATGTCCTCGACGTTTATTCTCCAGTAGTATATGTACCATCCACTATTCTTATCGCGTACTCTCCTATAGGATACAAAACCGTACTCGGAGAGCGAGTACAGGGCTCTTCTCACATCATTGACTTTTAATTCAAGTGCATTAGCTATTGCTTCATCACTTGCTTCTTCACCTGTTTCCATTAAGTACTTAAATACTTTTCTTGCTGTCGGCCCTATCATTGATTCTATTAGTGATAGAAGTTCGTCTATTGTGGGCATTTGTATACCCTCTTACCTTTTTGCTTAGGTGATATCCTTATACGTGCTTCCATGTAATCATAGTATAGTTCTTTCCCGCTAAAAAGCTTATCCAAGAAGATAGCTAGAGCTGCAACTTCTGAATGTGGTTGAAAGCCTATAGAGACATTGTAGTCTGCTAGCTCATAGATTATGCCTGGTACTTTTTCAGCACCTACTATTATTAGCTTATTTCTATTACTTTGCCTTATAGAGTCTATGACCAAGTCTACTGGTACTCCATACATTGTTAAGTGTATTACTTCTCCATTATTTCTTTTCCATTCATTAATGTATTTTAAGGCATTGACGCCTTGTCTTATTTCTATAAAACGCTTACCCCATTGCTCATCGACTTTCTTTATCGATTCTATTACTTTATCGTCAACTACATTAGCTAAGATAAAACCATTGGCTCCAAAAGCTCTGGCAACAAGACCTACATGTGTTGTAATTCTTTTATCTCTATTAGGTCTATGTCCTAGTCTTAGTACGTATACTTTTTGCCATTTAATGTTAGTGCTATACGCCAAAGCTCATTCCTCAATAGTTCTATATTAGTTCCTTTTAATGCTGAAATAGGAATAATTGCTTTAACGTTATTGTAGTCTTTGAGCATACTTTTAACAGTAGTTATCTTCCTTTCTACATCTTCTTTGGTTATTAAGTCTATTTTATTTAATACTATTACTAAAGGTTTTCCTGTAACGCCTATGTTTCGTAGAGTAGTTAAACTTAAATCAAGTTTATCTATTATGTCGGTATCATTTTCAGATGCATCTACAATAATTATGATTATGTCTGAGTAAGCTATTTCAGCTAAAGTTGCATGAAATGCTTCTATTATTTCTACTGGGACATCTCTTATAAATCCCACAGTATCGCTTACCAGGAGCTCTAATCCCTTAACTTTAATCTTCTTGGACTTAGTGTATAGAGTTGTGAATGCTTCTGGTCCTGTAGGCTTATTTTCGCCCGTTAATGTATTGAATAGCGTTGTTTTACCAGCTGAGGTATACCCTGTTAAAGCAATATGTATGAATCCTTGTTCTCTTCTATTCTTTATCAAGTTTATTCTTCTATTCTTTAGTTTTTCAAGTCTTCTACGTATTAATGCTTCTCTAGATCTAAGTATACGGTAGTATGCATCTATGGCGTACCTACCAGGGCCTAGAAAGCCTGGCAGCTCCTTTAGTTTAGCTTGTCTAATGTATTCTTTAATTAATGGTATTTCATGTTTTATTCTAGCTAACTCTATTTGTAGCTTTGCCTCCATAGATCCTGCGTGATGGGAGAATATTTCAAGTATTAACCTAGTTCTATCCCATATCTCTATTCGTAACTCTTTCATTAAGTTGATTATTTGGCGGGGCTTTACATTGTCATATAGTATTAGTAATTCTACTCCGTCTTCCTCTACTAATTTTCTTATTGAGTTAGATACGTGTAGAGGTATATAGAAGTTAGGATTAGGTTTTCTAATAAATATAGTTTCAACTATATTGAGTCCTAGAGTTTTTGCAAGCATAGTAGCTTCTTCTACATAGATTCCATGCTTTTTGGGTAACACTAGTACTGTATTGCCATGAATTCTTGTAGCCATACTACTTCATTACCCTTCCTTATACTGTTATGCTATCTTGTGTTCTTGTTTCTAACCCTTATATTAGCTATATCTCCTAGCGTTAACTCTACTTTACGATTACTAGTATATTTTGATATGTCTTCGTATTCATCAACAATTGGTTGTAGTAGTTTTATTTTAAGTACTTTTTCAAATTTTAACGCCATATCTATCGTTGGAGTAAGCCTGCCATCTTCTATTCTCTTAATTACGCTTTCAGGTTCACCTACCTTTTCTGCTAATATTCTAGTAGACCAGCCTAGCCTTTGCCTTGCCTCTCTTATACGTTTAGCGTAATCTGGTACTACTTCATAGTTTTCATATATTTTACGTGGAATTGAGTGCTTGCTAGTAAGTCTTGTGAATTTCGGTGTTGGAGTAGCAGACTTGACTTCAGCTCGTTGAATTCTTCTATATGGTTGTTGGTGATCTATTGGTTGTCTACGCTTAATTCTCAGCTTGTGTGCACATGTAGGACATACAGTTAGTATGGCGCCCTCTAAGGTTATCTTAACTGCATCACGCCGCTGAATAGGTCTTCCACACATCTCACAATATATTACGTCGCTGACAAATGTTATGACTTATCACCCCAAGTATTTATTAGCTGAAAAGCATTATTTAGGGTTACCGTGAAAAGACTAGTATACGTAGGGGCTAATTTATGGCAACAGTAAGTAGCGACGATAGGATAAGCATGGATCTTGAGTCATTATTAGAGTATGTAAGGTTTCTGGAGAGGAGAATCAAGGAGCTTGAAACAGAGAGAACAGCTCTAAGGAGAGAACTAAGGTACTATAAGAGTGAACTAGAAAAGCTGATAGCACCACCATTAATTGAGGCTATAGTCTTAGAGGTACTAGACGATAATAGAGCTATAGTTAAAAGCACTACTGGGCCAAACCTAATAGTTACAATTAGTAATAGAGTTGATCGTTCTAAGCTATTACCTGGTACACATGTAGCGTTGAATAATAGGGGGTCAACTATAGTTGAAGTTCTACCTGTACGTGAGGATCCTTATGTTAGGGGTATGGAAGTTATCGAAAAACCCAATGTAACCTATAACGACATAGGTGGTTTGGATGAGCAAATACGTGAGATTAGGGAGGTTGTAGAGCTACCATTAAAACACCCAGAGCTATTTAGGGAGCTTGGAATAGAGCCACCAAAGGGCGTATTACTATATGGTCCTCCTGGAACCGGTAAAACCTTATTAGCTAAAGCTGTAGCTAATGAGACTAATGCAACATTTATACGTGTTGTTGCTTCTGAGTTTGTACAAAAGTTTATTGGTGAAGGTGCTAGGATTGTTAGAGAAGTTTTTAGGCTTGCTAGAAGAAAAGCTCCAAGCATAATATTTATTGATGAAATAGATGCTATTGCTTCTCGGAGATTGGACATAGGAACTAGTGGTGAAAGAGAGGTGCAACGTACATTAATGCAGTTGCTTGCGGAAATGGATGGTTTTGACCCCTTGGAGAACGTTAAAATAATAGCAGCAACAAATAGAATTGATATACTTGATCCAGCTATATTAAGACCAGGGAGATTTGATAGAATAATTGAAATCCCCTTACCTGATAGGAAGGGTAGATATGAGATACTTAAAATACATACACGTAGAATGAAGTTGGCTAGAGATGTTGACTTATGGAAAATAGCTGATATGACTAATGGTGCTAGTGGAGCTGATTTAAAAGCTATATGTACGGAAGCAGGTTATAATGCAATTAGAGAATCTAGGAAAATAGTGACTATGGATGACTTCATAAGGGCCGTTAAAAAGGTTCTAGGACCTGCTACTCGTAGGAGCTACTTAAGTACAGGTATGAGTATATGATAAAAAGGAGAATAAAACCGGAGGAGTTATATAAGTTAAGGAAAATAATTGATTATCAGATAGGATTAGGTGCAGGTGAAGCACTGCTACCCTCAATTAGTAGGGTGGAGGTTACAGTATCGCCTAATACAATGAGAATACGTAATGTTTACGTTGATGGAAGACTTGCCTTTTCAATTAGAGCTAGCGACTCCAAAATACTATTACATATTTATGGAGGTAAATTACTAATGGAATCCTATAAGCGTCCACCAAGAGTAGTAGTAGTGAATGAGGTAGCTCCATATATTGTTGAGGGCGGTAATGTATTTGCCAGGCATGTGTTAAGCATAGATGAGTGGCTTAGAGCTGGAGACGAGGTAATAGTAGTAGATGAGCTTCAGAACCTGATAGCTGTAGGTACATTAAGGCTTTCACCTGAAGAAGCATTGTTTTTTACTAGAGGTGAAGCCGTAAGAGTAAGGGACACTATAAAAGAACTGAGGTAGTATATATGGATTTCATTGAAAAATCCTCTAAGTACGTGAAAGTAATATTATTTGATAGACATGACATAACTGGCTACAACGCTATTACAGGATTTCCCGGCTTTGGATATACAGGATATTTAACGACCAGATATATAGTTCAAGAACTAAGAATGAAGAGAATGGGTGTTATTATCACACAAGAATTACCTGATTACACTAGCCTAGAAGATTATGGAATAGTATTTCCTCATGAAATTTTCATAGATCAAGATAACGGTTTAATAGTGGTAATTAACCATAGCCTACCAGTTAAGAGGTATAGAGATCACTATGTAAAAGTTCTCCTTAAATGGCTTAAAGATAATAATATTGGGGAACTAGTATTGATAGGCGGATTGAATGCTAAATTGCGTGAAGGAGCTGAGAGATATAGATGGATTAAAGGCTCAACGTCTAAGAGAATTCTTAATGCACCTCAAATGAAGAAAGGATTGTATGTTGTAGGCCCGTTGGCACATACTATACTGTATTCTGAACTACTTAATATTCCATATATAGTGGTGTTGCCGTATGCTGAGCCTCTTAGACCAGATCCCAGAGCTGCTGCTATAGCTGTAGAAGTTATTAATGAGTTGTATGGATTGAGTATTGATACTTCTAAATTATATGAAGAAGCTCGAAGAATTGAACAGGAACTAGCAGAAATTCTACGTCAACAAGAAGAAGCTATGAAAAAATCCAGAAAAGGCGAATATATCTACATGTAGGTATTAGATATTAATTCTTATACTTAATTCAACAGTTTCACTAATTCTATCTCTAAGTGCTTTTGCTACATCTTTACTCCATTCCTCCTCGCTAATCACCACTAACCTATATTTTACATTCTTATACTTAGCAATCAGATTACTGATTTTATCTATTAAGTCATTTATTACTGGCTTACTTATTCTGCTGGGCATTTCGTATTGGTAGAGAGGATAGATTTCAACTAGTTCATCTGGTACTAGGCCGATAAAGGGTACATAATATATTAGTTTTATTTCATCACTACTTGTAATCTTACTTAGGATAAGTTCCTTAATCTTCGGTAATAAGTCCTTGGTTTTAGATGATAGAGGTACCAATACTACTTCATGATCTTTTTTAATGGTGTATCTTTCTATTATCCTATTATTATGTCTTATTATTTCTGGTCTTCTTAGTGAGATTTCATCGTATAAGAATATCCCGTGTACTACACCTTTAAATGTGGGGTCGTGTTTTTCAATGTACTCTACGTACTTTGTTAACTCTAAGAACGCATCGTAAAGTGATGGGTGTGCTCGTGATTTTTCTTCTAGTAGTTCCCATAACCTTCCTTCTTTTATTGCTTGTTTAATTCTTTTTAATTCCTCCATTATCATGTATAGATTATGTAATGCTATTAGTCTTATTCTTTCATTTCTGGGCATTTCTCTTAATTCTTGTGGAGTGTACTTTGAGCATATAGGGCATGAGCAAGGTATATAGTCTACTTCACTTAACCTTATAGTACCGTTACGCATGATTAGTCTTTCATCTCGTGCGTATAGTATATATGATGCTGAATCAAATAGGTCTATACCCAAAGCTACCATGAAGGGCATTATCATTGGATGACCTGCTCCAAATAAGTGTATTGGTTTATCTGGGGGAATACGTGATTTAATATAAGCTACTGTTCTTACTATTGTTTTGTAATCATATTTTTCGAGTAGTTTTGTTGGACTACCTATAGCGTATACAGAGTAGCTATTATATATTTCTGGTTTTAATCCAGCATTTATCGCTAGATCAAGTGCTTCTGTGTATGGTGCTCCTTGTATAGGATATACCCATAACCTTTTGTCGTTGTCTATGTATTTTAGTGATTGTAAAGCTCTATCTATAGTTATTTTTGCACTATTATAAGCATCGGTTAATGTTGCATCTATTGGTGTAGGCTTGTCTAGTATAACGGCTATGTCGCTATTAATCTTTTTCTGGTATTCTACTATGTCTACGGGATCAGCATCCACGTACCCATATACTAGTTCTTGGTACGCTCCTGAATCAGTCATAATGGGTACATTTACACCTAGCTTTTTATGTATGCTTTCAACGTCTTCGCCATAATACTTCTTTATTAGCCAAGCATTTGTGATTATGCCTTGAAACCCTAATGATACTATATTTCTTATGTCTACTTCTTGTTTTCTAGGGTTTACTACAGGAAACATGTAAGGTGTTTCTATTTTACCGTGGGGTGTGACCAATATACCTATTCTTCCTGCTAGATCCTTATCCTTTACTTCAAATACCTCTATCATATACTTCTCCATGCTTCCTTGTATATGTTATTATTTATTGCTAAGAGGTCTTAAGCTATTATTTTAATATCTACTGTTTTCTCTTGGATGCCATATACTTTTCAAATATACTATACACCTTTTGTGCAAGCGGACCTGAACCTTCTACTCCGTTGCGTGTTACCTTTATTGTATTAAATACCATAACTGTCTCTATCTCCGGGTATACCTTAACTGCACCAGGTGCTAGTTTAAGTTCCTCCTGAAGTATTCTAGCGAATTCTTCAGCATTGAATATATCCTGTTGTGGTACTATGATTTCAGATATTTGTTGTCCTCTAATTAGTACTTTATACACTTTTTCGCCCTTTTCGTTAACAGCATCTGAAAGCAATACATTTAGTGATGGATGATCTATTGCTTCTGCTACTCCTTCGTAGCTTCGACCATCTACTAATTTTATTTTAATTCTTTTACCTTGCCAACTTGTTATTTCTGCAACTAGTTTTCTTGAGATACTTGCCATACTCATGATTTGCACCCGAACACAAGTGTCTGAATACAGAAATATAAACGGCTTTGAATATTAATGTGATGGGGTGTATCATGGGTAACGATCAGAAGGTAAGCATGGTATGCGAAGATGTAAGTATTGAGAAATCACTTATACCTCAAATATACTTATTGAAAGCTCAATGTGATAGTAAGGTAAGTTTAACAATGGATGTACATGAGGAATTCAACATATTTGAGGGAAGTAATAAAATCTTAGTTGAGTTTCTAAAGGAAAAACCTTTATGCGGAGACAACGAGTTTTGTGGACAAGGCTACTTATTCTATAGAAGGAGGAAGGACAACAATACTGTTACATTAATATCCATAGGAGGATTTATCGTTAGACTTGAAGGAAGCAACTTGCTTGAAAATATAGGTATTATGGAGAAAATTTACGTCAAAGTAAAACCTCTTTAACATTTGCCATTAACTATAAAGTGTAGTCAACAAATATAACGTTTTAAATATATGTCTAGTCTTTTATGGGAATACAATGAACTTGCAAATAACTGCATTTATAGCCATTTTATACATATTTGTATTTACCATAGTGTTGCCTAATAGAGGTTATATTACTTCAATTATAAATAAAAAGGTACGAGTAGACAACGTTTTTGAAGTTAACACGGGTAGTAGTGTCAGTTACATATCGTTGTATGAGGTAATATTAACCTCAAAGACCTCTGTAGAGGATTTTGAAAAATTTATTAGAAGCTTAGCTATGCTTTCTTCAAAAATTTCATCAGAACTCGCTATAGTGTCAACTATTTCGGAGAAGTCGTACAATACATATGTTGTAATCATTTCAGATAGCAAAGACAAAGTAGTACAAGATTCAAGCATAATCCTAAGTCTTGCTACCGCCTTATCTCAAACAATTAAGTTAGTTAAGGTATCAACAGATAGAATAAAAACGTTTCTAGCCATACCATTCCTTAAAACCATCTCACCTATGTTGCGTAAGATGACTGACTATAATTTCCCGGCATCTATGCATTACATGTTCTCTCGAAGGAAAAATATTGAAGTATACGGTTTGCTAAGCACTTCTACTCCCTTAAATAAAGTTACGGGAAAGAATCAACACGGCTATTACGTCATAGGTGCTTCATTAAATACTGCTCTCAGTCAACCAGTATATCTTGTAAATGAAGATCTCTTTAAGCACATATTAATTGCAGGGTCTACTGGTAGCGGGAAAACAACTACGGCTAAAAGAATTATACATGAGGTTCTAAGAAATAGTAATAGGCAACTAGGTGTAATAGTATTTGATTGGCATGGGGAATACATCTCATACGCTAAAATGCTTAAAGAATACTCTAACATACAAACTCGCGTCTTTAGACCTGGAACACCTACCTCAGACAACATATCTATACCATTAATTTCATGCAATAGTGATTTAGAATTAAGCTTAACAATATTGGAGTCTGTATTAGAACTAACACCGCCACAAACATCTATCTTAATAAGCATAATAGATTATCTCTGTAGAGATTACAGTGAAATATCCGTCGCCGCTTTATCAAACGCTATAAGCAGTGGAAATACCCCATTAAAGCTTGATAGTAGAAGTGAAGCTGAAGCATTAAGTGCGCTTAGAAGAAAAATTAGGTTACTGAATTGGGGGCAAGGTAGGATTCTGTTCAATAGAATAAACAATACAGATATTGATGACGTAGTAACCAACAATTATAGCGTTATAGATTTATCAACTATAATTAATCCAAGAGTTAAGGTTCTATATTCGCTTCTACTACTTAAGAAACTGTATGAAAAGAAGGTCATGGGGGCTGTGGAGAGTGATATACTAATCATAATAGAGGAGGCATACAATTTCATGAAACGTCACAGTATTATTTCAGACATAATACTTGATTCTCGTAAGTATGGTCTTGGATTAATTATAATAACACAAACAATTAAAGAATTGAGTAGGGAAGTTTTAGCTAACACTAACACTAAGATATTTCACAGAATGGTAGATGTCCATGAGGCAGAGTATGCTTCAAAAATCATTGGAAAAGAGTTTTTCCAGACACTGCTAAGTCTTGAACCAGGTGAAGCGTTGATATCTAATGAAAAGTATAGTAAACCCTTAGTGGTAAAAATATCTGGTTTTTAATGGTAGGGCTAAATATTGTGACTTCATACTAATATTGTTTTAATGTTATTCTTCTTTTTCTTCCTCTTCCTTCTTGCCTTTCTTTTCTTCTTCTTTCTCTGTTCTTGAGGCTGCTATTACATCGTCAATTCTTAGTATTAGTGTTGCTGCTTCTGTAGCCGCCTTAATGGCGTTGGCTTTAACTGCTGCTGGTTCTATTACACCTAGCTTCATCATGTCTTCTACTTTACCTGTAAATACATTGAAGCCATACCATTTACCTTCTGGTGTTGCATGTTTACTTCTTAGTTCTATTAATTTTTCTACTGGATCGTGTCCTGCGTTCTCTATTAGTGCTGCTACTAATCCTTCAAGGGCTTTGGCGAATGCTTGCACTACTAATTGTTCCTTACCTGAGAATTTGGCTGAGAATTCTCTTAGATGCTTCGCTAGTTCTATTTCTACTGCTCCTCCGCCTGCTACTATTCTACCATCTCTTATAGTGTCTGCTACACTACTTAGTGCATCTCTTAGTGCACGTTCAGCTTCATCTACAAGTCTTTCTAGTCCACCTCTTATTAGAATACTTACTGATCTTGGGTTCTTGCATCCTTCTATGAATACCATCTTGTCTTCGCCAACCTTTCTCTCTTCTACTAGTTCTGCTTCTCCAAGATCATTGGGTGTCAAGTCGTCGATGTGTGTTACTATTCTTGCTCCTGTTGCTCTTGCTAGTTTTTCCATGTCGCTTCTTTTTACTCTTCTAACTGCTAGTATTTGCTTCTTTGCTAAGAAGTGTTGTGCAACATCATCAATACCCTTCTGACAAATAACAACATTAGCGCCAACACCTGCTATTTTTTCAACCATATTGCTTAGTATCTGCTCCTCTTCTTCTAGGAACTTCTTGATCTGTGATGGATCACTTATCCTTATTTCTGCATCAATTTCTGGTTTTTCTACTTCTAGTGGTGTGTCTAGTAGTGCTATTTTTGCTTTCTCAACTCTCCTAGGCATACCAGGATGAACAACCTCCTTATCCAACACAATACCATAAACAAGCTGACTATCAAGCAAACTACCGCCATGCTTTTTAACTACTTGTACATTGTCAAGATCTATGTACCACTTGTCCCCACGTTTCTCAGCTACTTGTCTTACTGCTTTTACTGCTAGCTTAGCTAAGTGTTCTCTTGCTCCATGTACAGCCTTACTTGTTAATGCAGTCATGGCGACTTTCTTTAACACTTCCTCGTCTTCAACATTTATTTTTTCAGCTATACTGTAAAGGTAGTTTATCGCTTCCTCCATAGCCTTCTTATAACCATTTACTATTATCGTTGGATGAATGTTCTTTTCAAGTAAGGACTCTGCTTCACGTAATAGTTCTCCAGCAAGTATTACAGCTGTCTTAGTACCATCACCTACCTCTTCGTCCTGACCCTTAGCTATTTGTACTAGCATTTTAGCTGCTGGATGCTGAATGTCCATTTTATCAAGTATGGTTGCACCATCATTAGTTATAGTAACATCTCCTAGACTATCAACAAGCATTTTATCCATTCCACGAGGACCATATGTTGTTCTTAATACCTCAGATACGGCTCTAACAGCCATTATATTTGCTCTTAAGGCATCTCTTCCAGCTGTTCTCTGGGTACCTTCTTTAAGTATTAATACAGGTATACCCATAGGCTCCGTTGCCATAACCTATCACCCACAATGATCCGGGTCTCTTGGTGTGAGAGCTTCTATATAAAGCTTACCATTAATAAAATAGTTGAACGAATTCATTAAGACTTAAAACTTTGAACTATCCATATCCACATACAGCAACAAGCCTAAGGAGAAGGTGCAGGTACTGTGGGCAAAGTCAGAACAAGCTTAGTAAAACGGACAGCAAGGAAACTGTTATCAATGTATCCAGACTTATTTAATGAAGATTTTGAGCACAACAAACAAATGGTTAAACAACTAATATCAGTTGACTCAAAGAAAGTTAGAAACCAAATAGCAGGCTACATAACACACTTAATTAAGATTAAGAAAAGACTTGAAGCCCAACAAGGAGGATAAAATACCCTTGACTAAGATAATCATAAAAGGATTAGCAGGAGTAAACATAAATAAAACCATAGAGTTAGAAACTAAGAAATACAGCAATATAAGCGATGTATTCAAAGAAATAGCTAAAAAGTATTCTGAGCTAAAACAGTTTCTAGATCTAGGTAACAAGGTTAAACCTCATCCAGGTATAATAGTCTTAGTAAATGATGTAGACTTAAACTTAGCTTCAACACTATCGCTGGAAGAGTTAATAAAAATTAGTAAAAGAAATGATATAGAAGTAAAGATAATTCCTGTAAACCACGGTGGCTAATATTGAAGAAAAAATTCATTGCACCTTCATGGGACGATATAGAGAGGTTATCATATAAAATTGCTGAACAAATAATAGATAAAGGTATAGAAGTAGACACAGTAATAGCTATTCTAAGAGGAGGATGGATACCAGCTAGAATAATAGCAGATCTATTAGGAATAGAAAGAATAGGGGTCCTAGGTATAAAATTCTACAAAAGCATTGAAACAAGGAAAGAACAACCAATAATAATATATCCCTTAATACTTGATATAACAAATAAAAATGTATTACTTGTAGATGATGTAGCGGATACGGGTAAGAGCTTATCAATAGCCATGGAAATGACTAGACTCTATGGTCCAAGAAATATCTATACGGCAACACTATACGTTAAGCCAACAACTATCCTTACACCAGACTTCTATGCCGAGATAACAGATGCTTGGATAATATTTCCTTGGGAAAAAGCTGAACTAGCCAGAGAGTATTCAAACGGGAAAATTGATGAAAGCTTACTAATTGAAGTATCCAAACAAACAAACATAAGCTTAGAACAGATAAAGAGGATCGCATCCCTTGTCTCAAGAAGAAGTAAGCAAAATAGTCAACTACATCAATAATGTTAAAGTAGAACTTGTTAAACTAGAGACCCCATCAAGCAAAGCATTAGAAAAGATATTCAACCACATCCAAGAACTTTCAAATAAGAATAGATTTATACAGGTAATTAGAGAAAACGCCTACTGCACTGAAAGACAGGTGAAGCTGGCTGCTGCACTTGCATTAAAGGCACATACAGAAGACTTAGCCATAGCCAAAAACCCTGCAATGGAATTTTTACTCTATCTCTCTGCTACAAGACAAATAAAAGAAGCCATAGAACTTGTAGGTGCTAGGCCTAAGGAAAATGCATGCATTGTATTGGCTAGTTATAGTAGTAGAGAACTAGAGTATCTTAAAGAAAACCTATGGAAAATACTCAGTAACATACAAGAGCCTTTTAGCAAATGCTTACCTAATTTAAAACGTATTAAGGAACTATATGACATAGATTTAAGCGAGGACGTCAATGACTTAGAACTAACGATGTTAACTAAGATAGCGTTAACGATATTGAAGTGATTGCAGCTCAGAGCCAGATTAATACACATCACTTATTCAGAGCCGTCACCACTCATCATAGCTTATATCTTCATTAGAATTTAGTTCACAAGACTTAATAAACTTCTTAAACCTAAACATATAACGACATTCCATAGATGATAATAATGGTTAGAGTAGCTGTCGTAGACAAGGATCTATGTAAACCTAGTAAATGCAATTTAGAATGTATTAGATTTTGCCCATTAAATAGGAGAAGAAAGATAGCAATAGAACTGCATGAATCAAGAAAATACGTAGTTATACATGAGGAAACATGTATTGGATGTGGCATATGTGTAAAGAAGTGCCCCTACAAAGCAATTACCATAGTAAACCTACCAGATGAATGGGAGCGAAAAGTAGTTCACCGCTATGGGAAAAACGCTTTCAAACTCTATGGACTACCTACACCTGTAAAAGGCAAAATACTTGGAATTATAGGTAAGAATGGAAGTGGTAAAACAACCTCCCTTAGGATACTAGCAGGAGAATTAAAACCTAACCTAGGTAATTATGAAAAAGATGTTGAATGGAGCGAAGTGGTGAAGTACTTCAGAGGAACCGAGCTACAAAACTACTTCAAAGACTTATCAGCAGGTAAGATGAGAGTAGCCCATAAAATACAATATGTAGAATTAGTTCCACGCTTTATTAAAGGAACTGTAGGGGAACTACTGTTAAAGGCCGACGATAAAGGTATAGCTAAGGAGATAGCTGAAGAAATAGGTCTTACCAAAATATGGGATAGAAAAATAAATGTCATAAGTGGGGGTGAACTACAAAAGCTTCTAATAGCGGCAACTATAAGCAAAGACGCTAATGTATATTTATTCGATGAGCCGAGTAGCTACCTAGATGTACGTGAAAGAATACGTATGGCTAAAATAATTAGGAAATACCTGGCCAGTAAAAACAATTACGTAATAGTCGTAGAACACGACTTAGCTGTACTAGACTATCTCTCCGACCTAGTAACTGTAATATACGGTGAGCCAGGAGTCTACGGCATAGTCTCAAAACCCTATAGTACTAAGAATGGCATAAACTATTTCCTAGAAGGATACCTACCAGCAGAAAACATGAGAATACGTAGTGAGCCCATAAAATTCCATGTCTATGGACACGAAAAACAAGTTACTAAGAAACAAGAAGAAGCTATTAAATGGACTAACATTGAAAAAAAGCTAGGCGAGTTCTCACTTAAAGTTGAAGCCGGCAAAGCTAATAAAGGTGAAGTAATCGGACTCTTAGGCCCAAACGGAATAGGTAAAACAACATTTGTACGCATACTAGCAGGAGAATTAAAGCCTGAAAAAGGAGAAATAAGTGGAAGAAACACCAAGTACACTATAAGCTATAAACCACAATATGTCTCACCAAAAATGTTTGATGGAACTGTTAGAAAAATCTTAAAAGAAGCAAATCCTGACGCCCTCAACCCTACAAGCTGGTTGTACTCAGAAGTCATCCGCAAGTTAAGATTAAATAAACTACTAGATCAAAATGCTTCCGACTTAAGTGGAGGAGAACTACAAAAACTAGCCATAGCATCCTGCCTTATAAAACAAGCCGACATATACCTACTAGATGAACCATCAGCGTACCTAGACGTTGAGGAACGTCTAACAGTAGCTAAAGTACTTAGAAAAATAGTTGAAGAAAAAGAAGCACTAGCATTTGTAGTAGAACACGATGTAAGCATACAAGACTATATAAGCGACAAAATAATGGTGTTCAAAGGTGAGCCAGGAGTCCATGGTGAAGCTACAAAACCATTACCACTACGTACATCAATGAATATGTTCCTTAAGGATCTAGGAATAACGTTTAGACGTGATCCACAGACAGGCAGACCCCGTGTAAACAAGGAAGGAAGCTATCTAGATAGGTATCAAAAGAGTATAGGTGAATATTATTACATACCAATAAAACCTGAACTAGAGGAAGAGTAGTATTGAAACAGTAGACAATAATCATTTCCCACTAATCCCCCAGTTCTGTAATGACTAATATGTGAAAAATATTTAACCACCCCTCACGAAAAGTAGAATCAAGAAATACAAGGATAATATACATTTTATGGGGAAGGATAAACCATGAGTCAAGAAGAAAAAAGAATAACTCTAAGCGTCATAAAAGCTGATATAGGCTCTCTTGCAGGACACCACATAACACACCCAGACACCCTCGCTGCTGCTAGCAAAGTATTAGCTGAAGCAAAGAGAAAGGGCACAATAATTGACTTCTACGTAACACATGTAGGCGACGACCTAGAGTTAATAATGACGCATAGAAAGGGAGTAGACAGTCCAGAAATACATGGATTAGCTTGGGATGCTTTCAAGAAGGCAGCAGAAGTAGCTAAAGAACTAGGACTATATGCAGCTGGCCAAGACTTGTTAACTGAAGCATTCTCAGGAAATGTACGTGGACTTGGCCCAGGAGTCGCGGAAATGGAGATTATTGAGAGACCCTCAGAACCAGTAGTCATATTCATGGCTGATAAAACGGAGCCTGGAGCATTTAACCTACCACTATTTAGAATATTTGCAGACCCGTTTAATACAGCAGGACTAGTAATAGATCCAAGAATGCATGAAGGATTTGTATTCGAAATATACGACGTAATAGAAGGAAAAGCAGTAAAACTAAATACACCAGAAGAAACATATGATGTACTAGCTTTAATAGGTACACCATCAAGATATGTTATAAAAAGAGTATATCGTAAATCAGATAATCTACTAGCAGCAGTAGTTAGTACTGAGAGATTAAACCTAATAGCAGGAAAATACGTAGGCAAAGACGACCCAGTAATGATAGTACGTGCTCAGCATGGACTACCAGCAGTAGGAGAAATACTAGAACCCTTCTCATTCCCACACCTAGTAGCAGGATGGATGAGGGGAAGCCATCACGGACCACTAATGCCGGTACCACAGAAATACGCTAAGTGTACAAGATTTGATGGCCCACCAAGAGTAATAGCATTAGGATTCCAAATAAAGAATGGAAGACTAATAGGACCAGCAGACCTATTCGACGACCCAGCATTCGATGAAACAAGAAGACTAGCACAACAAATAGCAGACTACATGAGACGCCATGGACCATTCATGCCACACCGTCTAGGACCCGAAGAAATGGAGTATACAACACTACCACAAGTACTAGAGAAACTTAAAGGCAGATTCTACGAAGCAAAAGAATACGAAGTAAAAGTAAAGCACAGCGAAATGCTAAGTGGAGAAGAACACGATTAACCCTTAAGTACCAATAAAATACACATTTAAACTAATATTTTTAACCAAATACAAATTCCTCAAATACTCCAAGACCCTAACATAGGTAAGAGTACAATGACTGAAACCCCCATTATAGCAATAAATTATAAAGCCTACCCCCAAGCATTCGGTAAAAAAGCACTCGAAATAGCTAAACAAGCAGAAAAAGTAGCAAAAGAAACAGGAGTAATAGTAATAGTAGCACCACCATTCACCGAACTATATAGAATAGCACAGGAAGTAGAAATACCCGTATACGCACAACACGTAGACCCATACGATCCTGGAGCACATACAGGATACATACCATTAGAAGCATTAAAGGAAGTAGGAGTTAAAGGAACAATAATAAACCATAGCGAACATCAAATGAAAATAGCAGACATACACAAAATAGTAACAAAAGCAAAGAAACTAGGAATAGAAACACTGGTGTGCGGCGATGTACCAGAAGTAGGAGCAGCAGTAGCAGTACTTGAACCAGACATGATAGCAGTAGAACCACCAGAACTCATAGGAACAGGCATACCTGTATCAAAAGCAAAACCAGAAGTAGTAACACGCTCAGTAGAACTAATCCGAAAAGTAAATCCAAGAGTAAAGATACTAACAGGAGCCGGCATAACAACAGGAGAAGACGTAGCAGCAGCCATAAAACTAGGAACCATAGGAGTACTAGTAGCATCAGCAGTAATGAAAGCAAAAGACCCATACAAAGTAATAAAAGATATGGCTGAAAAAGCACTAAAAGCACTAGAATAACTACATGCTTAATACATTACATCTAAATAAACGTCATAAATACCTCTTTTTCCCAATACACGACAAGACAAGAACATAACCTTACATTTTGTACTAGACAATACCTCCTTCATTAGAATACCAGCAAATATAGCATCTACATCCAATAGCAATATCTTAAACATCCCGAGAAAGTACAAAATCTTTATTCACATCCCGACAACAATAACCTCCTCCGTACTAGACTCATGTGATAATTATATTTAGCCCAAGATCACAACTAATACTAGCCACAACTATAACAGTATCAAGATTGCTCAACAACATTTCTCCCTATCCGACATGTATTGTTCAACTCCTTGATCCTACTATTCATGCCTTCTTAATTCTTAAAATAAGTTTATTAACATTCACATTCTCTATTTTATGAATGTCTAAAATCATTAGCAATATAATTCAAGATAAGTGCTTAAACACAGTTTATGATCAGTGCCTATATTCCTAATCATGCCTTCATCGACAACCCTAATCTCGTTAACCTCCATAATTACTTTACTATATTGATAATACGGTCTTCACTTACATTGAATCACTTTATTAATTGCTGGTATCCACTTGGCTGTTGTTTTCGTTATCATTGCATGATTCTAGCTGGAATATATCTTCTACTCTTAAGTTAAAGTATCTTGCTATTTTAAGAGCTAATTTTAGAGATGGTAAGTACTTTCCCCTCTCTATTGCTATTATTGTTTGCCTCGTAACTCCAACGCTCTCAGCTAGTTTCTCTTGACTTACTCCATATCTTGCCCTAACTTCGCGTAACCGTACAATTACTTTATCCTGACATCCCAAGAACATTCACCATCGTTAGCTGTGGGCTTTGTACACCTTGATCCACGATAACACATATATTGCAACAAGAGCTAGTGCTGAAATACCTAGACCTTTAATAAAACCTAAAATCTCATCATTAATTTCTAGAAAGCCATAGCCTCCTGCAATAATTATGGATAATATTAAGATAAATACAAAATACATCCACAAATCAGTAGCCTTATCAATTGTAACCC
>WANQ01000025.1 GCA_015521735.1 Pyrodictiaceae archaeon | reverse complement strand
TGGTTACATTACCAGGTTCTGCTACTACGGTGAATGCTTCAATTCTATAGCATGCATCATTTGTACATTTCTCTTCAACATAGGTTCTTGTATTATCAATATAATAGTATAGTTTACTGGTGTATGGCTGAATAATTAAGCTGGAAGCTACTATTGACGTTACAGTTATAATTAGAAGTAACACTATCGTTAGCTTAGATTTAGCTTTGAGGTTCATACTACTCCCTATATTGAGATTATGCTCTATAACAGATATTTTTTGTTTTGATATACTTAGTAACTGGTTAGTCCACTATGGTGGAGTGTTTGGGTTTAATTTATTATTTAGAATATTGTTGTTCTTGTTTTAGATTATTGCTTCCTCGGTAGTTGGGTCGAATATGTATATTTTGTTGGGGTCTATTTTTACTTTTATTTTTGCTCCTGGTTCTAGGAGTATTTCTTTAACTGTTTTAACTTTTACTATTGTGTCGTTTATCTTTATGTTTATTATTGTTTCTGTGCCTAGGGGTTCTACTACGTAGACTTCTGCTTCAACTATGTTGTTCTTTTCTATTGGTTGTTCTACTACTTCTATGTGTTCTGGTCTTATGCCTAGTATTACTTCCTTGTCTAGTCCCTTTTTTGTTTCTATTAGTTCGCCTAGTTGTCTTGGTAGCTTTATTTTGAAGTTCTGGCCGCTTAATACGTACTCGTTTTTGTCTATTGTGAATACTGTTTTTATGAAGTTCATTGGTGGTGTTCCTATGAATCCTGCTACGAATAGTGTTTTGGGTTTGTGGTATACTTCTCTTGGTGATCCTACTTGGAGTACTCTTCCCTTGTTCATTACTGCTATTCTATCTGCCATGCTCATTGCTTCTACTTGGTCGTGTGTAACATAGATTGTAGTTATCTTCAACTCCTTCTGAAGCCTCTTAATCTCAGCCCTCATTCTAACCCTTAGTAGTGCATCAAGGTTGCTTAAGGGCTCGTCCATGAGCCATACTCTAGGGTGTCGTACTAGTGCTCTAGCTAGTGCTACGCGTTGTTGTTGTCCACCTGATAGTTGTTTTGGGTATCTGTCTAGTAGTTCTTCTATTCTTAGTAGTTTTGCTACTTCTTTTACCTTTCTATCTATTTCGTCTTTTGGCATGTTTCTTAGTTTTAGTGGGAATGCTATGTTGTCGTAGACCTTCATGTGGGGGTAGAGCGCGTATGTTTGGAATACCATTGCTACGTCTCTTTTCCTTGGGGGTAGATCTGTTACGTCTTCATCGTCTATGTATACTCTACCTTTTGTAGGTTTTTCTAGGCCTGCAATCATTCTAAGGGTTGTGGTTTTACCGCATCCGCTTGGGCCTAGGAGGATGAAGAATTCTCCATTCTTTATTTCTAGGCTGACGTCGTTTACTGCTATTGTTTTGGGAGGGAATATTTTGGTTACGTGGTCTAGTCTAACACTTGCCATGACGTGTACACCTCTTCTTAACTATTATCTTGTGACAAGGCCTGCTATACCTCTCTTCAAGTATTTTTGGACTATGAGGAATACTATGAGTACGGGTAGAGAGTATAGGATTGAGAAGGCTGAGAGTTTACCATATTCTACTCTACCGTATTCTCCGAAGAAGAATTGTAGTCCAACGGATGCAGGCATTAGTGATGGTGTACGAATAATCATTAGTGGTAGTACGAATTGACTCCAGCTGGTAACGAATGCTAGTAGCCATATGGTTGCTATTCCTGGAGCTGCTAGTGGAAGTGTTATTTTTAGGAATGCTCCAAGCCTTGTACATCCATCAACCATTGCTGCTTCTTCATATGTTGCTGGGATAGATTTGAGGAAGCTTTCGGCAATCATCATTGTGAATGGTAGTATTAGAGCAGACATAGCTAGTACTAGGCCGTGTATAGTGTTCATCATACCCCACATACGGTACAGGATCATTATGGGTAGTGCTAGTATTAGTGGTGGTATTAGCCTAAATACTATGAATGCTGTTAGCATTGCTGATTGACCCTTGAAACTATACCTTGTTAGTACGTAGGCAGCTAGTATTGATGCTATAGTTACTATGGTTGCTACGAGAGTTGATATTATTGTTGAGTTAACAATCCACATATATGGGGGGACACCGCTAACAGGCTCGCCTAGTCGTATGAAGTTCTCCATGGATATAGTTGAGGGGATCTTGAATTCTGGTGAAGCATTAGGGTCTAGAGCTGATAGTATAAGCCATACTAAAGGTATACCGAAGAATACTGCTACTGATGCAAGGAATAACCATAGTATTATTAATGCTATAAAACCAGCTTTACCCACTACCACCACCTCCTTAGGAAGCCCATTACCCTTAAGTAAACAATTATCATGGCTAAGACTATTAGGAACATTATGTTAGCTGCTGTAGCTGCATATGCTACTTCGTAAACGTTTATAGCGTTGTAGTAGACGTAGAGAGTCCATATTTGAGCAGGACCGCCTTGACCACTAGGACCTACTATCATGAAGGGCATTGTAAATACTCCATAAGTCCAAATAGTTATTAGTATGAAGTCTACTAGTATTGCGTGGGAAATTAATGGTAGTATTATGTGTCTAAAGCGTTTCCACGGGCCTGCACCATCTATTTCAGCTGCTTCATAGATGTATTGGGGTATGCCTTCGAGAGCGGCCATGAAGAGTATCATTGAGAAAGCAGTACCTCTCCACACGTTAGCTACTACTATGGTTTCAAAGGGGTATTTCACGTAGATGTTCTCGTTTACTCCTAAAAGCATTGATACTAGGCCACCTTTACTAGTAATTGCGCTCCAAGCATAACCTGCTACTACTTCAGGTATAATCCATGCTACGAAGACTAGTGTTGATGCTGTAATTTTTAGTGCTCTCGTAATTTTCCCTAGTATTCCTTCTGGTTCACGCATTCTCAGTGCTAAAGCTATGCCTAGGCCTAGGAATGCTTGACCTATTATAGCTGAAAACAATGTGAATAGGAAGCTTACTCTAAGTGTGTTATAGAAGCTTGGGTCACGGAATATGCGTATGTAGTTTTCTAATCCTATAAACCCATAGATTCTTGCACGAGGACCTGTTAGTGCATAGTTAGTTAAGCTTACATAAACGTTCCATACTACGGGGAAGACAACGAATATAGCTATTAGTGCAAGTGCTGGTAGTAATAGTAGCCTTGCACCTGTACCTTCAAGGAATCTATCTTTAAGGTACTCGCTTAAACTCAATACACTCCCCATTACCTATATGTTGGCTAAATACTTACATATCTTTTTAATTGAAGGATTTAACATGTAGATGAGTTGAGGAGTGTATTGTAGGGAAAAAATTGTTGTGAAATAATTGTGTCTCTTACCTAGTGTTTAGCTTTTTGTAACAGGGTATTCTACTACGTTATCTGCTCCAACTGTTTCCTTAAGCTTTGAGCAGTATTGGTCTAATGCTTGGTCTGGACTTGTTATTTCGCCACGTATTATCTTCTCTGTTATCTCCTGTATTATGTTTGATACCTTGGGGTAGTCTGGTAGTGCGTCTCTAAAGTCAGTGAATTGTAGGTATTCTGTTACTGCTTTTAGGTATGGGTTGTTAGCGTATTCTGGTACTTGTAGTGCATCCATTCTTGGCGCTATCTTACCATATTTTGCGCAGAACTTTGCTATGTTGTCACGGCTTGCTATCATCTTCACTAGCTCCCATGCCGCTTCAAGTTTTGTCTTATCTTTTGCTAGGTTAGCGTTTAGTGCTATAGCCCATCCACCGCTTACTGTTACGAACTTTGGTTCACCATGTGCTCCTCCACTGTATCCTGGCATTTTAGCATAGCCTATGTGTTGTGCTTCACAGTTGTAGTAGCATTGTTCGTCTTTACCACACTGGTCTAGGCATGCTTTTAGTGGTGCTATACCGCTTGGACCCCATCCTTCGCCCCATTCCCATGAGCCACCTATGTCCATTGCTACTTTGCCTTCTGAGAACACCTTTCTATGAGTGGCCCATACGTCTGGTGCGAAGTTGTATTCTATTGGTCCTACCTTGTATGTTTGGTAGACGTCTATGTAGAACTTGAATGCTCTCCATAGAGCTGTGCTCTTACATACCCATTTGTCTTTCTCGTAGTCGTATAGTCTATTGTATGGTGGTTTATCTGCTCCTAGTAGCACCATGTAGAATCCTTGCATTGTCGTTGCTTCTCCCCACTTAGTACCAGCTGGTATGTATAGTGGATAGAACTCGTCTATTCCTAGAGTACTCTTAATCTTATCAGCATTCGCCTTTAATGCTTCAGCTGCCTTAAATATGTCCTCCCATGTTGTTGGCTGCCAGTTTTCGGGTAAGCCTGCCATCTTGAATATGTCTTTACGATACCATATCATACGTACGTCTGTATCTATCATTACTCCATAGACCTTGCCTTTCCATTCAACGATTTTCTTCATAGGTTCTGGGTACTGGTTCCAGCCATCCCACTTGGATACTAGGTCGTCTAGAGCGTATAGGTAGCCTGCTGAAGCATATGATGGTATCATGAAGCTGTCAACTATTACTACGTCTCCTGCTGCACCTGCAGCAAAGTCGTTTGTTATTACTTTAACGAAGTCTTGGCCATAGGGTATCATTTTCTCCTTTACTTCGACATCGTATCCCTTAGCCTTCATCTCTTGTACATATTTGTCTAGTACTGGTTTTACTAGGTCTTTCCAAGGCTCACCATACTCTATAGTTAATGTTACTTTCTTTGGTGCTGTAGTTGTCGTGTACAAGTATACTCCAACAACAATGACTATTATTGCTATAATGGCTATGATTGCGTATAAGGCTGTCTTAGAAACCATATGTATCCCTCCACTTAACTTACTACCCAGAGGTAGTAGAAAAACATTTATGAAATAGCCTTCTAGGCTAATCCAACCATATAATTGATAATAAGATTATGATAGAGTAGGAACTACATATAGGTAGTAAAATTCTTTAAGGAGTCTAGACTAGATGTCCATGTCCTTATCATAACCCTAGCATTGAGAGATCAATTACGTTTCCTTTGTATTCTTTTACGTCTGCTTCTCTTGCAAGAATTATGTATGACTTAGTGTATTCCTCTAGTCTTTTTATCTTTGATGCTCTATGGTGTAGGTTTTGAATTATTCTCGATGCCTCTTGGTCTGTGATTTTACTCCATTTTACTTCTATTAGTATTGCATGTTTTTTCTTAGAGTTTATTAATGCTAGGTCTATTTCTACTCCTTTGTGAACTATCCTTCCTATATTATCGAATTCTTCTACTAGGTTTCTTTGCTTTAGGAGTGGTATTAGTTCGTATGCTATATCTTCAAATACTGTGCCCATGTACTTGTCTAGTCTACTTAGTACTTCTTTGAGAGCTGTATCTACTTGTTCTAACTCTATTAGCTCTCTTACATCGTCTATAATGTTATAGTAGAATCTTAGTAGGTAATCCTTTACTGTATAGTATCCACGTTTAGACCATAATGGTCTCCTATACTCTATGAATCCTATTCTCTCTAGGGTTTCCAAATAACTTGTTAAATGGGTTTTAGGTATACCAGTAGCATCACTTATTTTACCGAGAGTGCTATGTCCCTTAGCTATAGCCTTTATTATCCTACTATATGTTGAGGGGTTCCTAAATTCTTCTCTTAGCAGGAAGTCTACTTCATTATATAGTAGTGAGTTTTTGAGAAGAAACAAGTTTTTAATGTTGTCTTTTAATGGTATGTTGTCTTGAAATAACTTTAGGTAGTATGGTATTCCTCCAACTAGTCCATAAACTATTATTCTTTCAATAACACTGTATGAGGGTAGGAATCCCTGAATATGCCATGGTTTAAGAGGTCTTAGCTTTAATGATAAGGTTCTCCTACCGTATAGGGGGCTTCCTCCACTAAGAACGCTTCTCTCAATTACTCCTACTATACTACCACATATTATAAGTAGTAGCCTAGTATTGGGTAAAACCATGTCTACGAAGTACTGTAGTTCACTGAGGACTCTAGGTGCTATTCTAATCCAATAGGTAAACTCGTCTATTACTATTACTTCAACACCCATATGGACAGCATCTTGTAGTAAGGTATCTAGTGAAGTATATACCTTACCACGTGTAAAGCCAGGTACTATTCTCTCAATGCTTTTAGCTAAACCCAGGAGATTGTCTTCATGACTAGTAAGTCTAGCCAGATAATATATTCCTTTAACTCTCTTAAGAAATTCTAGGAGAAGTCTTGTCTTACCAATTCTCCTTCTACCATAAACTACTATAAATCCAGGTCTATTCTTCCAAGCATTTTCGAGTAGTTGGAGTTCTTCTTCTCTATCAATGAACTTGTCTACTAGCAGTTAGTTACACCCAGATTATAATATCCTAGCTGTAACCTTCTTATTCCTAACGTTAGCTCTAAAGCTACTAAAAGCTGGCAGTATCTAGGTTGTTAGTTCTACTAGAGTGGTGTTAGGTTATTAGGATCTTAGCCTTCCTCTATAACCTTATTCTCCTTGTCCTTGAACTGTGATATTACTAGAATTGAGCCTACCAGGGATGCATAAGCTATTAAGGTGTACAGGCTTAACATGTAGAGTAGGTCCATTCAGGGAACCCATCTATAATACTCTCATTACAGATATTTTAGCTTTTACACTATGGAATACTAGAGGGCTACTGCTCTTCTACCAATCCTCTCTATTAGGTTCTCTACGCATTCCCTAGTCCTACATACTACTCCTACATTACCTACCTTAACATTAACCAATCCATACCTTCTCATAACATTGTAGGCTTTAACCATGTCTTCAAGTGTTGGCGGGTTAAGGTGTCTTAGCTTGTATTCTGGAAAGAATGCTAGTAGTGTTATAGGTATGTACTTGTCTATTCTTGCTAGGTACTCCGCAAACCGCTCCATTTGGTCAAGTTCTACTAGTCCAGGAATATACAATAATACTACTTCTAATACTATGTCTAACCCCCTATCCTTCACAATCTCCGGTATCCTTAGTATCCACCTATTTGTGGTACCACACAATAGCTTATACGTTCCCTCATCGAATGCTTTAAGGTCAAGCCATATTGAGTCAAGCCCCGCTTCATATAGTAGTTCTAGGTTCTTAGGTGTAAGACCGTATCCATTAGTTTCAATGTGTATCCACATGTCCGGTACTTCACGTTTAATAAGTTTGAAAGCCTTAATATAGAATGCTGGCTGGCAATAAAGGTCACCACCAGTAAATGATACAATGTTTCTAACAGGACCCCATCCCTGAGGAGACAAGACTATCTTATCAGAGCTAAGCCTACGTGGACAGAAGGGTCCATACCTACCAGTTGTCTTACATAGCCCACAGTGACTACATAGATCTGATGCATGCCACATAGTAGCACGACTACGAGGCTCCCACACCGTAACCTGCTCACTATAAGCTAAAACCTCCTCTAAGATCCTTCTAGGCGAGTACCATGAGCCACGAGCTATCTGAGTAAAATACCAGCTATGACACTTAAGACAACTATGATTACAACAACTCTGATAAACCGATAAATAGTCTTCTGGACGAGACAAAACCACATCATATACAAGCCTATAGATTTCTCCACCTCTAACCCTTAACCCAACACTACAAGGTAAGCCTACACCATCATCAACACGTACAAGGCATCCACAAGACTCAAATCCTTGGAAAGAAATAAAACACTTCCTCAAACCACATCCTACCAAGGCAAAAATACTGTCTAGAACACCTAAAACCCTTAACCTCCTATAACTAAATCTATGCTTAATGGATAAGGCTTTTCAGATACCCTACCTACTACGTTATCTTAGGGTAAAGATATACATGTACAAGCAGACACGTATAGGTGAGCAAGTTGAAACCGTTGAGGGGAAGCCCATAAGGTTACCAGTAATCTACTACGTAGTAGTACTAGTCGTAGGAATAGGCTTAGCAGTCACCTATGGTAGACTTGTCGTTGATCCAGCATCATACGTTATACCTGATCTACCATTAAACATTATCCCACTAATAGCGCTAATAGTATACGAGGTCCTAGTACTCCCATGGACCTACAAGTACAGTAGACTATACGGTGTAGTTAGGTCAACAATAATACCCGTAATACTGGTAGCAATAGTCTACCCGAATATCTATTCCCAAATACTATTAGCTAGTATAGGAGTAATAGTACTATTACTTGAAGCCAAAATACTAGTAGAAGTAGCATATAGTACCCAACAAGTACTAATGGTCTTAGCCGGAGGCGTAAAGGGCCTAGCAGGTATACTAGCACTAGTATACGCCCTATCACTAGTTGTACCGTGGATAAGAGACTCCATAATAACCATAACACAGTTCATACTAGCACTAACACCATTCATAATACTAGGAGCATGGCTATTCACAACCATATACATGCTAACAATAACACGCGAACCACTAAAATTCGCCTCAATGGTAGCTCCACTAACACTACTAGCAATAGTAGTAGCTGTACTAGCATTCATATACATACAGCCAGCCCTAAAGAACCCAGACCTAGCCCTAAAAACCTACGGAGACCTCACAAGAGCCATAAGCCTACTACCAGCAATAATACTACTAATATTATACACTAAAAGCTGGAAGTAAAAGGAGTAGACAAGCCAACATTACCTAGTAAACATAGGCTTCAACACCTTCTCTTTAGCATAAGCTCTTACTCTTCCACTAATCAATGACCCAGCAAGAATAAACATAATCCTTCTATATAGGTAATATCCCCTACCGCATTAGCTTTAACCAACAATACTCTAATATTTAGAGCTGAGGGAGCAAGCATACCTGGAGCAAGCATACCTTAACCGTAAGGATTAAGTTGCGCATAAACAGTAAGCGTTCCAAGATTAGTGACTATCACAAACTCCATATACCCACTATCTATTTCACGCTGAGATAACGCTATAGCATATGGTCTAAGATCTATCTCAATCCTATAATTCTTTTTAGGAGGAGTACTAACATTCAACGGTATGTACTGACCCTTAATGATAACACCTCTAACCTCAACAGGATGAGGCATAGGATTATGGACAACTATAACAAGCTCCTTCAAACTATTATTACCAGGAAAATAGTGAGCATAAGGAGTACCAGCAGCAACAATCTGAGCCTCTTGATGATACATAACATCAGTAGCATATACCCAAGCCCAGAAGAATATGACGAGAATGAGTACCACTGGAATAAGAATAGCAAGCACAAGTCCAAAAGGCTCCGAGATACCCCTACTACTCCTACCCATACTAAAACCTCTTACATCATACTACATTAGTATGTATTCTCATATGTTGATATAGCTACCTCGTCCTCAGCCGTCACACTGTAATACATGTACACCGAGAAAAAGTTTACTGCACAATACCAGCAATAATGAAGAGCATGATTGAAGGAAAAAAGATTACTTGAAAGTAAATATGTTTACCCTTAACCTCTGGCTACTGGTTGTGCTGAAGCAGCTAAGCTGCCTGTCTGAGTGATGATAGTGAACTCTACATAACCCCTATATACTTCGGTCCATGTTAACGTAACATTAGCTAACGTTACACTTATGTCTAAGCTCTTCTTAGGAGCTACTGTCTGGTTTACAATTGTTTCGACACCCTTAATTATAACACTCTTAACTGTAATGGGATTCTCTGTAGGATTGTACACTACAAATGTTAATTCATCAGCCGCTAGAGTGTTAGGATTGTAGAATAGTACTGGTGTTCCTACTACGCTTATTTGTGCGCTTTGGCTCTTAACTGTGCTTGTTGAGATGTTGAAGGCTATGAATACTGCTAGGATTACTAGTATGATAGCTAGTAGTACACCGAAGATAACACCGAGAGGAGCAGAGATACCCCTCTTAATCTTCTTAGCCATACAGTCTCACCTTGTACATGTAAATACTATCTACTTTTTGCCTATACAAAACGTGGGTATTGAGGAGTATTTAAGTTTATCCCTATAAATACGTGTATAACCTTCATTCTATAACGATAGGATGGCAAAATCTAGTTAAACTTAATACACTCTAAAACTTTAATGCATTCGTCTAACTAGTTAAGTTATGACAGTACAGAAACTATAATATTTTATATAACCTTCTCATAGAAGTCGTATAACATGGACTCAGGATATGAGAGATAAGATGCATGAACTAGTCTCAGTAATACTACCCATATACAATGTGAAGCACACTTACCTGTATAAATGTATTAAGAGTATACTTGATCAAACATATAGTAATCTTGAACTGATAGCGATAATGGATCCAAGTGGTAATAGGGAACGAGATATAAATGCTATAAATGTCATTGAATTATTTAAGGACGACCATAGACTTAAATTTATATACCATAGAAGACGTAGAGGACTAATATACTCCATAAACAAGGGCATCACTTTATCGAAAGGAGAATACATTGCTAGAGTAGATTCAGACGACTACTATGATAAACGAAAACTAGAATACCAAGTCTACTTCGCCAACAAATACCATATAGACATCTTAGGAACCTGGGCCATCCTAATAACAGATACTGAACACATAATAGGTAAAATTAAAGTACCAGTAACGCCCAACGAGATACGAAAACACATAATAGCACATAACCCCATAATCAACAGTAGCACTATTGTTGCTAAAAGAGTATACCGCAACATAGGACTATACACACCAGGTCTAGAAGGATCAGAAGACTATGAATTCTGGATAAGAGCCATAGCACACAACCATAGAATAGCAAACCTACCATACTATCTAACATTCCTAAGAGAAAACCCTGAATCAATTACACGCGGAAGCAAGTGGCTTAAAAACAGGCTCCTATACATAACATTGAAGGTAAACGCGCTAATAAAGTACCCTAAAACATACCTTAACTTAAGAAACATGTTATACACAATAGCTTCAATCCCATCAATCATTATCACACCACAAATAGCATTAAGCATTAAGAAAGCACTAAAATACGTTAACACAGGATACGTTCTCGAGACTACCTAGTTCAACATAGAAAATCAATACGAGATAAACTACAAGAATATTAAATACAGCAGGGAGACAACTAGCCACACTATTAGAATGATAAAAACAGTATCATGGCTGAATTCCTTGAATAAGCCGAGAGTAACCATAATAATACCAAACTACAACAACGAACACATAGTAGGAAAACTAATTGAAAGCCTAGTAAACCAAACCTACACCGACTACGAACTAGTAATAGTTGACAACAATTCAAGTGATAAGAGCTTAGAGATAATAAGGAGGAGACTTGAGGAAAACGCTCATAAGCTTAAGTATGGTTATAGAATAATAAGGTTAAGGAAAAACTATGGATACTGTATAGCAAGTAATATTGGAGCACTATATTCTAACGCAACCGATTATTTAGTAATAATAAACAATGACTTAATATTAGACAAAAACTGGCTTAAAGAACTAGTAGAATACATGGACAAGAACCCCCACATAGGAGTAGCGTCAAGCAAAGTAGTATATCATCCATTAAATAGAATAGATAGTGCTGGATTAATAATAGACAAGTATGGTGCAACATTGAGTAGAGGATTCTTACAGAAACCAGAGACAATAGATGAGAGCATAAGAAAACAACCTCTTTCAGCAGTGCATGGAGCTTCAATAATAATACGAAGAAGACTATTCAAGAGGGTAGGAGGATATGATAATCTATTGTTCATGTACTACGATGATGTAGATTTATCATGGCGAATACTATTATTAGGTTATGAAATAGGATGCGCATCAAAATCCATATGTTATCATGTTAAGAAACCTGAATATGGTGAAGACCTTAGCTTACATAAGTATTATTTAAGTAGTAGGAATAGAATAAGAGTAATGGTTAAGAATTTACCTTTAAAAAATCTTGTTATTACTATTCCTCTAGCAACAATACTTATACTGCTCAGGGGATTCTATCAATCACTAAAATCCCATAACGCATTATACATATTTTACTGTCTCTTATACACATCT
>WANQ01000024.1 GCA_015521735.1 Pyrodictiaceae archaeon | reverse complement strand
ATTGTACATATCCCTTCATCTATTTCTTCTTTTTCTACATGGAATCCTAAACCTATGAGCACACCTTTAACTAATTCTAATAGTGCCTTAATACCGTTTTTATTCCTACTGAGAGCTACTATTGTTATTCTATTAGTATCGTTCTTTCCCTTAACCAGTAATATCTCGCTTGCATCCATTGCTATGGATTTTAATGCTTTCACCATATCCTCTTCGTCAGTATTTCCCTGAGCTCTAAGCATTGACGCTAAAAGTTTCCCTGCTCTAAGCCATTCCTCATTGTGACTATCAGATAGCTTATTTATTATTGATATAGGTATGAGGGTAAATCCTAGTCTTTTTGCCTCTAGGAAGAACACATATTCTCTCATTGCCTCAGATATGGGTATTCCATAAGAATACGATTTAACACCCTCAGACAATATTTCTTCTACAAGTTTTCTAATGGGCTTACCTACTCTTTCAGCTAATGCTGCAACGTCATCTATTATGTCCTCAGATACTGGTATTAATGTGGCACTCTTACGCTTAGGCATTCCTATCCCGCATACGTTATAGTGTAAATTATCCGCCTAGGATATATGCTTTGCTAGCACTAATACTTAAAGAAGAATAAGCTCGGGAAGCCAAGTTTATTTATGATGCAGGGACGGTAATAGTGAAGTAGGGGTTTATGGTTAAAAAAGGTAGTTATGTGGAAAGATTAACCCTTTATTCTTCTCAACACGAATACTAATAGGATTATTGATATGAGTAATGCTATTATAGCTACTGCTAATGTTGCATATAGCGCTGATGACACTGCATCAACTGTTTGCTTTAGGTTATTTATATTAGTGTTCATTGTTGAAGCCATTGAATCTAGACTATTGCCTAAGCTTGCTATTTGATTACTCAAGACATTAATGCTTTGTTGCACATTGTCTGCTAGTTTCTTCATGCTATCATCAACTGATTTTGCTAGGGCGTTAATTGAGTTAGCTAAAGCATCAACTCTTGATTCTAGAGCTCCTACTCTTGACTCTAGGCTTAAGACTCTGCTATTCAAATCTGCTAATGATTTTTCTAGATTACCTACCCTTGATTCTAGTCCTCCAAGTCTCTGTGCTAGAGCTGTTACTGATACATTAAGCATGTTTAAGCTTATTGAGAGTTTCTCTGTATTGAACTTTAATTCACTAATGGTTTCCCTTAACATGGCTACAGTTTCCTTCAGTGAGTCAACTGTACCTTCAAGTGTTGATAGTCTAACACTTAAGTCTCCTAGTGATACTTGTAGGTCTAATACCGTTGATTTTAAGTCTTCAAGACTTGATTTAAGGTCACTTACGGTTGTCTGAAGTTCGCTTATCTGCTCGGTGTAATCAACTAATATGTACATGTCTACGCTTTTAGTCGCTGTCATATTCTCCCATACAGCCTTAACAGTTAGGGTACTCTTCCTGTCTATACCTAGGTTTGGTACTTGTATCTCACCTACATACAAACTCGTCTCGGTATCGTATCCTAATGATGCTGCGACTTCATCTAGACCTGAGCCTTCTGGCGGAACTATATGTACTGTTACACTGGCATCTGCTACTACTTCATCACCATAAGTTACATTAGCTACTACCTTTATTACCTCTCCTTCTCTAACTATACCTAAAAATGGCTTCTCCTCTTCACCAATACGATAATGTGTTATTGATACTATTGTGACTTGCAACGCTTTGAATTGTAGTGTTACAACCTTAGTGTATACTGATGGAGCTGGCATTTCAATTTCTTCTTCGTATATTGCATATCCTGTTTTCTCTACTCTTAGTACATATACTCCTGGATCCACTTGTAAAGTGAATGATCCATCATCAGCCGTAGATGTAGATGCTACTGTTACACCATTCTTTAGCAGACTAACTAGTGCTCCAGATACAGGATTACCTTCTGAGTCTATAACTTTACCTTGGAGAACCGCATAAATTGGCGAGAATTCTATAGTTACTGTTTTCTTCTCATTACGAGCACTATCATATACTGTTATAGTATATGTTCCATATGGTACATCCGCTGTTGGTGCTTCTGGGAATATATAGATTATTGTTGAGAAACCACCTGTTTCATTTGCGGTTACCTGGTTTACGGCTATGAGCTTGCCTGCTGGATTTAGCATTAGTAGTGTGATTACTGCATTTGGCGTAGCTGTTCCATAGACCTTTACTACGTCTCCTGGGTGATAGACTGACTTGTCAGTGTACACTGTTAATGCACTAGCTACTATGCCTATCATTGATACTAATAATACTGTTACGATTATTGATGATAGGATTTTCTTCATATCTTGACCCCTTATCTATACCTATTTTTGAATATACATGGGGAGATTATATATAGATGTTTTGCTTATTACCTATGTTTTTAGGCTTGAGGCTATGTTATAAAAAATAAGTTGGATTTAAACCATTATGTTTTGTAAAGATGTTAGCCTTCGACTGTCAGTGTGAACTCCACTACTGTCTTTGATAGTGGTTTCATTGTCGCTATATCTTGCCATATGAATACTTGTACTGTGTATGTTCCCGGTTCTAGATATCCTATGTAGGCTATCGCTGTACCACTTTCACCTGCACCTATATAGCCACCAGAGATACCTATAGCTATTATTCTACCCTCCTTAATTATTTGTGCTATTACTGTGTATTGTATACCCCATGGGTTAAGGTTCCTGATTGGTATTTCTACTCCTAATAGTACATCTGGTGTAGCTTTTTCTACTGGTTGCATTGTTGCTAAGTTTATTAACTTGTACTCAGTGACATTCAATGATGGCTCGATTGGATACTTTTCAACCTTACCTATTGGCAACGTTACTGTTATCTCTTTAGCTGTGCCATCTGCTGCAAAGAGGTCACGGAATGCTATTGTCAGTGTATCGCCGATCTTGAATATTGGTGATGTTGAGTTATCTAATCTGAATGTTACTTCGAAACAACCTTCTGGTGTTAATTGTAGTGTACCATAACTGTACCAATATGCTCTGCCTACTGGGTCTGTTGTTGTGTATGCTTTAACGTAAGTATCACCGCCAGATAATATTGCTTGTACTGTTTCAGTATCACAAGCTGTTACAGTGACTATGTCGTCTGGCAATACGTATGCAGGATTCTCTATTGTTTCACCAGCTCTGTATACAGATACTACTATGTTTGCATCAAATGCTTTTACTGGATAAGTCTTTAATACTAGCTCTTGTTGTCCAGTGGCTCCCGTTGGATCAACAAACTTTATGGTCACATTATCACCAACACCGCCCACTTCAATTATTCCATCAGTAGCTGCCGAACCTATTTGTATTGGTACTTGTACGTAGAATAATCCTGGGATCCCTGTCCATCCTAGGTAGAATACCTCGTCTTGGTCTACTGCTGACCTAGCGTATGCTGTTAGTGTTGAAATTACTGAAGCTGAGGTTAGTGGTACCTCTGGGCCTAGTAACTTTAGATCTGGATCATAGACGTATATGTAGAAGCTCCCTATAGGTCCTAGGTATTCTACTTCTAATATATCGTCAACACTTGATAGCAGTTCTGGTGGTACAACTGAGACATAGACTTCTGCAGTATAAGTCTTTATGCTCACAATATCTGATACTGTGGTTGGGAATCCATTTACTATATATGGTGTTGGGTTACCGGGTGGTGCCACATAATATGCTGCTATGGCTGTCATCAAGTCATCGTATGTAGCCATTAATGATTTTACGATGTAGACTCTGTCTGAGAACACATATACGTACGTTGAGTTCAACCTCACTGTAGCCTCAAATGTTGATGTATTAATGCCTGTTTCAATTAGTGTTATTGGTACACCTCCTAGATATACAGTTACTGTTTCAATAGCGAATGCATCAAGGTTTCTATCTGGCTCACACAATCTTATTGTTACTGTTCCATCAACTTCTGATACATCTTCTACTATTTCTAATTTGGCTGTATGAGGCTTAAATACTATTTCCTTGGTTATTGGTGTTGGGTACCATTGTGATACGTATACTATACTTAACTTAGCATTTAGTAGCCATTCAGTTGTTGGTACTTCTAGTACGTATGGGAATAAGCTTGAATCAATATCTGATTCTATTACTGGTACTGATAAATACCAGTAGTCAACAACTCCATCAGCGTCAGTGTCAACTGCTGTCCATCCTTGCGCTGATAAGTCTAATGCTGATCTAGGATCTGGATATAGGTAGAACTCTAGTGTGATAGTATCTCTCTTGTCTGGGTCTACATTTGCGAATACATCTGTTACGTTGATATATATTCTTATCTTGTCCGCTCCTGGTGTGACTTCATCTGATGCTAATATTGGATACTCTGTTCTATCTGTTACCACCGTGGGTACAGGCACGGTTATCGTTATTGATCTTGTTGCCGTAGTCCCAGTGATCTTATTAGTGAAAACGAATGTTACCACATCGCCATCTTTTAGAGGACCTAGCCAGTTTAGGTCGAATCCTGTCTTCCATTCTAGTGTTACTGGATCTCTGTATTTTAGTATGAATTCACCAGTGTTAGCGCCTGTTTCAGTTATTGTTGCATATATTGTTGTTGGTACGTTTAATGTTGCAGGTACACCGTTTACTAGTATTTGTAATACTGCTATGGTCTTAGTACCTATCTTTAAGTCTATTGTTGCTACACTACCGTTTACCAGTGTTATTCCAGGGAAGCTTTCTACTAAGGCAGCATTGTCGTTTAAATTGGGGTCTATTATTGTTAGTTCTACTTTATCTCTTGGTAAGTATTTGTCTTTATCTGTTTGTATTGATATTGGTTGTGCCTCTATGTAAATTACTCTCTCGTATATCATCTTATAGCTTCTTGATGCTAGGTCCCAGTCATAGTATCTTACTGTAACTGAGTTGTTTTGAGATACGTTGACGTATATTACTCCGTCCCCACTAGCATTAAAGGCTTCGTTGTACGTTATTGGTATTACTGCCTTGAATATTCCTGAGTCGGGGCTTTCTTCTATGGGGTAGAATATGTCGCTATCTCCAGATCCAGCTATTACTTCTATGTAGCTCTTGGCTACATCTTCGACTGCGCTATCTAGATTCATGTCGGGATCTGTTATTGTTACTAGTATTTCGCTTGAGTAGGTTGCTGTACCTGGTGCCGATACTTGTCCTCTAGAGAAGAATAATGAGAATGCAGCAGCCGATGACTCTCCTGTTTCAGCATCGGTCACTGATAATACTACATAGTCTATCTTCTCTATTGCGCCATAATAGTCTGTTAAATTAAATGTTTGTTTTAATAGGTAGTCTAATGTGTAACTTCCACTAAATAGTCCAGTATTATCACTTGTTTCTGCTAAGTTTACTGTTATGGTTTTTGATGTTGTTGTATTGTTTACCCATGTAATGGTTATCGTTAAGCTTAACGTATATGTTTCTACTAGTGTTGGGTCATAGTTATGGTCCCAGTCGTTAACGTTTACGTAGACTACTGTATCGTTGAATCCTGGATACTTTGTTCTATCTAGTGATATGCTTGCTGATGTTGGCGCATATGTTAGTGTGAACGTGTATGCTGGTCCTGCTGGTGAATAGTACTTGATTACTACGGTGTCACCTGATGATAATGTTAGGTTTTTGCTAAGGTATATGAAGTTGTTATCGAAACCTGGTTCTGGATTAGGGTTAGCTGGTAAGGCTACTGGCGTTGTGTTATAGATTACCCAGAACTTTAGTGCTCCATAATACTTTTGTACTGTGAATGGTACGTCGTTTATGAATACTGTCCAGTTGTTTTGGGCTACATCGAGTAGCGTTGGATCTGTTATTATTACGTAGAACCATTGGTTTTCATAGAACTGAGGTATTTGTAGTGATGATGTTATTGTTACTTCTTGTGCTTGTGTTGTTATCGTTATTAGGGGTACTAGTATTGATGCTAAGATTATTGTTAGTATTATGAGACTTGTTTTTCTATACATGGTTTTACACACCTATTGTAATGTACTTTCTGGTTCTAGATCTTTGTATGGTAGGATTAAAATACTATGTGGCTACACTTGTATACAAGTGTGTACACTATTTTGTCAGTAATCTATTGTCTATGCATTGAATCGTTATGGTAAAGCCTAAAGCGTATCCTGGTTCCGATGTTATACTTAATTTATGCAAGCCTACGTAGTAGATTTGGATTCTACGTAAGCTTCTCTTAATTATTGTTACCGTGTAATTTGATATGGTTATACTAGGATTGGTATTTTCTATTTTTATTACTCCTACTAATGGTACGGGTTTTATTAAGGCTATAGATAAGTTGTACGCTATTGCATAAACTGTTACACCCGTTCTATTCAATGTTAGCATCCTTATATTTAATATCGTCATATTAATTACTATAGGACCTCTTACTATAGATATTTCATGAGGTAGTCTCCCCTCTTCTAAAATATTGATTGAATATTCCGTTCCATAATTGTCTACTATGGTTAGTTCTGCATATATGGGATTCCACGATATACTTATGGTTAATGGAGGCCAACTAGCTAAATATGCTAAGTTCTCTGAAGCATTCATAGAGATTCTCATTATGGTGCTAATGGTATTAAGTTTTTTGAAATCTATCAATCTTAATGGTAATGTGTCATTAGACATCATAATACCGTTTATATATATTGTGCCTGGTGTAATCACTTCAGCATATCGTGGTAATGTTAAAGATATTGTAGTAGTAGATCCATTACAATCTAATGTGTATACTTTAAAGTTTTCAGAGAGTTTAATACTTAAAGTATTGCTTAAGGTGCTAATTATCGAGATATTATATGATTGTATGAATGCTTGTTGTGCTTTGGACATGAGCGGGTAATCTATATTAACTATTGGTTGCTTTACAATCTGATATTTACTTAGCAGTGGTAGTATTATTGGCATTTGAATTGATGGTGGTGTATGGTATGATATTTTAACTAACGATGATAAATCGTTTAGGCTGTTATTTGATACTACTATGGGTGAGGGTGCTAAAATTGTAATATTCGCTTTAGCTATTTGTGATAAGCCTATGTATATACCTTGTGTTGATATTGTGTGGAAGTTAACTAGTAGAGTTGTAGTAGTGTTATTTATTATAAAACTGAATTGTTCGTCACCATCACCTATAAGTATTTTAGATGACTTGATGCTATTTTCATTACTCTCTATTATTATTCTTAGATCAGTAGTCCATGGTATGATCACCTTATCTCCTAGACCTTTTAGGAATGATGAGTTTATATACACATATATATTATTCCAGGTCTTCTCTATTTGTATGATTTTGTAATATGTTGAGTCTAACGTAGATATTGCTAAGTAAGGGTACTCTTGCAACAACCTTCTGATTGTGGAGAAGTTTAAAGCTACATCTATTGTGAAGTTATTGTTTCTCCATAAGCTACCAGGTATAGGTGAGACCTTACCCGAGACACCGTATATTAACCCTGGTATTATTCTTTTTTTAACAACTATCGATTCTGAAGGTCTTACTATATTTAGAGAAGTTTCAGGTAGTACAGTTACGTAGTTTATTGATTTATCCGTTACCGCGTAAAGTTTACAATAACCGTTTAGCGTGTATTTACATAATGTCTTTACTGCCAGAGCGTAGTTTGTCTGAGAAAACAATACGATGTTTCTCAGGGTATCATTGCAAATTAACACAATGTATCTTATTCTTATGTTTGGTATAAGTCTATTATTGCTACAATCTAATATTATACCACGTCTGTCCTTTAATGTGGATACCACCTTATTAATCTCTCTATTAAGTTCCAATATTTTACTGTCTATGGTTGCCATCACTGCAACTACTATTAGAACTATAATTAGTACTACTGTACTTCCTACTGCTACTGATGATAGGGACATGGCTCCCCATATATACAATAACTTTTTAAAAGGTTCAATTGTACTTGGGGACTAAACTTGATTAGAATATGTCACAATAGTTTACATGGGATATCCAATATAGCGTCCGAAGTACTCTTAGCTCTACTAGCATTTACAGCAATAATAGGACTAATACAATTAGTTAATTTTCCTTTAAATATTATTGAAGGCAAGGAGGGTGATTATACACTAATATTAGTTGACTATGTGCCAGTTAATAGCACGACATTATTGACAATATTTAATGAAGACATACATATTAGATTAACCTATCCCAACGCCACTATACTTGTATTTAGAGAGGGTAAATGGATAAATACACTTAATGTTAGAGCAGGTGATCTGGTGATGTTAAAGGTTAAGGATAACATCAATTTCAGAAAACTATTACTTGTTACTGATTCTGATATTGTAGTTCTTAGCAACCCTTACATTAAAGGGAGTAATTAGGAGCCCCTTAGGGCTTCATGTGGTGGGCCCGGGGGGATTTGAACCCCCGACCTACGGGTCTCTCCGCGTTCCAGTCTTAGTTCATCCCCCCAGTGGGGTCATTAGACCCATAGAGTTGACTGGAGCCCGCCGCTCTGCCTGGCTGAGCTACGGGCCCTCCACTCGTCACCGTTAGTATATTGTCTAAGCCGGGGAAATATACTTTTTATTGCCTTGAATAGTCTATGCATTATTGATGATAGTTTATGTAGCCATGTATTATACCATTACATTAAAGTTTATAACTTTGCTGTACTAGGGTTGGGCGTGGTGTGCCGGGGTAGCTCAGCTGGTAGAGCGCCGGGCTGTTAACCCGGTGGTCGGGGGTTCAAATCCCCTCCCCGGCGCTAATTATTATATATCGCATAGATGCATTAACTATGGTCTTCAATGTTACTCTGTATTACTAAGTAAACCTTAAAACTACTGCACACTTATCATTACTACGGGCCGCCTAGGAGCTAGAAGCGATGACGTGCGTAGGCCGCGTTAGATGATTGATGATCTGGGTGTGGCCGCCGTAGCTCAGCTGGTTAGAGCGCGGGACTGTGGATCCCGAGGTCCCGGGTTCAAATCCCGGCGGCGGCCCTCAAAGCATTTCATAAGCTTAAGTATCCTTAACTATATTGTGTTAAGCTGGTGAACTAGTAATGCCACGTAGAATACCATCAAAGTATAGAGCCTACTTTAAAGTACTAGAGGAATTAGGACTAGAGCAACTCGATGTATATAGACTTAAAGATAGAGATGTTCTTAGGCTTAGGGATACAAAAGGAAAGGTCATGCTCGTTGAATTACCAGGGTATAGGGAGGATATTGATATTGAGTCTTTTCGTAAAATCTTACTGAAAACTCTACAGGGTTCTTAATTATATTAAGTAGTACATAAATAATGCCTTCGATGTTCAGTATTTTTGAAGCCATAAGTCGGTAAGTCTTTTTCTTCTAATACTATATATGCTTTTATCTATGAACCTATATACTGTTGAATGTTGACGACCTTGAATTAGCATTTCTATTGCTTCCCTAGCGATACTAGCTGACTCGTAATCACCTATTATAGCTACGTACGCGTCGTAAACTGATATATATGTTCCGGTCATCTCTTCAATTGTTCTACGGGCTCTACCTTTTTCACCTATAATTCTACCCTTTACTCTAGTTAAATGATTAGGTGCATTACCCACATATTGTTTTAGATCTATTACTAATAACACATAGTCCTCGTTAAGTAGCTTCAACGCTTTCTCGGGATTAAAGCCTAAGCCTATAGCTCTTACTATTTCTTGAGCTTTTAATAGAAGATAAGGTGATACATCTGACGATTCAGGCTCTATGATTACTGTTCCATCTCTACTACTTACCTGTATGCGAGTACGTGTTCTTTTTTCAATTTCTTTTTTCACTTTACCGTTCTCACCAATAAGCACCCCTATTCTATCCAATGGTATTTTAAGG
>WANQ01000023.1 GCA_015521735.1 Pyrodictiaceae archaeon | reverse complement strand
CTACTACTGTGTCTAGTTCAACGTTTTCTCCTATGTTTATGTGTCTACCAAGTAGTATGTCTCCTAGGAGCTTTATCTTACCCTCCTTATCTCTTCTAATAATGTCTGCGTGTAATTGTTTTGATAGTTGTGTTTTACCTTGCATCTTTACTTTATTGTATATTGTTGTTACTCCTAGTTCATCGGCTTCGAGTATTCTTAATAGAGTAAACGTTGCTTCAAGGTATCTTTCAGGTGTTCCTATGTCAAACCAGTATCCTTTAACCATGTATCCTACTACGTGTTTTCCACGTGATATTATATCTGGGATTATGTTTTTGCCGAAGTCCATTTCTTTTTTCTTAATCTTTTCTTCTATTATTGGTGATTCTAGGTATCTTCTAAAGTCTTCGCTTAGTATGTATATTCCAGTGTTAACTAGATTTGATGGTGCTTCTTCTGGTTTCTTAGGTTTTTCTATGAAGCCTTCTATTGTCTTATTGTCTTTTCCTAGCTTTGCTACTCCAAAGTGTTTTAACTCTTTTTTATCTTCTATGGGTTTTAGGGCTATGGTCATAAACGCGTTGTTTTCTTCATGGAACTTGTACATGTCCTCTATTCTTATGTCAAAAATGGTGTCTCCTTGTACTACTATTACTGGTTCTCTTATATCGTAGTATTCCATTAGTATTTTAACTGAGTGCGCGTTTCCTACACTATTTATGTTGGGTTGGTATCTTACTCTAATCGTGAGGTTCTTTCCTGATGGTAGGGGTATGGTGAATACACTTCCAAGGTGATCGTAAAGGTCGCGATAGTTAAAGAAGCCGCTTACTCCTAGGTATACTTCTTTTACATTATTTTGTGCTAGCTTCATTAATATGTAGTCTATTAGGTGTCTGTTAAGGAATCTTACCATAGCCTTAGATGTCTCAACTGTTAATGGGTATAGCCGTGTACCAAGTCCTCCTAAGGGGATTAGTGCTTTACGTATACTCAATTCTCTTCAACCTACTAGTCCCTCTACAATAAGTACTCTTTAGCTAGTAACTAGTAAGTGTTCTTGTCTTAGTACCCTGTATTTTGCTCCATATTTTCTCTAATGCTCTCGGTAGAGATATTATTGTTTCATTGTCTTCTAGTTCTATTTTATCTGTTTCTTCATGCTCCTTTATGCTACGTGTTATTAGTACATAGTGGTTGTGTGGTGATGTTAGTCCTGTTTTAGTAGATTTTTCTATTAGTTTGTTTAGTGTCTTTTCTGCTTCTTTTAGTGTTATGTCGGTCCATTTCACTTCTATGAATGTTGTTGATTTTCCAGGATCTCTTACTACTAGGTCTATTTCTTCTTTTCCCTTCCACCATGGCCCTACTTCTACTGGTTTTGTCTTGATGTATTCGTATTCGTATAGTTCTGGTGTAATGGTTTCTATAGTGTATTCTATTGTTTTTGCTGTATACTCGTCTATTCTATCTAGGACTATGCTTATTGCCTTATCTGTTAAGCCTGCTTCTACTAGGCTACGTAGCTTTACTATCCAGTGGAACCAGAAGTGGAAGTAGTTGTCTATGAATCTTAGCCTTGAGCCTCTCTTTTGTCCTAGGGGTTTAACTGTATCGAGTATTTCTAGTTCTCTTAGCACGTTTACGTAGTGGTGTACTGTTCTAACATCTATCATTGCTGATTGTGCTATTTCGCTTGGCTTGGTTTTACCTTCTGCTACTGCTTTAAGTATGGCCATATATGTTTTTGGTTCTCGTAGTTCTTGTCTTAATAGTTCCTCTGCTTCGCTTAGCAGTCTATGACCTGGTGATAGTATTTCTTCCAGTACGTGCTTTATGTTTGGTTTACCATAGGCTATTTTAAGATATGATGGGCTACCACCGAGTATTGAGTATGTTCTAATAGCGTCTACTGTATTCATTGTTGATAGGAATTCTCTTGCATGTGTTAGCCTAATTTGCTTTAACTTAAGTGTAAGTGTTCTTCTACCGAAGATGGGGCTACGGTATCCTAATAATTCTTTCTCGAAGAAGGATACAGCTGAACCGCTTAGAACGAGTTTTAGGTTAGAGTTTACTAGCTCTCTATCTATAGTTCTTTGCAGTCTTGAGGTTACTGATGGGTCTGCTTCAACAATGTACTGGAACTCGTCGAGTACTACTACTATTTTTTCTCCTATCCTAGCTATTCTTGTAATAGCCTCAACTATATCTTGTGGTACCCATATTCCAAGTTCTAAGCCAACCAGTTCAGAGAACTCACGAGACAATTGCTCATATGATAACTGTGCAGCTATGTAGTGTACTCCACGCTTACGCTTAGACCACTCCATTAGTAGCCTTGTCTTACCAATACCTCTTCTACCATAAACAATTACTAAGCTAAACCCGTTTCGACTATACTCTTTTTCTAAGACCTCTAACTCTATTCTACGGTTAAGGAATGGTATTGCTTGCATTCGTATCTCACTAAGCGTAACTGGATACGCGTAGCTAGATAAGTTTAATCCTCGTCTATCAAATAGCCTTAAGAGTATTACTTATAGTCTACCTCCTTCACATAGTACTACAGGGTTGTTGTGGTTGAGGTTTAAGCTTGTTTTAGGGACTATTATTGGGAAGCCTTATCCATGGCTTTATGGTGTTAGGGTTAGAGCTGTTATGGTTAATGCCTACGAGATATTGAGTAAGAATCTTTTGTGGAGGGTTAGGGGTAGGGGTCTTAGGAGAATACTTGGCTTAGGCGATGAGGTGGAGTTGTGGATTGATAGTGGTGGATACCAGTTTCTAAGACACGGTGTAGATGTATCAGTTGACAGGATAGCTAGAATATACTCTAGTATTGACGCAGACTACTATGTAAGCCTAGACTATCCTCCAAGCCCCCGTGACAGCATTGAGATTAGAGCCCTCAAGATATATAAGAGTATAAGGAGTTACCGTGAGCTATCAAAGACTATAGAAAACACTGTACCAGTATACCATTTATCAACTAGAGAACTCCTTAGGATACAGTACGAGGAATACCATAGTGCAAACTACGTATGCGTTGGCGGACTAGTACCATACTTCATGCAGTTAGCAGGAAAGCATAGTAGGCTTAAAGCAGTAGTATTCCTAGCACTAGTAAGAAAACTCGTAGAACAACCAGTACACGCACTAGGACTAGCAAGCCCTGCAGTACTACCAATACTTAGACTCCTAGGAATAAACAGCGCCGACACCATGACATGGAGGCAGAAAGCAGCCTATGGTAAAGTCATTATACCTGGTAGAGGTGAAAGACATGTTAGTAGTAGGAAGGTAAGGTTTGGACCCAAGTATACTTCAGGTGATGACTGGGCTAGACTAGAATATTATCTAAGAATACTTAATGGAAAGTTAAGGCTAAGCCTAAGTGACCTCGTAAACGATTTTACTGCTAGAGCACTATTCAATGCATGGAGCCTACAATACATAGCTGAGAAACCATACAATGGAGACGAAATAATATCACCAACATTTAGGAAACTATACGAGAAGGCAAGAGAACTAGAAAAGAAAAACATAAACGAAATAGAAGAACACCTACAAAAACTACTCTCCTAGCATATCCGGATAGTAGCCTTTAAGTGTATTCTTGATATCAGCTCTACTCCTAAATGTCTTAAAGGCTTCATAGCCTACTCTCTCATATTCACTAGGCTTATCATAGTATAGCTTTATGATTGATTTTAGCTTGTCTTTAAACTCTCTATACTCTTCACTATCTATTTCCCTAGCACGTGGATCCTCGTAGATGTTTATGAATACTCTTAAATCCTTACCGAAAAGCCAGCCATTAACTCCATCCTCTATTAACTCTAATACACCCCCATCTCTAGATGAAAGTGTTGGTACACCATTAATTCCAGCCTTCATATAGCTAGTACCACAAGCCTCCCATCCAGAGAAGGGTGTGAATAAGAGTAGGTCTCCACCAGCAAGTATTAGCTTAGCCTTAGATACATCATAGTCGTGTACTAGTACAACATTACTGTTCTCTTCGTGGAGCTTCTTAAACCACTTAAGCATCTCCAAGCCTTCAGAATCATGAGGATGGGGTTTACCAGCAAGTACAAATAATACGTCATCTCCACTATATTCTTCTATGAACTTTGCAATAAAGTACGGCCTCTTATACCTAGTAATCCTTCTAGCCCATACAATTATCATTTTAGAAGGATCCTTGCGGAAATCCTTATACTTACCAAGCAATGTTAGTAATTGCTCTTTAACCCTGACATGAGCACTCCATAATTCGTCAACACTAAAGCTACCCTTAGCTACAACCTTCTTTACCTCCTCATGAGTCCATCGTTCAACGTCAACACCATTAGTAACATACCTAATCTTGCCAGCATGATGTGGGAATACTTGTTTAATGACATCTAGTTGCTTCCTCGATACAACAAATGCTTCCTTTGTCTGCGTTAAACCTATTTCAGTTAATACTACTTGGGGTGTAGTAAGACTCCACCCGAATTCTTTCTCAATGAATTCTCTTGGAAACGTTGGATGACCCCATGGGCCAGGTGTATGTATTATTATACGGTACTTATGGTTCAACGGTAATAGTAGTGTTAGGAGAGCTGTATAAGCTTCCTGTAAGTCAACGTAATCCACGTTATCTACTCCTATAATGTTTTCAATATAGTATGCTGAAGCTTTAGCAAGTAATGTATACTTATAGAACTTCTCTTCAACACTCTCCTCAATGTATATTCTATCAGTTAGCTTACGAGCCCACATAGGACATACTGCTTCAAAGAAAACTGCTTTAGCAGTACCATAACGGTAAACCCAAGGTTTTACAATAACGTCTTCGCCACGAAGCTTAACAGTAAACTCTTCCCCTGGAAACAGTTTCTCAATAAAACTCCTAGGATGACGTTGAGGTCTAGCAATAATGTCTTCACTGCTAAACTCGTAGTCAACGTATCCTCCACGATAATATAGAGTTAGAACAACATAGTCTAATCTAAGCCTAGCAGCAGTATAGAATTTATCGCCCTCTAAAACACCTAGTCCACCAGCATAAGTGTAGCCTTCATCAAGAGCAAGATCAGGTGTAATGCTAACAATTACCAAGAACCAAACCCCAGCCCATAAGAAGAAGCAAAGTAAGTAAATAGTATTAGCCACTAAAACTCAGTCCCCTAACAGTGGGAAAAGATAAGCAGAGTAGACTACTTCTTCTCAACAATTACAGCAAAACCCTTAACACCTTGAAAACTAGTACCGAGAGGCAGGCTAGTCTTCGTTAACCCAATATTAGGTATAATCGAGATTATCCTACCCTTACTAGAAACCTCCTCTAAAAACCTACCCAAATCCTCTAAATCACCTACAAAATCATCAATACTGACGTAGTATATGGTTATCCTTGACCCGTTAAAGACTTCTTTAACTTTAAGACCCATGTCTCAAGCACACCTATTATGATAGTATGTAGCATTAAGTACACATAAACTTAATGATACTAGGGATTACTACTGTGCTTTCTAACCATGTAGTTTACTTCATCTAAGATTCTCTTAGCTCTACTAATAGATTTAGCTATAACCTCTATCTTCGCTAGACTAGAATACGATTTAATGAAGCCGTTTAGTTCTCTACGTATACCATCTAGGTGCCTTAACTTATCCCTAGGAGTTAAAGGCTTCTCAGCCTGTAGTTTAGGATTACCCTCCATGAAGCCTTCTGGATAATACCAGTCTTTAAACCAAGTAAACCCATTCATAAATAACTTAAATCCTAGTCTAGTAGCAACTGGAGGAACTCCCAGTTCTAAAGCCTTTAAGGTCTCATAATCATTATAGTACTCTATGAATAACCTATCACCAGGTTCAATAGCACTAGATATTAGTTCTAGAAACTTATCCTCAACTCGGCTATCAAAATACCTTAACTCAATACCACTAATCCTAATAATGCTTCTAATACCAAATACTTCAATCCAAGGCCTATAAAATGGAGGCCTACCAGTAAAAACCTTCATATAGAGTAGCTCACTAACATCGTTGCCTAAAACTAAGCCTATGGTAACGTTCAACTCCTCTCTAAACCTACCACGAGAAAACCTTAATACCTTAACCCTATAATCACCTACACTTAAGCCATTACTAAGTACATCTAGGAATCCTAAATTCATAGCCTTAGAACACCAAGTAACTATTATTGCAGAAAACCCCTAAAAACAAGACTATTTATGAAGGGCTAAGAGCCAACACGAAAACTTAATAGAACTCCTCGTTTACTGAGAACTAATTCGTGTACCATGATGATACTCTGTAAAATCTTCAGTCTATTATAGCTAATTACCTGCTTTTACACAGCACTATAGCTATGAACCTAGCTGGGCCATAACCATAAGTCTTACCCATGTTCTTTACCTGGTCTATTAGTTTAGTTAGCTCATCTCTCATAGACTTATCTTTTACTTGTTTTAGTAGCCTTAGTGTTTCCTTGCCCCATTTGCTAAGAAATGTTCTACCATTAATGTATTTTCCTTGAACTACTCTTTCTACTACAATCTTGAATCCATGTCCTACTAGTTTATTTATATACTCCTTTGGCTCCCTTATACCCCAAGGCTTAACTCCTAAAGCATACTCTACTACTCTATGATATAACTCTTCAACTAGTAATGTTAGCTTCTCACTAGGCTTAGCCGTTGAATACAGTATCTTGTCTACAAAGAACAATATACCACCATACTTAAGTACCCTCCATACCTCGCCAAGAACATTATCCACAAGACTCTCCTCTACTTCATGAAGTACTAGAAACATTGTTGAAGAATCAAATACTCCACTCCTAAACGGTAGCCTAGAGAAATCACAACATACAATATCAACTGGATAAGATTTTACAAGAGTCTCCAATTTTAATAACTTGTCGAAGTCCAGGTCAACGCCTACTACATACGTACCCATACCACAGAGTTCAACAATTAGCTTTGTTGAACCACCGTAACCACAACCTACATCAAGTACTAGGCCACGTCTACAAGTGTATTCATAAACCATAGACTTTACATAACTACTCAACACGTAGACCCAGCCATATATAAAATCTTACATGGGCATCAATATAATCTCTTTAAGGTACCTTCACATAAATACTAGCTCATAGTATTATCTACGCATCCTTATTGGAGAAGGGTCTGACCCGGTGGAGGTTCCGCATCCCCCTTGTCTCTTGGGTGCGGAGACGTGCAAACTTCTTCATCCCCTATCTGTGTAGTACTTTCTTGCTAAGCTTAGTATTTGTTTCTTCTCACTACCTGGTATTGTCTGCCAATAGCTGGGGCCTACTATGTTGTCTACTAGTCCTTTAAATGATCTTAAATCAAATGAGAGTAAATAGTCTATTCCTAGTTCTCTTATCACTGCTATTGTTACTGCATCAGTATAGCTTAAACCCCTTCTCTCAATGTTTTCTCTAAGTATTCTTAGTGCTTCTAACTCTAAGTCCATGTCAGTATATATTACCTCCACTAAGCCACTATCAATGAATGTGTTTAGGAATGCTTTTACTGTTTCAACTGCTATCCTGTATTTGAGTATATTTATTGTTTCATCTAGTATATGGTTTGTTATGTATGCTTTACCCCACTTACCCTTAACCATATGTGATATAAGGCCTAAAGCATCTAGATGGTACCTATCCCTTAGACTATAAAAAGCAAAGAATACTCCGGTATCAACTATTACCGTCATCTTCTCCTCCACTATACAGGTACTTGTCTACTTCCTCTGCACTAGTTTCACCAATATCTCTAGCATATCTTAGAGATGATAATACCTGGTTTAAGCTAGCTTCAACTCTATCAACTTCCCGCTCAGCTACACTCAACGCATATCTTAGTGCTTCAGCTAAACTATTAAGCTTAAGCAACTTAGCTAAGCGTTCAAGCCTCTCCTTATCCTTAACACTTATCCTTATAGTAGTGTACTTCACCGTTAAACCCTAATTAAAGGTAGTGTAGAAGACATACTTAAACATTACTACATGTATACATGTCTACGCATAAACTATTAGAGAATAAGCTTTCTCGGGGCTAAGCTGTTTTCACAACCCTGCTATATCCATTGGTTCTCGTAACCTGGTACACGGTGTCTGCTGCATCCTCTAGTTCACGGTCATGTGTTACTATGATTAATTGTGGTACTATCTCTCTTGCCCCCTTGAAGCTTGTCTTAAGTATTCTTACTAGTTCTCTCCTCCTCTCTTCATCTAAGTGTATGGTTGGTTCATCTAGTATTATTGATTCTACTCCTCTACCAACTAAGGCCTTAGCTAATGCTAGCCTCAACGCTATTGCAAGTGCTACTCTTTCACCACCACTTATTGTTTCAACTGGTTGCTCTCCCATTGGGGTAGTAACTGTTATGTTGAAGTCTTCGTCTAGGGATACATCGCTTATGTTTAGGTTAAAGCTTGATACTATCTCCTTTAGATAGTATTCAACTAGCTCCTTGGCCTTAGACCTTATTATCTTCTGTAAACCATCCTTACTATAAGCTTCCCTTATCTTCTTCAACGTATTCAATAGTTTATCTATTCTCTCCTTCTCCTTCCTAGCATTCAATGCCTTCTCATACTCACTCCTAGCATGCTCTAGTTCTTCTCTAAGCCTCTGCTCTATTCCAGCTAGCCTAGAAGACTCCTCACTTAGCCTACGGTACTCCTCGTTTAACTCCTCAACTCTACCCCTAGTCTTAGAGTACTCTTCCTCAACACCTTCTAGTCCTCTCAGCTTCTCCTCAAGCTCCGATAACGTTTTCCTAGACTTAGCTAGCTTGGACTTAACCTTCTCATAGTCTTTCCTCAACTTGTCTAGTTTACTAGCTTTTTCTTCAAGTACTCTTACCTCACTCTTAAGAATATCTAGTTTCTCCTTAAGCTCACGAAATCTCTCTCTACCAACTCCTAGCTTTGCCTCTACATCTCTAATTATTTCTTCAAGTCTCTTAGCCCTTACTGTATCCTCTAATAGCTTTCTCCTAGACTTTTCTAGTTCACGTATTCTTGCTTCAAGTCTTATCATCTCCTTATAGTGTTCTTCTAGCTCCTCAACTTTTTCCTCAAGAACCTTAAGCCTCGAGTACTCTTCCTCATAGCTAGCTGTCTCCTTAGATATTGTTTCAAGTCTCTTCTCGTATGAGTGGAGTTTTTCCTCCAAGGACTTTAACTCTTCAACTAAGACTGTGAGCCTACTATAAGTGTTCTTCTTAGTGGATAGCTCCTCAACTATTCTGTTAAGCATGCTCTTTAACTCTTTTTTCTCAGATTCAAGTACGCTTACTCTATCCTTAACCTTACCTAGCTCACGTTTAGCTTCATCTACTAGCCTTCTACGTAGACTAGGTGTTAGTGGTTGCCCACACGTGGGACATCTATTAGATTCAATGCTCTCCAAAAACCTAATCCTTTCCTCCAACTCTCTAATCCTATTATTAAGTGCTTTAAGCTCAACTTCTATTCCACTAAGTATCTCCTCATAGGTTTTCCTCTTCTCCTCTAATTCTCTTAGCTCTAACTCTAGCTCCATAGCCTTCCTCGAAGGATCTATAGCCCCTATCATTGCCTCTATTCTACGCTTAACCCTATTAACCTGTTGTTTAACTTCACTTATCCTTGCCTCTAAAGCCTTCTTTTCACGAAGCCTAGACTCCATTACATTTATCTTCTCCTTCAAGCTCTTTAACTGCTCCCTAGCCTTCACGTACTCCTGTATCTTTGGTAGAATCTTATTCTTCTCCTCTTCAAGCCTCCTCAACTCTTCCTCAACTTCCCCTAGCTTCTCTAGACTAGGCTTTAGCTCCTCTAGTCTATGCAGTGCTTCAACACCCTGCTCAACAACAACTAGTTTCTTAAGCTCACTCAGCTTCTTAGACAACAATGCTTTAGCTTCCTGAGCTTCAGCTAACTCTTTTTCAAGCCTCTCTAACTCACTGGCTAGGAATTCTACTTCTCTCCCACGAGGAGCTACTTCTAGCTCTAATCTTATCTTCTCCTTCCTCTTCTCCTCCAACACCCTTAACTTGTTCTTAGCTTCCTCTAACTCCTCCTTAACCCTAAGCAACTTACTAGTAATGTTCTTTTTCTTCTCAGTAACTCCCAAGTAGTATTCTTGTAGCTTGCTCAGCCTCTCTTCTCTCTCCTTAAGCTTTGATGCTTCAGCACCAATAATAGCAGCCTTAGTCGACCAGTAGCTTATAAGCTCCCTCATATACTCGTATGCTTTCTCAAGCTTGTCAAGTCCTAGTAGTTCTCCAATAGCCTTCTTCCTCTCAGCTGGCTGAGCTGTTAATAGGTTCTCTATTTCTCCCTGCTTAACGAAAACACTTAAAGTATATGTCTTAGGTGTTACACCTAGTATCTTCGATAATTCTTCACTAACCTTCTTATCCCCACGTGCTATGAGTATGGGTCCACTACCAGTATCCTTGTATAGGTATACTTCTACTTGCCTAGCAGTACTAGGTGTTTCCCTAACAATTATCCTTTCAACTATATAGTCTATCCCACCAACATTGAATACCAGTTTAACCCTAGCCTTACTACTACCACGATTCACGAGATTTACTAGTCTACCTCCACGTGTATGATCCTTGAATAAAGCAAACATTATAGCATCTATAATACTTGTCTTACCAGCACCATTAGGGCCAACAATAACTGTTATACCTGGCTCAAACTCAATCCTACTATTCTTATGGCTAATGAAGTTCTCTAACTCTACTCTACGAATAATCAACACAATCAGCCTCTACTACTTTGCTCTAGAGACTTATAGTACTCCTCAGTAATCCTTACAGCACTACTAACATCTCCACGAGACAATGCTTCAAGCAATTTCAATGCAAGTTCAACAACCTCTTCATCACCTAATACCTGCTTCAATAATCCCTCAATACTTATCCTCTCCTCACGAATACTTGGAGGCACCTTCTTCTCCTCCTCAAATCTAAGCCTCCAAGTAAGCACCCTACCCTGCAATAGCCTCAACAACAGTCTCTGCACATGGGATTTATCTATTCTACGTCCTCTAACAGTTAAGTGTAGTATTGGCTTAAGCCTACTACCCATAATATTCTTAGCAAGCTCTCTAATCTTCTGCTCAACTAGGCTATAGTCTACCTCCAATACTATATGCTCCCTAATACCCTCAAGGTCAACTCTATGTATTACCGGCTCCTTACTAGACAAGTCTACTAAGTAGAATCCCTTCCCATTCCTAAGATACTCCTCCCACTCATCAATTCTTATAACATCTATGCTACCAGCATACCCTACAATACCATCGTGAAGGTAGAACCACTTCCTCATATGTATGTGTCCTAAAGCATAATAGTTGAAGCCACTAGGTATGTGCTGTAACTCTAGTTCATAGGAGTATGGGAAGTGCTCTCTAATACCTTGGTGAAGCATTAAGATAGCTCTCTCATACCCTCTAGCCTTATTGGCTAAAGAGTTAAGTAGCGATATTAATTGATGAGAATACTTCTTAGGCAAACTACGTATACCAGCAACAAATACTCCATTAACTACACGAAAGGGCTCCTCCCTAAAAGGATCTACACCAACAACATCTACAACCCCCAGCTCCCTAAGAAGCAGGTGTGGAGGCTCACTCCTCCTCTTAGGAATATCGTGGTCACCTAGAATACAGTAAACCCTAATACCCTTCTCCCTAAGCCTACGGAACCCATGATAAGCCACCCTTAAAGCTTGAATAGGCGGGCGTGGCTGATCAAACAAGTCACCAGTATGCACAATTACATCTGGCTTCTCAGCTAAAACCTTCTCAACAAACTCATTAAATAACCGGTAAATATCCTCCTCACGCTCATCTAGATTATACTGCCGGAAACCCAAGTGAGTATCACTTACATGAGCTACAAGCAATAAACTCCAACCCTCACATCATAGTTAAACAATATGCTTAACCCCCCTTGTAAAACCTACTGGCCCTAACCAACTAGGACAGAAAAGTAATACTGATTAACCACTCCAACCAAATACATACTACGCCGATGACAGAAGAAGCTATGTAGCCCGCACCGAACAATAAGGTAAATGTGGAAGTCGGCACCCCAAGAGGCTCCTCCTTTTAATCCACAAATAACACTGCTAAATACCTAGTACCAAGACCTCAACTACACGTTAACCCGTAGACTTTAAACCCTTTTTCAACGAGATTATAAGTAGCTACCACGTAGAAAACCCTACTATAAAAACCTATATCCCCTTAATCTTGGGGCACAAAACTATGCCCTCCAATGAGACCATATTAGAAGGATTGGAAATAAGCATACCTAGTAAACGTGAAATAGAGATATGTCCTACAGGTATAGAAGGCTTAGACCAAGCACTAGGTGGAGGAGTACCCTGTGGTTCAACTATACTAGTTGAAGGACCACCAGGTGCAGGTAAAACTAGTTTTGCAGCAAAATTCGTCTACGAAGCATGTAGGCATGGCGAGAAAGCAGTATATTTAAGCTTTGTTGAAGGCAAGGAATCATTCTACTCATTCATGAAGAGGCTTGGACTAGACTTTAGCGAACTAGAAGCTAGAGGATTATTCAACTTTATTGAAGCAGTACCAGTTCATAACGAGGAAGCTGTTAGACTAATACTTGAAAGACTATTAATGGATGTAGCTGAGAAGAATATTCGTAGAGTAGCTATTGACAGTATAACAGTACTAATACATACTTTCGGGTACGAGAAGGCTAGAGAGATAATAACAAGCCTAATACTACGTGAGCTTAAGAAAATGGGTGTTACAACCCTACTAATAGCTGAGAAGCCGAGAAGCTATACTGAAGCAGAAGTTAGCGTAGAAGAATACATAGCTGACACAGTCATAGAGCTCAACTATAGGATAGAGTACGGTAAAATAGTAAGATACATGAAGATACTCAAGGCACGTGGAACAAGTATACCGTTATCAGAACTAATATTCACCCTAATACCTGGAGCAGTAATACACGTACAAACACCAATAATACCACACGAAATACCAGCTATAGATGCTGAAACAAACTATGTTACAGGAGTAGAAATGATAGACAAGGTACTAGAAACAATACCCAAAGGCTCACAAATACTACTAGTAGCAGAACCTGGACTCGACACACTAGCACCAATGCTACTAGCACTAATACCACTTGTTGCAAGATATGGTGGACCAGCAATAATACGTAGCTATACTAAGTCACCAGACGAGATAAAGAGGTTTATAGCACAAATATCACAACATCTAGGAGTAGACGTAGACAAGGTTATGGGCCAAGTAGAAATAGTATCACTTAACCCTACAACACTAAGCTTAGCTGAAATAGCCTCCATAAACTCAAGAGTAGATGCAAGCATAAAGCCAAAATTCATAGGAATACACGGCATCAACATACTACTAGAACTATACCCTAGCACCAACACCTACCTAGCACACCACTTAAACAACGTATTACTAAGGAGAAAAATAGGTATAACAGGATTCTACACTTACTCAGGGAAACCCTCAAGCATACCAGGAATAGATATATACGATATAGTCCTACACCTACAGAGAATAGAGGAGGAAGGAGAAGAATACTATAAGATAACAATGCTTAGACACCCAACAAAACATAAGTTCAAAACCATAAAGATTAGACCATACGAAATACTCTCACACTGGTGATATAGTTGAAGGCTGAGGAAGTAATACGTAGTAGGCTAAAAGATATGCCTGGACTAGAAATAGTCCTCGACACACACTCAAAGATAAAACACGGTAAACGCTTCACCCAACTACTAGTAGACAACCCCTCCGTAGCCTACAAGCTACTAGTCGAGGTACTAGGTGGAAGTAAGACTTCAGCAACACTAGTACTCCAATACCTACTACAACCATTAGCAGAAGAACCAGGAATAGTTGAGGAAGCATTAAAGAAGCTAGAGCAAGGCGAAGATAAACTAGTTAAGAAGATAATACTAGCTGCTACATAGGACTATGCTACTCGTATATCTTTTTCTGCCAATAGAAGTACAGTACCAGTGTTATCAACAATATACTTATGGTTGGAGCCCAAGTAGCAATAGTTACTGGTAGGAAGTTAGGCGACTTACCCAGTGTTACGTAGTCATAGTACCATTGGAAGTATGAGAAGAGGAAGAATGGTACGCCAAATATACCGAATAGTATCGATAACACTAACTGCATCTTGTTAAGCCTATCCTGATACCTAGTCATTATAATATAGTTCAACGTCTCTAGCTTACGTTCAACATTACTGTTAAGCCTATCTATCTCTAACGCTCTACGTGTACGCTGAAACAATTGCCTCATATCACGGTCAACTATAAAGTAGGTGTTCTCTACGTAGTCTGCAACCCTACTATAGTCTTCACGAAGAGATATCAGCTCATCAATACTCTTAAGCTTACGCCTAGTAAACAAGTATTCAAAGACCCTCAAGGTCTGCTTTAAATGCACTACTAGTTCTACAACAGTTAAATGCTTAAGTCTCAGAGTTAAACCATACTCGTTTGGGCCAAGATACTTACGTGTAACAACAACTACATGGGTATCGGTATCAGTAACTAATGCTACTACACGGCTAACAACAAGTCTACGAGGACTAGGGAAACCTGCCTCACCAAGAGCTGCTATGGGTACGTAATGGTATGCTCTACGAATAATTCTCTCAAGAACATGCTTAGAAGTAATCTTACGAGTACCATGAAGTATAGAGTATAATTGTATAGAGTATTTTCTAAGAAGATCACTCGTACTACTAGTACTCCTCAAAACCTCTGTAAAAACCATGTAGTAGTCTGTATCCCATGGATTCCTAAGCGATTCTTCGAGCTCAACAAGGCTTTGAGGCTCCCTACCCCTAATACGCATAGCCAGGTATTTTACTAGGATAGAATAAGCCTCTAACACGTCAACAACCTTACCCTTAATACGTACAACTCCTTCAGACCTCTCAACTACCTCGCCAACACTACCCCTCTTAAGCCTACTCCAAACCCTATAAACCCATCTAGGAAGCTCAACTAATACACCCTCAGATTCAAGTAAATACCTAATCCTAAGCAAATCCCTAGAAGACAACTCGTAGCCATGCAATGGTATACTTAGAGTTAACACAAATACACCGTTAAAGTGAACCAGTAATTCAATATAGCCCCTAACCCTCTTAACACCACCAACCTCCTCCAAAAACTCAAAGAAAACTTCACCTAGGATAACCCTACCAAACTCTCCACGCTCAAGAAACTCCTCAGAGAAAAGCCCAGTATCAACTAGTACACGTGACCTGACAAGTAAGTCTACATCACTAGGATAATCCCTAACACTATAAGCTACAGGCTTAACCCATAGAGATAGGCTCCTAAGAATACTCCAACCCCTAGACCTAAACTCCCTAATACGTGTAATAGGAGAATAGAATACACCAACACACCAATTATTCTCAGAAACCAGTTCAACAATCCTCTCAACCAAATAGTCAACTCTACAGGAACAACCCGTATCAATACCCCTAACATAGTATAAGTCAGAGTACTCAGTAACAAGCAATCTAGGCCTAGACTCAACACCAGTCCTAGACATCTACGAGTACATCCCCCTGAAAAGATCCGGCCAAACAGTAATATATTAGTTTACCTCTACTCATGAAGCATCATATCTAATTAATTGAAATTTATAATTTTGAACTATATTAAAGTTTTACGGTAATCTTATGTAGAAATTCTCTATACACAAAGTATATATAGTAGTTTCTCCACCAAAAATCCAGTAGTACCTCATGTTTACTGGGTTATAATCAGAGGATTAGTAATGGAACATCGTATAGATTACGTAGATATAAGGCTTGTAGATGTAATCCTTTCATCTAGGCCTCCTCTTATCCTAACTAATATTGCCTCTAAACTAGGTCTTAATAAGGAAACACTTTACCGTAGAATAACTCGTGTACGTAAACTTGGATTTAAGTTCACGGTGGATGTAAACTTAGCTAAAATAGGTCTTGGATGCGCAATAATATTATTGGAAGAACCTTCACCAGTTAAACCCGTGAAAAACCTAAAGGCTAAGATGAGCCTACTCCCACGAGGAGAATTACTAGCATACTACCTACCCTACGGCTCTGGTCTTGAAGAAATAGTTGACCTACTTGGACGTAGGAGAGTAGAAGAATACTTTGAAGCAACAATAATACTTGGCTCTAAGCCAAGCCTACTAGACTACTACGACTACGATAGAGGAGTACTTAGCCTAGACCTAGACATACTCTACAACAACATTACTAGAGGAGACCTCGAGAGAACAGCCATGGACAAACACTTAATTAGCAATAAGACCCCGTTAAGCGAACTAGACATAAGAATACTATCAGCTCTAGAAGAAGATGCCCTCCAAACACCACAACAAATAGCTAGGAAAATAGGTGTTAAGCAGTCAAGAATACATAGGAGGCTAAGGAACCTATCAAAATACATGTTCTCGTACTCACTAACAGAAACACCTTGGAGTATCAGTAAGCCATTGATATCGGTAGCATTACTTGAAGCTAGAGAAGACAAGGACATCCTAGCAATAGCATCAGCATTCCACCACCACCCACTAGTAAGAAGCATCTACGTAAACCCCTACCTAAACAAAGCACTAATAGTAATGTCAGCTAACTCAGAGACAATTACAAACCAATACTACCTACTACAACAACTAGTAGACGACAAAATACTAGAAAAATACAAGACATGGATAACAACAAGACAGCTAACAACAACAAGCACACTAGATAGAGTAGCCTACTCGAAATACACACATAGATGGCTAGAAATAGAAAACAAAGAAAACCTAGTGTTAGAGAAAAACTAGTAAAATCTAAGTTCGCCTATACACGTATAGTATAGCTAGCAATGCAATTGTCACCACTAATATTATTGGCAGTATCGTCGGTTCTGGTATTGGTTCTGGTGCATCATTTACTATAACATTAGCTACAGCTACTGGTCCCTCAGTCAACGTACCAGCACTGTCATAATAGTATCCTACAATAGTCAGTGTCTGGCCAACTAGGTTGCTATCAAATGGTACTATCCATTCAGCCTCATAGTAGTTATGGTATACTGGGTCAACAATAGTTATATCACCAGCAGCACTATCGAGAGTAGCAAGCTTTGATCCATTACTAGCCCAAATCTCAATTACAATCCTAGACACATCTTTTGTAGTAGTACCATTAATCTTTATTGGCCATCCAATCCAAGCCTGTCCACTCTCATTAGGTACAGTACCACCATAAGGCTGACCATACTGTTCAATACTAGGACCAGTAACAAGTACCCATGGACCACCACTACTATTCTCAGTAGCTCTCTTAGCAACAACCCATATGTAGGCACTATCTACTGCTGGTGTAAACGATATTGATTCGTTTGATCCAAAACCGTTAACACTACTAGCATTAATTACTGGTTCACCATTAGTAGTATTACCGTCGAAGTCGTATAAGTAGAGGTCATAGTCTGTTCTAGCGGGATCACTAGTATTAATATATAACTTGAACTTATATGTTACAGTAAAGTTTGTACCATTAGGTAACGTTATAGTCTTGTTTGGCAAGTAGAATAAGTGAGCCCATACACTTGGACCAAACTCATTTGTAACACTACCATTGTATATCGCTCCACGCCTAAAGGTACCATTAATTACAGTTCCAGGAGCATAGGGATTATTCAACGATAACGCTGCCTTAACAGCAGCATAGGGATCAGTAACACCATATCCCTCATGAACATCCTTACCACCCTTATCAAGTGTTGGCGAATAAGTTGTCGTATTCTGATTTCTAAGTAATGGGAATGTTTCATAAGCCGTCATCAATATTATGTTTTTAACCATAGCTACATCCTCATAGCTAGAGTAGTTCCATGACTCATTGATACTTGACAAGTATTTCTCATAAGCTTGTATTACTAGAGCTGCAACACCGCTTAGACATGGTGTGGCCATACTAGTACCTCTCATATTCAACGACCAGTTACCATAGTTTGTATACACGTCTACTGTAGCAGCACTATACATTTCAGCTGTACCGTTCATCCAGTAAGCACCACCACCAACACATGCTATGTCAGGCTTAATTACACTTGCATCAGCATCGCTAGGTCCACCCTGACTACTATAGCTCGTTATATTGAATGGGAAGTGATCTACAGCAGCAACAGTTATAGCGTAGATATTAGCTGAAGGAGTACCAGTACCAGCATAATTAGCGCCAGCACCATCATTACCAGCAGCTACCACAACAACAATACCTGAATGAGCAAGATTACTATAGTAAGCATCCTCAGTAGCATTAAAACCTCCACCGAGACTAAAGTTATGCACCTTTATACCATAGGTTTGCCTAACAGCAATAGACTCATTAATAGACCCAAGTATAGCGCTACTAGAACACCTACCCTGATTATCACATACCTTAAACATTACCAGGCTTGCCTTAGGAGCCATACCACTCATAAACGGGTATCCATCATTAAGATTCTCTATAGGAACCTCAAGTTCAATACTAGAAGCCAGTAATCCAGTACCTTCAACATAGTACCATCCAGACTGATTAACAGTTATCTGTACAGGATTACCACTAGTAATCAACTGCAATGTTCCCTTCTTAGTAGCAAGCCATAATGGGTCTTGACCAGAGTAGTAAATGTTAGTACTAGGTCCTATTAGAGCAGATGTTGATGCTACTATCGTACCACCAACACCTTCTGGGAACACGTGCCATCCAAAGTAGTAGCCAGAGCCAGCAGCATCAATGTATACTCCATGTCTACCACTACCAGCAGTAGACTCAGTAGTATATGCTCCAAGAATAGTACCAGCAACATGCGTACCATGACTGTGGTCGTCGTAGGGTGATGCTTGTCCACCTACAAAGTCATTCCAATAGACTATTTTCGGCTGAGGCCACATGAAAGCTGCATGTGAGTCATCTACACCTGTATCTGATACAGCTACAGTAACATTAGCTCCATCTATTCCTAAATTAACCCAGACTGCTGGCCTAATGTAGAGCTGTCGTGAAGCCATGTAGTTCATTATCTTCTTATATGTTTCGGGATACACTAGTAGTACTCCATCACCTATACCATCACCATTAAGATCTGCTGGTCTAAGGAGGTTAATCATCTTCTCTATAACCGTAAGGTTTGCTGGAACCCATACAGCAAAACCTACAACACCATAAATGAACGCCCCAAGCCTTATCTCAGCACCCGGTATACTGGCTTCTACGAGCCTCATAAGCCTCCTAACACTAGGCCCTAGAACCCTAGCCTCCTCCTCACTTCTAGCAGGAGTAACATTGAATACTACTATAACAGCAACCCTACCAGTAGAGTTATCATATACAACATCTTCCGGAAACCTCCCAGACAACACCATACGCTCCAAGGAATCACTAATACCATTACCATCCCTATCAACACTCCTAGCAGCTCTAACCAAAACACTCAACGGATCAAAAGGCTTAGCCCTAGGCCTAGCAGGAGGAATACTACCATAAACCTGCTTCGCAGCAATCTCAACTATAACACGCTCAAAACCACTACTAACACTACTCCCAATAGACTCTGGCTCTAAAACAACCCTCTCCTCAACGTACATCACAGTAGGCACTATAGGTGATGCAAACACTAATACCAGTATCATTAACGCGAAAATCAGCTTAAATAAACCTACGAAATTATGCATAACCCAGCACCCTACACACTCTAAGTCATAACTACTAAGTAAACAGTATATTAAAATTACTTCTACTATATTTTAACACAATAAATAGGTATGTACAAGCAATTCAGAAGCAAAGCCATTAATTAACATAATGAGAAAGGTTTTAATGAAAAAAGTGTTGAGAGGCCAAAAACATTATTTTTTACTTCTAAAATTTATTGCGTTTAAGAACCATGACTACCACTAATGCTACTATTAATGCTGAAACCATTAACATAGGCAACATTACTGGTTCTGGTATTGGCTCTGGTGCTTGGTTAACGTATACCTGTGTTGCTACTGGTCCTTGAGCTAGTGTTCCAGTTGAGTCATAGAAGTATGCTACGACTGTTAAGTATGTTCCTACGAGGCTGTTATCGAATGGTACAAGCCATGTGGTGTTGTAGGTGCTATAGTATGCTGGGTCAACAATAGTTATGTCACCGTTAGCGCTGTCAAGTCTTGCAAGCCTTGTACCATTCTGAGCAAATATCTCTACTACAACCCTCGTTATATCCTTAGTCATTGAACCATTAATCTTTATAGGCCATCCAATCCAAGCCTCATTACTAGCATTGAACGTAGCACCTTGATAAGGTCTACCATATTCTTCAACACTAGGTGAGGTTACAAGTATCCATTTGCCTCCAATGCTATCCATTCTTGCTCTCTTTACTACTACCCATACTGGCCAGTTATCTTTGGGTGGTGTGTATGTTATTGTTTCGTTGGCTCCGAATCCATTGGTACTGCTAGCTAGTAGTATTGGTTCTCCACATACTATGCGTGTTGAAGTATTAGTGTACTCTCCAGTATAGTTGTATAGGTATAGGTCGAAGTCTGTTGCTGATACATTGGTTGTGTTTAGTATTAGCTGGAACTTGTATGTTACGTTAAAGCTTGTGCCATTAGGTAGTGTTACTGTCCTGTTGAGTATGAATAGTCTGATATAGACGCTTGGACCATAGTCGAAGATGTTGGGGTATGTTGATCCTCCCTTAGCTAGTGTTCCTCCACGGAACTTACCCTCTACGACTGCTCCAGGCTTTAATGGTTCGTTTAATGTCATAATGGCGTATAATAGTGCGTAAGCATCTAGTACACCATAGCCTTCTGTAGTGTCTTTGCCTCCTTTATCTAGTGTTGGCGAGTAAGCTGTTTCATTTTCTGCAGTTGAGCCTAAATCTAATACCGTTAGTGGATAAGTTTCAAATGTTGATATTAGTGCTAGGTTCTTTAAGAACAATACATCTCTAGAGCTGTTCCAATCCCAGTCTCTGCCAACATAGGTGTTAAGGTATTGCCTATAAGCTGCACTTGCAAGCGTCATTATACCCGTAACGTGTGGTGCTGCCATTGATGTACCCATCATTGGCTGTGTATCGTCTACTATTACTTCACTGCCAGTTGGTGTATAGTCTTCTGCATCATTAGTGTCAGCGCTTAAGACCATACCATTAGCCCATCCACCTATGCTTGCTAGGTCAGGCTTTACTGTTCCTGGGTAGTCGGTTGCATTTCCTCCACCACTACTATAGGATGTTACGTTAAGAGTCCATTGATCTAGTGCAGCCACTGTGATGGCGAAACAGTTTTCTGCTGGTGATGTTGTAGCTGCAGTATTGTTGTATACTCCATCGTTGCCTGCCGCTACAACTGGTATTACACCGGAGTTTGCTAGCTGAGTTACTGCTGCTTCTACTCCAGCTGCTGTACCATTAGTGTAGCCCCAGCTCATATTGTGTGTTGTAATGTTATACGTCGTCCTTACGGACACTATCCAGTTTAGTGCATCAACTGTTGGATCAGTGGTATAGTCGTAGAATATGTTTGCTACAACAAGTTTAGCACCATAAGCTACACCGCTAAAGTACGGTATACCGTTAGGTGATGTAGAGTTTACTGGCCATGCAAGTATCCAATACTCACTAGACGTATCTACTGGTCTTGTACCTGCTTGCATGTAGTATCTTACATAGTAGAATCCGTACTGTGAAGAATTGACTACGTCGTAGGTTAGCGTATTCCATGTGTCTTGGGTTATATCTATACACGTTACGTTTTGTACAAGTCCGCTAACTGCTGCATAGAATCTAGCTACATCACCAGTATAGAATAAACATATACGTGTTATTGCGTCACCGCCTGTTTGGTATAGTGTTACGTTTATTGTTCCAGGTGCATCAACGTACATTGGTGCTTCGTAGAGAGAGTACCATCCGCTTGATGAGTAATCGTATGAGAAGCCCCATGACACGACTACTCTTCCCTGGGCATCAGTACTAGCATAGTATCCTGCTACCGTGCCTGAGACGTGTGTTCCGTGTCCGTGGGGGTCATATGCTGCTGTTAGATTAGCTCCGGTGTTCTGTGACCAGTACATTAGTAGTTTTCCTTGGAATGCGGCGTGGCTGTCGTCTATTCCTGTATCGCTTACGCTTGCTGTTACACCGCTACCGTTTATGCCGAAGTCTTGGTATATCCATGGTCTTATGTATAGTGCTTTACCCGAGTAGTAGTTGTAGAGTCTTCTCTCCTTATTCGTGTCTTCTATTAGCCATAGGTCTCCTATTCCATCATTGTTTAAGTCTATGGTGGATAGGTATCTTGTTACTTCTCTTAGGAGTGTTAGGTTTGCTGGCAACTGTATCTTCATTCCAACTACTGCATAAGTATAAGTGTTGAGCACCTTTACTTGTGGGTAGAGTGTTACTAGCCTTCTGCTAATGTCTTCTAGTAATAGTCTTAACCTCATATTAGCTTCTATGTCGTCTGCTGGCGGGTTCATTTTGAATAGTACTAGTGCTGTTATGGTGTCATTGGGTTTGTAGAATCCGTTAAGAATTCTCTGTACTAGTAGGTCTTCTATACGATCATTGTTGGGGTCCTGTCTTGCTACGACCCTTGAGATAACACTTGTTATGTCAACTTTTAGTGGACGTATATCTGGTGCTCTCGTGGGAGCCTTAGCTGGTACTAACGTGTAGAATGGGTATGCTCCAAGTCTTCTATTTGGTTTAATAGGCTCTTGTATTAATATCTTTTGTTCTGATGTAACGCTTACTGGTATTAGTAGTCCACTAATTATGGCGAGAAGAAGTATAACAGCGTAGAGTCTTAATATACTCATTTGAGGACACCCTGGATAGCCTACTAACTTGAATACACTATTAACTAGGATAAAAGCTTATCGTCATATACCTTAATCTCACGTAATATAAGTAATTGAAAGAAATTTATTGTTTATAATAGAGACTAATAAATCCTCTTATTTAATATGTAGATTTGTAGTTTACGTTTCACTCCTAGCTATGTATTAGTTTATGATATACTTGATTTTACAAAGCACTCAGTATGCTTGAGTGTTTAGCGGTTTATGTTTATTGTTGCTACTCCTCCTATGATGTCTGTTGTTATTGTTAGCTTGTTTTCTGCTTCTTCGTATCCTGGTTCAGTGTATGTTGGTGGTATTCTTTGTCCGTTTGTTTTCATGTTTACTACTCCTCCTTCTATGCTTGTTGTTGTCTTTATTTTTGTGTTGGCTGGTGTGTTTAGGGTTATTTTTGCTACTCCTCCGTTTACTTCTAGTTCTATGTCTTGGTTCTTTGTGTTCTTGGTTGTTGTTATGGTTGTTTCTAGTGCTCCTCCGTTTACTTCTATTCTGGCGTATAGTTTCTCTCTGCTTGTGTTTGTTTTTGTTTTGAGCCATCCTCCGTTTACGCTTAGTTGTAGTTGTGTTAGCTGGTTTACTTCTATGTTTGCTGCTCCTCCGTTTATGTCTACTAGTAGTTTTTCTGGCTTGGTGTTTTCTGGTAGTATTAGTTCTACTTTACCTGTTTCTACTTCTACTTCTATGTCTTTGTCTCCTATGTCTACGTTTGCTATTGCTTCTGATATCCTGTTTCTTGGTTTCCATATTCTTATTTTTGGTTGTTTGCCGTGTTTTATTTCGGCTATGCCTCCGTTTACGTCTACTGTTATTTTCTTATAGTCTTTTGCTGGTAGTGGTTCTTCGGATACTAGTTCTAGTTTGTTTTTACCTGCTATTATTATTGCTTTATCTGTTGTTGCTCCTACTATGCTTGTTACTAGGCTTGTTACGCCGGATACTATGCTTGATACTAGTCCTCCTATTAGTCCTCCTAGGTCTAGTGGTGTTTTGGGTGGTTTGTCTTTGTAGAATTTTATTGTGAATACGTCGTGTGTTTTCTCGTGTACTAGGTCTTCTAGTTCTTTGGGTGCGTATAGTGTTAGTACGTCTGATATTTTTTCTACTACTTTGTCGAATACTTCTCTTGGCATTGGGTGTATTGTGACTTTTAGTATGTCTGTTATTACTAGTCTTCGCCCTCTCCTTAGGTATGATTCTGCTATTTCTCTTGTTAGCTCGAAGCTTGATCTATCGCTTATTACTAGTGGTGTTAGCTCTTTTGCTTCTTCTATGGTTTCTTCTTTTCTCCTAGTTTTTGGTTTTGGTTCTTCTCCCTTCAATTGTTTTAGTATGTTGTATGCTTTCCATCCTAGGTTTGATAGCTCGTATTCTCCGCGGTTGTTTTTTACTAGTAGTTTCTGCATACGGCGTAGGTGGAAGCCGAATGTTCCTGAGTCTTCTACGCCTGTTTTTCTCATTAGTTCTGTGTATGTTTGGGGTCCTTCTTCTGCTAGTATTTCTATGACTTTTCTTCTAACTTGGTGTCCTAGTGCTTGGAGTATGTAGTCTAGTTCTCCGTTAGCTGTCTTATTGTTTTTGTTGTTCATTTCTGGGGGTCCTCCGTTATAGTGTTTGGGTGTTCCACAGGGATAAGGTCTTTGTGGAGTGTTCACATTGCTGTTGGTGTGGAGTCTGGTCTACTGTTAAAGTAGTTGAGTGTGAGGGGTTTATTCTAGTGTTGTTGCTAGGTTTCTTAGTCTTTCTCTTAGTTCGCTTCTAGCTGGTTCTTTTATGGATTTTGCGTAGAGTGATAGTATGTGGTCTGCCCAGTCTATTGCTGATCTTAGAGCACATGTTGGGCATAGTGGTGTTCCTGTGGCATCGCTTAGTATTTCTTCGTCGAAGCATTCTTTATGCATTGGTGCACCGCATTCACTGCATACTATTGCTTCATTGCTGTTTACTGGTTTACCACATATGGTGCACTTGTATTCCATGTCCTTGTACCTCGTGTTTGCTTCTAAGCCTAGTGTTCTATGGAGTGTTATTGGTATTAGGGTTTATTGGTGAGGTGTTCTTTGTCTTGGTAATTGGTTAATGGTGTGTTTATGGTATGTGGGCGTCGCTTATGTGTATGTGTTCTTTTACGAATAGTGCTGATTCGCCGTAGATTTTGCGTGTGTTTTCTAGTGTTAGTACCTTTGATGGTTTTCCTACTATGTATATTCTACGGTTTAGTAGTACTACTTGTTTTGTGTATGGGAGTAGTAGCATGGGGTCGTGGCTTGCTACTATTACTAGTTTCTTAGATGATAGTGCTCCTATTAGTGCTGCTATTTCTGCTCTACCTGCTGGGTCTACTGATGCTAGTGGTTCATCCATTACTAGTATGGGTGGGTCGTGTACTAGTGCTCTTGCTATTAGTACTCTTTGCCTCTGGCCTCCGCTTAGCTCCCAGAAGCTTTTATTCCATGCTTCTTCGGGTAGTCCTACTAGTCTTAGTACTTCTCTTACTCTTGTCTGCGTGTTCTTGTCTGCTATTAGTCTAGGCCATTTCTTACGGTACATTAGTAGTGATGATTCTACTAGTTCCCATGGTGTTACTGGGTAGGCTGTAGTGGTTGTGAGTAGTTGTGGTACGTAGCCTACGTGTTTACCTGCTTTACTGGGGTTGCCTGTGACTTCTTCTCCGTTGACTATTATTTTTCCTTTGAATGGCTTTATTATTCCTATGATTGTTTTGAGTAGTGTTGTTTTTCCTGCACCATTTGGGCCTAGTATTTGTACTATGCCGTGGCCCTTGAACTCTAAGTTCATGTCTTCTAATACTATTTCTTTACCGTAGCCTACGGTTAAGTCGTTGACTATTACTTCTGGCTTGCTCATCTATTATTCCTCCTTGTGTACACTCTACGTAAACCTTATAAAAAGTTGTGCACAAAGGGGGTTTAGGGGCTGAATGGAGATGAGGGCTTTACTAGTCATATGCTTTGTAGTATTGTCATTGCTTGTTCAGGGTGTTGTAGGGTTAGCTGGTGATAATGGGTTAGTGGTTGTTGTAACTATACCGTCTCTTGTAGGTGATGTAGAGGAGATTGTGTGTGAAGGTGATAGTGTTTTGTCTATTGTTCCGCCTGGAGTTGATCCTCATAGCTATCAGTTAACTGCTAAGGACTATGAGTTGTTGTCTAGGGCTGATGTGATTGTGTCGCTTGGGCATACGCCTTTTGAGGTATCTATACGTAGGCTTGTAGAGGAGGGTAGGATTAGTGCTGTACTAGTTGAGTTGCCTAGGATACCTGGTATTAGGTTGAGGGTTAATCCTGCTACTGGCTACTTTAATCTTCACTTACCAGTATATGATCCTGGTAACTATGTTGTGTTTGTAGAGTACTTGGCTAGGGTTATGGGTGAGCTTAATCCTAGTTGTTCTAGTGTTTACCGTGAGAATGCTTTAAGGCTTATAGGCAGGGTTAATGCTTTGGTTGAGAGTGCTCCTAGAGTTAATGTTAGTGTTGTTGCTGATGTACCTGTATGTCAGTATGCTGTTGAGTGGAGTGGTGCTAGAGTAGTAGACTTTCTTATAAGGGAGCATGGTGTACCAGCTACGCCAAGTGATGTTAGGAGAATTGAGGAGCTACTAGGTAATGGTAGTATTGGTTTTGTAGCTGTTGTTTCACCAGCTAAGACACCTGCTTCTCGTAAACTAGTAGAGTTGGCTCGTGGATATGGTGTACCCGTACTATATGTTCCATCTCCTATGTCTCCTACCCCGGTTATAGATAAGATTGAGAATGTGTCTATTCAGCTTAGGAGAATTAGCTCTATTATTGGAGTAAAACGTGGTGTAGGCGTAGGTGTATTTGCTAACTTCTTAGCTATTGTTTTGGGTGTTGTACTTGTTGTTGCTGGTATTGTTTTGCTCCTAGTTAAGCGTGGTCTGGGCTTGAGTGTGTTATTGTTTGCTATGTCTGTGGCATCTTTTTCAGCACTATATGTTAATCCTGTGTGGGTTATTGTTATGGCTTCTGCTGCTCTTGCTTATGGTAGTCTTAGCCCGGTAATAGCTTCTCGTAGATTATTCTTTCTTGCAAGTGCTTCTCCTCATGCAGCATTGCTTGCTGCTACATTGTCTATTCCATTGGCTTATGTGACTGGTTTTAGTGGGGAGTATTTGTGGGCTATTGTTATTGGGTTGGGATTAGTTTACTTTGTTGGCTATCTCATTTACCGTGGAGTTGATGCTGATATTGCTACTGCATTGTTTGTTGCATTTACTTCTTCTGCTAGTGTTCTAGCATTATACTATGTTTTGACGTCGTTTCCTGTTGAGACTAGTGTTTGGGCTATAATTATAGGTGATCCCTTGCTTACTAGTGTTGGTGATGCTGTTTACGCGTTGGCTATAGCTTCTATTAGTGTTTTGGTGTTAACGCTTACGTGTCGTGAACAGATATGTATTGGTATTGATAGAGTTTATGTTGAGCTTGCAGGAGTTAACGTGAAGTTATATGATGTATTAGTGTATACTGTCTTGGCTTTAACGACTGTGGCTTTGATTAAGATTGTTGGCTTTGTACTAGAGCATATACTTGTACTGCTTCCAGCAGCTATTGCTACAAGTGTTTCCCGTAGTGCTAGGAGTGCAATGGTTTTGAGCATGAATGTTAGTCTTATTGCTGGTCTCTTAGGCTTATACTTGTCTGTAGCTTTAGGGTTGGCTCCTGCAGGTGTTACTGGTATGGTGCTTTTATTCTCCTATATAGTGGCGCTAATTATTGGTAAGAGGAGGTAGGCTTGCCTGGTAAGAAGAGGTTTGGGGTATCTGTTTCAGAGGAGGTAGCACGTGATCTTGATGTATTGGCGGATAAGCTTAGTGTTGATAGGTCTAGTATTGTTGAGGAGGCTTTAAGAGAGTATATTCACGATCATCTCTACTACCTTAAACCTCATAGGTGTCAGGGAGTAATGGTTATACTTGGAAGGGTTCCTCATGAAAAGTTGCTTAATATAATAGAGGAGAACCGGGATATAATCCATGCTTATAGTCACCTACATGTTAGTGGACAGTGTATAGAGTTTATGGTTGTTTCTGGGCCTTCTAATAAGATAGCATTGCTTCATAAGGTATTGGCTGAGGAGACTGGTTGTACTGTAAGATACATGCCAGTACCCGTGGAGAAACCTAGCCCACGCTAAGTACACTGTTTACTGGGTGTGTATAGTTAATTTACCTTGAACTCTTCCTCCCTGGAGACCTAGCAGGATAGATCCTAGGTATGTGTCTTGGTGTATGGTTTTGGGTAAGCTACCAGTAGAGTATGTAGACTACGTGTTTTATGCACGTAGGAGGTTGTTGGAGAGAATTGCTCGTGGAGAGCAGTTGAGTTTTGAGAAGCTCATGGTAGAGTTTACGCGTACTACACCAGTTGTTATTACTTATGGTCCTAGGGGTTTAAGTGGAAGTGTTAAAATGGTTGGACTAGTACCTCGTAACGAGTATATTGAAGAGCTTGCTGGGAAAGCTGAGTACTATGCCTACGAGGCTCCTAGGAAGGGGTTGAGGGAGGTAGCTAAAGTGCTTTTAGAGGAGTTTTACCGTGAGGAAGTAGTTGATTTTACAAAGCTTGGTGGACTGGAAATGGCGTTTAATCACTCGTGGTGGAATATTAGGGCTACTGGTAAGGCAACACTACTCTTCTACACACCACCTGATACTAGCTATGAAGTTAGGTGTAGAGTTGAGGTACATGAAGAGCAGGAAGATCCTTATAAAAGGTATATGAATGCTCTCCACGACTTATATCATAGGCCTAGACGTGGTAGGAGTAATTATCCTACATATGTATTCGTAGTAGAGGAAATATATGATCAGTCGAGTACACGTGAAGGTTTTGGTAGAAAGATTTACCCTTAAACCCGGCTTGCTTTGAGTAAAGTAGTGGAGGAAAAATACCTAGTAGAAATTAGGGTAGGCTACCATTCTTCTTCTTCCTCTTCCTCCTCCCACCACTCTTCTTCCTCTTCCTCTTCTTCCCACCATTCCTCTTCTTCTTCGAGGAATAGAACCATGGATCTGAGCCTCCTTCGAACTAGCTGTTATCCTACGTGTTTAAGGCTCAGATATCCCACCTTATTAAGTATATGGTATAATAGTATAGTAGCAGAGGCCTAGCAGTAAAATACATCCTATCAGGGTGGGCAATGAGAGTATTACGTTTGGTATACTTAGTTGTCTAGGGATTACTTGTTGGACCTAATGCTGTGAGGGGTTTAGGGCTGGCTTGTAGTATTCTTGTTTATCCTAGTTTTATGTATGTTGTCTAGTGTTTTTGCTAGGTCTACTAGTATTCTGTGTTCTTGTACTTCTATTGGTTTTTCTATGCCATCTATGCTTCTTGCTACTAGTACGTAGTAGTTTTCTGGTTTAAGTAGTTTTGATGATAGTGCCTTGTCTTCTAGCTTATCTAATATTTTCTCTGCTTCTCCTAGGTTTACGTTACTCCACTTTACCTCTATGAATACTGTTTTGCCTGTACCTCTAACTACTACGTCTATTTCCTTATCCTTGTACCACCATTTACCTACTTCGACTATGTCTAGCTTTATTATTCTTGGTATGAGTATGTCGAATACTAGTTCTCTTCTAACAAGTGTTTCTAGGACTCTTGCTACGTGTAGGTCTAGTTCTTTTTCTATTCTCTCTTTTACTGGGTCTACTATTTCTAGTTCTAGGTAGCTTAGGTTTGGTTTAACGTATTTGTACCAGAAGAGGAAGTATGGGTCTATGATTTCTACTCTTACTTCACCACCTCTTCTACCAAGAGATCTGGTTCTCTCGATTATGTCTAGTTGTTCTAGTAGTTGTAGGTATTTTGATATTGTTTTAGATGATACTCCTGCTAGGCTAGCTATTTCGGATACCTTGGTGTAGCCTAGTGCTATAGCGTTTAGTATTGAGGAGTAAGTTGATGTTTCTCTAACCTCCTGTCTTAGTACGTCTATGGCTTCACTGTATAGGTATGAGCCTTTCCTTAGAATGTTGTCGACTATGTTCTCGATTAATGTTTTGGAGTCGTCGACGAATTTAGCGTATGCTGGTGTAGGGCCGAATACTGAGTATGCTCTAATAGCGTCTATGGCGTTGTAGCTGGGGTAGAACATCCATGTATCTAGGAATTTCATGGGTTTTAGCCTTAGTGTTGCTGTTCTTCTACCAAATAATGGTGCTCGGTAGCCTAGTAGTTCTCTTTCAAAGAATGATACAGCTGATCCACAGAGCACTAATACTATGTTGGCATTAGGGTTCTCGTCAATGAATCTCTGAATTCTTGAGGGGGCTTCTGGATCTGAGTGTACGAGGTATTGGAACTCGTCTATAACGAAGACTATTCTATCCCTACTATTCTTTACTATAAAGTCTAGTATATCGTCAATGTTATTGAATAATACGCGGACATTAAACTTCTCTGAAACAAGCTTCGATAACTCATTGTATAGTATGTCTTTGGATGCTTCAATAGCTGTAAAGTATATATGGTTTCTACTACTTACAAAATATTTCAATAGGAAGGTCTTACCTATTCTCCTCCTACCATAAATGATGATTAGTCTAAAGCCTTTACTAGACCATTCACGTTCAAGAACCTTTAACTCACTAGCCCTATCTATTATGTGGGCCCGCATCTAGAGTTCCCGCCTCTAGATACGGGTAGCCTTCCTGAGAAGATAAGTGTTTCTCCTCAAGTTGTTTCAAGGCTACTCTGTTTACGGCAATAATGTTATTCAAGTATGCTTAGGCCTAAACTTTTAGGTTAGGAGGCTGAATATGAATTTGAGTGATGCTAGAGAATTCTATGTGCAGTGGTTTACTGGTGTAGTAGGATTCGATGTGTTAGCTGATAGGCTTTGGGGAAGAGATTTCGGTGATCCGAAGCGTAGGTTTATTCCAGGACTATACCCTGACTTATTCATAGGAGAGTTAGCGAGATGCAGTAGTAGAAGGAGGCCTTGTTTTCTCTCAGTAAACTATTATAGTGGTGTTAAGGGGAGTCCTGGTACTCCAGTGGCCTTGGAGAAAATATTCTTTGACATAGATTTTCCAGGGGATTTAGAGAAAGCTAAGAATGATACACTTAAGCTAGTTGAAGTACTTGAAACCACGTGTCTACCATTGGTAGTGTTTAGTGGAGGTAAGGGGTACCACGTGTACTGTTACGTTAACCCTGTAGTTGAGGGTGATAAAGAGTATTTGAAAGCAGTGCTAGAGCAGATAGTAGCACAACTAGATATACCGCCGATAAGCTCGCTTGACGAAAGAGTTATGGGAGATGTATCAAGGCTATCAAGAACACCATACACAGTCCACGAGAAGACAGGAGTAACTGCTACGGTGGTAGATGAGAGGGATTTAAAACCAGTTGAACCGGGATCAGTAAATCTACAGAAGTACTGGTCTAACCCTATACCAAGAAAGCTGGTGAGACAAGTAGAAGTATTGGTTAAGGAGCTAGGAGTAGTTAAGACGAAACGTAGGAGGTCTAGGAGAAAGAAGATGAGATTAGAGAATGCTAACTGGCTCTTATTCCTAGAGAAGCCAGAGTTGTTGAAAGAGGCTTTGAAGGGCGTAGTTGGTGAGCTAAGAACTAGGATTGCACGAGAACTAGCACTATACTATAGGAATATACTAATGCTGAATAAGGATGAATGCCTGGAGAAACTATTAGAATGGAATAAGAGGAATAAGCCACCACTAAACATTAATGAGGTAACGAGAATAGTAGAAGACGTGTACACTGTTCCTGGCAAGAAAGTAAAGGCTTAACACATAGTAAGCTAACTCACATACTACTTCTACTGTTTAGTGGAAGAGACTAGTTGAAAACATGTTCTTGGCTATTAGCCTACTACTGCTAACTCCTTTATCAGTTTACCTTTCTCAAATCTCTCAAGTACCAGTTTTTCTGCTTGAGGTAGATGTGGTCTACCATTGACTATCCATTCAGCTATGATCTCTCCTGTTATAGGCCCCATCATGTAGCCATGTCCACTATACCCAGTAGCTATGTATAGGTTTTCATAGTTTTTAACTGGACCATATATTGGGTGGTGATCTGGTGTTGTGATATAGTATCCCATCCAGTACCTAAGAATCCTAGTATTCCTTAGCCATGGAAAGAATCTTACTAGGGGTTTAACTGCTTTAGCCATAAAGTCTATTCTCTGAGAATACAGTGATAACTCAGGTTCCTCATCTATATCTCTTCCAATGAAGAAGCCCCCACCCTTAGTCTGCACTATGTATGGTACTCCAGGCGTATCCCAATCTATAACTAATGGCTTAAATGCTGGCCTATACGCTTCTGTAAGCATTACGTGCCTAGGCATATTCTTTATGGGTAACTCTACGCCTAAGGGTTTTAATAAGTCTCTAGAACCACTCCCAGCTGCAACAACTACAGTATTAGCCTCAATAACACCCTTACTTGTCTCTACTCCCACTATTCTCTCACTCCTAGTTAAAATCCTCTTAACCTTAGTACGTGTTTCTATTCTTACACCTCTACTCTTTAACGCCCTATAGAATGCAAACAAAGTATCAAATGGATGAGATTTACCTGCAGTAGGATCAAACATTACACTCACAATACCATTTATTCTTATTGGTGGAACCCTTTCCTTAAGCTCATCCAAGTCTATTATACGTGTAGGCACCCCCAGCGAGTTATGTAGTTTTACTAGCTTCTCAAACATTTCAGCTGTTTCATCTCTAGAAGCTATCCAAATATACCCGCCTTGATCATAGTATAGGCCATACCTACCTAGCTCCTCCCTAGAATACTCTCTCCATAACTCAATACTATGCTTCATTAACACAACATGTTCTTCAGAGGTAAACGACGCTCTTATACCGCTAGCACATCTCCCAGTAGAACCCGCACCCAAATAACTTTTCTCAACAATTATTATGTCTTCTACGTCTCTCCTAGCAAGGCTATAGGCTATTGATAAACCCGATATACCTCCACCAATAATTAACACATTAGCTTTGATCAAGCTCTACCACCTACTACATCCTTTTCCACATCAACTGATTTCAACAAGAGGTTTACAGGTAAGGGAACTATTGGTGCACGTATAGTGGGTATCATTAATTCTTCCGGCTTCTTCTTAAGCCTCCTAGCCATAATCCCTAAAACTAATGGTATACAAGTCCTACCCTGACAAGGCCCCATACCTAGTCCAAGTCTTCTTTTAAGAGTCTCTAGATCGGTTATACCCTCCTCTAATGCCTGCTCAACATCTTCTAATGTTATGTCTCTACACCTACATATTATTACTGGATGCTTTTTCTTCACTTCTTCTCCACCCATATAGCTCTCACCTCCATAGCTAGTTCTCTAGGTACCTCTACTGTTACAATCCATGTCCTATTATACTCCCAGACCTTCACAACCCTACCTCTACCAAGCCTACCACCATCTCTTCCCAGAAGAACTACTTCATCTCCTCTCCTAGGAGCTGGTAGGAATTCATGAGGTACTGTTACAAGTGCTTTATCTTTCCTAGAGAGATCTACAACGAATATGGCAAGCCCTGGACACTTTGCTACGCAAACACCACAACCTATACACTTATCCCAGTCAATCCTTGGTATATCATTAATAGTATTCATAGATATAGCTTTGAATGGACAAGCATCAACACATATATTACATGGTATCTGTTCTGGACACTCAGCTATAGCTACAGGTCCTTTCCTAAGCCTCTCCTCTGACGGTAATAGTCCTAGCCTTTTTAGCTCATTAACTGTTATTATCCCTGTCCTCTTATACTCGGGTACATCTTGCATAGACATGGAATACAATCACCTCAGTGAACTTGAAGTAGCGTAAATATAGGTGAAGGATACTTCCTCCTAAGCTCCTCCATTTCCTCATCACTAACAGTTGCCTTTAACTTACCCTCCCTAGCTCTAGCTACAACAGGAGCTTTACGGTACTCATCCCAAAGGAATCTATACAACTTGTCTCTACGCCTACGTGCCTCCTCCACGTTTTTCTCACGTACAACTATGTCTAATCCAGCTATCTCACCCTCAACTATAGCTGTAGTAGCCTCCTCTATACCAGACGCGTCACCAGCAACATACATTCCCGGAACACTTGTCTCAAGGAAACGTGTTCTAAGTGGTACAAGTCCACCTAGCTCTGGTATCCACTTCATAACAGCTCCTGCTTGTGCAAACAATCTTGTATCAGGTGTTAAGCCTACAGCTATTAACACTAAATCACATGCTATATCCCTCTCACTACCAGGTATTGGCTGAAACCTCTCGTCAACCTGAACTATTGTTGCACCCTCAACTCTATCACTGCCCCAAGCAGCCTTAATAGTATGCCTTGTTAGTATTGGTACACCATACCTACGTATCTTAGCAGCATGTACAAACCATGCACCAATATGTGGTAGTATCTCTACAATAGCTTTAACCCTAGCACCAGCCTGCAATAATTGATACGCTACTATCACGCCAACATTACCAGAACCTACAATAAGCACTTCTTCACCAGGAAGTATACCGTACTCATTCATTAATGTTTGAGCACCACCAGCACCCATAACACCTGGAAGATCATTACCCGGGAAAGCTAGGTATCTCTCACTTGCACCAGTAGAAACAACCATATACCTAGGCTTAACCCGGTAAAGCTTGTTCTTACCCATTAATCCTACCCATCCACCACGGAAAACCCCATAAGCAGTTGTCTGCAACAACACCCTAACATTACCATACTCTCTAACCTTCTTCGAAAGCTCTTCACCAACCTGGAATCCCCGAAGCCCACCAAAAAGCTCCTTAGAGCCAAAGAACTTATGCGTCTGCTTAACCAATTGGCCTCCAAGCTTAAAGTGCTCATTAACCAAGACAACACTTAACCCATACTTCGCCAACGCAATAGTAGCCGCTAACCCTGCTGGACCACCACCTACAACCAATACATCCACATCCTCTAAGACCTCCTCATCCTCAACTCTAGCCAACTCTTTATCCGGAGGAATATCTGCAAGACCCTCCTGAACCTCAACTCTTAAACCATCCCTCACCGGCTCAATACAAGTCCTAGTATTAGGAACCCCGTCAACCTTCATAAAACAACTACTACACTTACCAATCATACAGAAAGCTCCACGAGGTCTTCCAAGCTTTATACTCCTACTAAACACGTTAACACCAATAGCATATAATGCAGCAGCTATGCTCTCACCTTCAAATGCTTCAACCTCCATACCGTTAAAGTAGAACTTAACCTTTCTACCACGCTTAAACACTAGTATAGGATGCTCCCAAATACGTCTATCACGAGTAGAAACATTCGGCAATAACTAAATCCCAACCAATAATTGTATTAGGGGAAGAAAATAAACTTTACATGTAGACGTATATTGTATATCTCTATAGTTAGCTAAAGCCTTTAACTATTTAGTGTATAGTATACCCAACAGAAATAGTTTCTCACTAATAGTTCATCTATGATTACCTCTACCTCTAAGCAACAAATATAGGACACCAATTACTCCACATCTTGATGTAGTATCCTTACCTTCTTATTTAAAGCTCTTTCTAAGAGCCAGGCTTTTTCACCAGCTTTTTCTATGCTTATCATACAATCATCCTTACATACCGTAATTACCTTCATGCTATCTTCACTAAACCTTACTGATACTTCTAAGACTGATTGATTTAGTGCATAGTCTAAACCGTCAGCTATCTTCAATATACCTGCTAGTACATTTATTCCTCGCTTACTAGGGCAGTCATAGTCTTCTAATGGTGTTTTTAAAGGCTTAGTTCTATGATGTTTTACTAAACATGCAGACATAGCAATAGTTTCCTCATCTAAAATCTTCTTCAACTCTTCTGAGTTTCTTATAATATGCATTCCAGTTACCGCATGATCCATGTATTCGTCCTCATTACTCCTCCCTATATCATGGAGGAGACTTGCTACAGCTAATGGCTTAAGAGAGTCTTCTCCTAAATTCATGTACTGATTAATATCCTCCCACAACCTTACCGCTAGTTGAGCTACCTTTGAAGCATGTTTTTCATTCCAAAGACCTCCTCCCCACCTATATTTTTGGCCAAAAGATATTATCTTGCTAAGAACTCTTCTACCAAGAACTCGTAGAATATGATGGTAAACACGAAGGACTGAGACTTGTTCTATTGATTCAATTGCTCCAGGCCTAATACTTCTAACGTAATCAATGCTTTCCCTCCAACCATAACCATACTTAGAGACTAGATATGCTGCAACAACTACACCCGACCTACCTAACCCACCATAACAGTGAACTAGTACGCGCTCCCCAAGCTTAGTTTTACCTATAATCCATTCAACTATTCTGTGTAAACCAACAATACCTGGTGAACGAAAATCCTCTACAGGATACCATAATACATCTACTCCTCTACTATTCCAGAAAGATAAGTCATAACATAGCTCCCAGTCTTCTACAAGAACAACAACACCATTGAATTCTGAAGCAAGTTTCTTCAACAACTCTTCCTCACAAGGTATTGACGAGAAACCAACAAGTTCATCTACTTTTACGACCATAACAACACCTTAAGACCTAAACAATTCATAGCTATCATTTGAACTGGTACCACCTACCCATGTAACAAGACTTTTGCTAAACTTCAACCTTGATTCCAAGCCCCTTCTCTACCGCTAACTTATACGCGAGATATGCTGCACAAGCATCTTGTACGGCTAAGCCTACACTCTTAAACACTGTTATACCGTCACCTACTCTACCCTTCATCTTCCCCGACGCTACTTCACCTATCTCAGCTACTTCTTCTAGCTTGATTAACCCTTTCTCTAATGGTATTCTTATATCACCTGTCTCCTCTAACACAGCGTTTCTTGAGTCAACAACTATTGCTTCAGCCTTGCGGATTACTTCATCGTCTAGTGCTCTTGCATCCTTAGTGTGTGCTCCAATGCTAACCACGTGTACTGGTGGTTCAAGTGCATCACCGTAGATTACTGGTGTTTTTGTTGTAGTAGCTTCTACTACTATCCTTGCCTCCCTAACAGCGTCTCGAGGATCCCTTGCAACGTATACTTCGTAGCCTAGGTTCTCTACGTACTCCTTGTACTTCTCCATCGCCTCCCTACGTATATCGTATATTCTTACATGGGTTGGCTTAAAGTACTCTAATATGAACTTTAGCTGATATCTAGCCTGATAACCTGTACCGATAACTGCTATTGCACCAGTACTTCTAGGAGCCATTAACTTAACCGATAATGCTGATGCTGCAGCTGTCCGTAGAGCCGTTAATACCCCACCCTCAATTACAGCTAAAGGTGAACCGTTTTCAGGGTCAAATAATGTTACTAGTGCCTGTATTGTTGGAAGACCTCTACTAGGATTAGATGGTATAACGTTAACTATCTTAACTCCAACACCATAGCCTGGTACATAGGATTGCATTATACCCCACCAATTACCTTCAACCCACATAACAGTTCTAGGAGGAGTAACTGTCCTACCTTCAGAGAACGCTATGAAGGCCTTTGCAATCTCGTCAACGAGTAGTTTGGGGCTAAGAATATCCTCTAAGACCTTACCCGGTAAAACAAGTATTTCAGTCAAGACCAATACACCTAGAAACCCGTATACCAAGATAAATACGCTGTTGTTCTACAAAATAAAACTCGTAGACACCTAGACTATAATGGGGTAGGAACGTTTCCCTAGACCTAGTAAGCTCCTAGAGAGTTCCTTAACTGTATCATCGACTCCCTAATAGAGATAGAACAACTTAGGTTTACCGTGGAGGGTGTGGAATGGTGCAGGTTAGAGTTCTAGGAGTGGCCCTACTAGCACTAATAGTTGCATCAATACTGATTGTGCCAAGCGAGTCAATACTAGTGTATGCTTCTAGTACACAACAAGAGTCTTTAGAGAGCAAATCAAGTGTTAAAGGCCATGATAGAATAGTTTGTGTTGCAAAAATACTTGTAGAGAAAGTAAAGGATAGAATTACTGGTATTCTGGGACTAGCAGAGAAGTACAACATTACTATACCAGATAACATGACGGATATACTTAGTAGAGTAAAGAGCCTACTAGCCAATGCTTCAAGAATAGTAGACAAGGAGCCTATACAAGCCATAAAGCTTGCGTTAAGAGCTATGAAGGAGTTTAAGCCAATAGCAGTATACATCATAAGATCCCTGCCTAGCAATGAGAGAAGAGAAATAGTGGAGAATAGATTAGAGAACGCTATTGCTAGGAGAGAAGTATTACTAAGAAGTATTGAAGAGAGACTTGAATGGCTTAGCAATAAAAGTGTAAACACACCCGAGAATCTATGGAGGAGAATAGACGAAGCAAAGCAGTTGCTAACCCAAGCAAGGGAGCTTATTAGGAGTGGTAACTATAGTGTAAGCCAAGTATATGGTATACTACATAGAGTAGACACGACTATTACAAGTATTCTGAGAGAATTGTATAGCTATACTGGTAAAGCCTGGCATAGAATAGTATTCATGGAACACGCTTATCATAGGTTTCTTAGAAGTCTAGTAGTACTTGTTAGAGGAATAAATGTTTCCATAGACCTAGTAGAGAAAGGTGAAGTAGATAAAGCATTATCAATCATAAATAGACTTGCTAATGCTACAAGCAGGCTAATAGACTATACTAGTAAGCTAATAGCAATCTCAAAGAATAGGTCGCTAGAAAACGTGTCAAGTCTACTAGAAGAAATACATAGCACACTAGTAGGCGTTGAAGAACACTTATTGAAGGCAGGAGAATACCTTAGAGTAAATGAAACCTTATCAGCACTAAACGAGCTAGATACTGCTGTAAACATGCTTACAACACTACTTAAAGAAAACAAGGAAGTGTTCAAAGACATAGCAGTACATCTTAGAGTACTTGCTAGAGTCTCAGAGAAAATACATAGAATTATAGGTAAGACACTAGGCAAAATCATTGCAGAGAAAACAATAGACCTAATGATATTCATTAATAGAATAGAGCATAAACTACACGTACTAAAGAAAATGTATGAAGAAGGAAAGATTAGCGTAGAAGAATATAGGGATTCACTACAACACATTAAGCAATTACTAGAAAACATTAAAAATAAACTAGAGAATCTCCCGAAAACACCAGAAAAGATCTTGGAGAAAATAAATAAACTAGTAGAATGGATCAATGAACAACTATCAAACCTACCTACACCACAGTGAAGACATAAGCAATCCCCTATACAACAACCAATATATTTTTTCCCTAGACCTTCTAAATAGCTTACTAGGAGAAGTGATTGAGCGTTGACTAGGACAATATTAGCGTATGCTTGGCTAGCATTAATAGTTCTAATACATTGTTGTTTAATTAGTGTTGGCCAGAATAGTGTAAGTGTTAACGTAACTATATGGGTACTCGATGATGGTACTGCTAAGGTGGTCTACAGCATCTACTCTAACACTACTCCACTAGTACTTACACTGCCATTACTAGGTAAAGCATACTATATTGAAGCATACTCAGATAACACGCCAATACCAGTACAGTACAATGAAACACATGTATCACTTACAATTCTATCAAATAACGCCAACATAATATACTATACAAGTGATCTTACATGGAAGAAAGGATATGAATGGACCTTTAGAGTAGAATCTCCTTGGAATACAACTATTGTCCTACCAGATGACTCACTAGTATACTATGTAGAACCAGAGGACTTTGACGTTGTAGTTGTTGGTGATGAGGTAGCGTTTAGGTTTAAGCCTGGAGTTATTGAGGTAAAGTACCTTATAGTGCCATTACCTACGACAGAGTCCACAAGTACTAGTAGTGGAGGAGTACTAGGTACAAGTCAATTGTACATTATCGCGTCGCTAACAATAGCTTCTGCTAGCGTAGGCCTACTAATGTATTTAAGAAGAACTAGGAGGAGGAAAATGTTGAGAATAGTAGATGAACGTGACAAGATAATAGTAAAGGCATTACTAGAGGGAGGAGAACTCACTCCCCAAGAACTCATTGAGAAGACAGGAATACCTAAAACACCACTCTATAGGAGACTCAAGAGACTTGAAAAGCAGGGTATTATTGGTAAGAGGGCTAGTGGTGGACGCGTATACTATTATGTTAAGGATAAAGGAGTAGAAACATAAACCTTCTAGAAACTAGGAACCATACTAGCTTCCTAATTTAACTGAATACGCTTGGACATTTATGTAAACTATCTTGTACATCCGTCAATCCAGTATTGGTTTCCAGAAACAGTTCTAAGATAAAGAACTGTCTTGGCTTAACCTTTACCTCTTAAAATAGGATTCTACAAGTGTTGTTTAAAGTGATGTTTAAAAAGGTGTTATTTGGCATGTAGAGCTAGGTGTATATGATGCGCCAAATGCGATACATTCACATAATGTCATAGAACCTAGTTTAAGATTTAAACCATATATTCTACAGGTTAGTTCTAAAAGTAGTGGAATCCATGGAAGCACAGCTAATATGTCTCATCATGGTTCTCTAACAAGTGTTAATAGTGTTAGAGTAGTTGTTGAGGCACCTGCATCAATAGCTAGTGTAGGTAAGCTAGTTCATGCGTTACATGTTGGCGATTTAAGTTTGTTTGGTGAAGCTGTCTCTTCTGATTTTGTTGTTGAGCCCTATAGGTCTAGGCTTGTAGAGTATTATTGGGATCTTAAGAAGCTTGCACTAAGTAGTGGAGCACTAGGATTCAACATAGCAGGAGTAGGCCCATCAGTATTCTCAATATGCGATAGCATGGAGAAGGCTGGAAACACTGGTAGAATACTTGTTAACTACTTGAAAAGCTTAGGCGTAGAAGCCAAGTTATATGTAACTAGGATTTTAAGGCATGGAGTAAGAGTTATTAGGTGATATTATGCGCCATGATAGAACAATTGCTGTGCATGGGCACATGGAGGAAGATGTTTATGGCTCAATAATACCTCCAATATACTTAAGTGCAATATTTAGGTTCATAGATGAAGACCACGCTATAAGAAGTGATAGAAACTTCGTAATCAAGTATACACGTGAGGAAAACCCAACACTAAGAGCTCTTGAGAGAGTCATAGCTAGACTCGAGGAAACAGATGATGCATTAGCCTTTGCTAGCGGTATGGCAGCTATTTCTACTTCAATAATTAAGTACGTAGAATCTGAATCCAAAGTTATAGTACCCATTGAAATGTATAGTACTACCCTACAACTTCTCGAGAAACTGTCAAGTAAGCTTAAGTTTAAGTTAGTTAAGGTATGGCCCTCAGCTAAAGATATAGTTGAAGCCATGGATAGGAATACGTCCATAGTATTCATGGAGGTAATGACTAATCCAACACTAAAAATCATAGACCTAAAATATGTTTGCGAGAACATACCAAACGAGAACACCATAATAATTGTTGATAATACCTTTACAACACCAATACTCTTAAAACCAGCAAAACTTTGCGCTAAACTAGTCATCCACAGCGTTACTAAATACTTAGCAGGACACAATGATGTAATAGGCGGTGTAGTTGCAGGTGCATATAATGATATTAGAGAGCTATGGGATTGGAGAAGAATTATGGGTACTCTACAACAACCTTTTGAAGCCTACCTAGTACTTAGGGGGATTAAGACCTTAGATGTCAGGTTTGAAAAAGAGTCAAGGAATGCACAGGTAATTGCCGAATACCTAAACGAGCACCCACGTATCGAAGAAGTCATGTATCCTGGACTAAGTAGTAGTGAATACCATGATATAGCGAAGAAGTTGTTCTTAAGGAATCTCTATGGAGCTGTTGTAAGCTTTAAGGTAAAGGGTGATAGAGATTACATAGTAAGATTCATGAAAAAGCTTAAAATAATAAAACCTGCTCCAAGTCTTGGAGGAACAGAATCGCTTATATCAATAGCAAGTGCTGCTGCTGCAAAATACATACCACCAGAAGATAGGAGAAGACTGGGGATAACAGATAACCTGCTAAGACTTTCCGTAGGATTAGAGGATGTAAATGATCTAATAGAGGATTTAAGTCAAGCACTTACCTAGTCTCCTAGCCTAATACTTTTAATTAATTAAAAGCTATTTCGCTGATACGCCAAGTTGCCACTGTGTATTTTGACGTGTTTCTCAATTGCTTATCTGGTTATATAGGTTAAGCTTCTAGATAACGTGTTACTGCATGTTTGTTGGAAATCGTTAGGGTAATTCTTAAGACTAATACTGTTCGTAGTATGTGGGGAGAGGTTTAAGGAGCTGTGTATGGGGTTGTTTACCAATATCTAGTAATTGCATTGCTTGGCCTGCTCGTGGGTTTAGTTGCTTGGGGTAGGATTGAGCGTCATTGGGTTGGCTTAATTATTCTCATAGCACTGATTGTTTCTGGTGCTGTTAGTTTAGGCGAAGTAGTATATTATGTTGACTGGGATGTACTAGGACTTATACTTGGTATGAGCATACTAACTGTTTATCTTGAAGAATCAGGGCTTATGGAGGTTACTGCAAGGTTTCTACGTAGAATGCTTACTAGTCCTTTAAAACTTGTCTTTTGGCTTAGCTTTACTGCCGGCTTAGTTAGTATTGCCTTAGAGAATGTAAGTGTTGTATTACTGTTCGCTCCAATAGCTTTGAGAATGGCTAAGTACCTAGACATTAACCCAGTCCCTGTCTTAATTGGTGTTGCTCTCGCCTCCAACATGGCTGGTTCAGCTACAATGATAGGTGATCCTCCAGCTATAATTACTGCAGGATACTTTGGGCTCTCATTTACCGACTTCATATGGTATAATGGTAAGCCCTCAATGTTCTTCTTCACACTAATACCCATGATACTAGCATGTCTTACCTTAGCCCTAATAACTAAGAAGAGCGTAGAACCTAAACACACTATAGCTTTGGAGAACTTAGATGTAGAAGAACATGGTGGAGTTTTAGATAAGGTGTTTCTAGGTGAAGCTTCGCTATTCTTAGTTATAAAGATAATGCTTTTGAGTATTAGGCATATAGTTCACTTACCCTTAAGCCTAGTAGCATTGATTTCTGTTGGAGGATTAACACTTACAAGGCTTATACACGGCGATAAAAGGCATGTTGTAAGTGCTTTAAAGAATGGTTTTGAATGGAAACTACTATTATTCTTAACTGGTGTATTTACTTTATCTGGTGCTTTCGCTAAATACGGGCTAGCCTCCATGGCTGCAGACTACATTACCAGTATTGGTGTAAGAAACCTCGTTCTCGTTACAAGCTCACTCGTATGGTTATCGGTAATTGTGTCAGCATTCATAGATAACATTCCTTATACCACCACTATGCTACCAGTTGTATCGGCAATAGCACTTGACTTAGGAGTAGAGCCTATAACAATTGCATGGGCTTTACTCTTAGGAACAACCCTTGGAGGAAACCTAACATACATTGGTGCATCAGCAAATGTAACAGCTGTAAGAATCCTAGAGAAGAAAGGCTATAATGTCAGCTTTAAAGAGTTCATAAAAATAAGCCTACCCTTCAACACCGTAAGCGTAGTAACTGGCTGGGTACTTTACGAAATACTCTGGATAATACTAGGGTAGGTAGTCTAAGTAGTAGATATAGGCCATAAACATTTTAGCTGAGTTACTTAATTAAATAAAATTACGGGGAGTATCACATAGGGTTATTCAAGACTTTGGCAACAAGTTTTCAACTTCATTTCTTCTTGGTAATCCTTCTTGTGCACCCATTTTAGTTACTTTTAGAGCTGCCACGGTGTTAGCCCATTTGCTTGCACTGACTATGTCTTTTCCTTCAGCTAATGCTACTGTTAGTCCAGCGTTAAATGCATCTCCTGCACCAGTAGTGTCAACGACTTTTACCTTAAGTGCTGGTATATGAGTTACTGAGTCCTTGGTGGTTACAAGTACGCCTTGTGCTCCTAGAGTTGTTACTACGGCTATCTTAACGCCTTTTTCTAATAGTAATTTTGAAGCCTTTACTACATCATTTATCGATTTTACTCTCATCCCTGTAAGTGTTTCGAGTTCTACTTTGTTAGGTGTTAGTACGTCTATGTACTTGTATGCTTCTTCAGGTATTTTCTTGGCGGGTGCAGGGTTAAGTATTGTTAGAGCTCCTATCCTAGATGCTCTTATTAGAGCGTGTAGTACTGTGCTTAAAGGTATTTCTAGTTGAGTGAGCAGTACGTTGAAGTTGTTAACGCTTTCTATGAATTCATCGACATCCCTAGGAGAAAGGTGTTTGTCGGCACCGGGTGCTACGGCTATGATGTTTTCTCCCTGTGAGTCAACTAGTATGAAAGCTATACCTGTGTGAACGTTCTTGGTGGTTTTAACGTAGTCTAGTACTATGTTTTCCTCAGCTCTAAGGTTTCTTAATGCTATGTCTGCTAGAAAGTCGTCGCCAACTCTTCCAATCATGTATGCTTTAACGCCTAGGCGAGCTACTCCAAGGCATTGGTTAGCGCCTTTACCTCCAGGGTATATGTTGAAGTCTTCACCGATAATGGTTTCACCTTTTAAGGGTAGTCTTGGAACGCGTATAACGAAGTCAACGTGAATACTGCCAACAACTGCTATGGACTTCAAAGTGCTATGTACACCTAGTAGTATTGTTGAATGACTGAGTAAAACTGGTTGCTTCGACTATAGTCGAAGTACGATAATGCTAAGAGTTAAAAACAAGTATTTGTCAAGTAATAGCTGGTGATTTCGCATTATGAACCCTAGAGAATTAGAGCCATTGTTTAAGCCTAGGAGTATAGCAGTTATTGGTGCATCAACTAAGCCAGGTAAGATAGGGCATGCCATAGTAAAGAACTTAATAGAGTATGGCTTTAAGGGAAAGATATATCCTGTTAACCCTAAGGCTAAGGAGATTCTAGGATTAAAGGCTTATCCTAGTGTCAAGGATATTCCTGATGAAGTGGATATGGCTGTAATCTCTATTCCAGCAGAAAAAGTACTCAATGCTGTGAAAGAGTGTGGTGAGAAGGGGGTAAAGGTATTAGTAGTGATTACGGCTGGGTTTAGTGAGGTAGGTAATGAGGAGCTTGAGGAAAAGCTTGTAAAAACAGCACATGAGTATGGTATGAGGGTTCTAGGACCCAATATCTTCGGTATAGCCTATACACCCCATAAAATGAATGCTACTTTTGGGCCTAAGGACATACTGCCTGGAGGAATAGCGTTTATAACGCAGAGTGGAGCATTGGGTATAGCTTTAATGGGATGGACTATTCTAGAGGAAATAGGCTTGTCAGCAGTAGTAAGTATGGGTAATATGGCTGACATAGACGTTATGGAGGTTTCAGAATACCTTGCAGAAGACCCTAACACTAAGGTTATAACAATATACCTTGAAGGCCTTAAGCCAGGTACTGGCCGTAAATTCCTAGAAGTAATGAGGAAGGTTTCAGAGAAGAAGCCCGTAATAGTAGTAAAGTCTGGTAGATCAGAGCGTGGAGCAGCAGCTGCAGCAAGCCATACTGGTAGTCTTGCTGGAGCAGACAAGGTCTACGATGCTGCTATGAAGCAAACAGGTATTTTGAGAGCACTGAATATTGAGGAAATGTTTGACTGGGCACGCGCATTTGCACTACTACCGTTACCTAGGGGAGAAAATGCTGTAATAATAACTAATGGTGGTGGTGCTGGTGTTATGGCTACTGATGCTGCAGCAGACTACGGGGTAAACCTTATGGATCCACCAGAAGACTTGAAGGAGAAATTCCGTAAACACATGCCATGGTTTGGTAGCCCTAAGAACCCAGTAGATCTTACTGGAATGGCTACTCCAAAGGAATACTATGGTGCAATAAAGGAGGCGTTATATGATGAACGTGTTCACTCGATAATAGTACTGTATTGTAGAACAGCTGTATGTGACCCCATGGAGCTAGCTAACGTTATAATCAAGGCTAGGGATGAAGCACGTAGAGATGGTATAGAGAAGCCAATAGTAGTATCAATGATTGGTGGTGAAGACGTATATGAGGCTATGAAGCACCTTAACCGCAACGGTATACCATCATATCCTATACCTGAGAGAGCTGTATCAGCGCTAGGAGCATTACTAAGGTATGCTAGATACAAGGGTGTTGTAAAGCAGTAGGATATTCTAATGTTTAGCTAAAGATATTTTATCTACTAGTCTATCAGATATTGTTCTCGGGAGCTAGAATATGTTGTTATTTGATTGGGGAACATATAATTCTCTATCAACACTAGCTAAGTCAGCAACACTTGGAATGAAGTTAACAGAAATACCTCCAGCAGACTTCTCAAGGAGGAGTCGTGGACCAGAATACTTTGAATCATATAAGGAGTTTGCCTCCAAGGCTTTTACCACTGTTACAGCACATGCACCATACTATAACATTGTAAGTGATAGTAAGATGGTTAGGCAGAGGGTATTGAAGGCTATGAAGGCAGCTATAAGGAGCGCAGCACTAGCTGGAGCAGAGGTGTTCAACCTACACCTTGGGTGGAAAGTCTATGGTGGACAAAAGGATGTAGACCTTGCAGCTGACATGATAAAGGAGTTACTAAAGGAGACACCAGAGAACATGTACATATCCCTAGAAACAACTTATACACGTAGACAGCTTGGTAGTGTCGACGAGATAAGAGCTATTATTGAAGCAGTTAACAGTGATAGAGTAATAATATCTCTCCAACTAGAAAACATATTCATGTACGAATTCCACATAGACGAGCACGGAGACTTCCATAGAGCTGATAAAGAAGCTACAGTAGACTTCTGGCTAAATATATTGAGGAAAACACTACCACTAAGCAAGGGGTTCCTTAGCTTAAGGTTTGCACAGGTAACAGGTATATACTTTGGTAGAAGACTTCTTAAGAAAAGAGTACCCTTAGGTAAGGGTTATCCAAGCCTAGAACCTCTAGCTGAAGCATTAGCAAAATTCATGGTTAGAGAAGTTCGAGAGAAAGAGCTACCACTAAGAATGCACCTAATATACACTGGTACACCTGAAACAAAATACGAAGACACAATAACACTATACGCAGAAATAATGAAGAAAGTAGTAGCACACCTCTAGCCATAAAAGATACCTACTAACGAGTAAGCAAGAAGAAATAGTAGGCTACATTTTTTACAACATTACCTCTACTTTAATCCTATTATTGTACTTCTAGTAATGTTATTTTCCATTAGAGTGTTGATTATACAATGCTTATGATTATGTCGACTAGCTATAGATGCCTACTTCTATTCTAGATTCTTTCCAGCCAGCAATAATGCAAGTTCTTTCTTAGACGTGGTGATTACTTCTTCCTCATCTACTTTGCCTAGAGTTGAGGAGTATAGTTCTATTGGGTCAAATTCTTTGGCTGGGATAAGCTCTATTTTACCATTATTTACTGCTACTACTAGTTCATCGCCTTCAGATAGCTTTAGTGCTCTTCTAGCAGCTACTGGTATCTTAACAATGCCCTTGGCATAAATTTTCGTCTTACCGATAACCTGCATATCTTGTCTCCTAAAGTATACTTGGTGCTGAGTATTAATAAGGTTAATTAGGGTTATGTGGTAACCTAGGTTAACGTAACAGTTTGGTGCTTGTTATGGAGGTGCTATGTGATACTGTATGTTTATGGGCACTCTATTTCCGTGATTCAGCTTATAGGAGCCATGTATTAGAGTTGAGGAGAGGGAATGTTCTAGTTATACCGGTTACGTCTATTATTGAGGCTTTCTACCCTATAGTGAAGGCTAAGGGTGTAGTAGAGCTAGCTAGGTATAGCTTGTTTGTAGAGAACCTAGTCTATGCTCCAAGAATAAGAGTAGTCAACGTTACTACTAGGGATTTAGCGTTGGCAGGTAAACTGCTTGTAGAGTACGAGGAGTATTTTAGGGGTAGTAGAGGTGAAATATACTTGTTTGATGCAATACTATGTGCTATTTGGTTAAATAATAAAGGCTTAATACTAGCTACAAGTGATGAAAACATAATACGTTTTGCACGTAAACTAGGATTACATGATAAGCTAATAGTCTTGGAGAAGAAGAGTAAATAGGCATAACACCTACAATGCCATGTGATGAATATTGGCTAAGAAGTATAAGCTAGCGCTTAAGCCAAGAGACTACCAGCTAGAAGCAGCTAAGTGGGCTCTAGGTAGAGATGGAGCTGTAGTTAGCTTACCCACTGGTACAGGTAAGACTCTAATAGCCGTTATATGGGCGAAGGAACTATTGGAAAAGAAGGCTGTGAAAAGAATACTAGTACTAGAGCCTACACGTATACTCGTAGAACAAGTTGCAGACTTTTTCAAGAAAACCATGGGCGTTGAAGCTAAGGCTATCCATGGAGTATACTCTAAGCAGAAGAGAAGAGATATGTGGTTTAAAGCACTCGTAGCAGTAGCAACACCTGAAACAGCATTAAGCGACCTAGAATACATTAGTGAAGCAGAATACGACGCAGTTATAGTAGATGAATGCCACCATACAACTGGTAAAGACGCGTACGCTAAGCTTATGGGTAGAACCCGTGGATTATTTAAGAAAAGACTAGGGTTAACAGCATACATTCCACCCACAAGAGTTAAGGAAATAGAGGAATACATTGGCGAGATAAGGTATTGGAGCTGGAGTGACCCGAGAATAAAACCCTACGTACCAGCATGGATAGGTGAAGTCTACGAAACAGAACTTAACAACTATGAGAAAAAGCTACTAGAAGAGTTAGAGGAAATCAGGAACAAGCTCTATGGTAGAGATAGAGGACTAGTACAAACAGCTATTAGATGGTTCGTAAGGGATGGAGCACTAGCACTACGTGAAAGCATTAACAAGCCTACTAGGCTAGCAGAACTAATAGCGCCCATAAGACAAGAGTTAATGAACAATAACATTAGGCCTGCACATAAGCTAGATGGACTAGTAAGAGTTCTAAGAGACCACGAAGGCTACTTCCACAAAGCAATAGTATTCGTTGACCGAGTAATAGTAGCAGAATACATTGCAAAGCAACTAAAAGAGTACAACCCAGTTGCAATATACGGTAAAGCTAAGATGAAAGATGACGTTAGGAAAGTACTAGAGAAAGCTAGACACCATGACACAAAACTCATAGTATCAACAAGTGCAGGCGAGGAAGGACTAGACCTACCCGAAGGAGACCTACTAGTAATATGGAGCAACGTAGCAAGCCCACTAAGATTCATTCAAAGACACGGTAGAATACTAAGAGCAACAACAAGACATGGCCCACCCAAAATAGTAGTCTACCTCGTAACGCCGGACACAGTAGACGTAGACAGCTTCGTAGACTCAATAGAACTAGCAGTGAAAGCTGGAGTAGACGTACCAGTTAGCAAAGAAGTAGTAGAAAAACTCTGGAAAAGAACAACTAGATCCAGAATCCTATCAGTAATAGAAGGAAGACCCATGCCAATAGAATGGATTAAAGAAGCAACCGGACTACCCCTAGACATGTTGAGGACCAGTCTAAGCAAACTACTAAGACACGGAGACATAGTATACATCTACACACACCTAGGAAAAACCTATGCCACACAATCAGACATAGAAATACTCTACGAAGAATACAACGAATACCTGCAACCAGACCCAAACCTCCACGCAAAAGCAAAAGCATACACCAACGGAGAAGAAAGAGCAATAACCGGAAACTACCACAAAGTATACAGGAGGCTAAAGAACATCCTAGAAAAGAAGAAGAAAATCACAAGACTAATAATAACAACACAAATACCCCTACCAGGAGGAGCACTAAAACTAGTAAACCTAAACTACACATACCTAATAGACACACCCGAAAAACTAGAACTAGCACTAAGAAACGCCTACTCAATAAAACAATACCACAAATACATATAACACACCAAACAAAACACCCAAACACAGTGATGAACCCAGGCGACCCAGACCAAAGAGAGAAAAAGGGATGAAGAATTCAGCCTTGACTGATTCCTATCACTAAAGGACTACGTTACAGCATTTATACTCTAAATACACCATAGCTAGTGCTAATAGAGAATGTTAAAACGTTGAGGAAAACATACGATATGAAAACGTTAATGTATGTGCTAGTGGTTGATGACTGTGTTTAAGTCTTTTGGTGTTATAAGAGTGTCTCTTAGTCCCTTATCATGTATGAATTCTCTTAGCTCAGCATCTAGAGTTAATAGTTTGAGATCAAATACTATGGTAGTAGCGTAGAGGATGTTGTCTATTATATCCTTGTGTCCCATAACCCATAGTCTTAGTGCTTCACTAAACACTTCAGCTTTTACTGGTACCTCCACATATCTATTACTTTCAAGTATACTTCTTAGTCCTTGTTCAAACCTCTCAACATCTAAGACCTTGTTCTTAGCTAGTCTTGTCGCAATCCATAGTGCTTCTAGTATACTAAACCGTGAGTAATATATCTCAGCTCTGATCTCAGAGAGTTTCTCAAGGCCTACAAGTACTTCCTTGCCAACATCTATTCCTAGAGTTGGAAATATAAAAGATGTGTCAAGGAGAACTCTAAGAGTACTTTGATTGTTCTTCAAGACTTATCCTCTCAATCTCCTCAGGTTTAATAGATGCAAACTTCTTCCCGTAGAGAGCGAGCTTTATCGGATCCCTAATAGGCTCTAAGAGAATCTTGTCATCCTCAACCCTAATCAAGACCTTATCACCCTCACTTAAACCAACCTCCTCAACAACAGCTTTAGGAAGATATATAGCATACTTCTTACCGACCTTAACCTCAACAGCCAGGCCCACGACAAATACACCAGGAATACTATAGTATACCGGGCTTAAAAGAGCTAAACCTGGACACTCCAAAGATTATTAATTACAGCAACTTATAGAAAAGGTCATTAAAGAAACATGGAATACGGGATAATAGGATAAGAAGTAGATACTAAATGGATACATTGAGACGAATACTACTCAACCCATAGATCTTCATGCATGTCGAAGAGTAGAAGCGATCTTATTCCTTAGAGTCGAGTCTATATATTTCTTCCATTCCATGACTAGCTCCATGTACTGTTTGTCCTTCGTCCTTAATGATCTTCTTATCAACTCTTCCATGGATTTTAGGTGTATCAAGGAAATATCTAGCCGATATAACTGCTTATTACGATAAATAAATATTATAATATTATAGTAAAGTAAAAAAAGTAAAAGATGAAGTGACCGCATAAACCATCCGATAAGAGCAACATGTATACAGCTGAGGGAGTTAAAGTCCTTGTAGACAGCCTTGGCTTAGAAAGAGGATTGCTTATTGGTTAAGTAGTTCTTTTGGTGCTAGTCCTAGTTCTACTAGTTCTTTCTTGACTTCTTCTGGGAGGTGTTTCCATAGCTTCTCCTGTATTTCCGGGTCACTCCAGTTGAGGAGATGGTACCATTTAGGCTTCATAGCCATAGGCTTCTCATCGGTATTCACGGTAATGTACTTGACCAAATGCTTGCCTAGGCTTGATGTTAGGGAGAGGGTAGGCGATGTATTCGCCTTTAGATTTGATAGGGAGTTCAAGGCTATACTCGCTATAGAAGCCTTGGAGATTCTTGCGTTATGCCTAGCACCTGAGATAGTCTTAATAAACTACATGATGATTACACTCAAGATGTCTTTCTTTCAAGTGATGCTCGTAGTAGCTCTATCGATTCTTGCATCGCTACCAGCAACTTATCTATCTGAGCGTATACGTCCTAGGCACAGGTTCAAGGTTATATCCCTATACTTTGTATTGAGGACGCTGTGGGCTTTGATAATGTTTCTAATACCCAACTTCTACGCTATACTAGTAGCCAACATCATGGCCGAGTTCGGCAACACCCTAGCACTACCCTTCTATAGGTCATGGCTCTTTAGTAAGGTGCCAAGCGATAAGGCAAGCAGTATCTTAGCAGGAATCTCAAGTTTTGAGAGACTCGTAGGCCTCGTAACACCATTCATAGCTGGGCTACTAGCATCACTACACCCAACACTACCATACCTAACAAGCCTAATACTATTCCTAGTAGCAATTCCAATCCTATTATCACTAGAAAAGCCTCTCAACAAATTCTTCAAGTAACACATAGTTCTTCCGAAAACATAGGTCAAGACAACTGAATTGATTCTACGTCATATCTATGTGATGCAAGGACTTAATGCAACTGTTACAATTTGTAACCTATATGTTTAAGACCTGGTTACAGTTCTTATAGGTTCAAGGTGATTTCATGGCGGAAGACAAGGTTGTTGTAGAGGTTATTGGTGTAGAACCTCCATGTCCTAAGTGTAAGAAGACTTTAGAGATAGTGAATGAGGCTGTAGAGGAACTTGGGGTAAAAGACAGAGTTAGCGTAGTGAAGCTTGATGTATCTTCTCCAGATGTTATAGCGAAGTATGGTATGCTCATGTCTCCTTCTCTAGCAGTTAATGGTGTTGTAAAAGTTCTGGGAAGAGTGCCTTCAAAGGAGGAAGTTTTACGTATCCTAAGGGAGGCTTTAGGGAAATGAATCCTAGAGCTTTTTTAAAGATGTTTATACCTCTTTCTCTACTTGTTTTTAGCTTAGGCTACTTTGTATATGCTAAGCTAACGGGTTTTACCCTAGTTAAGCCTATGAGTATAGAGGTGATGAAGAGTTATGGTCCACTATTTCTGCCATTCCTATACATATTCTATTATTTAGCTAGGGCTTGGTCTGCACTTCTCTTTGCATTCCTTATAGCTGGTTTTATAGGAGAACTTGTACCAAAACAAGTACTCTTGAAATACCTTAGTAGTGCCCGTAAGAGCTCTTATGTATTGGCTGCACTACTCTCACCACTGCTAACGGTTTGCTCATGCGTTATGGTTCCTATATTTGCAGGCTTAATTTATGGTGGAGCTGGTATAGGGCCTGCACTAGCATTCCTATTGACTGCTCCAGCAGCTAATATAATGGCTATAGTGCTTACAGCAGACATAATTTCTTGGAAGATAGCGTTAGCGAGACTAGTGTCAGCTATAGTAATAGCCATAGCAATAGGCTACATAATATCGAGAACCAGTATAGCTAGGAGGATAGAGGAAGCATATAGGAAGAGAAGAATGGTGACTACAAGAGTAGAGGAAGAGAAACCACCTATCTATGAGAGAATATGGTCTAGTTTCAAGCTAAGCGGATTCCTAGCTAAGACCATACTACCCTACGTAATACTAGGTGTAGGAATAGTTAGCTACATACAAGCATACCTGCCACCACAAATGGTGTCAACATACTTACGTGGCGTTACAGGTATTCTATTGGGAGCTATAATAGGAGTACCCATGTACACACCTACACTTGTAGAAGTAATACTTGTTGATGCACTAAAACACCTAGGTATGAGCCCTTCAGCTGCTCTAGCATTTCTAATCGGAGGACCCATGACAAGTATACCCTCAATGATGGGTGTATCAAGAATTGTTGGCTGGAGAATAGTATTAATGTATGCTATACTAGCTGTACTCGGAGCTATAGCTGCGGGAATAACATATCATGTACTAGGAGATGTATGGTGAAAAACAAGGTTTTAGAAAATGATACGCGTAGAGAGATACTAAGAATACTAGTTGAAGATGGACGTAAGAGCCTAGTTGAAATAGCTAGATCACTAGGTTTAAGCCATGTAGCAGTTATAAAGCATATTCGTAGACTACAAAAGGAGGATGTTATTAAGGTTCAAGCAAATGTTAATCCACGTAGAATAGGCTTACACCTAGTACTAGTACTACTTGAAGTTGACGAGGAAGCATTAAGAGAAATCTTATCAAGATTTAAAGAGTGTCCAAGAATAATACTCTTATCATCAATGGTTGGAGGATTCAACGTAGTAGCATTAATGATAGCTGAAGACGACAATGTACTGAAATGCATAAGTACTACATGTGCTATAAGGATATTGAAAGGAATTCGTAGAAGCGAAATATACATACTAGCAGATCTAGTAAAACCCCAATACCTTCCAATAAAACTACCATTCCCAAAGAACAAGGATAAACCACCATGCGGTAAAGATTGCAGTGTATGCAAAATGTACGTTATAGATAAAGTATGCCTTGGATGCCCTGCAACCAAATACTATAAAGGAGACTACTAGAAATAACCCCTCTAGCCAAGAACCACAACCATGTATTAAGGTTAAAGTAAACACTACCATACTTTAAAATAACGACACATTTATACGTCGAACTTTTAGAGTATGAGGTTAGAGGATGAGAGAATGACTTCGTTGAGTGTTGATGAGAAGAAGCGTTTTCTTAGGGCTTTAGAAGAGGATGAAGAGTTTCGTTACGCTGTTGCTGGTAAGCTAGGTATATTAGAAGTTCTCAAAAGACTTGACCGAATAGAAGAGGAGTTAAGAAAACTATGGATGAAAAGCCTAGAACACGATAAAAGATTTAAAGCAATAGAGAAAAAGTTGCTGGAACACGATAAACGCTTTGAGGAAATAAACAAGAGATTCGAAGCAATAGAAAAGAAGTTACTGGAGCATGATAAGAGGCTTGAGGCAATAGAGAAAAAGCTCTTAGAACATGATAAAAGATTTGAAGCTATTGAGAGAAAATTATTAGAACATGATAAGAGGTTCGAAGCAATAGAGAAAAAGCTATTGGACCACGATGAGAAGTTTAAGCAAATTCATAAAGAGGTACTAACACTTCGTGCCCAAGTAGGAGGATTCACGTCTAGAGCAGGTAGAGGTATTGAGAGGCTTATACTAGAAGTATACCGTGACGTATTGAAGCAGAAGGGAATCCAAGCAGAAAAAGTAGAGAAGATAAGTATTAAGGATGTAGATGGACGCTGGCTTCGTAGAGGCGCTAGAATAGAACTAGACATCTACATTCACAACCAAGACGTATGGTTTATAGAAGTGAAATCACTAGTAGAACCAGATGATGTTGAATGGTTCCAAACACGCTGTGAAATCATGGAGAAGGTTTTAGGCAAAAAGCCTACGAGGAAGCTAATCATAGCAATAGACATATTCAAAGAAGCATTAGAAAGAGCAAGAGAACTAGGAATAGACGTAGTATACACAAACGTACACGAAGTGAAAAAGTAGAAATAATATACATAGTTAAACCCGTAACCAAGGTGATAAATACTTCTACGTGATCTCGTAAACACTGAATAGACCATATTGTATTAGAAACAAACATGTTTAAGCTTATGCTTGGTTTCAGAGTTAGAGTAATATACTCTATTTAAAGCAACAGTAACGCTACTGGGGTAAGCTGTGTCTCTAGCTAAGCTACCTATAGCATTACTTATAATCCTACTAGTTACAACACACATAATCACGGCTCAATATATAGTAGATGTTGATGCTCTATGCATTGTTACAAGAGTTATTGATGGCGACACTGTTGACGTAGTTATAGTACGTGTATTTGATGAAAAATACTCTATGCTTAGTGGTAGAGAAGTAAGGGTAAGGTTTGCCGACATAAACGCTCCAGAAATATACACTACGGAGGATAAGGCTGCCAAGGACTTCCTGTACAGTCTAGTTCAAGGCAAATACGTTTACTTAGACATAGACGACTTATACGTATATGATCGTTATGGTAGGATTGTAGCAGTAGTATACCTTCCAGTAAACAATACCACCCTACTCAATGTAAACTTATACCTAGTAGTCAAAGGCTATGCTGAAATAACGGATTATCCAAACGAGTTCTATCCAGCTACATGGAAACTCTATATAGAGGAAAACACTACGACAAGCCAGAAGCAATCAGCTACCACTAAGACAGTAACCATAACACACGTACACGTAACCACAAAGACCGTAGAGAAAACAGTAACCAAAACCACCTACACAACAATTACCGTAACAAAAACTAAAACCCAACAAACACTAATAACACAGAAGGAGACCATAACAGTAACACAAACCACAACAATAACCACCAGTCTAGCCAAAACACTAGTTCAAAGGTAAACCAAATAGTCATCATAGCATTAGTACTAAGCATAGCATTAAACATAGCATTACTCTACAAAGCCTTGAAGAAAAGGTAGAAGAATAACACGCACACGGGAGGAATAGGTAATTGGAGTACACAATACGTAAATACATTGTTAGAATAAATCCATTAAAGTGTCGTAAATGTGGATTCTGCACCCAAGTGAACACATGTAAATCACCTAATAACTGTATAGGATGCCTATCATGTTACTATGCATGCCCCCACTCAGCTAGAACAATAAGAGAAGAAGAGGTCACCGCTAAACCAGTTAAGATATACGTAGATGGAGTAGAATACATTGTCCCAGAAGGAATAAGCGTAGCCGAAGCACTCACCAAAATAGGCTTCAAGTACGGTAAACCATGGTCTAAGAAACCAAGCCTACCATGTAGAACAGGTGGATGCTGGTCATGCATGCTGATAATAAATGGTTTACCTGAAAGAACATGCATAACTCCAGTAAGAAATGGTATGCAGATATCAACAAATGTAGAGAAACTAGAACCACTGAGAATAGTTCATGGACCACAACCCCACATTGTTGGAGGAAAAGCTACACCATGGTGGGAGGTAGATTATTCCAGCTATGTTGAAGCAGCTATATGGGTAGCTGGATGCAACCTAAGATGCCCGCAATGCCAAAACTACATGGTAACATACGATAACACTTCAAAGCCACTTACACCACGTGAAGCAGCAGAAAAACTAGTAGTATGCCATAAGATATACTCGACAAAGGGCGTAGCAATTAGTGGAGGAGAACCAACAATTAATAGAAGATGGCTAATAGAATTCTTCAAAGAATTAACGAGAAGATTAAAGCCAAAAGTAAGGAAGCACTTAGACAGCAATGGCACAATACTAACACCAGACTACATAGATGAACTAGTAGAAGCAGGATGCAACAATATAGGAGTAGAGCCAAAATGCGTAAACCCGGAAACATACATGAAGATAACTGGAATAGAGGATAGAGAAAAAGCAATACAATACCTGCAAACAGCCTGGAAAGCAGTAGAATACATAAACGAGAACCATAGCGACCAAGTATATCTGGGAGTAGGCCTAGTATATAATCCAAAACTAGTAACACTAGATGAAATAGCAGAAGCAGGAAGAAAAATAGCATCAATAAACCCGAAAATACAGGTAACAGTACTAGACTATTTCCCAGCATTTAGACGTAGAGATACACCAAGACCAACAGTTAAGGAAATGTTAAAGGTAAAGAAGATACTAGAAGACCAAGGACTAAGAACAGTTATAGTGCAAACACAGATAGGCCATATAGGGCCAGGAAACCATAGAAAAACAAACAATATATTGATATAAATAGAGAGTTATAGGCTAAGATAATGTTATAAACGCTCTTGATTAAAGTAAACGTCACTTAATCTTACAGGAAGTAGAGAGGTATTTCCAGGTATACTTTGTCTTTACTTGGCTATGGATAGGTTAATACTGCTTAATATGACACTGCATAACATCTGAATTCAAGTTTTAAGGTGATGACTTGATTCACGTGATTACGTGTTTTCCTTTATCCATAAATATTTTTCCGTCAACGTATACTGTTGGCTTAGGGATTATGAAGTCTTCATGTATATCTGCTTCTACTACTCCGCCTAAGTGGCTGTTGTCGCCTACTGCTATATGTATTGTACCTAGTATTTTCTCTGCTTCCAATACGTTGTCTGGCCTCTTAGCCTTAGGATTAGTGCCTACGCCGAATTCAGCTATATTCCTACGCCTACGGTGTAGGTCATCGTCAACTCTAGGAGATAGCCCGAGGACTTGTCTAAAGTAGTCTCCTACACTACCACCACCTTCAACTTCTACTACTAGTCCATCCTTAACGTGGAGTATCATGTCTTCTTCTAGTCTAGGATACCAGCCTTTCTCAACAACTATTCTACCATTAGCTGTACCTTCTACTGGTGCCACGTATACCTCGCCAGCAGGAAGATTCCCCCATGCTCTAGGCTTATCATATATTCCGTCATCAACACCCCATTCACGGCCTTCAACGCTAAACTCTATATCAGTACCCTTCTCGGTTACAACTCTAATAGTCTTAGAGCCCTTAAGGTACTCTGCTAGTCTTCTAGAAAAGCTACTAACCTGCTTATAGTCTACACTCATAGGTCCTTCAGGTAAGAACATGTCGGCTGTAAACCCTGGCATACTAGCTATTCTAGCACCAGCCCTAGTAGCTTTTTCACGAGCATTGGTATGTGATAGCGAAAACGATGTTATAGCTACAACCACGTCATACTTACTCATTTCGTCTCCAACATAACTAGGTGGTTCAGCTCCATGCCTACCAGTTAATGGGTAAGCTAGGAAGTCAATCTTATTATTCTTAAACTCTCCACGAGCAATATCGAATACTACTCGTGCAAGCATAGTCCTATCAACTATATCCCTAAGCACTTCAACATCATAGCTACTCCAGTGATCTTTCTCCGGGTAATCGGTTACTACTAGTACTTTTTCACCAGGTTTAAGGCCCATGTTAACCTTGAACATGTTTATAACTGAAGACTTTATCTCATCCATTAACTTACGTGGATCCACGTGTCTACACCCAAGTATATTTATGGAGGAGTACGAGTATTAAAGTAGAGTATAGTTCAACGCCTAGTGTATAGATGACATGCTACCCAGTGATTACGTTCATATTCTATAAGCTTTGGCTCTTCTACTCTACACTTATCCTTAGCGTAGGGGCATCTAGGGTGAAGTCTACAGCCTGGTGGAGGATTAATAGCACTTGGAGGTTCACCAGGTAATACTATTCTCTTCTTAGACTTCATAATCTTAGGGTCGGGTTCAGGTACAGCTGATAATAGGGCTTGAGTGTACGGGTGTAAGGGTTTTTCAAATAATTCCTCAGTTGGTGCAAGTTCTACTATTTTACCTAGATACATTACTGCTACCCAATCACTAATATACCTTACAACGGATAGGTCGTGGGATATCATTAGATAGGATAACTTTAACTCATTCTTTAAGTCTACTAATAGGTTAAGTATTTGTGCTTGAACCGACACGTCTAGAGCTGATGTAGGCTCATCTAGAACAACAAGTTTAGGCTTTAATACTATTGCACGTGCAATTGCAACTCTTTGCGCCTGGCCACCACTTAGATCATACGGGTATCTTTTAGCTAATGCCTTGGTAAGACCTACGCGTTCTAGTACATCATATACTATCTTCTTAACCTCATCCTTTGGTAAATCCTTATTATGTACCTTGAGAGGCTCAGCAACAATATCTTCAACCTTCATTCTAGGGTTAAGGGATAGGAAGGGGTTTTGGAAAACAGCTTGAACATTCCTACGATACCATTTGGCTTCAGAACCCTTTAACTCTACTATATTCTTGCCCATGAAGACTATTTTACCAGATGTAGGCTTAAGTAATCCTAGTATACACTTCGCCGTTGTTGTTTTACCACTACCACTTTCACCTACTAGTGCAAATGTCTCGTTTTCACCAATACTAAATGTTACGTGGTCAACTGCTCTAACATAACCTACTATACGCCCAAACACACCCTTACGTATAGGAAAGTATTTGACAAGGTCTATTACATCAAGTAAGCCCACATTATCACCTAGAATACTTGTGGCATGCAACCATGTGTCCAGGCTTAACCTCTACAATCCTAGGTTCAACGCTCTTACATACCTCCATGACCTCACTACACCTAGGAGCAAAAACACAGCCTGGTGGAAGCTTTCTTAAGTCTGGAAGAGAACCTGGAATATACTTTAATCTACCAACCCTAGCACTAGAACGTGGAACACATTCAAGCAGTCTCTTAGTATATGGGTGTAGAGGTGAGGTTAACACCTCATCCACTGGCCCATACTCCACCATAGATCCAGCATATATTACGAGAATCTTATCACATATAGCTGCTGCAACTCCAAGATTATGTGTTATGAATACAAGTGCTAGTCCAAGCTTACGTCTAAGATCTTGTAGGAGATCAAGTATTTGTGCTTGAAGAGTAACATCAAGCATTGTTGTAGGCTCATCAGCTACTAGTACACTAGGCTTAGTAGATAATGCTACAGCTATAGCTGCTCTTTGAAGCATTCCACCACTCAATTCATGTGGATAAGAATTATATATTCTCTCAGGATCAGGTAATCCAACCATTCTAAGAGCACTTAGTGCTAGCTTCCTTAACTCATTCTTATCCTTTACGTTAAGCTTGTATTTTATTACATCACTTAGTATCTGGCCTATAGTGAATAATGGATTGAACGATGCTGCTGGATCCTGGAATATTATTGATACTTCTCGTCCCCTAATCTTCTCTAGTTCTTTCTGACTAAGCCTTAGGACATCAACCCCATTTACAAGTATTCTACCTGAAACAATTCTAGCATTACCTGGTAGTGCTCCAACAATAGCTAAGCCTATAGTGGATTTACCACTACCGCTTTCACCTACAAGGCATACTGATTCGCCTTTCTCAACGCTAAAGCTAACATTTCTTACAGCCTTAACTATTCCCTCAAGAGTATAGTAGTGTATGGTTAGGTTTTCTACTACTAAGGGCTTAACGTCCATGCTATATCTTCCTCCCAACTAATAGTATTCTTCTAAGCCTAGGATCGCCCGCCTCACGTACAGCATCAGCTAGTAGGTTGAACCCTAATACTGTTATCAATATGGCTAGACCTGGGAACAGGCTAATCCACCAGGCAATGTTGATGGAGGTCCAGCCCTCAGTAACAAGTAAGCCCCATTCAGGTGTTGGAGGCTTAACACCTACTCCAAGGAAGCTTAACCCAGCTGCTTCAAGTATGGCTGACCCCATGTCTAGTGCAGCTTGAACTGTCACTGGGGTTAACGCGTTGGGTAAGACGTGTTTAAACATTATGGCTAGTGGATGTAGGCCTATGATTCTAGCAGCATCAACGTATGGTAGGGATTTAATAGAGTTTACTTGAACGTAAACTAGTCTTGCATACCAAGGCCACCAGCTAATAGCGAGTGCTATTATAGTGTTAACTAGCCCTCTACCCAGGGTAGCAGCTAAGGCAATAGCTAGGAGTAGTGGAGGGAATGCTAAGAACATGTCAGTTATCCTCATTAAAGCTGTCCCAAGCTTACCTCCAACATAGCCAGCAACTAATCCTACTGGTATACCTATGATCAACGCTAATCCTACAACACCTACAGCTATAATTAACGAGAACCTAGCTCCTAGTATCACTCTACTAAATACGTCACGGCCCATGGCATCAGTACCAAAGGGGTGCTCCCAGCTAGGAGGCTGAAATCTACGCTCCATATGATATACTTCTCCCCAAGCATCCTCTGGGTAAGGCACGATAAATGGCGCTATGATACCTACTATTATGAAGCCTGCAACTATGATTAAGCCTGCAAGTGATACCGGGTTACTCTTAATCAACCTAAATATTATCTTAACATCCTCTGGGATCATTACAGCTTCACCCTTGGATCAATTATTGCGTGTACAACGTCCACGATCATGTTGATAACAGTATAGATTATTGCAACAACTATTACACAACCCATTATAGCAGGATAATCATAGCTTAGTAGAGCCATAGCCGCATATAATCCAATACCAGGCCAAACAAATATCAACTCAACCATGAACGCACCAATAATAGTATAACCAAAAGATAATCCGAGTGAAGCTATAACTGGAGCTAACGTGTTCTTCAACGCATACTTGTATATTACCAGTCTTCTAGGAAGACCCCATGCAAGAGCACTTCTTGTATAGAGCTCACTTAACACCTCAGTCATAACGGCTCTAGTCATCCTAGCACTAAGACCGAATGGGTAAAACGATAAGACTATAGCAGGTAATATGATGTGGTGTAAAGCGTTAACAAATACTTCGAAGTTACCTTCAATTAAGCTATCAAATAGTATAAACCCTGTTATAGGCTTAAACCCTGTCTCATAGACTACTAGTTCATCTACTCTCTTAGCTCCAGGAAGTATTCCAAGCCAACTACTGAGAACTAACTGCAATATTAGTGCAAGCCAGAATACTGGAACAGATGCTCCAAGAACAGATACAATCCTAATAACATGGTCTATCCAAGTATTTCTTTTCAAAGCAGCTATAGCGCCAAGTGGTACACCTAATGCTATTGCTATTATGAATGCAACTATTACTAGCTCCAATGTTGCAGGTAGAGCACTTAGTATGTCCTGGAGTACTGGTTGCCTAGTTCTCCAAGAAACACCCCAATTACCTCTAAAGAAGTCAGCCAAGTAATAATACAATTGAACATATATAGGCTCATCTAAGTGAAGCTCCTTTCTAGCTTTCTCCAACTGTTCTGGAGTAGGGTGTGCACCAGCCCATAATAGTTCTGGTCTAGCAGGTATAACACGTGTAATAACGAATGTAATTATTAGAACACCAAATACAACCACTACTAGTAGTATGAGCCTCTTGATTATGTACTCTCTACTTATGGGCATTAACTCTAGCCCCCATTACTAAGTCAAAGTATACTTAACGTACTTAAAGCATGTTGTCTTTAATTTAAAAAGAGATGAGTTTGTTTATTTAAAACATGTTGTTTTCAGCCTTGTAGACCGCTAACGTCTAGTACTTGAGCGAAGATTACTGTTGGGTATGCTGGGTTTATGGCTTTGTCGAGGTTTCCTATGCCCTTAACAGCTACTCTTACGTCCTCCATATCCCATAGTGGTATGGCTGGTACATCTTCGTATAATATTTTCTGAGCCTTATAGTATAGTTCTAGAGCCTTAGTTCTATTAATTGCTTCTAGCTTAACAGCCTCCTCTATTAGTTTATCGAATTCTGGGTTCTCGTAGTAGCATAGGTTGAATAGCTTGCTCTCGCTATGGAACATGTTGTATAGGTAGTCGAATGGTGTAATGTATGTTGGCCACCAGTAGAATATGAAGAGGTCTTGAGCTGCTTCAGGGTTCTCCCATCCACTTTGTGCTAGAGACCACTGCTCTTCCCAGCTCATGGGCCTTATTTCAACTTTTATGCCTATCTTGGCTAAGCTGGCCTTTATGATTTCAGCTGTTCTCTTCTCGTAGATGTCGCCAGCAGTGTATACTAGTAGTAGTGTCCTGTTAATACCGTTGGGGTATCCAGCTTTAGCTAGTAGTTCTTTAGCTAGAGTTAAGTTGTACTCATAGTAGAAGTCTTCAAAGTGACCCCACATGCCATGTGGTATTGGGCCACTAGCTACTTTCGCTAATCCAGCTCTTGCAACCTTTACTATATCTTCGTAGGGTATTGCGTGGGCAATAGCTCTCCTAACAAGTACGTTGTCTAGTGGAGGCTTCTTAGTGTTTATGAGCATGAGTAGGTTCTGGAAGCTTGGCTTTATGACTACTTGTACTCTAGGATTGTTCTTGAGTGCTTCAACGTCTTCTAGAGGCACATATTCTGCAATGTGTATGTCGCCAGATAGTACTAGTCTTTCCTGTGTAACAGCATCCTTAACTATCTTTATAACAAACACGTCTGGGGCATTAGGTGATGCTAGTGAATAGTCCTTTAGCTTCCAGCCCCACCAGTCAGGGTTCTTCTCCAATATTACCTCATTCTCTGGATCCCACTTAACTAGCCTGTAAGGACCACTACCAGCATCATTACCGGAATTAAACCATTCAGCAACCTTGGGGTCTGTGAGATTCTTTGCACCAGCATACTCTACAACCTTGGGACTAAAGATCCATGCACCATAAGATGAAGCTGCTATTTTGTCAAGTGCTGCTGGATACTTGAGATAGAATCTAACTGTGTAGTTATCGACTACTTCTATTCTCTCCACTGGATCCCATATGAATGCTGCACCTTGGCCTAAGGCAATGGTTCTTTCAATACTAGCCTTAACTGCTTGAGCTGTTACCGGAGTACCATCGTGGAACTTAGCATCTTTTCTAAGATAGAATGTCCACACTGTACCATTCTCATTACTCTCCCACTTAACAGCTAAGCCTGGTATCAACTTATCTTCTAGTGGATCATACCAAACTAGTGGTTCATAGACTAGGCACATCCATAGGATAGAGTTAGAGAATTCTGTACTAGGATCAGCACTAGTCATCTCTGACAATGATGCATAAATCACCATAGTCTTCTTAGCAGGCTTTGTTGTAGGTGATGGACTAGGTGTTGTAGTAGGGCTTGGACTTGGTGAAGGAGTTGTAGGAGTAGTTGTCACTTGTTGTCTCTGGGACAAATAAACGACTACACTTATTACTATAAGTACTATTATGATTGCTACTACTACCCCTACCGTCTTAGAAGCCCCTTTTAAGAGAGAGTGGTTCATTCCACACACCCACTAATAGTTATTCTATGGGGAAATACCTAATACTACGACTATAGTGGGAGCCATACTGTGGTATATATGTTTTATTTTAACCCTTTCAATTAGCCTTACTCTCAGCCCACTCCTTCAGCTTATGCTCTGGTGGATTATACAAGTACTTCTTACTATGGCTTAGCCCTAGAAGGGTGAGTGCTTCAGCGACCTTGAATGTAGTAGGAGTGGGGTCTATTACTGGGACTCCAAGCTCTCTATAGAGGTCGTCGGCAAGTCCTATGAAGCCTCCACAGCCAAGCACTATTACCTCAGCACCATATTCTTCAATAGCCTTTCGTGCTTCACCTAGAACATGCTTTTTCAGTAACTCTACGTTTTCTCTCATCTCAAGTACGCCTAACTCTATGCCACCAGTATATGCTACTCTATCCACTATGCCCATCTCTAACGCCTTCTTATGGTATAGTGCTCTAGCATTTCTACCAGTAGAGATAATAGCTATCTTATGCCCAAGAAGCAGTGCAACTGTAATAGATGTTTCACCAATACCATACACGGGTATACGTACTCTCTCCCTAGAAGCATGTAGCCCAGGGTCATCAAAACAGTTTATTACAACAGCATTGAACCCTTCCTTCTCAGCTCTTACAACCTCTTCAACAACATATCTAGCTGCCAAGTCACGGTCATATTCGCTCTCAATGGACTTAGGTCCTTCTCTAAGGCTTCTTACAACAACTTGAGTGTTAGGCGAAGCTATTTTCTCCAAGTACTCTTGTGTAACTTTATCCCACACACTAGTTGATACAGGATTTATAACTAGAATTCGTATCAAAACCTATACACCGGTAACAGTTAAGGTAAATTCTCCTAAAAATTCTTTTCAGCCTATAGTAGATATATTTATATCTGGGATAAGTGAATTAACGTTAACGTGTGAGATCATGTTCTCACTTAAGGATAAACGAGACCTAGAGTACCTTGTTCTAGGAACGACTATTCTTGGTACTGGTGGTGGAGGAGACCCTAAAGAGGGATTGAAGCTCCTAGAAGAAGCACTTAGCATTAGAGGTAGAATAGATGTAGTACAATTAGAGGAGCTAGATAAAGACTCCATTATAGTAGTACCATACTTTGTTGGAACTATTGCTCCAGGAGCTAAAACCAAGAAGCCAGTAAAGATAAGTGAGCCTATAAAGAAGGCCTTTGATGAAATGGAGAAGCATCTTGGTAAGAAGATTACAGCTGTACTAGCGTCAGAGATAGGTGGCTTAAACACAGCTGTACCATTATACGTTGGAGCTAAGATGGGATTACCAGTAGTTGATGGAGATCTTCTTGGTAGAGCTGCTCCAGAACTACACCAGTGTACTGTCCACATATACGATATACCCATGTACCCTGCCGTAATAGTTACTAGTACTGGTAACGTAGTATTAGTTAAAGAGTATAGTGATATAGATGACTATGAGGCTATTGCAAGATATCTATCAGTACTAGATGGAAAATCTGCTGCTGTAGTCGATACGCCTTTAACAATAGATAAGGCAAGTAAAGCTGTTGTAAAGAACACTATTAGTTTATCCTATAAGCTAGGTAAGAGAGTTTATGAGACTAGAGAGAAGGGAGAAGATCCTGTTAAAGCAATAGTTGAAGTACTAAATGGATGGAAGATATTTGAAGGAGTAGTAGACAAGTATAATTGGAGAGATGAAGGAGGATTCCTTCTAGGAGAAGTTGAGGTTAAAGGTACTGGTAAATGGAGTAACCATGTACTAAGGACGTGGATAAAGAATGAGCATATAATGGCTTGGATTGATGATAAACCAATAGTAATGCCACCAGATCTCATCATGTTTGTACTAGATGATGGAGAGCCAGTAACCAACACCGAGTTGAGGGAGGGTTACAAGGTTAACGTACTGGCTGCTAAAGCACCTGAAATGTGGAGAACACCTAAAGGACTAGAACTCTTCGGTCCAAGACACTTTGGCTTCGACTATGACTATGTACCAGTAGAAGAACTTGTTAAGAGGCATGGTATATGAGGGTTCTCGTTGTAAACCCTGTAGGGCATTCTAAATGGGATGAACAAGATAAAAGAATATACCAAAGCTTTGCCTCACAAGACACCATAGTAGATGTTGTTTCACTACCTCAAGGTCCTCCTAGTGTTGAGACTCCTGAAGCACATGCCGAGGTAATACCCTTAGTTGTTAAGAGGGTATTAGAGTTTAAGGATAAATACGATGGCTTCATTGTCAACTGTTTCCTAGACCCCGGCGTTAACCTATTGAAAGGCTTGATTGAGAAACCAGTAGTAGGTCCTTGCGAAGCATCCACGGCTCTTGCATCAATGGTTTCAAGCAAAATAGGAATAGTAACTGTAGGAAACGAGGCATTGTGGATGATAGAAGAGCATGTAAGAGAACTAGGTTTTGGAGACAAGCTGATAGCGTTGGAGGGTATTGATTTAGGAGTACTTGACATAGATAAGGACATAGAGTTAACGGTTAAGAAGCTAGTTGAAGCATCACGTAGAGCTTTAGAGAAGGGAGCAGAAATAATAGTACTTGGATGCACGGGACTAGCTGGATTAGCAGAAAAAGTTGAGAGGGAAATAAGTGTTCCAGTAGTAGATCCATCAGGTGCTGCAATTAAGGTCTTAGAAGCCCTAGTTAAATTAAGGATAAGGAATCCTAAAGCAACTGCTAGAAGAAAATAGCTATGGTTAACCTCTTTTCCCCACACGTAAACTATAGGTCATGTAGTAGGCTTAGCTTGTAGGGGTTCATCTATGCCCTATGGTCTTGACATGGAGTTAGCCCACGCTGCATACAAGCTTGTAAGAGATGTTATGAAGGTAAGGGAAGGTGAAGAAGTAGTTATAACAGCTGATACCTCAAGTGATTGGAGAGTTGTTGAAGCAACAGCTAGTGCTGTGAAAATTGTTGGTGGTAAACCACTAGTAGTATGGTATCCTACACCACCAGGTGTTGGTAAAGCAGCTGATCCATATATTCCATTGAATACTCTTACAGCAGTATTAAGGAATGCTGATGTATGGATAGAGTTTAATAAAGCATGGCTACTCTACTCTACACCTTACGAGAAAGCTATGGAGGAGGGTAAAGCTAGGTATATATGCCTTGTAGGAATGGATACTGACATGATGGTACGTACTATCGGTAGAGTAAACATAGAACTCCTATACAAGTTCCAGAGAAAGCTAGCTGAAATAACAAAGCGTGCAAAGAAGATGAGAATAACTACACCTGCTGGAACAGATGTTGAATTCGAAAATGATCCTAATAGACCAGTACTTGTTGAAGGAGAAGTAAATGGCCCTGGAGAATACATGTTGTTCGGCCAAGTAGACTGGGCACCCATAGAGGAAAGTATAAACGGTGTAATAGTATTTGATGGATCCGTATGGCCTCCAGAAGAACTAGGACTATTAAAGGAGCCGATTAAGCTGTATGTTGAGAACGGTAGAGTTGTTAGAATAGAAGGTGGTAGAGAAGCAAGAATATTTGAGAACTGGTTAAAGAGCTTCAATGACCCTAAAATGTTCTACATAGCACACCTATCCTACGGCTGCAATCCTGGTGCAAAACTAACAGGCAATATATTAGAGGATGAGAGGGTATGGGGTGTAGTAGAATGGGGTCTTGGAAGCCAATCATCGACATTTAAAGGCAAACTAGGACTAGCTTCATCACACACAGATGGAATTTGCCTTAACCCCACGGTATGGGCTGATGGAGAAAAGATAATAGAGAATGGAGAATATGTTCACCCAGAACTCAAGGATATGGCGTATAAGCTTAGATACATGAAGGAGTAGAGAAATAACACTATTTTTTACCATAACAATTAATATTTGTTTAGACATATTATTTCTCCATTGGTGTCCAGTATTTCTAGGCTAATAGTACTAGTAGACAATAATAGGTATGCTAGTGGTCTTAGAACAGCTTGGGGTTTAAGCATATACGTTGATCTAGGCCATAAGAAAATACTATTTGATACTGGACCCGATCCAATCGTACTTGAACATAATGCTAGTATGCTAGGGGTAAATCTATCCCGTATAGACTTCATCGTTATAAGCCATCTACATGGCGACCACATTGGTGGAATAGATGCTGTAGCTAGCAGTGGTGCTAAGGTGTATGTTCCATTAGGTGCAAGTAGGCTACTCGTAAACAAGTTATCTAGTATGGGTTTTAGGGTAGAAGTAGTTACAAACACTCTTAAAATAGATGAAAGCCTCTACATAGTTAAACCTCTTTACGGTCCACCATGGGAGCAATCACTAGCAGTTAACACTAGTAGTGGATTAATACTACTTGTAGGATGTAGCCATCCAGGAATACTAGAGATTTCTAAGGAAGCTCTTAGAGAACTTAACGCTAAACCTTACATGGTTTTAGGAGGCTTTCATCTACAAGGATACTCTCTGAGCGAAGTTGAAGCAATTGTAAGGAGTCTAGTTGACATGGGGTTTAAGACAATTATACCACTTCACTGTAGTGGTGATGATGTAGCATTTATCTTGAAGAGCATATATCCTCAACACTTTATTAGTGGAGGAGTAGGGTTAACGTTAGAGTTCTAGGACTTAACTCTACTTTTACTTCCAATTACATGTATTACCTTGCTAATAGTGTTCACAGCCTTAAGTGCTTTCCTCTTAGACAATACTACTACTCTAACATACCTGTTTGTAGCTTGAATGTATGCTCTAAGCTTATTCCACTTAGACTCAGCTACCCATGCATCATATGATGGTATGTGGTAGACCTTAGGCTTCTTATCACCTCTAACTACTTCTGCCAAGACCATTGATTTTACTCTATCGTAGAATCCTCTATCATCTACTACTGGTATTTCAAATAATCCTTTCCACTTAATACTAGATACTGGCCTTGGAATCCTAGCCATTACTCCACGATAAGATGCTCTGCCACCAACTAAACCATCCACTATACTAACAACTTTATCAACATCTCCTAGAGGTGTTGCCGCCATGAATAACGGTTTACGTTCAAATCCTCTCCATAGCAGGTATAATCCTATATCTAGCCCACCATACTCTACAACAACTATTGGGTGAACTAGCCAAGAGTAGGAATCATACACTTTCCTAATAGTAACTCTACTATCAACTACCCTAAGAACAATACTAGCTAAGGCTCTAACATCACCTACAGCTACTAGTGAAAACTCGTAGTCATCCCAATCAATGTCCACGAGCATACCAGCTACATAGAACATCCTAATAGTCCTCATCTTATGCTCCACCTTAATCACATGGAATCTCCTCAACCAATTACTAGTCCGAGAGCCTGGTTACAGAGGATGGAAAGGTTAAGAAAACAGGGAAATAAGCTATATGTACTAGCGATGGTATTAACTACTTGCTTACAAGTCTAAACCTAATACTAGTAGTCCTTGCCCATATCCCTTGGAACATTCAATACATAGCCTAATGTGATTAATCATCTCTATTGAACCCTGTCTAAATTCACTACGCCATTGCTTTCCAGGGATAGCTAATAGTTTTCCTCAACCCTGCTCTTATATAAGTAATACTTCTACAGTAGAGTACACTTGTATACAAGATAATACTCAAACAGTATTCTAAGTGTATGAGCCCTAACCAGTATAACCCACTATAGCTATGAAATAATAGTTTAGGGAGCAACATTGACTCTCAATGCTAGACTACATTATCTTAAGGATGTTGTAGTAAAGGAAGTAGTTGATTTTGCTAAGAATAGATGGGTTAGTATTGAGGGCTACAAGGGTAAGGATAGATTGTTTACAAGATACTGGCGTAATGGTGAACCATTAACAATTAAGAGTGCTGAAGGTCTACGTAGAATACTGTCCACTTATCCGTGGACTAGAACATTCTATGCTACAATAAATGTTTACTACGAGATTAAGGGTAAGGCTAGTGTCGAGCTAGTAGACAATATAGCTTTTACAACACCTTTCTGGGACATAGACTCTACAATAGACTACTGGGAGAAAGCCCTTGAAGCTGCTAGAGTAATAGTAGACTTTCTGGAAAGAAACCATGTGGTTAAGAGCGTATATTTGCTGTGGAGTGGAGAAGGAGTACATGTTAGAATTCATGAGAAAGCTTTCTCTCCAGAACTATTATCAATACATCATCCATTAGATGTAGCCTATGCTGTAGTAGAGTATGTTTTAGAGAACGTTAAGGCCAGGATAATAGCCTTATCTAAGGAGGTTAACGGTAAGCTTAAAGTTGAAAACCTCATTGACGCTAAGAGAGTGTTTACAGTACCCTTAAGTATTCATAGGAGATTAGATAGAGTAGCAGTAGTATTCAAGCCTGAAGAAATAGATAGCTTCCACGTAGACTGGACACTAGTAGAAAAGTATAGGCATAACCCTAAATGGAGAGAACACGTTATTGGAGAAGCAGATGAACTAGCCCTAAAAGCATTGGAAAGAGTGGGAGAACTACGTATAGCAGAGTTTAGGGCAAGACAGACAAGAGTATCGTACAAGAACGTAGCTGGTAGTGAGGGTAGGGGTGTTATAGGTAGATTCCAGGTTATGGGGTTACTGCAGGCAGCAAGATACTATCTACTTACAGGTGACTTGGAGAAGGCTAAGAGCTTTGGATTAAATAGAGCAATATTCTATGCATGGGCTAAATATTATGGAAGAACATATAAGGCAAAGAAGCCTAGCGGGCAAGGAGAGGGTAGGCCTTGGAGGCTAGTAAGGGTTCTTGGAGAAGAAGTACCAGTATCCCCTCGTGGATGGTTCATGATGGGTGATGTAGAGCAACTACCAGAAGACTATGACAAAAACATAGCGTCTAAAATAAACTCAGTAATACCATACGAGAAAGCATGGAAAGCGGCAATAGAATACCTAAAACAATTCCCCGAAAACATTCTACGCGACCCACAGAAATTCTATAAACACGTATATGAACCCGTTAGAGATCATTTCATAGAAAAGGTAGTTAAAGGTAAGCGTGGGAGAAAGCTTGGAAGCCTAGACAGCTTTTTAAAGAAATAACTTGGTGCACCATGAAATAGCTATTGGAGTAAACGGGACATAACCAGCCTCCTTCTATAGAACGAGGACTTAACAATACGTCCTTACACAAGGTAATGTGACAGCATTACGAAGTCCAACCAAGTAGAGTTGATGTGTTTTGTTTAGGAAGAAAGTAATAGTACACCACTATAAGCCTCCAAGAAAAGTATTTCTTAGAGTAATGGATAAGGATAAAATAATATTTGAGCGTGAAGTAGAGGGAGATGAACTTGTAGACGTACTAATAGTGAAGATAGCTAAACCAATGATTTGCGATAAGAGAAAAGTCTCAGAAGACTACTATGTCATGGAGTGCCGTGTTGAAGATATATCAGAAGTAGCTACATACATACTCTAGCATTCTAAGAATACTTCAATCCAAAAAGTACCCCCATAATGGGGGTATTAAAAATAGACCTGTATCCTAAAAGTATTTTACCTTATAGAAGTGAATATAGTGTTTTACTTAAAGTGTTTTAGGTTATTCTAGACTCTGTTGTAAACTCAAACCATGTGCCAATGTACTCTTGTATTGATGTTCTTAGAGTTCTTGGCATGCGGTAAAATACTGAGTGCTCTGGTTCAACCTCATATATTTTAACGTTAACTAAGTGTCTTTTCAAACTACTAGCTAAGTTATTGTATTCTACATGTCTACTTGGTATGAGTAGTAGGATTTTATCTGTTAGAGTATCAACACCTACTGTTCCTAGCCCAGGTATACGTGCTAACTCCATAGTTAACCTATGATAGGGGTATATTCCTCTTAAACCACCTATTACTATTAGTCTAGCTCCTCTTCTCAGTAGTTCTAGATCAAATAAGCCTACACCTATACCTTCAACTATACCCTGCTTTCTAATTGACTCTACTCTACGTAGTACTCTATCATACTTAGCATTTATCTTACGCGCAATATCTCTTACACTACTTAAAGCATCTCTTTCCAGCTCACTTACTATTAGTAGATCAGTTAAGCTAAATCTTTTCAGAGACTTATCAACTACTACATCATCTAGCCCTCTAAGTCTATCAAAAACTTTACTTATCTCGGTTAACAAGTTAACTCTTATCCATCCATCAAAGTAGTATTTCATTAAAGCAGGACCAGGTCTACGCTTATAGACTATTACTACGTAGTCTTCTACAAGTTCTCTTGGATAATATGATAGTATTTCTGATGCTGGAACCTTAAATGGGAGCCTATATGATAGTACAAGTCCTCTACCTCTAAGCTGGCTTTGAAAAACAAGGTATGGCGTATAGATGTTTTCTGGTACCTTCTTTAACACTACTACTAGATCTCTTAAACCTAAGGTATACATGTTGACTTGTGCTACTAGTTTCCACCTATTTCTTATATAACTAAATATCTTGTAGAGCTTTGACTCAGGTATGCTAAGTCCCTCAGCTGCAAGTCTTGACAATACTTCACGGCGATTTACCGGGGGCTTCACCTCATTTAGTAATTCTATTATACGAGCCTCAAGGTAATCTACAGGTATTTCTAAGAGAGACATAGTTATCTACCATGTGGATATGTTAATTTTTTGCTGTAGGAAGCTATATCGTATAAAGAATAGCCGAAACCCTATTTATACTTGATCAACAATGTGTTAACCTTCCCCTTAGACCTAATACAGATAAAAGCGTGAGACAAATGTATGATGTATAAGTATTGGCTGTAATGATATGAGGCGAGGCCAAGTTGCAGGAAAAACTGCAAACACCAAAGGGTATGAGAGACTATTTACCAAAGCTATGGTATACTTTAGACTGGCTTAGAAGTAGATGGCTAAGCCTAGCATTAAAGTGGGGTTATGAGCCAATAGAAACTCCTGTCATGGAGTACCTATGGGTTCTTGAACGCAAGGCTGGGCCACAAGTTAGAGATGAAATATACTGGTTTAAGGATAAAGCTGGACGAGAAATAGGTCTTAGATTCGATATGACAGTACCATTAGCTAGGATAGCTGCATCTAACCCACAAATACCTAAGCCTATAAGGTGGTGCTACTTCTCAAGAGTATGGAGATACGATGAACCCCAGCATGGTAGGTGGAGAGAGTTCTGGCAATTCGGTGTAGAGTTAATGGGTTCTCCCCACGTTGAAGCTGATTCAGAGGTTATAGCCTTATTCACATACTCCTACGCTGAAGTTGGAGTAGATGTTGAGGTAAGACTATTTGATAGAAGAATAATGGACTCATTCCTAGAAAAAACTGGTATTAAAGAAGACATACGTAGCAAAGTACTTGGCCTAATAGATAAGAGGTGGAAGATAAGTGAAGAAGAATTCAAGAGTGGGCTAGCTAAACTGGGTTTAAGTGATAGGGCAGTAGATGAAATAGTAGAGTTCACATCAATTAAGAAGCCGTTGAAGAACTCCATAGACATAATATCCGATATAACTCCTAACCTAAGAGAGTTCTACGAAGAACTAGTAGAACTACTGGAATCATATGGTGTACTTGACAAGGTTTTCCTAGATACATCAATTGTTAGAGGACTTGAATACTATACTGGTCTAGTATTTGAAGCATATCCTCAAATTACTGGAAGAGTAGATGAGAAGTGGAATAGACTTGCAATAGGAGGTGGTGGAAGGTACGATGAACTAGTAGGTTTATACCGTAAGCCAGGAGTACCTGCTACGGGCTTCGCTATAGGTGTTGATAGAGTAATACTATTCCTTGAAGAAAACAATCTACTACCAGAACACGTTAACCCAAGACTAGACGTATTTATAGCGATAAGAAACCGTGAACACTATAAATACGCACTGGATGTAGCTAGAATTCTTAGAGAAATGGGTTTAAGAGTTGAAGTAGACGTTATGAGAAGGAATATTAAGGAAGCACTTAGATACGCCAACAAGAGGAATACGAGAATACTAGTATATATTGCGCCAAGAGAACTAGCTGAAGGCAAAATAGTTGTAAGAGACCTAGAAGAATACAAGCAATACACTATACCCATAAACGAGTTAGCAAAAACAATTAAACACATACTCAATAGGTAGTGTCAAGGCCTTTAGTACTCATATTTAAGTTTTCACGCATGACCACTCTATGCCTATGAACCTATTATTTATATAACTGTTAGCCCACTACTAGAATACGTAACAAGTATAGGATAGGTGTCATAAGTGTATAGAATTAAACTAATATTCGTAGTACTACTCATAATGTCCGCTTTAGCTCCAATTAGTATTGCTTGGCCTAGCAGACAGCACTATCTAGGCCCAGGTATACAGTTGGAACCAGTTAGCAGTTCGCCTGTACAGAACTTATCTTACATAACACTGGTTAGACCCATGCCCGTTTATATCTTAGACTTCGACGACATAGATAATGAGAGCTTAAAGTACTTTATAGCTAGAACACAGTATAGTGTAGGTATCAAGGTTCCATCACAGTATGTTTATGTAAGTAATGGATGGCTCATACTAAGAAATACTCATCACATGCTACTAACACTACCGTTAATGAATAATACACTTAATCCTTGGAGCAAGCTCTTTGACGAAAACCTAGTACTCTACATAGCCTATGTAAGATTCCTTGGAGGTGCAAGTAGGTACTATGCCCGAGGAGGCATAGGATTATATGAAGTAAGAGGAGTAACCCACGATGATTATGGAGCTTACTTTAGGATTGCTGGCTACTGGATTAGTGTGTTAGGCAGGTTTACTAGTAGACAGCAATTATCATATGATTTTGAGGGACATTGGAGTCTAAGTGGTTATAGATGGATTTTTAGTGAAGCAGTAGTAGACTTTAAGTTCAAGGTTAATAGGACTTATGCTTTATGGATAGCTAGGTCTAAGAACTATATTGTTGGCGGTATAGTAGAGTTAAACGACTCTTATGATTATCCTTGGCTAGACCCTATCATGATCACATCTATGTCTAAGCATGTATTCTACATTAACGATGTTAATACTTGGCCTGGTGTAGTTGCTTGGAGATGTAGTATAGCTATTAAGAGAATAGAGGTATACAGTATTAAGCCATTAGTATTGGGCCAAGTGTATAGAGAGAACTATATTCCGTCAGTAAAACTAGTAACATATACTAGGTTCTTTAACATACTTAGGTATGAAAGACTTAGTTCAAAAACTTACTACTGGTTGTTTAGAGTAGTAGACTATGATCCCATAGACAAAATAGTATACTATAGTATCCGTAAAACACTGGCTCCAACAACATACTATGTTGAAGACCTGAATTATAGGCCATTGTCTCTTGAATACAATACCACTTTGAGTTAACCTACTTTACTATTTTCGTGAGGCTACCCGTACCTTTTATCGCTAGTAGTTTTTCTCCTTCCCCTATCCTGTAATCCAGTGGCGGGTTTACTATTATCCTTCCATCTCTTTTAACAACTCCGACCAGTAATACCCCTTCCTCTTCTTTAGCTTTAAGTAGTGCTTCCTTAAAGCTTAGCCTCATATACTTGTCTGTCTCGAGTTCTACTAGGTCACTTATGCCCTTAGCTGTTGTGAGATCACTTACAAGTACTGCTACGTTTGGTTCAAAGACCATGCTCGCTAGTACTCTTGCCATAATAGTTGTTGGTACTATGTATTGTACTCCTGCCGCCTCCAGTATTTCTACTGTTTTAGAAGAATGTGCTAGTACTATTATTCTTGCTTTAGGGTTAAGCTTCTTAGCAAGTAACGCTATATGTATGCTCTGAGAGTCATCGTGATGGCATATTACTACGTACTTTGATTTCTCTACTCCACCTCTCCTAAGAGTTTCTGAGTCTACTAGGCTTCCTACAGCATAGTCTACGTCAACTGTTATCTTGGGTTGCTGACTTGTAATCCATGCTATCTTCTTACCAGGCATGTTACGTTTTAGTTCTGCTATTGTTTCAGCGCATTCCTCTCCATCTCCTATAACAACTATGTCTATGTTCTTCAACCACGCCAACCCGAGAGTCTTTTTAACCATATGGGACAAAAACTGTTCTGCAACAATCGCTACAAGTAAGCTATAAGCTGCTATGCCGAAAATGGATGTAAAGGCTGCTACTAGTCTACCAGCACTGGTATGTGGCACTATATCCCCATAACCCACTGTCGCCATGGTTATAATACTCCAATACAATGCTTTAGCAAAGGTTAATTCCTCACCACTACTAGCCCATGCATTTCTCTCAGCTAGGTAAAAGGCTGTAGCACTAATCAATGCTAATGTTACAACAATAATTGATGCTAGAAATAACCTACTTCTAGTAGGCTTCATTATGAGTCTTAGAATACTCTCCAATAACTTGTATATTATTACCACTGGCATGACGTCATTAACCCTTCAGCAATAAGATTAACCTTCCCTGACCGTTCTTACAGCTTCCTCATGAGCCTTGGACTTAGCTAGCTCTTTGAACTTTTCCTCAACTCTATCCATGATATTACTGAGCTTATCGTATAAGTGTTCTGGCCTAGGAGACTCAGGTAAGCCTGGATCAAAACCTGCAACCTCTTTAGTAAGAATTTTAGCTTTCTCTAGTTCATCCTTATAGTTTTTGCCCACATATATCTTAGCTATCAACACGTTTAGTAGTACTCCTAAATCCAACGCCTTCAACAAGTATTCTTCAACATCCTTCCCTAAATTCACCTCTCTTATTCTAATGATAGTATCCTCGTACAGCTTTTTTGACAATTCAACTAGTAATCTGTGAGCTTTAAGTGAATCATACGCTCTCAGCGCCCTAACTATATCGGCTGCTTCATCTACAAGCGATGCCAGGTGATTAGCTTTACCAATAGCTCCTTCATAATTAGGTATATCCCTAAGCATTCTCGCTACATCCACTATTGCTGGATATACCTCTACTATAAGCCTCTTAATGTCATAGAATGCTTCTAAAGCTTTACTGTAAAGCTTTTTCTCATATTCTACTATACGCTTATTTATCGCTTTCTCCTCTACAATTCTCTTAGCGTATTCTACTATGTTTTCAACGTTTTGGCAATTGAGCAAGTTCAGAGTACTACCATCATCTAAAGTGAATATTAGAGATCCATTACTAATTGATACTTCCTCTAAATGATTAAGCTCTATTTCTAGTACAACGTGTTTTGATAAAAACTTCTTCTCAACCAACTGCAGCCTACTATCTATTATAGTTAATGTAACTCGTCTATTATCGTAAATACATAATGGTTCCTCAAACTTTTCACGGGATTTAGGAGCTTTGAATTTAATCAATAGTTGTCACCTCTCTTCAACAATTCTCTTTAGCGCCTAGGACAAATATGTTCAACTCCATCCTTTAACTCCATTACTGTATCCGTATAATGTATTCTAGCATATAGTTTCATCATCCATCTAGAATGATCTTTAGTGAATGGTAACTCATCTATACTAATACATCTACCCTCTATTATAGCTTTATCTATTACTCTACGAGCTATCCAGAAGTTAGCACATCTTTCACGAGCAATACTTATTTGGTTTAGGTACTCTATACTTCTCTTCATGAGTTCTGTAAGCTCCATAAATGCACGTACACCCGTCCTAGATGTAATAAGCTTTAATGTATGTCTTATCTCTACTGCATAGTTTGCTGGTATACCGGATAAGTCTAGTATGATCGCTTTTTCTACTCCTACTAGTTTTGAAGCCTTTAATGACTCCGATTCTATTAAGTCGATGGTTTTCTCCACTAGCTCTAAAATACTTGTCCTAACACCACTAATCTTCTTAGATAATGTACTTATATCACCTATTTCTACTACTAAATGGTTCTTAGCTTCACGTACTAAAGATAATAATTGATCTCTAATAATGTCTTCTATGAAGATACTCTCACTAAGTAATTTCTCCACTTCATCTATGGTTCCAGATAACTGTTCTACAAGAGTTTTCCACAAGCTCATTAATCTTTCGTAGTAAGCATCACGGAATCTTACTATTGTTTTTAGAGCTAAATCTAATGCTACATGAGGGTCATAGTCTAGGTTAGACTTAATGCTTTCAACATCTGCTTTAACACTTCTAAGTATTTCTTCTCCTTCAGGATCTAATAATGCTAGGCTTTTACCCATTTCTTCGTATTGATTAGTTAGCACTTCTACTACTTTATTAGCTGCCCTATTTAGTTCTCTTAATGCTTCTATTAACTCCATTATCATCATTTTATCCGGCTTTACTTTAGCAAGGTTTTCAGGTATTTCTACGACTGCACCTAGCTCTCTAGCAATATTTACTGCTTCGTTGAGCGTAGTATACCTTATATTAAATACTCTTCTAAGCTCTTCTACTAGTTGCAGTTCTAGCATACCATACTTATCTGAAACAGCCCCAATGTATCCTTCAAGTTTACTCCTAAGTATGTCTAGGCTTTTAGCTATTCTAACCCAGTTAAACTTTGATACAAGATCTTCTTCAAGGCTTACTAGTTCTAGGTCTATCTTCTTAAATGCTGCTTGTTCTGTCTTGGCTAGATCTAGAATTTTAACTAGCGAACCTCTTAGGATACTAACCTTATCAAGTAATGCTTCAAGTGTAGAGAGATATCTCTTCCTAAATTCTTCTCCTAGTTTTAGGAGTGTTGGGAAGGTGTTAAACACGTATGGTGGATACACTATTCCTAGTATTACTAGGAGTCCATGTAATAAGATAAGCGTATTACCTATAATTATAGGTGATTCATAGCCTAATGGTGATAGAGCTGTAAAGAAGTACACCCCTAAAGCTAAACCTATCCACAAGGTTACTACTACAATTAGAGGTAAAGCTATGGTTGAGGCAATTAGTGCTATTATGTTTTCAGCTCTACGAAGTATGCCTAGTATTAGCTTCTGTATTTGCCTACTAGCGTAAGAGTAGAATGCTAGACCTAAACCTAAGCCAAACCATATAGTTGACATAGCTATGGTTAGAGGAATACTATAGTCTGCTATTACCCTATTAGCTGCAACAACAAGTGATGCTGCAAGTCTATCTCTAACTTCATCGTATGGTAGGTTAGTAAAGTCCTCGAGCTTAGGCCTAAGGCTCCCCGTACGGAATTTAGCTACAAGTTCTGATAGCCTTGCCGATAATAGTAGTTCTCCGTGTACGACCTCACTCTTATTTATCTTATCAAATACTGGAATACTCCTATTACCTTGAATGGAGTAGTAGCCTATGGCATAGAGAACAGCCATTGTTGGATCTCCATTGGATTCTCTTAACCCATAGTTGGTCATAATGTATGATACGTGTATTGGGAGTAGTAGTGAGAAGTATATTAAGAAGAATAGTCCTAAGCCCTTAATGCTTTTAGCACCAACAACTCTTGCAGCACTAAGTGCAGCGAATAAGAGTGGTATTGAGAGATACGCATAAGGTGTTATGAATAGGAGTAGAGCAGTCAAGCTAATATAATATGATATAAGCTCTAGCGGATGCTTTATTGTAGCAGCAATAATAAGCGCAACAATAAAGGCTGAGATAGCTACTGAAGCATAAAGTACTCTTGATAAAGGATCTGAGAGCATCTCGTATATTGCTGGATAAGATGATGCTATTTCTACGGGTATAGATGCTTTAACTACGTAAAAGTACATTATATGGTAGAGGAGACCACCTACTACAAGTAGCGTAGCTATGAATGCTGAGACACGGTTACGGTTCATGTATGATAGTACTCCAGCAATTACACCCAAGGTTACTGATAATAATAGCCCACGTGGCTCAAGGAATACTGAGAGCAAGGGTACCTGGCTAGAACCCCAAACTATGAATAAGAACGATGATATAGCTGCTAGTATTCTTGGACCATACCTTTTAGTACTCTCTATAAGCCCCACGCATAACACCTTAGTAGCTTAGTAGTATTATATTACTGGATGAGAGCCACGTACTCCTAGTGGTTTCTACTTACTAGTTCCTAGGTTATTCCTAATAAAGACATCCTTAAATATAACATAAGGTTATAATACAACACGGTATTAGATCTAGCTAACCCGGTAATGAGTTAAAGTGTTTAGGGGCTAGTTAAGTTGGAGAGCATTACAGAATTCATTAAAGTATTAGGGGACTCTTTTAAGCCTAGGGTAAGGGATTTAAGTATTATAGTTGTTTCTAAGGAAGCTTCAGAGCTATGCGAACGTGTAAATAGGTGGGGTTTTGACCAAGATTATGCTGTATTGTTTGTAAGAGATCATTCAAAATATGTTGGAGTAGATGTTAAACTAGTTGATCCATGGTATGCTAGTAGTGTTGAATACTATGAGTTATTTAAGAAACACATACCTTACTCTAAGATACTTGTAGTTGTAGCAGAATTTAATAGACGTGAAGAAGCACCCATACTCTATAGGATTCTACGAGAATACCGTAAAAGGGTTAGCGATGGTAAAGTATTAGTGTTGTTGATAACCCCTGGGCCTGGCTCACCTATAGAGATTAAGGCTTTAACGTATTCTTGGATTACACGTGTAAGTAATGAGAATCTTGTTGACGCTATAGTAGCTGTTAGTCCTAGAAGAATAGCAGAGTTCGTAGGCTTAGGTCTTGACGGTGAATATGTTTATAGGTATAGTGGTTTAGGTGAGCTGGTGGCTAGTATTGTTAGTGGTAAAGCATTATTCCTTCAAGAAGCTCTTAGGTGGAGGGATTCAAGGATATGGGTTATGGCGGGGCTTACGGGTGCTAGTATACCGCTATATAATGGCGTAGAAGGATTACTTAAGGCATTAGAGCTAGGAACACTTATGACTCCTTGGACTTGGGATGGCGACGCAGTTATGCTTGTTGTTAGAGCTGAACCCAGGGTGAATCTTAGGTATGATGACTTGAAGCTAGCCTTTAATGAATGGGTTTACGGTAAGTTTAAGAACTTGGTTAGCATGAGCATAGACTATTCTAATTCAAGGTTTGGTAGTGTACGTAGAGTTAATCTAGTATTACTTGAGAGGCTTAGCCCTGAACTAGTGGATAAGGTGTTAGGGCATCTTAAAAAAGCCTACGTAGAGTATAGGAGAAGTCTTCTACTTGAAGAAGAATAAGTTTACCTGATACTACTTGACTTATACATTTCTTCTAGTGCTTCGAGCGTATAGCCCCATTCTTTTAGGAAGCTTCTCATGAATTCTCTATCTCTAGGATTACTTGCCTCATAGCTATGTTTTAGTACATCGTATATGTCTAGGTCTTGTGGCTTAACCTTGCCAACCATTATTAGTAAGCTTATAGTCCATGGATCTATTGGTGCTGCTTCACGGAAAGCTATACATCTACTAACCTCACCCTCAATATACCCTGCTAGTGCTGCTTCAACCTCTTTACGTAGGTCATCACTCCATAACCCTCTAGGTGATAGTACTGTAACCCATATGCGATCAGTTCGGAATCCTGGTTTAACTCCTAGTACTGTTGGGTTCTTGAGCTGACCGATAACTGTTCTCATGAACCTATTGAATCTCTCCTTATCTAGTATTCTCATTAATGCTTCTTCTCTTCTAAGCTCCTCTACCCTACCTGTTAACAGTTTCTCCAAGATCTTAATCTGTTCCTGATGGCTTAGCTCTGCTACTCGTGTAAATACTTTCTCTAACCTAGTAATCCTTGACAACTCTTCATTGAATTTTCTCTCAAGTTCACCTATCTTCTCAATGCTTTTACGGTACTCGCTAGCAACTGAGTATAGTCTACGTATACTGTCTAGTATATCGAATTTCTTCTTCAACTCGTCGTACTCGTCCCTTAATACACTTAATTCTTCTTCTAGTCTACGTAACTGTATTTCTAGTTCACGTAGCCTAGCCTTAATCTTACCCTTACCGAATGGTAGTATGCCCCTTAGCTTTGAGCGTAATTGGTCAGCTTCTACTCTAAGCTTTCTTATCCTTGACTCCAGCCTATCTCTTTCGTCTTCTTTAATCTTTAACTCTTCCTCTATCCTCCTTATAGTACCTGATAAAGCTATTACTACGCTTTCAGCTAGCTTAGACTCCTCTCCTGGTCCAGCCATTAGAGCGTTTACCGCTTGTAGTAATGTATTAGCTTCTGATCGTGCTTCTTCTACAAGTTTTCTAGATTCTTCACCTATGATGCTATGTATTGTTTTAGCTAGCTCTGTTACATCAACGTATAATTGTATGAAGTAGAATGATCTTGCAAGTAGTCTAGCTAGTTCAGCGAAAGCATTAATCAATGACTTCTGTTCGGGGGTGAACCTTGGAGCACTAATTATTATGCCTTTCAAGTCGTCTACAAGTGATTCAACTGTTGCGCTAAAGGCTTCAACATCTTCTTCAGCTCTACCCATGAGCTCGTTTAATTTACGTACCATTTCTATTATATTATACTCTGTTGTACCTTCCTTAACCTCCATGTTAGCTATTATATCGTATAGTGACTTAACAATGTCTTCTACAGAGACTTTTATGTCTCTTGCCTTCATTAAGACGTTTCTAGAGTATTGTGGAGTAGATTTAATGCTATTAACTAGTTCTTTTACAGCGTCTTCACTATATCTTCCAGTTGCTCTAAGGTGTTCTTCGTATAGTTTTAGTAGCTTAGTACGAGTGTCTTCAAGTATGTTTATTAGTGATTCTATTGCTTTAATCTTAGATTCAACTAGTCTTGCTAGTGTTTCAACTATTTCAAGCTTATACTTCAATATTTCTATATACTTGTCTATTGGGTAGTAGACTTTCATTAACCTTGTAACTGTTATGTACGATTCATCGTCCATCTTACCAGATTGTAGGTGGTCTAGGGCGTCAGCTATGTCTATTGATGCTATGGTGTGAAGCATGTCTACTATTTCAGAGTCTACTACTTCATGTGTTAGCTGTAGGCTTCCAAGCTTATTGTATACTGGCTTCATTGGGATGAAGAAGAACGCGTAGAATGGGTTTTCGTAGACTTTACCGAACTTTTCCACAACCCACTTATTTCTTCTTGGACTTAGTATGAATCCTAGTTCTTTTAGGGCTATGTATCCTGCAACCTTAACGTTAGGGTCATCCGCTTCAACTGGTAGAATACTTATGCCTATTATTGGTACTGCTTCACCTACATGTTTTCTTAGATGTCTTGCAAAGTCCACTACTATGCCGCTACCTGTTCCACCTCCTAAGCCGAAGACTATTACTGAGATATTGCTTCCAGGATTCCTAACCATTGTATCCTTGTATTCTTCTATCATTCTCTTAATGGTCTCTAGCTGGTAGTAGTTTAACGCGTAGATACTCTTAGATAAAGATCTTTTCCTAGCTACTCCTCCAGCAAGTGGAGGTATGTCTATAGATGTTGTTACTATAGGTTTATACTTCTCCTTATCTATTGCTACACCGTCAAGTCTTAGGAAGTCAGGGTACTTAGTATATATGAAGTCAAACATTGCTTCTGGTGAGGGGAATTTAACTGATTCAGCTATAACTCTAAGCCTACTAGTTGATATTCCTCTTTGCCTAAGCTCTCTTAACACTATTTCTCTTGTAGCCTGTAGTTTACGTATATCTCCATCAGCTACGTCTATTGCTAACACTGCTACGTATAAGTCCTCTACACTTGCTATTCTTTCAATAACCCTCCTATCCCTAATGTATGTTTCTACTACGTTAGTACCTGCTCCACCAAGACCAATGGGGTGGAGGGTTGCGAAAACCTTAGGGGTAGTCAACGTGCTAGACACCTAGTAGTTAATGAATTTATACTAGGATAACACGGATTTAACTCTATCTATGATGTCTCTTAACTCTCCTGCTACACGTTTATCTAGCTTCTCAACTCTTACGCTAATAGCTTCCAAATCTCCTACTATGCCTTCTAGTTTTTCTTCAAGGAACTTTGCCTTACCCGTAGCCCTCACCCACATTACTATTGCTACAATCATTACTACGGCTAATACACCCATAATCATGTAGTACATTGTATCTTTTCCTTCAGGTGGCTTAGTTATAGGTTTATCGGGTATAGCTTTAAGTATGTCTAAGGCTTCTAAGACTAGGCCTCTTGAAGCATACTTATCAGCTAAACTTATCATTCCCTTAACCATAGTCCTCCAGGTTTCATCGGTGTCAGGTATGTCTAGTAGCTTCTTCTTCTCGTTAACTAGCTTATAGTATTCTTCCATAACCTCGTCTATTACGTCATACCTCTTCTCATCTATGGGAGTAGTAGGATTGTTTGCATAGTACATTTTAACAACACTTAAAACAACCTTATAGTGTAGTTCTAGTCCATTAACTTCCTTAACAGTTACATCGCTTGGTATCATACCAGTTATCTCTAATGATATTTTACCGCCAGGCTTAGCTATGAATAATAGCTTATTCTCACTAGTATTGTATTCTACATTGGCCTCCTTTACAATAAATATTTCACCACCACGATAGCTTGCTAGATCGGTTTCAACAATAACTGGTACGTTTGGTGGAGTCTTTGGGCCCATTTCTATTGTAAGCTGTGCTTTATACGCTTTACCTGCTAGAAGATATGGTGTTTCAACTTTTGGGCCCTCATAGTAGTATAGTGTATACGATGTTATACGTATACCTTCGTCTTGAGCAAATACTGTTACAGGTAATAATGCTAGTATCATAACCACCATGAATACTGGGAAAATAGTTCGCCAAACCATTGCCTATACCCCATTGTAACCTAGTAGTATTAATCCAGAACCCAGCATATTTAACAGTTTTAGTATATGGGAAGTAAAGAGTATAAACCCAGCATTAAAGTTTTCAATAAAGAAGGCTTAAAGGGGTAATCCTATATATCCTTGTTTTGCTAAGATAGTAAAATAATAATGAACGTAATGTAAAACCTACTAAAAACTCTTCATAGACTATACAATACTACATGAACTTAAGCCTATTATGCATGGATAGGTGAAAACTAGGTGGCTAAGTATAAGAGTCCATACATAGGTAGGGGAGGAGTACTATCAGTATTTGATCCTTGGAGAAGCGAGCTTTGCACGTGTCCATTCAAATACAGTCTTCAACCCTATACCGGGTGTAGTCATCAATGCTTATACTGTTATGCTACTAGTTATATAAGGGTACGCAAGAGTATACCAAAGAAAAACTTTGTGAATAGGCTTTTAATGGATTTAAGAAGAGCTGATCCTAGAGTACCCATAAGTATGAGTAATAGTAGTGATCCTTATCCACCAGAAGAAGAAGAATATAGGTTAACTAGGAGAACCCTTGAGATACTATTGCCTCGTGGCTATAGGGTTTTAATTGTAACTAAAGGCGTACTCGTAACAAGAGATGTTGACCTGTTATCTAAGGGTAGAGTTGCTGTAACCATGACAATTACTACACTAGACAATAGTCTTGCTAGGAAAATAGAGCCAAATGCTCCACCTCCTAGTGCTAGACTTAAAGCACTCAGAAAACTAGTGGAAAATGGTGTACCAGTAGGTGTTAGAGTTGACCCAATAATACCTTTCCTAAACGATGATCCCAAGATGATAGATGAGCTAGTAGATGCTTTAGCCAATATAGGTGTAAGATTCATAGTAACATCAACGTATAAGGCTAGACCAGATAACCTCAGACGCATGATGAATGCCTTCCCAGAACTAGCAAGCAAATTCCATAAACTATACAGAGTTGAGGGAACATGGATGCATGGATACTGGTATCTCCCAATACAGTTACGTAAAAAGCTCCTTAAACCAGTTATAGAGGCTGCTAGGAAGAGGGGATTAGAATATGCTACGTGTAGAGAAGGACTTGTAAGTAAAGAATGGTTTAACGCTAAAACATGTGATGGAGTACATTTAATACCGGATAGAGAAGTTAAATTATCTTGGAGACCTCTTCTAAACTCTTCCTCTTCCTAGGCCTTGGGCGCTCATCCGGATAACCTAATGCTATTATGCCAGCTAACTTAAGTCCTTTTGGAGGTTCAAGTACTTTATTAAACTCTTCTTCTAGAAGTAATGGTACTCCTAACCATACTGAACCTAAACCCATACTCCATGCCGCTAAGATCATGTTCTCGAATGCTGCAGCAATACTTTGATGAGCCCATAGTTCTTCTAGTTCACGGTATTCATTAGAGTACAAGGGGTTTCTTAAATCAATGTATCCTGCAATGTATACTGGTGCAAGATACTGGCCTTCCTCCATAAGCTTAATCCATTTCTCAAGTCTACTCCTACTTAATGGTCTACGTAACAATTTCTCAGCGTATAATATGTGTGCTTTCTTTAATAACTCATGTATTCTTCTACGCTTAGCTTCAGATAATACTATGATAAAGAACCACTCCTCACCACCACCAGCTGTAGGAGCACGTATACCTGCTTCAATAATACGTTGAACTATATCTAATGGTATTGACTCATACTTGAATTTTCTAATGGATACTCTATCAAGTATTGTTTTAAGTACACAGTTATATTCCACTAAAGTACACCACCATTATTATTTGTTACAGCTTGCCTTTCTGATTTGCGGTCTTGTTATCCCACAGACAATGCGAAAACCATAATATACCTTTTACGCTATAGTAGTCGTATCGGGTTAGACCTGTGTCTAAGCAGGACTTCACTCGCTTCTACGCTAAACGTACAAGGCTTATGAGGGCTTCGGAAATAAGGGAGCTATTAAAAGTAGTTGAGTCACGTGATGTTATAAGCCTTGCAGGTGGGTTACCCGATCCACATAGCTTTCCACGTGAGGAGTTAGCTGAGATAGCAAGCTATGTTATACGTGAGTATGGTGAAATGGCTTTACAGTATAGTGCTACTCAAGGTACACGTGTCTTACGTGAAGCTCTTAGCAAGTTCATGGCTAAGTTCATGATAAATGCTTTACCAGACAACATATTAGTTACCACGGGTAGTCAGCAAGCACTAGATATAATAGCTCGTACACTAATTGATCCTGGAGACATTGTTGTAGTTGAACTACCCACTTATCTTGCTGCAATAAATGTCTTTAAACTCTATGAGCCAAACTTTATAGGAATACCATTAGACGATGAGGGTATGAGAGTAGATATACTAGAGGATAAGTTGAAGGAAATATACTCTAGTGGTAAGAAGGTGAAGCTGGTCTATACTGTACCAACAGCTCAGAATCCTAGTGGAGTAACAATGAGTATTGATAGAAGGAAGTATCTATTAGAACTTGCTGAGAAATACGATTTCCTAGTAGTAGAAGATGACCCATATAGCCACTTCTTATTCGAGCCTATACCTTTCAAGCACCTTAAAGCAATGGATAGTAGTGGTAGAGTAATCTACATATCAACTGTTAGCAAAATACTATCACCTGGGCTACGTATAGGATGGATAGTAGCTAATCAGCAACTGGTAAGTATATTTGAGAGAGCTAAACAAAGCATGGACCTACATACTCCAACACTTAACCAGTTCATAGTTGCAGAAGCTCTGAGAAGAGATATAATTGATAGACACCTACCTAGGATTAAGGAGATATACCGTATGAAGAAGAATATTATGCTTGAAGCACTAGAAGAATACTTCCCAGAAAACTCTAGGTGGACTAGGCCTGCTGGAGGACTATTCATATTCGCATACCTGCCTGAAGGAATAGACACTAAGGCTATGCTACCTAAAGCTCTTGAGAGAGGAGTAATATATGTACCAGGACAATCATTCTTCGTGGACGGAAGCGGTAAAAACACCATGAGACTAAACTTCAGTTATCCATCGCCAGAGAAAATAGAGGAGGGTATACGTAGGCTTGGACAAGTAATAAAAGAAGAACTTGCACTAAAATAAAACGTTAAGACTACTCGCTAACCAGTTTCACTACAACTTTAGGTTTTGGTACTGGTAAAGCTGATTCAAAGTTATCAACTACTACTACTAGTTCTCTTTTCAAGTCCTCGTAAACCTCTCTAGCCTTTGCATAAGCTTCTCCTATTCTAGTCCATCCCGCAACTTCTATTTTTGCTAAACCCCTAATACTAGTAGACAGTAACTCTAGCCATGGGTGAACTATTACCGTAGAGGACCCCTTTATGCCTCTAATATACATTCTTGCTCTTGCATCTAGGCTTGAGAGAAATACTATATCCCATTCACCCTTTAAATCCCTTAACTTATCATAACCGTAGACAACGTTTACAAAGCCTCTTACAATTCCTCTAAGACTCTTATCCATATTGCCTACTACACCTATATTTACTGCATGTTTAGCGAAATACGCTGCCAAGATACCTGTATAACCTGAGCCTATGACTAGTAGGCTTTTACCCATGCTTTTCTCAGCAACATATAATGCTATACTAGCTGAACCAGCTGTAGCTGCTGCAACAACGTCGTCTACACTTGGTGGTAGTAGTCCTACACCCTGCATTGGCTGACTTGTATACTCAGCAGCCCATCCATCATAGTCTATTCCAGGTATTCCCTTACTGGATTTAGGGTATCCTGCTACAAGTTTACCAGAAAAGGATTTATCAGCATTAACGCCTAGGTATTCTACTCTGCCATATCCTTCAACCCCTAGCACTCTACCCGGTTCAACCCATAGCATTCCACCGTAGACCGCGTTCTCTATTCCATTTAGGGCTACTGCATGTACTTTTATGAATAAATGCTCCACAGGTATTGGGGGTTTGGGTTTATCAACTACTCTAGCATCATACTGGAATACTAGGGCTTTCAACAAGCATCAACCCTTAGCTAATACTATCTAAGAGTACTAGGTGTTATTTAGCCGCTATAGAGGTATTAAATAATACTTCTATAGGGAGTGAGGCTTGAAGTTCGTACACTTGCTTAGTAAGGAGGCTAGGCTAAGAATAATTGAGCTTGCATTGAAGACTAGAAGTGCTAGAGAACTAGCCGACGAGCTCGGTGTATCACCTGCAGCTATATCGAAATACGTTAATGGGTTAATGTATCCTAGTGATGAAACTATGCAAAGACTATTCCACATCCTGAGCGGACGTGAACTAGAAGAAGCATACACTATAGCCTTAGAAGACCTTGTAGAAGGCGTTGAAGAACTAGTACAATACTATAAGAGAGATGCCAGCAGTATTTCAAAGAATTTCTACTCAACACTAAAAGCACTACACGAGTACATAGGTGAAGTACTTGGAGAACAATAACAAGGGGAGAACAGCCACGGTAATAAGGGAGACTGGGTAGTAGTGTTAAATAGTGGTGTTAAAGTGTCCCAGGAGCAAGGTAGACGTAGACTACCATTCCTAGCTGATGGTAGTGTTGTAGGAGACTATACACCACTATTCCATTACTGGGAAATAGCTCGAAGAAAAGGTAGGGAAGAACTTGTAGAAAAAGCAATGCTTATTAGCGAGGATTTTAGGTTTCTTGAAAGAATAGTTGAAAGAGAAAGATATAGCCTACATAGGCTATTAAATATACTTGAAGACTATTATACTCCTCGACTAGATCCAAGTATAGCTCGTGAAGCATTAAGAGAAGCTTATGGAGTAGATATTTGGGAAGAAGATGCTAGGAGACGTATCGCGAGAATACTTGCTGGATGGCTCATAGAGGCGTCGAAGCAGTGGGGTAAGATAAGGTTTACAGGTGTAAGGTTACCAGAGGATTAAGGTCTATAAGACTCTATCCATGCTTGTAATATGTGAGGTGCCTACAGAGTTTTGGGTGAAGAAGCAGTACTAGGAGTTCTAGGAGTAAGCCTAGCTATTGCTTCAACAATATACTTATACTACAATAGAAGTAGGTTTAGCCTACTATACCCTGCAATGATATTAGATATTATAACTCCATTAATTGCAGGACTAGATGTTGCGGCAATAAGTTTAGCAGTAATAGGCCTACACCTATACTCTGCTATAATAGGAATAACTATTGCTTTAATTGTATTTGTACCGATAGTGCTCTCAAAGTTTAGGCTACTACCTAGAGTATACTTAGACCCCTACACCTGGGCTATAGAAGTTGAAAGGAAGCTTACAGAGCCAGGACCACTGAATTGCATTGATCTAGAAGATTTGTTAAAGCGTGCAAAAAACACTTACTTCTATGACTCATTAGCAGGAATACTGTACGACCATTATTTAAGGGATCCCGGAGAATTCATAGCAATGGTATCAGCTTTAACTATGTGTTCACCTAGTTTAAGCCTAGAATTACATAGAAGATTATCCAGGATGATTCCAGTTGAAGCTGAGACCGGTATTCCCTACGCTTATGCACGAATAATATTAGAAGCCTATAGAAACACTAAGATAACTGTAGACCTATTAGACTACCTAGTAAATACCTGTATTATAGCTTGTACAAGCTATGGTAGAATAGACCATAACTGCCGTAGCCTATTAATAGAAACACTGAATCACTTTACATACATGTGTAGTAGTGAACCCGAGAAAGTAAAGGACATGCTAGTAGACTTACTAAAGGCTATTAGAGGGCAAATAATAGTTAAGAAGACTAGCGGTAAGCAACACGTAGGTATAAGTGTAGCTGGCAAGGTCATAGACTATAGAGATAATTGGAATAAGCTTTTACCATGTCTTGAGAAAAGTGAGGAAAAGATAATGATATAATCGAGCACAGTAATATGAATTATTGGTACGAGGTAGAATTGAGATTATGAATTATTCTTAAGCCTTCTCCTCTTCCTTATTAGAAGACTCTGCCTCAGATGGGGATTCTTCGCCAAGAGCTTCTAATGCTTTTTTCCACGTAATTATATCGTTCATGGCCTCTTCATAAGGTATTGGTAGATCATCTTCTAAGTTTACAACTCTCTTTAATAGATCTTCATAAGTTAAACCATACTCACTATACTTGCCCATAAGCTCCTTAACTATCTTTTTAGGATCCATTTCAAGGGGATCCGACATTTTACCCCCCAAGATGTTATGAGAGGAGCTGTTGTGAGGTACATAGTCTGGGTCGTGGATATTATATAAAAGTTTTTCCACCATTAGAAATTTTTACTTGGCCTACCATGAAATTTTTATGAAGCTCCAAGGATAAGGTGGTTCTCTATATCGGAATAAACTATCTAGTTTGTAGCCAGTTTCTCTTAACACGCGTCTCCAGGAACCAAGTCCTATATCAGTTAAAGACCACAACGCTAGTGTTTTAGCTATACTCCTATCAGCTAAAGCTAATGCTGCTTGTACTACTGCCCATTTCGGTGGATAATAGTCTAGTACTGCTTTAGGTTTAGGTAGCTCCCTATCTATTAGTTTAAGCTTCCGCTGAATACTCTCTGGTTTCTCCATAGGTATTCCTTGTAGGGGGGTCTGAGGTTTAGGTATTAGTGGGTTAACTGATAGTTTTATCACTTCACTTCTATGAACTTTAACGTCTCGTAGTATCTCTTTAACGGTCTCAGGTATTTTCTTGATATCTTCTATTGTTTCGCCTGGCACACCTATGATGTAGTACATTTTTATTTTCAACCCTTTCTCTATAGCAGTCTTTGCTATATCCTCTATGAACTCCTTAGTAAACCCCTTACCTAGGAAGCTAGCTATATGTGGGCTAAGTGTTTCTGGTGCTATTGTTAGGGTTTTCTGCTTAGCACGAACTATAAGTTCTATTCTATCCTTGTTTAAGGTATCAGGTCTTAGGCTAGGAATACTTGCTTCAACTCCTAGTTCATCTACAACGTACTCTAGTATTTTATCAGCTTCTGGGTGGTCGAAGAAACTTAGAGAATAGAATATTACTCTATTAACTTTATTAGCCTCTAGCCCCTTACTAATCAATTTTTTAATAACGCTGAGGCTTCTATCTCTTCTAAGCCCCATTACGTGTCCTTCAAGGCAGAAACGACATCTACGGCTACATCCACGGCTTACTTCCACCATGAATCCTTTACCGTATACTGGTTCTACTGTAAGGCTTTGAATCTGCTTTATGGGGTGAAATGTATTGTCAAGGTTACTTACTTGTGCTTTGATTACCTCCTCTCTATGTATTGGTGTATAAAACCCCCTACTACTAGGCAAGCTTTCCAGAAGCTTTCTCTTATCATCGCTGTATTCTAGTATTTTTTCTAGTAGCAAGGGTATTGTTGGCTCAGCATCACCTATTACGAATACGTCAACGAATTCTGAGAGGGGCTCAGGATTACCTGAAATAGCTGGTCCACCAGCAATAATTAATGGATGCTTACTACTCATTCGGTTCTTTGAGAAGAGCGGTATGCTAGCATTATGTAGCATTTTAAGGAAGTAGGGATACATTAGCTCGTAGGAAAGTGATACTAATATTACGTCAAAGTCCTTTAACGGAGATGCTGTTTCAATGCTTCTTATACCTGTATCAAACGTGAATCTTTCAGCATATACGTACTCATAACTATTTAACATGTAGTATAGTAGGTTTAATCCAAGGCTACTAAGACCTGCCTGATAAGTACTAGGGAATACTATGGCTACTCTTACATCAACCTTGCTAGGATTCTTGTATACGACGTTAAGCTCTCTTATCCTAGTACTACTCATTACCCTAATGTACCCCACGTACTCTACATGCATGCGTGTTTAAAGGCTATTAAGTTTAAGCCAGGGCGCCCTTATGCTACGTTCTATTCCTGCACGGTAAATTTGTTGAGAAGTAAAGCTTATATAGTTTAGTGGGTGCAGGATGGGATTCGGTGTTTAGGTGTGAGGTTTAACATCGGATAGTAAAACCCCTAATTTAGATAAAAAATGTGTTCTCCGTGTTGGAGTAGATGTTGGTGGAACCTTTACAGATGTTGTTGGCTACGACAAGTATTCTGGTAGAATTTATAGAGTTAAAGTTCTAAGTACTCCTAGTAACCCAGTCATAGGTGTTCTAAGAGGATTAGCTGAACTTGTAGAACAGACTGAGTGCATTATAGATGAAATAGTACATGCTAGTACTATTGGTACAAATCTATTCCTAGGACAAATAGGCTTAACCATACCTAAGACAGCACTAATAACAACTAAGGGGTTTAGAGATGTAATTGAAATTGGTAGGCAGAGGAGACCAGAGCTATATAACGTGTTCTTTTCTAAGCCTAAACCCCTTATCCCTAGAAGGCTAAGATTTACTGTCAGCGAGAGAATAGATTATACTGGTAAGGTTATTAAAGAGCTAGATGTTAGAGAAGTTGAGGAAATAGCTGAAAAGCTTAGAGAGGAGAACGTAGAGAGTATAGCAGTTTCACTACTACACAGTTATGTTAACCCGGTGCACGAGGAAATAATAGAGAAGATCCTATCAAGTAGGCTACCAGGCGTACCAATAGTATTGAGTAGTAGAGTTGACCCTGAATACCGTGAGTATGAGAGAACGAGTACTACTGTAGTTAATGCTGTCCTAGTACCAGTTGTATCAAGGTATCTTAGAGGCTTAGTTGAAGAGGTTAAGGCTCGTGGGCTATGTAGTACTGGTAGAATACTTGTAATGAAGTCTGATGGAGGATTTGCTGATGTAGAGGAGGCTATAAGGATTCCAGCATCAACTATAGAGTCTGGTCCAGCTGCTGGAGTAGTAGCTTCAGCATACATAGCTTCCACCCTAGGCATAAGCTATGCTTTAAGCTTCGACATGGGTGGTACAACAGCTAAGGTATCAACAATAATACATGGCAAACCCCTTGTAACAAGTGAGTACGAGGTTGGTGGAAGAGTACATAAAGGTAGACTTGTTAAAGGAAGTGGCTACCCCGTACGATACCCACACATAGATTTAGCTGAGGTATCAGCTGGAGGAGGAACGATAGTATGGGTTGATGAAGCAGGACATCTTAGAGTAGGACCTATTAGTGCTGGAGCAGAGCCAGGACCAGCATGCTATGGTCGAGGTGGTGATAAGCCTACCATAACTGATGCAAACTTAATCTTGGGTAGACTAGGCGAAGTACTTGCTGGTGGAAGAATAAGGCTTTCACTAAAACTAGCAATGAAGGCATTTGAAAAAATAGCTGACGAGACAGGGTTAAGTGTTGTTGAAGCAGCTTACGGCTCCATAAGACTTGCTAATACTGAAATGGCTAGAGCGGCGAGAATTGTAACAATTGAGAGGGGATATGATCCAAGAGAATTCACACTAATAGCCTATGGTGGAGCAGGACCTATGCATGCTGCTGAACTAGCTGAGGAACTAGGAGTATCAAGGATAATAGTACCTCCTACACCTGGATTATTCTCAGCACTAGGACTAATACTTGCAGACTACCGATACGAGTACAAGAAGCCAGTATTGAAGACACTCGAAGAAATAGATCCTAGCGAAGTAGAAGAAGCCTACAATGTAATTGAGAAGGAAGCTCTAAGACTCCTTAAATCTAAGAACATAAGCGAAGACAAGATAATGTTGATAAGATACATGGACGTAAAGTACAGGTTCCAATCCTATGAACTACAAGTGACTGCACCCAAACCATTCACTAAGGAATCAATAAGCATTATTGCAAGAGAATTCACTAAAAGACACCGTGAAGTCTACGGATATGATTCAGGTATTAGGGATATAGTAGTCGTGAACCTTAGAGTTACAGCAATAGGCTTAGTAGATAAGCCAAAGATAGAAACCTTAAACAGTAGTGATATGAAACAGCCAAGAGCTAAGAAGATAAGGTTAGCTTACTTCAAGGATACCGAATGGATAGAAACACCAGTATATGATAGAGAAGACTTGAAGCCAGGAGTAGTATTGAAGGGGCCATGTATAGTAGAGGAATATGATGCTACAATTGTTGTTCCACCAAACTGGACTCTAAGAGTAAACAGTTATGGAGTAATAGAGATGGTTAAGGAGGCGTAATGCAATGGTGGATAAGATTACATTAGATGTAATAGCTCGTAGCCTTGAATACATTGCTGAGGAAATGGGTATAAGATTAAGGAACTCAGCCTACTCACCAAACATTAAGGAGAGAATGGACCATAGCTGTGCTGTATTCGATTCCGAAGGTAAGGTGCTAGCGCAAGCAGAACATATACCAACACACCTAGGCTCTATGGCCTGGGGTGTTAAGGAAACACTTAAATACATTGAAAAAGAAGGCATTGAGTTAAATGAAGGAGATGTATTATTAACCAATAACCCATACATAGCTGGTACACACTTAAACGATGTACTAGCAATTGCACCAATATACTATAACGGGAAACTAGTAGGCTATGTTGCAAGTAAAGCACACTACGTAGACGTTGGAGGTAAGGTTCCTGGAAGTATTGCCAGTGATTCAATAGAGGTAATAGAAGAGGGAATACTAGTACCACCAGTAAAGATCATGGAGTCTGGTAGGCTTAGAAAAGATGTATTAAAGCTTATATTATCGAATGTACGAAGCCCTGAGGTAATAGTAGGTGATCTTAGAGCACAAATAGCTGCTATGGATACTGGTAGGAGACAAGTAGTAGGTATAGTTGAAAAATATGGTTATAAGACTACTATGGAGGCATTCAATGAGATAATAGAGTATTCACGTAAAATGACTCTTAGTAGGGTAAGGAAGCTACCTGACTTCAGCGTAGAAGCTACTGACTACTTAGAAGATCCTGGATATAGTGGTGATGCAGTAATACGTGTAAGAGTGGTTAAGAAGGAGGATAAGGTAATAGTAGACTTTAATGGATCATCACCACAAGTACCAGCTCCACTTAACGCACCATTCGGTGTAACAATAGCTTCAACAACATTCACTATAAAGACTGTACTTGACCCAGAATTACCAGTAAATGATGGATTCTACCAAGTAGTAGAGGTGAAGGCGAAACCTAGAACCATAGTCTATGCTCAGTATCCTGCACCAGTAGGTGCTAGTATTGAGACAGCTCAGAGAATAGTCGATGTAATATACCTTGCATTATCCAAGGCTATACCAGATAAGGTTCCAGCTGCAGCATGTGGGTCTATGAATAACTTATTGATTGGTGGAGTAGACTATGAGAGAGGTAAAACATGGGCTTTCTATGAAACAATAGCTGGAGGATATGGTGGTAGGAAGGGTATGGATGGAGTAGACGCTGTTCACTGCAATATGACTAATACCATGAACACGCCAATAGAAGTAATAGAACGTGAACTACCACTACTATTCACAAAATACGAGATTAGGCCTAGAAGTGGTGGTGCAGGTAAATGGAGAGGAGGTATGGGCGTTATAAGAGCATTCAAGGTACTAGCACCTAAAGCTAAGGTAACAATTATAGGTGAGAGAGTAAAACATAGCCCACCAGGTATTCTAGGAGGAAAACCAGGGAAACCAGCAAAGTACTACATAGTTAAGAAAAATGGAGAGAAAATAGTATTGAGAAGCAAGGATACAGTCGTAGTAGAGGAGGGCGACGAAGTAGTAGTAGAAACAGCTGGTGGTGGAGGATACGGTAATCCAGTGGAAAGAGATCCTAAGCTAATAATACGAGATCTACTAGACGAACTAATAACACTAGAAGACATAGCCTACGAATACGGTAGGCACGACTTGTATGAGAAGCTTAAGGTAGAAGGAGTACGTCGTTAACGACATGTATGTACTAGTAGTGCTCAATGGTTTTACTTACAGCATTAACCCGAATTCTCCTATACGGTATGGGTGCTGTATGGTTAAACTAGGTATTGTCTTACTTCAACTCTTCTAGGCGACATTACTTCATGAAGTATTTTCCTCATTATAACGTTTACTAAATCCTTATGTTTACGGCGTACATGGTCTTCCGCTTTAGCTACAAGTACTTCTTCACGGCAATAACTACAGTAGGCTTTACCGTTACCATAGAATATTATTATGGGTTTAACTCTTAGAATATAGGGTGTTAGGAGTCTAAGCAATGCTTTTGCTCTCCACTCACTACCAGTCTTCTCTATTACTCTCTGAGTATACCCTCTAAGCTGATGCTTACTCATACCATAACGATGGGCTAAAACACTTGGGCTAACCTCATTAACTATATGCTCATATACTGCTTGAACAGCATAGCCATGGCCAGCTAGTACCTTTACCACCAGGTACTTGATTAGCTTCTCTGTTCCAGAATCAATGTAAGTTGTCATCTACTCTAGCCCCCGCATAGACAACTCATGTTATGGGTATGGTTTAAAAAATTTGACAGTAAACAATCCAGTATTATCTAGCCCCTAGTCTTTTCAATCCAAAACTTGCCATTAACTCGGCGTGTCTACTAAACCATAGAGTATTATTTCAAGGTAATACTTTGGCTAAGCTCTAAGCGCGTACTAAGAATATTAAGGAGTACTTCTACTATGGTATTCACCCAGACCAGTATAGCAGGCATTGATAATTTAAGGTGGTTAGGTCTTGACTACCCCCTACTCTAGGATAACATATGTTACTGGTTCAACGGAGGCTGCAAGTAATGCATTGAACTATTTGTTAAGTGTAGTTGATAGTGCTGGTAGTGTTCGTGAGCTATGTTTAAGGGTTATCAGGGTTGCAGATGAAATATATCGTGCTAGACCTACATCTGCTATGATAATTAATACTCTAAGAGACATACTGTTGCAGCTTGACGCGTTAATTAATAGTGGATCTAAGCTACCTGAGTTAAAGGATGCTATACATAGGTTTATTGAGAAGAAAATTGAAGAAGCAAATAAGGCTACTAAGCAGTTAGCTGTTATTGGTGCACGTAGGCTTAGGGAAAGAGAGGTAATATTAACTCATAGTTATAGTAGAAGTGTGCTTGAAGTAGTAAAGGAGGCGTTGAAGCTAGGTAAAAGAATTGAAGCGTATGTAACAGAGTCTAGGCCTGGTGGTGAAGGATTAAAGATGGCTTCTGCTCTACGCGAACTAGGAGTACCCGTGACATTAATAGTTGACTCAGCTGTAAGATACGTTATGCCTAATGTCACTAGAGTATTGGTTGGTGCTGAAGCAATTGCAGCTAATGGAGCAGTTATAGGTAAGGTTGGAACAAGTAATATAGCATTAGCTGCAAGAGAGGCAAGGGTTAGAGTATTCGTTGCTGCTGGAACTTACAAGTTTAGTGTAGAAACGGTATTCGGCGAACTAGTAGAAATACCTGAGGGTGATCCAGCACTTCTTGGACTAACAGGTAAGGAGAAGTTTAAGGCATACGTACCATTAATGGATGTAACACCACCTGAATACGTAGATGCATTAATAACTGAGAGAGGAATCATTGCACCCCAAATGGTTCCAATAATATTAAAGGAGATATATGGTTCATGGCCTCCAAGGCTACCTGAAATAAAGGAGGCTATAAGGATATTGGAGTCAACTTGTACTAGGATACAATGAAGGGTAGTAGCTCTTGGCCAAAATATACTTTCTAGGTACAGGTGGAGCAGGCTCCTACGTAAGTAGGGGTTACCCAGCATATCTAGTAGAAGCTGAGGACAAGCTAGTACTCTTAGATGCTGGTTTTGGTGTAGACGCTAAGCTACATAGCCTAGGCTTTAAGGTATGTGACATAGACCTAGTACTAGTATCGCATGAACACTTCGACCACTTACTAGGGATTACTGGATTACTTAATGCACTAGTAGAGGAGAGGTGTAGCAAGCAACTAGTAGTCTATGGGCCTCAACGTGCTATTGAATCAATACCATTAATAATAGAGCGTACTGGGCCACGTAATGCTCCTAAACCAGTACTTAAGCCCCTCAGCATAGACTTTAACGAGATAAGTCTAGGAGGCATCCATATTAAGTCTATACCAGTAGATCATAGTGTACCAACGCTCGGATACTCTATTAGTACTAGGGACTCCAAGATAGTTTACTCAGCTGACACTAGGCCTACAAGAAATATAGTTGAGGAAGCTCGTGGAGCACAAATACTATTACACGAAGTAAGCATGCCCTCAAGTATGCTCAACACGGCATTGGTAACTAAGCATACAACTGTTGGTGAAGTTAAACAGCTTCTAGGAATTGCTGAAATACTAGCCCCAATACACATAATGCATGTAGCTGAAGAAGAACTTAGAAGAATAAGTGGGAGGAAGATTATAATCCCAGTAGATGGGCTAATAGTGAGTGTTTAGAGGTGTACTACTACGTCACTTGTATGGGAGCCTAAGTGGACTAGGAAAACCATAGAAGTCCATGGCATAAAGATTACTACTTGCGTTGACATGAAGTCAGGATTTATTATGTGTCCACTATGTGGTAACATTGAAGAATACTGTCCACCTGGAGAAGTAACAAATCTTGAACCAAAAGAGGGTATAACAGTTTTCTTCAGCCCCAACGACTTAGTATGGCATCTTATAGCTCATGCAAAGGGTACGTGGCTTAAGAAGAAGAAACGTGTAGTCGAAGAAGAGGAGGAGGAAGAGGAAGGCGAGGAGGAAGGGTAAAGCTTATTTTACACCTACGCCCTATATTCTACGACCTCTTTCTCACACCATCAGTAGGAGGTGATATCCCCCATTGTACGTAGTGGTTGGTAACTTTACGATAGACCATGTGGATGGTGCTAAGAGGCCTGGAGGACCAGGCTACTATTCCAGCGTAGCATTAGCACTACTTGGAGCTAAAGTGTATGTGCTAGGATATGCTGGTAGAGATTATCCTAGAGAAGTATTGGAGAAGGTTAGAAATGTTGGTGTAGACTTAAGTCTCTTGTCAATGGATTCTCCGACAACAGTGTTTGTGCTGGAATACCTTGACCTACAGACAAGAGTACTAAAACTACTATCACGTAGCCCTAGAATAAGAATAGAGGATGGATACCGTAAACTAGGTGAAGTAGAAGCAAGTATAGTTAGCCCAGTAGCTGGTGAAGTATCCCTAGAAGACCTCAAGTATATTAGAGAGAAGACTAGGATCTTAACCATAGACGTACAAGGATTTATTAGAGTTATAGGATTAGAGGGAGAAGTATCACATAAATGGAATCATGGACTACTAGAAGAACTTGGAATAGCAGACATTATACATGTAGAGGAAGGTGAAGCAACAAGTATTAGTAAAGAGCCCGTAGAAGCCGCATTAAAGTTGTCAGAGTATACTAGGATAGTAGCATTAACCATGGGGCCACGTGGAAGCATAGTAGCCTACGACGGCATGGCGTTCCATATAGGTGTACCAAAAGTATACCATGGCGATGAAACTGGTGCTGGCGATGTATATACAGCTGTACTATCATACTATTACTCACTTGGATATAAGCCAGAGGATGCTGCAAGATACGCTACTATTGCTGCTGGCTTAAAGGTTCTAAGATCTACTAAGACATTGAACTGGTATACTAGGAGTGAAGTAGAAAAGCTAGCTGAAGAAGTACCTGTAAAGGAGATTAAATCTGTTTTTACAGACTAGAAGTAACCTTATCGACTACATCCTTAACTATATCTCCTAAACTCATCTCTAGCCATAGAGCTCTTCTACCAACAAGTACTAATCTCTTACCTAGGAATTCCTCATATAGTCTTATCCTATCCTCTCTTCTAAGATCACTACTGTTAATGCAAGCATATTTAGCGTTATATATTCTTTCAGCAAATATGTTACCTAAGACTATGTTCATTTTCTTTAACCTACTAATAGTCTGCTCCATGAATCCTGCTGCTAGTTCCTCACCATCATAGCTTATTAGAGCTATAGTATTAGCATAGTCCTTTTCTCCTAGGATTACATGTACGTTAACGATAGTGTGTGGTAGAATAGCTGTTCCACCATGGTATCCTATAGCCCAGTCAACACCTTTATCGGTGAGAACTGACAATGACACCATATGGCAATATCTAAGACTAGGTATACTTACCTCAAGACCTGTCTTAGCTTCAAGTTCGGTTAGTGGGAGAGTGTAGTATACTACACGGTATCCTAGTACTTGTCCATGATAGGTTTTAATTCTTTTACTCTCAACGTCTATTCTTTTAACGCCGTCATGAATCCACTTGTAATTTAACTTGCCCTGCCATGAAGAAATGGTCTTAGTCCACCCAAGTCTAGGGTAAAGCAGTTCACCTCTCCATCGAAGAGGCCATGGATTTTCTAAGCCTCCAACATCCTCAATTCTACGTCTACGGTAACCCCACATCTTAGCCTTTAGAGGCCCATGCTTAATAATTCTAGGTTCTAGGTAGGCTTCAACAACATCTAGTTCAAATCCTATCTCCTCAAGTAAACCTACATCATTATCTGTAAGAAGTAGTGGGAAAGCCTCAACAACATAACCTCCTACTAAGTCTCCCCTAGCAATTCCTCCTAAAACAAAGTCAGGATCCAAGATTAGTGGCTTATAGCCTAAATTATTTAGAACCTTCACCAAGATTATACCAGTTAAACCTCCCCCAACAACTACGATGTCATAGTCTTTCAAGACTACACCACAAGTATGAAGTTAGAAGGTAAAAGTAAATAAAACGTAGTAGGTTTTAGTTGAAGACCAAGTAAGCAGAAAAGGCTTCATCGCAGCTAGCCCGAGGCGCCCCTTAACATATTCTACGGGGCTCGTTAGCCCCTTTGAAACCATCATTAAATTTCATGCACTCGTATACTTAGGTCAACCTATATCTAGCTACTTGGAATCAGCATTCTATCTTATTGAATTGCTTGTACGCTTGTATTGTCTAAGAGTATTATTCTTCAATCATGTATTTAGGGTTCTAGTATACTATGCTCCCCGTATACTATAATTAGTGCCTCGGGCTAGCTGCTCAGCCATAGTCTTATTTGTGTTCCACGGCTTATATTTTTAGCTGTTTAAGAGAAGTGTTAGGTTATTATGGTAATGTTTTTAGGTGTGGGTTTGTGGGACACTTTATGCTAGTGCTTGGGTTAGGGGTATAGCGTCCATAAATGAGGGTTTATCTACTAGTACTGCTGCTGGTGTAGCTAGTTTTTCTATCTCGTTTCTCCATAGCATGGACATTATAGCGTTTACTAGGTCTTCTTCACGTGGAGCTTTTCCTGTAAAGAAGAGCTTACCGTTAACGTATACTTGAGGTATTCTGAGTTCAGCTATCTTTATTGGGTCATGTATCCATACTTGGTCTATTCGTACTAGAACCCATATACCGTATTGTCTTCTAAGTTTTTCTGCAACTTTCCAAGCAGTTGATATAGCTTGTTCACTTTCATGGTCAAATCCTGCTACTATTAATACTTCAGCCTCCATAAGCGTGAGCACCCGTAAAACTTCTTAGTGGTATTTACGTGGGTTTTAACTTAGATGCCCAGTAATACTACATGTTGGGTGTAGTATTTGTCGTCAATTATTTTCAGTGGTGCAAGCCCACTAGGCCCTACAGCTGCACGTAACCTACAGGGAAATGTTAGTGTTGTCTATAGTTATCATAAGGGTAGAGAAGAGGCTCTAGAGACTTGTAGGAGGTTATCTAGAGATTATGGTGTTGAATGTAAGGTTATAGATGCTGGAGAAAATACTGTACGAGTAACTAGAATTGACCCGGACTCAATTGACTTGATTTCTAAGGGTTATAGGTTTATTGTCTTAATTGTGTTGCCGAAGACTCCTTACTAGAAAGTATCTTTGCTAACCTTATAGCTTTAAGTGTAAACGAGTAGTCTACAGGATATTCTATTTCACCTTTCCTCTGCATTTTTACTAGTAGAAAGTATGCTTCAATAACCTTTTCTTCATCAAGTATTCTTCTCTCTAATAGTATTCTGGCCGCTTTAACTAGTTGTAGCTTTGTTTTATCACTTACCTTTTCGGTAGGGGATAATACTAGGTCTACAAGTGCTGTAGGTGCTAGTGTTTCCGTCTCCAATACTAGCTCCCTCTCTAGAGACTATATAGTATTACCGACTATATTAGTTCAAGTCCTAGCATATCCTAGTATAGTTAACAGCTTGTTTAAATAGAGGCCTAGAAGCTTGTTTTCCGTAACACGTATATTTGATGATATCTAGTAGTTTATTTTTAGAAGGGATTGCAGTGGAGTGGAGAGTTCACTTAAGGTGGGTTTAAGGTGGAGCGCTACGATATAGTTTTAACAACTGATAGATGTATGATGAGTAATCACCATGGTAAGGAGTTCATAGGCTTCATGGCCACTGGGCCAGCTATAGGTCTTCCAGAGAAACTCTGGATGTGGATTGCCTGCCCTAAAATGAAGGTTGATAGTATTGGTAGGCCTTGGCAAGCACCTTATGGTCTACGTAAAATTGAGGCCAAGCTCGTAGATGAGGGGTTTAAGGCTGCCATAATTGATCCAGACTACCTACACCTACACTTAAAGCATGCTAAAGTACTATTGCTTAGCCATCACGACTATTTTGCTCTAGGACCTCCAAGTAGTGAGTGGTGGTTTATTACTCGTAAAGAACCAGTTAACCGTAAATCCTTCATAGCGTTAATGGAGAAGCCCGAGATTAGGGAGGCTAAGAAGCGTGGCTTAAAGATTATTGCAGGTGGACCTGCTGCTTGGCAGTGGCTTTGGAATGAAGACTTATGGGCTAAGTGGGGTGTTGATACAGTATTTGATGGTGAAGGAGAGAGGCTTGTAGTAGACTTAGTTGAAAGAGCCTTAAACAATGAGCCATTACCCAAGTACATTTATGCTGGCCCAAGAGATACGCCTGGATTAGATGAGTTATCTGTTATCAAGGGTGCTAGTGTTAACGGGTTAGTAGAGGTTATGAGAGGTTGTCCTCGTGGATGCAAGTTCTGTAGTGTAACACTTAGGCCCTTGAGAATGATACCGCTAGAATTCATTGAGAAAGAGATAATCGTTAACGTAAAGAACGGTGTAGATGCTGGTATACTACATAGTGAAGACGTACTATTATATGGTGCTGACGGCGTTAAACCTAGACCTGAACCCTTATTCAAGCTACACGAGGTAGCTCTTAGACACTATAAAGGCCTTGCATGGAGTCATGCTAGTCTTGCAGCAATAGTTTACGCTGAAAGAAACTATAAGCTCGTGTCGAGGCTTACAGACTACATTTACAGTCATGCTAACCAAGATTATCTAGGCGTAGAGGTAGGCATTGAGACGGGATCAGTTAGGTTAGCTAAGATAATAATGCCTGCTAAAGCAGCACCTTATTCAGCTGAACAATGGCCTGAAATAGTTGAAGAAGCATTCCAGATAATGCATGATAACCGTATAGTTCCAGCAGCAACACTCATACTAGGCTTACCCGAGGAGAATGAGGATGATGTTTATGCTACACTTGAACTACTTGATAGGCTCAAACATTATAGAAGCCTAATAGTACCAATGTTCTTTGTACCAATGGGTTATCTTAAGAATAAGGACTGGTTCAAGGACATACACGTTACACGAGCCCATATCGAGGTAATGGTTGCATGCCTAAAACACTCATTGAAGTGGGCGTACGATATAATGAACTCATTCTACATGAAAGGCCCACAGTACGTACTAGCTAGAGCACTGCTAAAACTATTCCTACTATATGTTAAGTGGAAGACTAGAGACTTAGAGAAACTAATAGCATCTAGATTTGGTGTCCAGCTAAGCTCCAGAGACGAGCAATCTCATCTACAACGAAGTCATGGTACTCCTCAACCCCTTCCCGCCTAACAAGTTCAACACCTTCACCGCTAACTACTTCACCAATAATACTAGCTTTAACACCCATGTTTTCTAAAACCCTTAGTGCCTCCATAGCTATACTCTTCGGGATAGTAGCTAGTAGTACACCACTACTTATGAGATTCAATGGATTTATCCCAAGAGCTTGAGCTATAATTCTTGTCTCATAGGCTATAGGTATCTTATCCTCATACACCCTTATCCTCTTACCACTAGCAATACTCATCTCTATTAAACCACCTAGTACACCCCCCTCAGTTGGATCATGCATACTCGTAGCACCAAGCCATGCTAGTTCTACTGCTTCCCTAACAACACTAATATCCCATAAGAACTCCTTAGCCTTCACGACTACTTCCTTGGGAACACCTTTATCTAAGAGTAGTTTCTCAAAGTCTCTTGCTATAATAGCTGTACCCTCAAGACCAGCAGTCTTAGTCATTAATACTAGATCTCCTACCCTAGCACCACTAGTAGTTACTAGTGTATTCTTCGATGCTAAGCCCATAGCTGTTACAACTACTACTGGCCTATCAAGTCTTGGAGCTTCCTCAGTATGGCCTCCAACAATCATTACTCCTAGCTTCCTTGCTGCTTCATCTATATCTCTTGTTATTTCATCCAATAGTTCTTCTCTAAAGCCTTCAGGTAATAGTATTGTAGTTGAAGCCCAATAAGGTCTTGCACCACGAACAGCTACATCATTGCATGCAATGTTTACTGCAAGCCAGCCAATCCTCTCCACAGCCTCAGTTATAGGATCACTGTGAACTACGAGAACCTTATCCCCAAAATCTATTATTGCTGCATCCTCACCTATACCGGGTCCTACAATTACTTCTTTGCGCCTAGCTCCTATTCTATTGAACACGTATTTCTTAAGTAGAGTATACTCGAGCTTCCCTACCAAGAGCCTATTACACCATAAAACAATGTGGGTGGATAAAATAATAGTTTACTGCTGGAAACCCAGCTTTTGGGCTATGATTCTTGTTGTGCTTTCTCGCCTACATACTGGTATAGGAATACTACTACATAGTATGGGTGCCCGGTAACTGTTACTCCTAGTTGGTCATAGCTTATATGGGCTACTTTGAAGTATTGTAGGTATGGTCTTGGAACACTTATTAGCCTACCATATTGGTCTTGGTATACAAACTTATACCCTAGTTCATAAACGCTATCAATTGTTAGCTTGTAAAGTAATGGTAGCTGGTTACCTGGCATATCCCACTTAGGTGTTAATGGTACGAGCCTCCCTTGATAATATGTTATATACCAGTACTTTGGTAATATCTTCGAATTAAACTCTATTGAATAGTTTTCTAGATTAGCAGGTCTAGGGCCATTGGGGCCGTTCATTATGAATAACATTGCATTGCTCTTACCAATATCTGCTTGTCCTGGTAATACTAGCATTGTTGTATTATTCAATGCTATTGCTATATAGTATGCTAACACGTATGTCTTATTAGGTTGTAAGTTGAAGTAGCGCTTCATTACCTCTACTGCATGTGATTCATTGCCCATTAGTATCTTCGATAACAACCATATCTGTGTTGTATTCCATGTAGCACCATCTGCTAGTGTTGCTCTATTAGTGTTAACTGTTATCCAGTACCCGTAGTCCCACCATGCAACTATTACTGAGTCTTCTGGTGTATTCTCTTTTATCCAATCCAGCATGTCAATCCAAGCATTACCGTAGATGTCTAGGCCTAAATTCATGTTGCTTCTACTAGCAAATGTTAATATTGCAGCGTTGGGTATAAATAATAATAGTAGTCCTAGTACTAGAATTGCGAACACTTTTGTTAAACTACCAACTTTGTACTTTGTAGCACGTTGTAGTACTGTTATGGACCAATGGGTTATTGCTAGGACAGCTAGTAGTGAGAACACTAGGCCTATTTCTGACAAATAAGCCATTCTAGAATACAAGTACAACATGAATGTACTTGACAATACTATTAGGAGCCATTTCTCATTGGGCTTAGACAACAACTTGTAGATGCTGTATAGTATACCGAGTATAGCTAGTGGTAACGCAACATACATTTCAACCGCAACACTTTCTGGTCTTGCATGCTCAGCTACTGTTGCGACAATAGGCTTTACATCCGTTAATATCCCTAATGCGTAGAGCACTCTACCTGGAATAGATATTAATCGCAATGCAACAGATACCATGGCGCCTATGCCTAGTGCTACTATTAATCCTAGATAATACTTACGGTTACCATTTAGCACGTAGCTGTATATGTAGACTAAGGCTAGTGAAGCTAAGATACTTAGCGATAACTCTGTTTTCAATAGTTTTTCTGGCACACCGTATGCTAGTGATACAATATATGTTACTATTGCCAATATAGTTAATAGATTTAATGTCTTCCTATCAATTTTGGTAACGAATGGTAGGAGGGCTATATGCATTGCTACTAATGTGTAAGCGAAGATGTAACCTCCCCAGAACCAGAAGGTTAATCCCAGGAACAAGCCTGATAAAACTGCATCAAACCATCTCTTATACTTAAGCAATCTAATATAGAAGAACATGGCGAGTAATATCAATGCTACACCATAGCCTTGTTTCTCAACGAAGCCAACAAAGCTTCTAGCTGTACCAGATGCTAATGCCACCATGAATGCCGAGTACACTAACCCTACATAGTTATTACCAAACAACTCTCTTCCAAAGAGGAAGGCTGCTATAATGGCTATTGCACCAAAGATTATTGGGTTAACTGCAACCCATTCCTTGATGGTTAAGCCTAGAGCTTTACCTATAGGATAGGTTAATGCAGCAAACATTGGTACTCCAGGATATGCTGTCATGGTGAAGTCTCTACCATAAGGGTACCAGAACTTCAATACGTCAGGGTTGGGTGGCTTCAGTCTCCACCAAGAAGTTATACCGTGTTCTACAAGGTATTTTGTAAGCCAATACTCTATCCATGGATCGTTTCCAAATAAATCTATTTCACCTCTCATTATTAGTGGTGAAGCCATGTTAACTACTCCTACTACAACAAGTAAGCCTAGGATAACGTATACTATGATTTTACGAAACCTATTATTCAACGCCAAGTCTACTATACCCCTCAATAACTCCTAGTACTGCTCTCAACCCATATCATTCTGTGAAACCTAATATTAGTTCTCCCTCTACGCACAAGAACCTATATATCACGGAGGTAGACTGTTGTAGCGGAGTATGGGGCATTGGTGTTCAGGAAGTACAAGACACCTAGAATAATACTAGTTGAGGAAGAAAAAGAGCTAGCATATACCTGGTGGCTTAACACTAACCTTGAATCTACACTAGTATTAGATGAGGGCTTAAACCTAGAAATACTTGAGAGAACGGTCTCCGCTACAAGGATTACTCCAGGCCAAGGTATTCCACCATATGCTTTATCTACGTCAACTATAATTGTTGGAGCTGGCTCGTGGAAAACCATAAACTATGCTAAACTAGTATCATGTACAGCTACTAGTAGAGGTAACATAGGCTTACTAGGGGTAAGGGAACCCTATGAGAAAAACTATTTAGTCCTAATACCCTATGATACCATACGCTATGCTCTAATACCTAGAGCTATGGTAGGAGCACCGTACAACATGATTATAGAGCACCCATGCTGTATACCACACGAAGTAGTATTACTGGCTAAAAACCTAGAGAACAAGTTCATTAAATACGAGTACGATATATTGAGAATTCTTAGTGCTAATGAATCACTAGGTTCAAGTATAAAGGATGCTAGTTTAGAGGAAATACTGAGACTATATACCATTAATCTAGGCTTCATAGACTCAATAGCTGAATCACTAATACTCGTACTTAAAATACACCCTGTTCTAGCACTATCAATAGCAGTATTATCAACACTACGTAGAGGAGCCTTACCACTCAAATCCTATGTAGAGGATACTCCACTAGAGAAAATATTCTGGAATTGCTGTGAGAGTGTTAAAGGTGTAGAAGGCAAGGCGAATCCAAAGCTTATCTTAGAGAACGTTATTAGAACTATGCAGTTATACTCATCTACGCCTCCATCACCGAAGACTATACATGAAGTAGTAGAGGAGGCGATAAGGCTAGTAGAGCAATGTGCTACGGTAAACAACGATATGGGTTAAAGACTTAAGCTCTAAAACACCATGCTATACTGGTGTAGAACATGTCCTGGTGGAGGAGAAGGAGAAGCATATTTGATAGATTATTCGAGGACATGTTCAGTGAAATAGATGAGATTATGAGAGAGTTTGAGCGAGAATTCGAGGAACTATTATCACGTGCTGAAATGGTTCCACAAAGACCTGGACAACCAATAGTATACGGATTCAGGATAACCATAGGCCCCGACGGTAGACCCGTTATAGAGGAGTTTGGTAATATTAGGAAAATGAGGGGTAGACCAATAATTAGTGAGGAACGTGAACCACCAGTAGACGTGTTTGAGGAAGATAATCAAGTAGTAGTTATAGCGGAGATACCAGGTGTAGATAAGGATAAAATTGATGTTAGAGCTACTGAGGACACCTTGATAATAAAGGCTTCAAATGAGAGAAGGAAGTATTATAAGGAGGTTGAATTACCCGCTAAGGTTAAACCGGAAACAGCTAAAGCAACATATCGTAACGGTATATTAGAGGTTAGAATTGAGAAGAAGGAAGCTAAGAAGAAAATTGAAGAGGAAAAAGGTGTAAAGATAAAGGTTGAGTAATGAATGCTAGGTCTCTAATGGCTCTATTATTGGCTTCTTCTTTTTACCTACAATAGTGCTAACTCCATCAGGATCCTCCATTATTAGAGTAAACTTTTTCTTACCTTCAATTGCTTCTTTAATCCACTCCATCTTCTCCTCACATACACTTCTATCTACATCACTACTTGTAGTGCAGAGAAACTCTAGTATGTCCTTGAACATATACAATATTCCTTCAATAGTGGTTATGAAGCCTTGAGCAGCTGGACCAGGCTTTATTTCACCACCAATTTCTGGTATTCTTATCGTTGCTGTTGAAGCTCTAACAACTAGAGCATTAAGGTCTTCAACTCCTTCCACATTAAACACTATCTTCTGGGGTGCCTTAGCTTCAACAACTCTTACATCATTGTAGCGGTAGCCACAGTAGCTACATTTACCAGTTGATAATATTATATCGCCTACAAATGGCATATTGTATAAGTAGTCTTCTATTTTAAGTCCAGGTCTCCCACATGCAGGGCATTTTGCTTCAATTTCACCTACCTTCTTCAACAATGTTGCTTCATACTCCTTAAGCGTCCTCATGGTCTCTCTATATGCTCCTGTTCTAAGAACATTCTCTTCTCTTCTACTCAATACAGTTCACCACGAAACCGTATTCTACGTTGGTGTAGAAGGTATTTTAGACTTAGCATCTCTTAACGCTCATTGTAGACTAGTAGTACTAGTTGAAACGCATGAATAGGTGTAGTAGCCTTGGCTAACAACATACATTTACGTAGAGCTCTAGTCTTTGGTAGGTTTCAGCCATTCCACTATGGGCACTTAATGGTAATTAACTGGGCATTATCTATTTTTGATGAAGTAGTTGTACTCATAGGCATGGCCGATGAAAGCCATACCCTACAAAACCCGTTTACAGCAGGAGAGAGAATATGGATGATACGTGAAGCTTTGAGAAGCGAAGGAGTTGACTTAACACGTATAATTACAGCCACGATACCAACAATGTCAATATACGTGGGTAATGCATTATATGTTATAAAGCTTGTACCACCAGTAGAAGCAATAATTACACGTAATCCTGTAACAGCACAGGTCTTCCGAGATGCAGGGTTAAAGGTGCTTGTACCACCACCATATAATAGAGATGTTTATCGTGGTAGCTATATTCGTGAACTAATGATAAAAGGTGATGAGAGGTGGAGGAGACTGGTACCAAGAGTTGTTGCTGAAATCATAGATGCTATAGACGGCGTTTCAAGGCTAAGGAATATTGCTAGATATGATTAATTCTAGGGGAAGACTAGTATCTCATATGGTTCATCGATCTTGTCAACTAGTTCTTCAACTTGCTTTACTTCTTCTAAAACAGGTTTCTTTACACTAGTATCAACTAATAGGATCTTACCACTACGATCCCTATACACGTGGATCATCCTATAACTCTTAGGGTAATAGAACGCTACCTGACTAATCCTTCCCGCAAATAATTCCTCTATAGCTCTACGTATATCGTTAATGGCTGGCCTCTTCAGCGAGTATACTGGTGGGTTTTCGGAGACTTTTTCAAGAATTGACAAGAACTCCTGCATCTATAGCCCAGTGTAGTCTTGATAAACATAGGTATTTTAGCCTTGCTCCGAGACCAAGGATTACTATTTAGCCTAAGCTCTTTTTAATAAACATTATTGTTAAAGCATAGCTCATGGTAGAATAGGTATGGGTTCTCGTCGTAGGAGGAAGAAAAACACGAGTATACAGTTAATTAATCCTTTAGCTAAATGCGAGTCGTGCATATTCTATACTGTTAGCGTTATTGGAGGTTACTGTTTCCGTAGAAATAAGAGGGTTTCAAGTGAAGCACCTGCATGCAAATACTATCTGGAAGATAAACACTACTTAGAGGCAAGTACACCTATAAAGCCTAGTAAAAGGCCTAGAGGGGTTACCAATAGGATAGTAGTATTGGATTTAAGTGGAAGCGAAGAGAGTGGACAAGCACCTATGATATCATTAGCTAGTAGTGAGGGTAGTGAAGTAGTTGAGCAAACATAGAATTGTGTTGTAGGACGTGCAATCGTACGGGGTTTCACTGAGACCCGTTACGCGGGTCCCTCGCCCCGCCTCTGACCCCCGCTCAATGACTTTATTCTACACTGTTTGCTTATATGCTTAGCTTACTTACTCTTCAATGCTACTAGTTTCTCTAGGCTAAGCTCCTTTACTACTAGTTCTCTTAGATTCCTGTTAACGTATTCCTCTGGGATAACTGCGTAGTCTACGTAGCCTTTCTCTAGCAAGGTTTTAGCGTGTAGGGGGCCTCTAACTCTTACCCTAACATGGGGCTTACCTAGTATTCCCTCATATGCTCTACCATGTAGACTTGATAAGCCCGTACCTGGAGGATACCACGCAATTCTCAAAGGCTCCATGGTATTCCTTGAAGAAAGCAAATATGTTCTCCTTACAATAGAGTCAACTATCTCGAAGCCTTCTACTTCTTCTACTCCTATAGCTAACATGCTTATTACAGCTAAGTCTACGTCTCCCTTTTTAAGAGCTTGTAGCGCTATGGTTGAAGGCATTTGTATTGACTCTAAGCCGTATTTAGCTGATACTCTACTTAGGAGTGTGGATTCTTCTCCAACAACTACTCTTGACCTAGGCTTCCTTAAAACTATTGCTTTAACTCTTGAACCGGGTCTTAGGGGTGCATACTCTGTTTCATCAACAACTATTAGTCCATCAGCATCGAGTACTCGTTTTATCATGTAGCTTTCATAGGTGTAGGGGTAAGCTGTAATCCCGCCACTACGTTTATTCTCAACTAGTATTACTGGTATGAACGTTCTTCTACCTCTAGCACCATGTACTGGTAATGCTAGCTCTACTTCAACATAGTCTTCCCTTAACTCTACATCTCTTTCACCCTCCATTAATCTAAGATACCGTCTTACGAGTATCTCGTATACATTCCTAGCTGATCCAGGATTCCCTGGAAGCCCAAATACAGGTTTACCCTCAATAACTCCTATTACTGTTGGTTTACCTGGTTTAAGCTTTAATCCATGTACTACTATCTTACCCATTAATCCTATCGCCTTGTAGACTACATCACCTATACCTGCTGATGTGCCACCCGACAATACTATTACATCGTATTCTCTTACAGCCTTGGATAGTAGGCTTACTAGTTCTTCTACTCTATCACCTACAATGCCTAGTCTAGTTGAAGGATAGCCATCTCTTTCAAGTAATGCTTTAAGCATAAAGCTATTAGAATCATATACCTTGCCTTCAACTAGTTTTAGTCCAGGTTCAACAAGTTCATCACCAGTAGATATTATTGCTACCCTAGGCTTAACGTAAACCTTAACCCTCCTAACCCCCACATTAGCTAGAACTCCAATATGATATGCTGTTAGCCTAGTCCCTGTCTTAACAATTAGTTCTCCCTCAACTACATCGCTTCCAGGCCAAGCAATGTTCTCTCCTATACTAGTAGAACGATACACTAGTACATAGCCTTCTTCACGCTTAGTGTACTCTACTGGTACAACAGAATCAGCTCCTCTAGGTATAGGAGAACCTGTATCAACATATACTGCTTCACCTACACCAACATTTATGGATCCTGGAGAAGAACTTATCCTAAGCTCTCCTTTAACCCTAAGCCTTACAGGACTAGACTCCCATGCACTCACTACATCATTAGACCTAACAGCATAGCCGTCAACAATACTTCTAGGATAAGGTGGATAGCTTATCGGCGAGTAAACATCCTCAGCTACAACTCTACCTAAAGCTTCCTCAAGTAAAACCTCCTCTACGCCAAGAGTCCTGGGGGGTATTTCCTCGAGTATTCTTCTCCAAGCATCCTCAATACTCAATAACTCTATGAATAACTGTTGCTTCATGTTTATCAAGGAGACATATAAGCTATTTTATCTAATAACCTTAACTCGTGATTAATGCATAGTAAACTAGTTATCCGGGATAAACCATAGTTAACGATTAGGAACTACCAGACCAGCGTCATGCTATATCATGGTGGTTAAGCGTATGAGTGTTCCTTCATGGTATTGGAGGCTTGTAAGACCTGATGCTATTAGTGTTTGGGAGGATGAGGAGGTTAGGAGAAGGCTTAAATGGTATTATGAGGTTATGGTTGATGCTAAGCCTGCTAAGTTCATGATTGCTAAGAGGATTGAAGTTTACGAGGATCCAGGTAAGCTTGACTTAGAAGGGCTTTGGAGTCTCCATGAGGAGGCTTCTAAGAGGTTTTGGGATGTATTCGAGAAGATACGTAGTGATAAGATGAGGTTTGAGGAACTACCTCTACCCGATAAGTGGAATCTACTACATGTTAAGTCTAGGATAGCTTGGGAGACTATTAGGTCTTGCCAGTTATGTGAGCGTAGATGTAGAATTAACCGATATGAGAGGAAGGGTGTATGCCAACTCGATTATAGAGTCTACGTTCACTCATGGTTCCACCACTTAGGTGAGGAGGCACCACTAGTTCCTAGTGGCACGATATTTTATGGTGGATGTAACTTTAGGTGTGTTTTCTGCCAAAACTATGATATAAGCCAGGTTACACCACGTGAAGGAATACTAGTTGATGCTAGAAAACTAGCATTAATACAGAAGGAGCTACGTGAAACAGGTGCTAGAAATATTAATCATGTTGGTGGTGATCCTACACCTAGCCTACACGTTATACTTGAATCACTACTATACCTTGACGTAAACGTTCCACAGCTATGGAATAGTAACATGTATTTAACTGTTGAGTCTATGAAGCTTCTAAGAGATGTAATAGATATCTGGCTCCCCGACTTCAAGTATGGTAGCAATAAGTGTGCTATAAGGCTAAGTGCTGCGCCAAGGTATTGGGAAGTAGTTACACGTAATCTTAAAATGATTGCTGAGTGGAAGGACCCGGTAATAATACGTCACCTAGTATTACCAAACCATCTAGAATGCTGTACAAAACCAGTACTCAAATGGATTGCCGAGAACATTCCACACGCACTAGTAAATGTAATGGAGCAGTATCGTCCAGAGCACCTTGTAGCAAAATATCCTGAGAAATGGCCCGACATATCTAGGAGGCCAAGGTGGAGGGAAATGCAGGAAGCATACGAGTATGCTGAAAAACTTGGACTAGTATACAAGCCCGTAAGCTAGAGGCTTAAAAAACTGTGGCTAAAGTCTACGTGAAGATAAACTGTAAGGTAAGCGATAAGTACTGTGGGAAATGCTGTTACAATACTGAAATGATCTTGTTCAGAGAAGATGTTGAAAGACTGGTAAAGCTAGGCTATAAGACTGAATACTTTGCTGTAAAACGCGAAGGCAAACTAGTACTACGTAACGTGGATGGACACTGTGTTTTCCTAGACCCATCCACTAATAAATGTACTATTTACCCCCATAGACCTATTGGGTGTAGATTCTACCCACTAGTATACGATGTTAGTAGTGGTGAGGTAGTAGTTGACAAGGAGTGTCCAAGATATAAGGAGGCGTTAAGGTACATTAAAACTCATGGACACTTACTAAAGAGAATCCTAGCTAGAGAAGGCATAATATGAGATGCCGATTACCCTGTCTTAAACTATTGAATGCTGGATTATAGCCATGTAGCAGATGTAGAGGTGATTGTTAGAATAAGCCTAGCATAGTAGTAGAGGAGACTATGGCTAGTGATACTAGTGTTGTAATTAGTGTTGATGTAGCTGTATACTCATAGTTCCATCCATGAACTCTTGCTAGTATAGTATTCGTTAGTGCTGGAGGCATAATTGATTCAACTAGTAATTGTTTAACTGCTGCCTCGGGTAGGGATAGTAGCATGGCTAAGACATAGTGTATTATAGGTGAGACGACGAAGCGGTAAAAGCCTTGTATAAGTGTTGGAGCATAGTATTCCCTTGTATTGCTAAGTGTAACTGGTAGAGAGTAACCTAGGACTAAAGCTGCTCCATAAGTAGCAATTATCGATGATAGAGCCTTAGTGTACAGCACCGTGGGCTCAATTACAAGCGGAAACATATAGTGGACTAATACTCCAACAATAAAGCCGTAAATTATCGGTAGCTTCACTACAGCATAGAATACCTCATGTCTACGTGCACCTAGTAGTCCTCCAACAGTTATATTGTAGACTAACATTACTAGGCTATAAAGAGATGCATAGGTTATATCACCGTAAAGTGTAAGGAGGATAGGGAATCCTAGGAATACAACGTTAGGAAATATTGATGTAAGTATTATGGGGTTCCTCATTACTGGGCTATAGCTTCTTAAGAATGGGTATAGTATTAGAATTGATAATAGAACGTAGACTGTAACCAGTATGGTAATGGATGCATCAGCTAAATCCAACCCCCTAGTAGCAAAGATGTTATAAAACATTATGGGGAAGAACAAGTTGTATAATAGCTTAGTAAAGATATTGAAAACTCTATCGCATAGCTCCTTCCTACTATGTCTAGTAGAGTAGAGCTTCACTGCCCAACCAATGCTTAGCAATAACATTAGTAGCCCCACTCTGTCCATCAACTTTAGCACTACCTCTTAGAAGCTTGAGGCAACTAGTGTAGTATAAAGATGTTACCTTGCATAATTCATGATGTGGAATGGGGGTCTTTACTACTCTTGGTATGGTGTTTCAACTAGTTTGTTTAAGAATACAAGAACGTTTGATCTTCTCTGCTACCTCCATACTATTATTTCGCTTAACAGATAGTTTGCTATGAAGCCTAATACTATGCCTATGAGCATTGATATGTAGGGATTGAAGCCTAGTATGACTGCTAGTGTAAAGTATACTGAGTACATTATTACTGCTCCAAGAGCTACGCTGAAGTGATATTTAATTAGTCTCCAAAGCATACTACCTTTTCTTCTAGACCTAAATGTCCAGATATCGTTTAGTATGAAGTTGCTTATTATGCTAGCTTCAATTGATAGTAGGCCTGAGAGAGCTTTTCCTAATCCAAGGGTTAGTCCAAGGAATAGTACACCTTCATTAACTAGGACTCCGCTAGCTCCTACTACTGCGAATTTTAGAGGCCTATACTCGCTAAGCCTTAGTACATGTTTTATGTATCTCCAAATCTCTTTTACTCCTAGCTTGCTTTCACCATGGAGTCTTCGGTGGAATACGTATGGTACGTCAACTACTCTTCTATACCTAGCTTTTACTAGTATTTCTAGGAGAATCTTGTAGCCTAGAGGGTTTAAGCTCACGTTCTCTACAATGTCTTTTCTGAATAAGAAAAACCCGGACATAGGGTCACTAGTCTTCCTTGCTTGGGGTAAAACTATCTTTGCTATAAGTGTAGCAGTTTTCGATACTAGTTTCCTAATAAAGCTCCAGCCTTCTACACCACCACCAGGCATGTATCTTGAAGCTACAACTATATCTGCATTCTCGCTTAAAGCCTTCTCTACTAGCTTAGGGAGTACTTCTGGTGGATGCTGTAGGTCAGCATCCATTACTACAATGTACTCGCCACTAGCCTTTTTCAACCCATCTAATACGGCTGTACCTAAGCCAAGCTTACCTGGCCTCCTTAGCAATCTGACAGGATAGCCTTTACTAGCTAGTTCTAATGCTACTTCCCATGTTTTATCAGGACTATTATCGTCTACCACTATTATCTCGTAACTATACTTCCCGTTAAGTGCCTTAGATATTCTCTCAACTAGTATTGGCAGGTTTTCTCTCTCATTATATGTTGGCACTATTATTGATACTAATGGTTTACCCTTACCCAATATCAGGCTCCTCACTGTCCAAACCATAGCATCTGAGCCTATTATTTATTAACTTGCATGCTATCAATTTTACGAGTAGTAGATAGAGTAGAAGAGCCCATGGGTGTAGAGTCTTGCCTAAATACCCTATACCCGATTTCCTTAAAATAGACTTAGAGAAAACTACTGAGAAACTAGTTAAATGTATTAGAGATCACGTCTCTGAGGCTAGGGTTAGCGGAGTTGTAATAGGGTTGAGTGGTGGAGTAGACTCCTCGACTATAACTGCTCTAAGTGTACGAGCTTTAGGGCCAGATAAGGTTAAGGTACTAATAATGCCTGATAGAGAGAGTAGTAGGAAGAGTATAGAAGACGCTAAGAGAGTTATAGAAGTTCTTGGGATACGAGATGTTGTTTACGCTGACATTACCCCTATAGTTGAAGCTGTATTAAGGCTTGGAGGTGATGATTATGATACTGCACCACGTATACCTAAAGCTAATGTTAAGGCTAGAGCTAGAATGATCCTACTCTACTACTATGCTAACAAGGAGAACCGGTTAGTAGTAGGTAGTGGTGATAGAAGTGAATGGCTCCTAGGATACTTTACTAAGTGGGGCGATGCTGCAGCAGACTTCTACCCACTACTAGGGCTATATAAGACGCAGGTTCGTATGCTTGCTGAATACCTTGGAATACCAGAAGATATTGCATGGAAACCTAGTTCACCTGACCTATGGCCTGGACATAAGGCTAGAGATGAGCTTGGAGCAGAATACGATGTACTAGACCCAATACTCTACTACATGTTTGATGTAGGATTACGTGATGAGGAGATAGCTGAGAAAACAGGTGCGCCATTAGAACTAGTCAGAGCCGTAAGGCAGAGACATCTAGCAAGTGGTCATAAGAGGAGCCCATTGAAGGTATGTGTACCCTAGGATTAGCCTTCAACTAGTTTTAACGTAACCCTTACCTCCATGTACGCGTCTAGTTTTTCTAGTTTACGTGTTTCTTCAACTGTTTCCGACGCATAGTCTCTACCGAGATTACGCTCAATTATTACTAGGGGTAACTTCATGTATGCTCCCTCATTAAAGGCATCTAACGGGTTCATTGAACCTGTTACTATGAATGTTAAGTCTACGGGTCTCCACCCTAATCCTGGAATGTATACTTTTACCCATCCATGGGGTCCACCACTGCTTATGGTATAGTCTACTACATTGTTTATCTTAGCACTAGCTTCATAGCCTTTAATGTATATTAGCCCTGCTTCTAGAATTGATGGTACCCCCTTAGCTCTAAGCAATGTTATCAGCAAGTTAGCATCATCATCGCAGTCGCCTTTAAATTCAGCTAATACTTCAACAGGATGCCTTGCAGGTATACGTGAACCGTAGACTACGTTATACATTATCCAGTTAATAGCGTTAACAACATATTTACCTAAGCTACCATTACTTTTAACCCATAAGTGGTTTACCAGCATTCTAATTAACGGGTTAGTATAGTTCCAGAAAACTGTTGGTGCAGTAAGGTTATCATAGTATTCAATTAATGATACTTTACTCCAATCAGTATTAACTACTTCATCTAGTGTTATTGGTTTAGGTGGAGGTAGGACTTTGACAACATAGTGTACTTTTATGGTTATGTTAGAGCCTGGTTCTACTGTAAAGTCCTTGCCCTTTATCAACGCCTGCCTATATAGTCCACCTAATTCTTCTATAACTGTGTAGTCTGCTTTAATTCCACCTATACTTATGTCGTATGAGACTAGTTCTTGCCTAGGATCTTCTTGTGGGTAGGAGGTGTATAGTTCACCTAGGCTTGATAGATTGAATGCCTTATCCCCCCTATTGTATACATTGTATTCTTCTACTACATCAAGTAGTAGTGTCTTATTGGACGCATATACTTCAAGAACACTAGCACTAGCATCTTCTGCTCCAGTATTGCTTGTATTAGCAAATATTGTGTGGGGTGCTATGATTGCTAGTACTAGGAAAGCAGTGATTATCGGGATAACTAGTAATATCTTGTTTTCTACAAACACTCCTATTTACCTTCCCAGTAGTTTGGGATTCAGCTTAAATCTGTGTTTACCAGGATATTAATTCTACCTCTACTAAGTCGCCTTCATCATATCCTGTCGAGTCTTCTGGTATAACTAGTAGTGCGTTGCCATGTATTAGGGTTGATAGTATTCCACTACCTGTAAGCATTAATGGTTCTGCATAGTATTCCATGTCTTTCCTCCAAACCCTTACACGGTATAACTCGACTATGCCGGGTTGACTAGGTATTCTACGTGTAAGCTTTGCAAGGATTTTGGGGTGTCTGAGTTTTATGTTGAATAGCTTTAGAACTAGAGGCTTGAATACTAGTTCTAGTTCTGATAGAGCTGCTACGGGGAACCCGCTTAAAGCGAATACTAGTTTACCTTCTACTACGGCTATTGCTCCTGGTCTTCCAGGTTTTATTGCAAAGCCATGTACCATGTACTCTGGTTTAAGCTTGCTTAAGGCCTTAACTGTGTAGTCTCTTTCGCCTAGACTAGTACCACCAGTAGAGAATACTATGTCGTATTCTGCTAATAGTTCCTTGAATTTTAAGTAAACCTTTACTTCATCATCGGGTACTAATCCTTTATCCTCTACCGGGAAACCCATCCATCTTAGATATGATAGTACTAGTCTTCTAGTAGAGTCGTAGACCATTCCATCCCTATACGGTTCGCCTGGTTCTAGTATTTCCGAGCCAGTAGAGAATACTGCTACTTTAGGTAGCTTGTAGACTTTTATAGTCTTTATTCCTTGAGATGATATTAACGCTATGTGCCAAGGCTTTAATCGTTCACCAACACTTATTATTACTTCGCCTTTCCTAATATCCTCGCCTCTTCTACCAATACCGTAGCCTGGTGGAAAACTCCTCCCAATAGCTATTCCATCACCATACTCCATAACATACTCCTTGGGTACAACGATATCAGCTTCTTCGGGAACCTTGTCTCCTGTGTTAACCTTAACGCATTCTCTAGGTCTTAGTTTACTAGAGTTCATGGAGACTTTTAGTACTACAGGTGATTCTTCTGAAGCGTATACAAGGTCGCTTGACCTACATGCAAAGCCGTCCAATAAAGCTCTATTATAAGGTGGTATATCCATGACTGCCCTAATGTTTTCTGCAACGTAGAGTTCAATAGCGTTAAATGTTGCTTCAACTGTTGTTATAGTTGGCTTTATTTTTAGGTATCTTATAGCCTCGTTGACCACTTGTTTTGGAGGAGTAAGCTTGTATGGAAACTTGTTCAAGTCTCTTCATCTCTACTAGTTCTTGCCTCATCCTAATTAGCTACTACTTTTTCTTTAGGAATTCTTCTAAGCTTACATGCTTCTTCTTGAAAATAGTTTCACCTACTTGTCTACGGCTAGTTTTCACTGCTTTATCTAGCTCCATAGTAGTTGTAGGCATACCCTTTACTACTACTTCTTCTATGAAGTTATCTCTTACTGGCTGGTAAACGTATTTAAAGAACTTTTGCTGGTCAACTAGTACTTCCTTAGGGAATCTTTTAAGGTAGTTGAGTGCTGCTTTCCATGCTATCTCGTAGGGTAGTACTACTTCTATTTTACGAGCAATGTTTTCATCGTAGTGTTTTGGTAAATGTTCTTCACCTCCCATACCATACCATCCACGAGGTGAGATTGTTACTGGTTCTCCAAGAACACTTGCTTGCCTCCAAGACCTATCTTCTACAGTACTAGTTGCTTGTATTGTTGATTGAGTTCTACGTGTACTTGAGTAGTATCTAACTCTTCCACCATAATGCTTAGCCCATGCATAGAATACTGCACGGTTATATCCAAAGCTCTTAGCCTTCTCTACATCATTGGTTAGTAAGTAGTATCTCGCTGCCTGTAGTAACCCCATAACCTGGAATCTATCAACTTCTCTCCAACTGATCTGTTTGCCTACTTTAATAATCGTAGTCTTAGTATCTTTTACTTGCTTTAAAGCCTTATTGTATAGCTCTAGTACTTCTCCCTCACGATACTGTTTCCACTTGCTCGAATATCTTATGCTATTAGTGTTTGCCCACGAGGGCTCGAATTCGTCTACATCATCTACTTTGAAGTATACTACAGCTTCACTAGATGAGATAAGGGATAAGGGTGCGTAGAGTAAGTGGTTGTCTAGTCCATTTCCAACATATATGTTACCTTTAGATGCATATACTATTCTTTGTAGTTTTAATTTAAGTTTCCTTAGAACATACTCCACTATCTTCCACGCAACCTCTTCATAGTCTTTACCATTAATTCCCAGTAATGCTTTTTCATGTATTCTAACCTCAAACCCCTTACCAAAATATGCTAAGTATACGCTCTCCGATACTCCTTCTCTTGCTAAGAAGTCTACTATGAGCCATGCAGTATATAGCCCTAGTCTCCAGTAATCTCTAGATCTTAGCCCTATAAGCCATGTAGGTGTAACTAGCCTACTGTCATCATAGTTTAGGGTAGGAGTTGCTAAAAACGCTACTGGACCACTATGCTTTGATACACTACTCATGACGTCTTGAGTAGACTTTACTTGAACCTCAACTAGCTTACCCCCTATATCCATGTATACTTGTCTACCATGACAGAACTCTACTATTTCTCTAGCAACCCTAGCATACCATGAAAGATTATCCACCAACCCCAACACCGCTTAATGGCCTAGGAGGATAGAATCTCTATCTCTAAACTGCTATTACGTTAAACCATTATATGGGTTTACTCTTCAACATATAAGTAGGGTTATAGTACACCCTCATTCAAGCCCATCCTTAGATACGGATAGAATAATACCAAGGTATATGAGCCAAGTATGCCTTAGAGGTGTAGTATGGGATGGTTAACTGGATATGGTTTGTTGAGAAAAAAGTAGATGAATGGCTTGGACTAGGTAAGGAGCCTGATGAAAAAGAAGTATGGAATGTAGGCTTTGCTCTCGGCTCGCCTAGTAAGAAGAAAGACTACGTGCTATCTAGGTATAACGACGTGTTTAATAGGTATGTACAGAAACAGTGCTGGGAAGACGTTGAGAAGAGGATTTGTATTTACTCATGGAATCCAAGAGCTTATAAACGATACTTTCCTGTAGCATTCAATGCTAATGGAACAATACTATTATTTACTGAGCCAGGTAAAGTAGAAATAATATCGTATCCTATTACTAGAGCTCAGGATTTAGGGGTACGTGGAGTAAATATTCCAGAGGATAGAGAAGTAGTAGAAGCTTCATGGAGAATTGATGGATGGCAAATAAACTTCTACTACGACCCAATACTTAAGAAGTGGATGGCTTCTACAAAATACGTGTTACATAATATGAGATGGGAGAAGCGTAGATTAGAGATGGGAGAGTATGGTGAAGTAATTAACCCCTATGTTGAAACAGCTCTTAAGATAGCTGAAAGTAATGGATTATTAGATAAGCTTAGAGGCTTCGAGAAATGGACTTTTACATTTGTATTAATAGGACCTGAACCAGCTATAACTAAACCCCTACCACCTGATCCAGACCACTATGAAGACTACAAATTATACCTTGTAGGTGCACGTAGGGATACAGGAGAGCTTATTGGTCCATCAAAGATAAAGGAGATAATAGACTATCCACATGTCCCAGTAGTTGAAGTAAAAGGTAAGAGCGTAGAGGATCTGGTGAGAACTGCTAAAAACACGCTTAACTATCGCAGCATGTTCATAAGGTTTAGTGGTGACCCTGAAAACCCGTTGATTATAGAGGTGCCGTCAAAGTATTATGCTGAAGCAATGAATGTAAAGTACTTTTCAGATCCGAAAAGCATTGTAGTATTAGCTTCTGAAGGCCTTGGCGATAAAGCTGTTGAACTAGTATATGAGGGTCTTAGAAAGGATGCTGAAGAACTAGTTAAACTATATGGTAGTTTAGAGAAACTCGTAGAAGATAAACTATTTAGTGAAAGCCTTAGAGAAGTAATTTCAAGTCTAGGCTATCGTGGACTAGTTGGTGAATTAGAGAGTGCTAGGAGAAAGAATACTCCTAAGAGATTTGCCAAGAAGCTTGCCGCAACTATATGTAGTGATAAAGTATTGGGCCAAGCTGTTGGAGAACTACGTAGCCTTGTAGAAAAGCTAAAGGAGATACAATGAAGCAGGCCTCAACAAGTCTTTTAGAAAACTATAATGTTCTCATAGTCCTTAGGAAAACCGTGAAGCTAATACACAGTAACGTTGAAAACCAGTTAACTAGTAGAGCTTTAATGATAGTTGAGAAAATAGTTGAGAACGCTAAAGGTAATCTTGAACAAGAACACCTACTAGACTATCTACGTGACCTAAGACTACTTCTTGAAACATGTATTCAGCTATCATACTTGAGCCTTAAACATGGAGATAACGTTGAGTCAGCGTTAAGAGAACTAGGTAGGCGTAGGAGAACTGCAAGTATTTTTAATGCTAAGATGATTACTAAAATGCCATTAATACATGGATCCATTAAGAATAGGATTCTACACCTATACCTTGAGCTAGCCGAGTATAGTCACCCAACAGAACGCTTACTAGAGGTCAGTGAAGCTAAGGATAAGATAGTAGAGCTTACTAGAAGCGTCGTAGACTACTCAATATATACTCTACTAGTAGCATTCAATGCTAAAAACTATGCTAGAGACATTGTAGATGAAGCTAAGAAATATAACTTAGAGAGAACTCTAAAATACCTAGGTAAATGATGAGTTTGCCGAATACCGAGTAATAGGGATGTGGATCCTAGGCACTGCTGATACACATATCCTATGCTCTTGACTTCTAACTTGGGAAGAGCCTTATCCTAGGAAATGGGATGAAGAAGTACCCCGGGACCTCTACTGAGTGGATGAGGAAGTGGTCCTCGGCTGACCATAACTAGCTAAAAAGAGTATGTTTAACTCGGTGAATAGTGAGCTGTTTTCTATGCTACTTACTCTTTTATTTCAACTAAGCCTAGGTCAAGTAACTGGTTTACGAGGTCTATGACTGGTTGTTCTAGTTCGCTATACGGTATGTTTGCTTCCTTACTTATCTTGTCTATTATGTCTCTTACAGTGAGCTCGCCATTACAGAGACTCCACACGTATAGTGCTCCAGCAGTCATTGAGAATACGTGTTCTTCGTCTAGTGCTACGAAGTATTCATTATCATTAGACTTGCCTATTAAGTCTCCCTTCCTCTGTAACCGGTATCCTAGTACTTCCTCCTTACTTCTACTCACTTCTTATTCACCACCTTTTACTCCTACGATATCCGCCACGAGTATATGATCCAGTACCTCTACGTGGCTGTCTGTAGCCTTCTGGTGCTTTTGGTGATTTCTCAGGTATTTCATTGGCTTCTGGTACTTCTTCACTAGATATCTCTGTAATGCTGCCACGTGAGCCTATGTTTAACTGTACTTCGCCTTTGTAAGCTGTTGTCCATGCACCCTCTATTTCTATTGCTGAGCCTTCACTTATACTTCCAGCTTTATCTCCCCACAGCGTTAGCTTAACTCTACCTGTATCGTCTCCTACAACAGCATTACTTATTGTTCTAGGGCCTTTCCTAGTTTGTATAACCTTTGGTTCTCCTGCTTCTATTACTCTTACTTTTAGAGAAATATTGTTCATACCTGGTTTTAGATTAGATACTTTTACTTCCTTACTCAATTCTACTCAAACTCTTACGTATTTTACGGGGGTTTGTTAGGCTAGCTTGGTGTATGCAAGGTATATAAATCTACTGGAAAAACATATTCCACTATGATTTGGTATTATTGTTTTATAGGTCTACTACTTTGGGTTCACCATAGATTTTAATGGATTCAACTAGTACTCTAAGACAATAGTCTATACTATTGCTTTCACATACGAGTAGGTGTGATATGCTTTTCTTATCACTTGATCCAAAGCCTCTTACTGCTACATTGTAGTGGTTTGTACTTAGTATTCTTTCTACTAGTTTCTCTTCCAAGTCCATACCGGTTTCTATGTATACTAGTTTAAGGGGTTTGAATGCTGGGTTTACTGTAATGTAGTCTATATGCCAGTGCATTCTACGCTTAGGTCTTCGTAGATGATGCCTTACTCTTGCTCTTAGTCCTCCAAAACCTCTAGCACTTCCTATGTAGGCATATATTCTTTTACTTAACCTAATGCTTCCCAGAGAGCCTATTACTATTGTAGTGGGTTCTGCTAGCGTGAAGAGCATGGCGTAAACTGCTTTAACTGGCGGTATGTTTGGCATTGCTTCTAAGCCCTATCTTCTACGAATACTATGCCGTTCCATGAAACTTCTGCTTCAACTATCTTCTTCTTTGAGGGGATACTAGCTGTTACTATGTAGTGTGCTCTACTACCGTATGCTTTATGTTCTTCTAGCTTCTTTATCCTAAGAGCTATTAGCTTAGCATTTCCTAGATTCCTTAACGCCATCATTATGCTAGATATCGGTGGAATAGTTGTTTTTAGGCTAGTAGCAACTATGTGTAATAGTGTTTCAAGTTCAGCAAGCCTAAGGTATTGTAATGTATTACGCATACCTCTTACCTCGTTAAAGAATTTGCAGAGATTTGGTGGTGCTATTCTTATACAAGTATTTACTAAGTCGTTTTCCCTTAAGGGTACTCTTTGAATTGTACGAACACTATAGTATGTGATAGTGTATCTTAGACTGTGGTAGGAGTTCCTTAAGCACTTAATCTTATTCCCTTGTACATAGCCTTCTATAGCCATTGCAAGAGTGTTGAGTGCAAGTTCTTTTGCCTGTGCAATAGTGTAGGATGTGGTTCTTGGCCCATAGTATATACTTATTTCTTTAAGTCTATTGGATCCACAGAGAATTAGTGATTCCTTAAACAGGTTATGGCATAGTATATCGCCTTTCACACACAGCTCTTTAAGCTTATCTTCAGATAATAGTAGTGGAGATATCCTAGGATCAACTGATAGTTTTCTCCAAATAGTCTTCTTATCAATACTGTCTAGGCCTATAACAGCTACATTGATATCACTTAAACCTGAAACATACTCACCTCTAGCAAGAGATCCATAGATAACTAAACCTACTACTCCATTAAACCCGCATATAGACTTGAGTAATCTTAGAGTCTTATCGCCTAATACGCGTGCTATAATGGATATATTTGTTGACACTCTAATGAAACACCCTTCTTATAGTTAAAGTAGCCTTCTCTAGGGTATACCCAGATTACCGAGTAATAGTTGTCTCGTCAAGCTATCTTATAAACCTCTTACACTATAAGTTATTGGAAAGAATAGTGGTGGTTAAGGGATATGTTGATAAGGGTTGTAGATAAATACGATGAATTAATTGACGGGGCTTTTAAGAGTGTTAGAAGGGAGTTAATTGAGTATGGCGTTGATAGGAGGGTTAAGGAGAAGCTATTAAAGCTTATAGAAGGTGCTCATGAAGTCCTATTGCATGCGAAGACTTATCACATAGTAATCGTATATGATGATGAAATAGACTTGTTAAAGGTATATAGGCTTTCAACTACACGTGTAGTAGCTGCTAGAAAGTACGTAGACTTAGTGTTGAAGATTAAGGTTACTGGTGAAGTAGAGGCAAAAGTTATTGACGGTGAAGTAGCTGATGCTGTAAAGGAAGGCTATGTCCATAGAACTATTATTACAAGGTCATCGTATACATGTACATGTGAATCCTATAGGTTTAGAGGGTACTGTAAAGACGCTATAATAGCACTAACACTCTACAAGTACGTGTACATGTTACGTGGTAAGCATTTAAGTCTGAAAACACTACCTGTAGTCAAATACATTGTTAGTAGACTTAGTAGAGGGTAGTACATGGCTAATCCATGGGAGAACCTTAAGGGTATTGCTGAAGAATTCTATTCAGGCAGCTTAAGGGCTCGTGGACTAAGGTTTGGCTTAGGCTTTATTCGTGGAAGTGAAGTTAAACAACAATTCTATTGTGAGCAACGCTTAGACTACGCGTACAGTAGAGGCGATGTAGACCTAGAACACCGTGAGAGTATTGCTCGCAGAATAGTATCTCTAACCCTAGGTGTTGTTAAGCGCCCAGTAGTTAAGGGGTGGATCAGAGTACCATTAATAGCCGTTATAGAGGATGTCCCAGTAATTGCTTCACCTGACGCTATACTAGTTAATGGTGATAGGGTTGAGGTAGTAGTTAAAGCTTTCATTACCGAGAAACCCAATCCACAAGTATATAGAAGTGATACGGTATTGGCGTATCTTCACCTAGCAATGCTTCATAGCCTAGGATTCAGGGTAAATAGTTCAAAGTACTATATAGTTAGAGGTGTTAAAGATGAAGTATTCAAGGCGTTAGTAGAGTTAAAGAATAATGGTAGGATTACAGAGTCGAATGTAAAGGCTGTAAGAATAGTATACGATGAAGTTAGGGCACGTGAAATACTTTCATGGGCTATGGCTTATTGGAAAAAGCTTAGACCACCTAAACCTATGCCTTCCAAAGCTAAGTGTAGTACATGTCCTTATAGAGAAGTATGTCCCTACAGTATACGTTAGTCAATTATGTTATTGGTGCAGTACACTCCCCTAATAACTGTGTAAAATAGTCTACGAAGCTTTTATGTTAGTGGAACTAGCCTAAGGGTAAGGGTGAAGTAGGAGGCTGAAGAGCATTGGCGCCTGCTATAGAGGCTAAGAACTTAGTGAAGAACTATGTTACTTGGGAGCGTAAAGGGTTTATAAAGCGTACTAGGAAGATAGTGCAAGCTCTAAGAGGTGTAAGCTTTACAGTTGAGAAGGGAGAGGTATTTGGTTTACTAGGGCCTAATGGTGCAGGTAAGACTACAACTGTAAAAATAATAACAACACTACTACTACCCGATGACGGTGAAGCCAGGGTTCTAGGATACGATGTGGTAAGTGAAGCTGAAAAAGTTAGAGAGGTAATAGGAGTAACACTAAGCGTAGAGAAAGGATTCTTTTGGAAACTTACTGGGAGAGAGAACCTAAAATACTTTGGCATGTTGAGAGGTCTTAAAGGAAGCTATCTCAACGAGAGAATAGAGTATGTTCTAGGCCTTGTAGGGTTAAAGGAACTAGGGGCAGCAGATAAACTCTACGAGGAGTATAGTCTTGGAATGAAAGCTCGCTTAGCACTAGCTAGAGCACTACTCCATGACCCGCCAGTATTAATCCTCGACGAACCCACCATAGGATTGGATCCTGCGTCAGCTAGAACTATAAGAGAATTATTAGTTAAGCTGGCACGCAGTGGAGACAAGACTGTACTGATAACTACTCATAACATGTTTGAAGCAGAACTAATATGTGATCACGTAGCAATAATAGATAAAGGAAAGATAATAGCTTATGGTACTGTTGAAGAACTTAAGAGAAAAGCTGCTGATAGAGTATCACTTGAACTAATAGTATCCATACCTAAGAACATGCTAAATGGTCTTGAGGAAAAGATAGTAGCCTTGACTGGTTTAAGAGAGGTGGCATTAGAGGCAATTGAGTCTGGTAGAACTAGGATTAGGATTGTAGCTCGGCCTGGAGAAGAAGAATATGTTATAGAGAAAATGCTTGAATGGCTCTACTCTAACAATATGAAGGTACATCAGGTAAGGATTAAAGAACCCTCACTTGAAGACGTATTCATTATTCTTACAAAGGGTGGTAGTCGTGGGGGTTAAGTCTACTGATATCTTAAGAGCTGGATTCTTCGGCATGATTGCATGGCTTAAGAATAATAGGTGGTTATTGTTCTCAATGATTATATGGCCTTATCTTACAGCATTCCTTTTAATAGCTTTAGGCATGATCTATGGTAGTTTCGAGACGTATAAGGAGAGACTCAACATAGCTAACCCTATACTTTACATACTTGCTGGTAGTGGTATCGTTATGTCAAGTCTATTCATAATAGATACTGTTGCAACTAATGCATTATACCATAGATGGCTTGGTACACTACCGTACCTAATGCTTACACCTACTAAGATGTACAAGGTACTTGTCCTAGAGCCTTTACCTGGAGCACTCTTATCTAGCACTATGGGTATCTTAGCAGTATTACCAGGTGCCGTATATTTTGAGGGACTATTGGGTGCAGGTAAACTACTCATAGTCTTACTACTTGTATACATGGGTATGCTTCCACTTATAGGCTTGTCAATTATAGTAGCATCAATAACATTAGTATTACGCGAGGAAAGCAATGTTGCAGCATTCCTAACACCATTAATACTACTTGTTTCAAGCGTATTCTATCCAATAGATGTCTTACCCAAAGTACTACAGTATATGTCAAGAATATTCCCTACATCATACATAGTTGAAGCTACACGTATGGTTGCAACTTATAGCATACCAGAGTTTCGTGCATTATTCATTGTTGCCTACGCATTATTAGCGTTAACATTGTTTTACAATGGAGTTGCAAGTATAGCTCTCTCTGGATCTGAGAAAATGGTTAAGAAGAGTGGGGTGATCTAGGAATGACTAAGAATGCTACGAGAATCCATGCTATAGTGTGGCTTCACCTATTAAGGCTTTGGAGATACAAGTTTAGCTTCCTAAACAACATATTAACTATTATTCTATGGCTAACAATATTTGTTCTTGGAGCACTAATGTTCATTCCCAAAGAACAGTGGAGTCTAATGGCTCCTATAGCGTTATGGGGTATTATTATGTGGCAATTCCTATCCACAAGTGTCTGGTATATTGGTGGATGGACATGGTTCTTTGTATCCCAAGGCTTTGTTGAAGAACACTTACTAACCAATACTAGTCCTGCCCCAGTACTAGTTGGTAGAGCACTAGTTGGCTTAACCATAACTGTTTCATCAAGCCTCCTAGTAGCACTAGTATTTACGGGGCTCACAGGCCCCGAAGTACTATTAGTAGACAACATATTGTATGTTGCACTAGGATTAGTATTATTGTGCACCATGACTATATCCTACGGCTTATATTTGGCAGCATTATCTTTCCGTATAGGTATACCTGGTACACTATTGGACATAGCGAACTTTGTATCATTTATCTTAGGAGGCTTAGCTGTACCTCTATCAAAACTACCTCCACAGCTAAGAAGCATAGCTCTAATAATACCCTATGCTCATCCAGCTGAAATAGTTAGGTATGGTGTAAGAGGACTTGAACCCTATCTTGGGTTAGAAACAGAAATACTCGTATCAACCATAGTGGCATTGGCTATGGCTACTATAGCTTACCTATTGTTCAAGTATATTCTAAGACATGTGAGAAGGTATGGTGTTAGAGCTATAGGTAGAATGTAGTTTAAACAAAGATTACTTTCTTTCAACTCTGGATAGATAGTCTTCGAATTGCTCAAAATACTTGAAGCCGTGGTCAGGGAATACTAGTACTATGTTCCCCTCAGATAGTACTCCTTCTTCTACTAGCTTCTTGAACCCTGCAGTAACTGCTCCACTACTAAGTCCAACTAGTATTCCCTCAGTTCTAGCAATGTTTATTGCCTCTCTTATTGCTTCGTCTCGTTCAACATCTATGATTTTGTCTACGTTGACCATGTGTATCCATTTCATGCCTGTTTCTATTCTCCTAATACCAGGGATTACGTGGCCCTCTGCTGGTTGAACACAGTATATCCTAGTATGCCCCCTAAATCTATTCTTAAAGTAGAAGGCTATAGCTGACATGTGCCCTGAAGTACCTATACCACCTATTATTGCTGTTGGAATAAAGCCTACACTACGTGATTGTATTTCTATTTCCTTAGCCGTGTACTTTAAGTGTACTTCAAAGTTATAGTCGTTTTCAAACTGGTTGAGGTGAACTGCATTATCTTTTCTAGCATCTTCTTCTACTTCATCAACAAATTCTACTGTAAGTGTTTTAGGCTTCCTTACTACTTCCGCGCCCATAACCTTTAGTAATGTGTCTGATACTTTCTGAATAGAAGCTGGTAGGTATAATTTAGCCTTATAACCGTGAATAGCTGCCATTGCAGCTAAGGCCATTCCAGTATTAGTTGACGTGGCTTCATAGAGAAGCTTCTTTGTCTTACTATCTCCCTTGTTTATGAACATGTACCATCCTATTCTATCCTTAATACTACCGCTATAGGGGTTAAAGCCTTCAAGCTTTGCCCAGACATTCAACTTGTTTGTGGACAAGGTTTTCAGTTTTACTAGAGGTGTAGGCCAGTTACGGTATAATAGTTCAAGTGTATTGTTGAATACCCTGTATAAGCTAGGGTTTATGTCTTCGAATAATCCTAGTACTTCAAGTGGTATGTTTATCTCCTTAACCAGGCTACTTGATATTGGAGCGTACTTAACCCCTAGTAGACTCAGAGCCCAGTACAACTCATAGTTATCATTAACAGTGAAGTTTTCGTCAACAACTATGGTTTCCCTAACAGAATTCTCCCTAAGTATTTGAGTAACTTTTACTAGAATGTTGTTTAGTTGAGGTCTAGGTTTCACAGGCTTAAGCTTGCTTAGTTCTACAATATCTACTTTAACCATACAAACACCTCATATGTGTTTATTCTAGTTTTTCTAATGGCATGTTAACATTTGGGAGTTTTATCTTCAATATATGTTTACTAGTCTTAGGAGGTAATAATTTACCTGAAAGCCCTGCCTTTCTTACAAGCTCCTTAGATACTCTCCAATCTCTTCTCCACGAGCTTACGTCAACTATATCACTATCATAGTCTACTAGAAGTACTGGTACATATTTCTTACCAAGTCTCTTTAGAATCTCGTATCTATGGTGTCCATCAAGTATTATCATTGTCTTAGCATCTACAAGTAAGGGCTTAATTAGTACTCCATCCCTAACTATTATGTCCATTAGGCATTCAAGATGCCTCTCATCTATTTTCTCATGAGGTTTAAGCTTGTCTATGGGAACTATGGCTAGCCTAGCCTTTCGCTTCTCCTCCATTCCTCTCTCCCGTTACGCCATCTAATTATCTATAATACAGTTATAAGTATACATGGTCTATACAGTCAAACCATATTATTTTGACCTCTAGAGACAAGCTCTTACATTAAAATTATGATTCCATAGCCAATATTCAATCCATTAGATAGCTTAGCACCTAATATTATAGGTAAAATCCAAATAACATTCAATACTTATTATACTACATGATGGTGGAAGTAGGCAGGGAGTGCAGACTTACCTAAACTATTATTTGGAAATCCTCAATATCGGGATAAGGGTGTTACTATATATTGGGTTTATGATGATAGGGTAGGTTGCCGAGGTTACGTGTATGCCTATGTGGAGATGCCCCGATGCTGATATATACTCTGCCGTAGATTAGCTAACTCAACGGTAATGATGCTATAGTTCAAGGCGTATGGTGTTGGCTACTTCAATACTATTACCGCCTAGAACTCCTAAAACTATTAGCTCGCATTCATATTCATTTGATGAAGTAGCATCATATGTTCTTGAAGATAGGCTCTCCCCTATTATCAAGGATTACTTTAATCGAGGACTTTCAATTAATAATCTGTACGCGTTGAAGAGATTGTTTAGTGAGTATGTTAAAGAGTACAAGATGTTGGTTGAAAAGTTTAAGCCAGTATTTATTCCGCCTAAGCTCATGGTTGGTGTTGGAGCTAGTTCACGGTACCTTGATGAACCCTTATACCCATTGGAAACTGGTTCATGGATTGATGTCGACGACCAATACCTTTACATTACTTATTGGTTTAAGTTCCCATACGATGTATGGCCTGGTGATGGAGCTGAGTATGAGCCTTGGAGTATAGTGTTAGGTAAGAGTGAGCTTAATGTAGTTGAATATCAGGCCAGGAGTCATTGGAGAATAGTACATATTGATCCAAGACTGGTCTTAATGATAGGTAATAGGCCTATAGTGTACTTCACTGATCACGCTCATACTCCAGTTCCAATAGTAGACTTAGAAGCACTATCTAAGTACTTAAATGTTGATTTAGGTGAACTATTAGATAATGTTGAAGCATATATTGACGAAGTAGTAGGTTTCGTAAATGAAGGTAAGCCTTTCGCTATTGAAAAACTCTCAAAGATTAAGCCCCAGCTGTATGATGAGCTAGAAGACTATGTGTCAATGAAGAGATATGCTAGGTGTATACTTGAGGGTGTTAGGAAGTTCTACTTTAGTGATGAGGTATTTGTAGTTGAAGTAGATTATAGTGTTAAAGTACATGTTGGGCCTAGTAGAAGGAATCCACCACCCCACAACCCTCTACTTGAAACATGGATTTCAAAACCCGTACACGTTAAACGTTGACATGATATACAGTTAAGCAAGGCTAATATAAGCCCAGGTAAATAATAGTATATTTCTGGGTGACGTATTCTACTTGGCTAGCATTGACGTTAGACTACAAAGTATAGTAGAGGAAGTACTATCGTCTATTACTAGTAGTGGTGGAGTACTAATCAAGTTTTACCCAGGAGTACCTACACGTAGACTTAGCTTAAGTGAACTAGCAAGTATTCTGGGAACCAATATAGTAGCTGTTAAGAAGCTACTCGACAGAGTACTAAGTTACATTAAGGGTAAATACAATGTAAAGATTATTGACGACTACACTATGTTTGTAGAAGATCTAGCTACAGCTGTAGAGGTTATATCAACTATGAGGTTAAGCTTCTTCTATATTGAAGCATATGTTGATAAACTAGTAGTAGTTAACCGTGATAAGATAAGAGAGGTCTTATCAAAGTACATAGACATTACATCAAGTCTTGAGGAACTAGTAGCTAGAGGAGATGTTGATTCATCTATTATTAGCTTATGGGTTAAAGCTGCAAGTGCTATAGAGATAGCTTTTGGCAAAGTTAATGGTTTTACAGCTAGTATGTTACACGTACCCTTTACTTCAAGGATTGCATGGCTACATAGATGGCTTAAAGGAGATTATAGGTAGCCGGTTAAGCATGTAGGCTATGTCTAAGGCTCTTACCTCTCCTATATCAGGGTTATCACCTACTAGATGGTAAGGGTTATTCCTTAGCGTATCTTCTAGGCTATGTACAATGTCTACTAGTCTCTTGCCTTTGAATTCCATGATTCTACGAGCTATTGCTACTAGTGAGTTATACTGAGATTTCTCTTGGATATGAATGTTTTGTATAGGTATTGGTGCTGGTAGGTTTCGATCTTCTAGTACATAGCCTTTAATCTTAGGTTTATGTAGTGGTTGAACCCTATGTATTATTCTAGAAGGTGGTATATGGTATTCCTCTATGCTCTTACCATTATTTTTACTGCATAGCTTCTTTACATTACTGGTTACGTCTATTGCTTTGTACTCGTCCATTAATATTATTGTATCGGCTATACATGCTAGTTCTAGGGTTCCAGATGAAGCTATTATTAATGATATGCTTTTTTCAGTCATAGGCTTAGCTATTAGTGATAGTGGTGTTATGGTTTTATGCTTAATTACTCCTTGTATTCTCTCGTCTATATATAACACGTTTGTTGCTACAGTGTCTTCGTCGAGAACTATTAGTTTTGCTCCTACTTCAACTGCTTCCTGAATAGATGCTACTGTACTTGTAGCACCACTTGCATCTCTTGTAGTAAAACACTTAGTGTTAACGCCTCCTGGTAGGTTATATATCATGGGTGATACGTCTACGCATGAAACGTATCTTCCATCCTCAGCTCTAACATACATAGCGTTTCTTATGGTTACAACTTTTTCACGTCCATCACCTGGTATATGATTCCATACACCAGAAGCTATTGCTTCTATTAGCGTCGACTTACCATGGAATGCTGAGCCCATAACCAGTGTTATACCCTGCTTAACCCCCATTCCAGTTATGGTTTCATTCCAGGGAAGCTCTATTTCTACTCTAAGACTTGGAGGAGACTCAAAGGGTACAGCGTTGGGTAATGGTTCTTCGCATCCACCACATTTCCTGGGTAATATTGAGCCATCGCCTACGAATGATACTAGCTTCATCCCTGGTAGTATTCTCCTAATATACTCCTGCATATCCCATGTACGTACATGTACTCTAAGTTCTTTTTCACGTACTTTCAACTGGTCTATGACGTTGCCTAGAGCTCGCGGTATTTTCTCGAGCAACAGTTCCTCGGCTATAGTGCCTAGAATTCTTCTACGCTTTGAGGGTAATCCAACTCTTATTCTTGCTATAAGCTTGTTACCTAGTATTTCAACAGAGCTCCTACGTATAATTATTGGGCTAGGCCTAGGTATGCCTAGGTAGCCACTTCTACCTTCACCTACCTTACTTGATGCTCTAGATAGTTCTCTGTAAAGTCTTCTAGTAATCCAGTCAGCTACTGCTACTTCTCTCCCCTTACACCAGGATGGTAGGTTTAACCTAGTAGTTGCCTTAACTATGCTTGGAGGAGCATATGGGTCCCCTTGAACCTTGACTACTTCTACTCGTATATTCTTAATAGTCTCTGATGCTCCAGTAAGCTTACGGTAAGCCTTATACCCTCTACCATCTATTTCCTCTAGTATAGACTTAATGCTCTTAGCCTTAACCATGTTTATCCAAAGCACTATGTATTTAGAAGTCTTTATAAACACAATGACTTAATGGTTTACTAAGAGGAAGTAGCAAGCTATGTTAAAGATAAACGCTAGAGACGTGAAAGCACTTATTGAAGCATTAATTGCATGGGATGAAGTTAAGCCAGGACAAGTTGGTAAGCGTAGAGTATTCCATAGGTATGGGCTAATTGGTACTAGTAAGGATAGAGTATTTACTGCTATAATCTACGGTATTGCTCGTAGACAAGGATTAATTGACCGCATAATAGCTAAGACTTGCTGTAATCCAAGAGAACTAGATAAGCCTACATTAATGCTTCTTAGAGCACTAGTGTATGAGAAATATTTTGGTAGTGGTAGAAACAGTAATGTTTACTTAAGCCTAGCTAAGTATGGCCCTCTAGTCGTAGGAGAATTAATTAAACATACATCTAGGGTTGACGATATAGGTTTACTTGTAAGAAGGATTGACGAGCTAGACTATAAGCCAAGTAAAGGAGTCGAGGAACTAGAGTTTAAGTATAATACACCTTACTGGTTTATAGAAAAACTTGTTGAAATGCTAGGATGGAGTGAAGCATTAGAATTCCTTGAAGCTACTAGTAAACCTCCACTACTAAGCTTTAGAGTTAATACGTTAAAGACTACAGTTGAAGAAGTATTAGAGGAATTAGAGAAAGAGGGATACATTGTCTCAAGGAGTAAGTATGTTGAAACAGTAGTAAAAGTTCATGGGCCATTCAATTATAGTTCATCTAAACTATTAAGGGAGGGCAAAATAATACCACAAGATGATGCTAGTGCGCTTGCATCTATTGTTTTAGACCCTAAGCCTGGTATGACTGTAGTTGACATGTGTGCTGCACCAGGAGGAAAGACAACACACATAGCTGAGTTAATGAGGAATCAGGGACGTATCATAGCGTTTGAGTTATTTAGGGATAGAGCTAGGAGGCTCAAGTTAATGCTTAGGAGGACAGGCGTTAGAATAGCGGAGGTACATGTTATGGATGCCAGGAAGGCAGTTGACGTATTAGGTGAAGGGGTTGCTGATAGAGTGTTATTGGATCCGCCATGTAGTAGTACTGGTGCATTAGCTAAACACCCTGAAGCTAAATGGAGGCTTAGCAAGGAAACCTTAGAGAAACTTGTAAGACTTCAAAGAGAACTACTTGAAGTAGCTGTTAAATTACTTAAGCCTCGTGGAAGACTACTGTACACTACGTGTAGTGTGTTGAAGGAGGAGAATGAGGATAACATAGAGTGGATTCTAGGTAGATATGAAGGAGTGTTAAGGATTGTAGAGTTGAAGAAGCCTTTTGATCAAGGATTTATTCCTGGTACTATGAGGGCTTGGCCTCATAGGCATGGGGTAACGGGTTTCTTCTACGCATTACTTGAGAAAAAGGACTAGTTCTATTATTGTTAATAGTCTATTCATACGTAATACCCTTAAAGTATTATATACTATGAAGTACGTAGAGTATTGTTAGATGCGAGGGCTCTTAACGGTGTACTGTAATGCTCATAACACCTAATGTGTTTGGTAGGGAAATAGGTATAGTACTTAGTGGTGCAAGTGCTGGTTTAGCACCAATAGCTCTTAGAAATGATGCTGAAAACATTGTTGCTGATGAACAAATAGTAGTAATCTATGATAAAAAATACTCTGATAAGCTAATGCTGGGTGTAGTAAGATGGGTTCATAGACTAGAACCCTTCCTTAGAAGAGGTGTTAGAACCGTCTACACAGATCATCCCGATGCTTTAGAGGATGAACTGGTTTTAGGCTATAGTAATGCTTGGGTTGAAATATATGGTGCTATAACCAGTAGTGGTTTCCGGGAAAACATAAATGCACCTCATCCAGGCTCAAGAGTATTCTTAGTGGAGAATGGAGAGTTCTTATCTAAGTACATAGCATTAGAGAAGCAAATAGTTGTAGGAGAACACAAGTATAGTGGATGGAAGCTTCCATTAAATCCAGATGCACTACGCTACCATGTAGGAGTTTTTGGAGCTACAGGTATGGGTAAGAGTAGGCTTGTTAGAGCTCTTATAGAGGAAATAGTTGAACAAGGCTATTCACTCATAGTCTTCGACCATACAGGTGTAGACTATGCACAACCATTTAGAGCTAAAGGCTATGGAGACCATGTAGTAGAGAGTAGTAAGATAAAGCTTTCACCAGACATTATTGCTAGACTAATATTAGAGTTGAGTAGGTTATCAGATCACTACGCAGACTATATTATGGCTGCAACAATATGTTATGCAAGTATTATTGAGGGTAAGCATAGTAGTGTTGAAGAATGCTTTGGCGCTAAGTATAGGGTTCAGAAAAAGATAGGAGGTCAAGGAAAAGATAAATGGGTAAAAGAAGACTACATGAACGTCCTCATTAGAGCTATGTCCTACATGGGTGCTAGGGAGACAGGTGTTGGTAGAGTAAGAGCATTCATAAACTTCTTCCTCAGCGATGAGTTCTTTGAGCAATTAAATAAGAGGACTACAACGCCACAGCAATTAATTGATATGGCTAAAAAGAAGAAGTTCATAATAGTGGATTTAAGTCCTGATACAGAGCTCATAGTAAAGCAGGCTATTATAGCTGATACTGCACGTGCTGGCTGGGAATGGATATTTAGTAGGCATGAGCCAATAAATCTAGGATTAATTGTAGATGAAGCACAAAACTATGCAGGAGAAGGTAGGAGTATTAGTGCAGTAGAGCTAGAACGTATTGCAAGAGAGGGTAGGAAGTGGGGCTACTTCATAATCCTAGCATCACAAAGAGTTGCTAGAGACATACGTACAAGTATTCGAAGCAATCTAGGAACAGTATTCTTCAGTAAACTACAATCAACTGGAGACCTCAACGAGATTGCTGGATACCTTGACCTTGGCAGACTTAATGAGGGAACACTAGCAATGCTTGCACCAAGAGAATTCTTTGTAGCAGGGCTCATGAACCCTCTAAGAAGACCCATACTGTTAAGGGTTAGAGAGGTAAGCTAGGCCTTGGAGCCTAATAGGAGAAGAGTACACGAATACTATATTCCAGAAGAACTAGTAGAACTTCTTGAACTAGAGGAAGTAGACTTCCTAGAACTCTACGGCTCTCAACCAGCTCTACTAAGTGTTTTAAGTAAGATAGGCAGGATTATAAGGAGAATAGAGCATAAGGTAAGTGTTCTTAGAAAAATAGTAGATGAAGCTAAACTCCAAGAAAAACTCTCATTTAACCCTATACCCAGGACTCTACAAGTAGATTACTGTGTAGGTGCTATAGATTCTACTTATCCACCAGAAGGATTAGAACTTGTTGGTGGAAGGCTTTCAGCTATTGTAGCTGGCTATGTTCTATATGGTTGTAGGAAAAGAGATCACTTAAACATAAAGAGCTATGATATGATAGGAGACGTGTTATTCTACGATGTAGAGGAGATTAAGGATATAGTCTATACTAAAGCTAAGATAATGGAGAAGAAGGTAGCTTTAACACTAATAGATTATAAGCTTAAGAACCTAGTAGACTTAGACATGATAGTATTCGATGGAGAAATAATACCGTATAAGCTATTATATAAGACTCCTAAAGCAAAAGAACGTAGTCCTAGGCTTCAGAGACTAGAAGAATACGTTATAGAGACATTGCATAAGGCTAAGAAGGCTGGTATAACACTTATAGGTGTTTTGAAGAGAGCTTACTCTAGGACATTATCTGTTTATGTTAGGTCAAGGCTACCTATCAATGATAAAGCTCTTATGAGCATAGCGCTTAGGCAAGGAGAGTATACTTGTATTGGTAAGCTTAGAGACATTCTACCAGTAATGGTTGAGTACATGAGGGTTCCAAGAGAAGAACTACGTAGAAAATATCGTGAAGCAATAAACGATAACCTTAACATGCACCCAGAGTATGGTGAAGTAGAGGTATGCTTCTATAAACCTTATACTCCTACATCATTTAATCAAGCAGTTAAGCTAGAAATACTTGATTATGGTAACCTAGGAGTAGACAAGATAATCTCCTACTTAGCAAGTAAGACTAGTGAAAACGCTGTACCATACTTCATAGATGTAATAGATACTATGGTGAGACTTGAAGCACGCTCACTAGAGTATGTTAGGAGGAGACTTGAAGCAGAACTTGCCAAGAGATATGAGCGGTTAGGAGTTATATTGACAGGTCACACAAATCCTCAAAAAAGATACATTGTTGAACCTAGAACTTAGAATAAGGTAATAGGTGTTTTAGACTGGGACTACATGTCCCCATTTCTCAAGTGCTCTCTTTAACTCCTTATGTGTTTCAGCATACTCATCTAATGGTATACCCTTAGCTATTGCTTCAAGAGCCTGTCTTACAGCAGTAGCACCTGCTCTTGGGCCGTCGGGGTGCCCTATTACTCCTCCACCAACTTGTATTACAAGGTCTTTGCCTAAGTGTTGGACTACTACTGGTAGTGTTCCTGGGTGAAGGCCTCCAGATGATACTGGTAGTGCTGGTTTTATGTGATACATTTTTTGTTCTAGGTGGAATTCATCGTCTTTATCTGGTGTGAAGTGTTGTTCTCTAAGTATCTTGGCGTATCGTATAACGTCTATTGTCTTTGCTTCTAGTTTCCCTACACCTGGTGTACCTACGTGTATTTGATCTACACCAATTGTACGGTAGAGTTTAGCTAGCACAAACATCGATATACCGTGGTACGGGTTCCTAGTAAAGGCTGCATGCATTGCACGGTGAGCATGTATTGCTAGCCCATACTCCTCAGCCAAGTCCCTGATATAGGTTAAGCTAGCCCATCCAACAATAACCACGTCTACCATAACATAGGGGTTACCATAGTCAGCTACAAGCTTCAAGCGCTTCTCCATTTCCCTAACATCAGCTGTTATATTAGCAAACCAAACCTTTCTTTCACCAGTCTCTTTTTCAACCTTATCTATAACCTTCATTATCCTCTTAGCTCTTTCAGCAAACCGACAATAAGATGGGCTAACAAGATTCTCGTCATCTTTTATATAGTCCATTCCTCCAACTAGTATCTCATATGCTAGTTTTTCAACTTCATCTGGAGTATAACCTACTTTTGGCTTAGGCACTGTTCCAACAATTGGTCTATCATATACCTTGAATATTTCTCTAACACCCTTAATCCCCTTAGAAGGCCCCTTGAAGTGTTTTAGGAATTCGTAGGGTAGGTATATGTCTTCTACTCTTAATCCTTCAACTCTCTTCATACCAAATATGTTACCTGCTACTGAGGCTAAGAATCCAGGCATATTGCCTTCTTCAAATAATTCTACTGGATAAGCTACTCTAACAATATATGTGTCATCACCTAAGTCCTTGAAGTAGTATGCTTTACCCATTAACTTGTTTATCCTAGCCCTATCATACCATGTGTATAGAGTTGTCCACGTACCAACACTAGATTCAGCTGCTATACCTCCAGCAGCATCCTCTACTGTAAACCCTTTAGCAGGCTTAACTCTAAATACAACTATAACGTCTTTTTCTGGATCTGGTGTATAGTCCTTTTTAACAAAGAAGGGATAGGGTTCAAACTCTTTAGTCACTATACACACCTCTTCAAGGTGGGTGGGAATAATTTTGACTTAGAGTTAATAAGCCTTTACTACATACCCGCTATCTACTAGTACATGGCTATTAATACCTTGACCCATAACTAAAGCTGAAAGTCTTAGCAACTCGTTTCTAAGTCTAGGTAAATAGTAGATATTATACGGTACGTACACCGCAACAACATTAGCTACGTCTAATGCTTCCTCAAATACTTGCCTATGTCTTCTAGGTAGACTATAGACTACGTAGTCGTAAGTCCTAGATATTTTTTCGAGGAATTCCGCTATTATTTCAATATAAACACGTTTCTCTCTAACCGTAAGCTTCTCTGGAGGATAATCATAGTGTGCTGCTGGAAATAGGTATGCTTGGCTATAATCTATTATTCCTAGAGGCTCAGATACTATGTATCTATCAACTACTTGAGTTAACAAATATTTTCTTAGAAGCCCATCAATCTTCTTATTCATAAAGCTTTCAGGTATTGGCTTAATGTTAGAACACGGCGTAAATAATGCTATTTTGGCCTTGGTTACAGGTTTCCATATACTAAGTATGTATTCATGGTACACTCTTATTAGTGGATTAAAGAATAGCTCATCGCCCTCAAAAACTATTGTTCCGGGAGGCGAGAATAGTTTCTCTAAGCTAAGCTTGACTTCACCTTTAAGTACGAGTAGGTAGTAGTAGCCTAGACTACTAATAAGGGCGTAGCCTTGGCTAAGAGGTTTAGACAAGATAAGCCCATGTTTAGATAGAGCTAGGTATAATTGAAGATCCCTAATATCCACATGGTGTAGGCTAAGTGCTTTTTCAAGTAAGTCTTCAATACTCCTACCTACCGCGTATTCTAGGTCTAAAACGTTTACGCTTTCATTAAGTTCAGTTACTTCGCTCAACATAGTTTCTCCTCAATGACTCATAGCGAATAACTTACTTTGCTAGGCAATGTGTTCTGGTTAGATTAGATATCTCAATAAGCTCGTAAAAATCCTTGGTTACTCTTAAAATAGTTGACTAGTCCCATTGCAACCCTTATTTTCCTGCAAAACATTTAAGGGTCTCGGTGAACTCTATGGGGTTTATTGATGGGCATCTACACTCAATCTTTCTTAGCTTCTACGACTTAAAGCTTATGGTTGATTCAGGATATGATGGTTTCGTTACACTTGCCTATACGCCTATTCCGCCTAGTAGTGTTAGTAGTCTTAGAGACCACTACGAGCACTTATTGTTTGAGAAGAATAGGTGTGGTGTACTAGGGTTAAGGGTTATAGTAGGTGTAGGTATTCATCCCCGATGTATACCTAGGGGTAAACTGGAAGACTATATTAGCCTTACGAGAGAGTACTTGGAGCAAGTTGAAGTACTCGGTGAAGTAGGCTTAGAGACTGGTGGTGACGCGGAATTAGGGGTTCTTGAGAAACAGTTGAAAATGGCTAAAGAACTAGATTTACCCGTCATAGTACATACTCCGAGAAGCAATAAGATAGCTATTGTTAAGAAGATTATTGAAGTCTTAGATAAGATTGGTATTTCCAGCGAACTTGTGTTAATTGACCATTTAACTCCTAGCCCACTACTATTGGATATGGTTTTAAGCCATAGATTATGGGCTGGGTTTAGTATACAGGAGGGGAAGACTAGGGCTATGGATGTTGTATGGGTTGTAGAAAAATATCCAGAGCTTGCTGATAGAATAGTCCTTAATAGTGATTCTGGGCTATATCCTAGTAATCCTATAGCGTTGAAGAATGCCTATGAGGTATTATCTAGTCATTTGGGTAGGGTTGACGCGTATAAACTTGTGTCGTTGAATGCCTTGAGGTTTCTTAGACTATAACTCTACTACATTAATTGCTTCTTCTTTATCTAGCTTAACTGCTACCATGTATTTAGAGCTAAGTCTTCTTAGGTCTGGGTTGTCTCCCTGTATCATTACTGTTATTAGCTTAGCATTGCTAACTGATAGTGCTCTACGTATCATAGGCTCTGATACCCTATCTTCACCATCAGTTAATAATACTATTTCGCTAACATTGCTTACACTACCACGGTGAATGTCCTCACATGCCGTTATTATTGCTCGACTGATATCTGTTCCACCGCTACCCTTAATCCTGGCAATATACTCCAATAACTTTAATGCCTCGTGTTGTCTAGGTCTACGTCTAACCTTCACTAGTGGATAGGGTACGCTATCAAAGAATCTCATGTAGAAAGGCCTACCTTCTCTAACGGCTTTAACATATAATGCTAGTGTAACAGCCTTAGCCCAAAGCATTTTAGCTCCATCCATGCTACCCGACTTATCTAATAGTATGTATAGTGGACCCCAGTTTTCTGGTAACACTTTCTCGTATAATAGGAGTCTGTTTTCAGCAAACTTTACATTAAAGTATTCTGAGGGTAACGCTATTTCACTTGGAACAAGTCTTTCTATATCTGATCCATGCTCGTAGCCTCTAAGTTCTCCACGTGGATGTCTTGTAACTCTACGTCTAGCTCTAAGACTATGTCTTGGTAAACCGCTTAGTAGGTAAAGTATTCTTCTAACATCAGTGTTTCGTGCTAGTCTTAGTACCTCGTGAACTCTATCCTCAAATAATAGACTTGACCCTACACCAGCTGATAGTCCTTGTGCAAGTCTTTGTATCTTCTTAGCTACTTCTGCTTCCTCTGAAGCCTTCCTCATAGCTTCACGGCTAATCTCCTTTATTAATTCCTCTTTATCACTTACCTCCTCGCCTTGCTCTTCTCCTTCCCCTCGCCCACTACTACCTACTCCTTTCTGTGACTCACCTCCACTTCCCTCACCTAGACCTAGGCCATGTTGTTCTAGTAGCTCCAGTACCTTCTCAAGGTAGCTAACAGCCATAACCATGCTTGTAGTAGAGTCTGCTATTGTGTGAGCTCTAACCTGGTCTACGTAGGGGTCTGTGAGCATTGACGATATTAGCTGGTAGTGGATTCTCTTCTCCTTGGGTATCTGTTCCTGCATTTCTAGTATTGGCATTGGTAGATAGTATGAGTAGAATACGTCTACTGCTAAACTAGTTGATACATTACCTTCATCTCCTCTAAGCTTACGTAATGCCGATATAACTCTTTCTCCACGGTAGACTATTATTGGGTCCTCATAGTCTATACCTCTTAGTACTCCCCTATCCTTCTTAGAAGCTAGCGTTTTCATAGTTATACTAGAACCCCAGTTTCTTAGATATCCTCTCCAATAATGTGTCTATGATGTATATAACTTCTTGTGCTTTTGCTTCAACACTCTCATTACCACTCTCACGTGCAAGCTCTAGTACACGTTCACGTGCTATCCTTAGATTCCTGTGTATTTCTACGAGTCGTGGATCATAGTCTGGTATACCCTCAATAATTCTTGAGAGCTCACGTGTATTTGCTTCAATATCAGCTAGTTCTCTTAGATACTTAGCTGGTGTCTTAAGCTCTTCAGCTATTATTGCTGTAACCTTATCTAGGTCTTCTTCATCTCTTGGAGCAATATACTTTAATACTACAAGGTCTTCTTCAACTGCTTTAAGCCTACCATTCAATACCGCATGTGCTGCTATTACCTTTAGGGCTTTACCCTTACGTCTATCAGTTAAGTGTATACCTTTCTCTTCAAATATAGCGTAGAGTTTGAGTAGTTTACTTTTAACTAACTGGTAGTTTACTTCAAGAACCATCTTGTGTAGCTTCTTAAGCTCCTCCATACCCATTATTGGTGTTGGTGGAGGTATTCTACCAGACTCTATTCTCCACGAAGCATCTAGTAGATCACCCCACTTATTCTCTTCTACAGGCTTAGTGAAGTGTCTAAGAAGCATACGATCATATAGTGCTTCTAGTTCAGGTTCATCTGGTACCCTATTACTAGCACCAATCATGGTCCATAAAGGTACTCTTATCTCAGTATAGCCATCGTAGAGTACTCTTTCCTGAAGAATACTGAGTAATGCGTTAAGTATAGCAGAATTTGCGTTAAATATCTCGTCTAGGAAAGCTATTTCTGCTTCTGGTAACTTACCACGTGTTATCCTCTTATACACTCCCTCCTTTAACCCCTTAATGTCCAATGGCCCAAACAGTTCTGCTGGCTCAGTATAACGTGTTAGAAGGTATTTGAAGAACCTAACATTTAGTAGCTCAGCAGCTCTTCTAGCTAAAGCTGATTTCGCAGTACCTGGCTCTCCTACTAGTACAACGTGTTCTCTTGCAAGTAATGCTAGTGTTATCACCTTAGCTTCCTCTTCCCTTCCAACAAAGGGATATGCTAGTTCAGCTACGAATTTTTGAGGAAGCTCTAATAGACCTTGCTTTTCGTCCACCAATACCTTGTACACCATAGCTGGAACTCTTAGTCCTAGACTACATAGGGCTTAGTTGAGGCTAAAAGGCTTCCCGTAAAAGACTAGCATGTAACATGTATTATACTTAAAACCTTTCTTCCTTCACGATATAGTCTATTCAATATACTCAAGGCTTTAGGAGTCTTAACCATAACTACATGGACACCATGTTTACTTAGATCTTCTAGTACTTTCTTTGCTTCAGGAGTCAGGGGTAAGTCTCCATACTGGCCTAGAGCTATGACGATGTACTCTAACTTACCGGGATCCATTCTTGACAGATAATACTCTATCTCTTCCTTAGATAACGGTGTATGCCCATACATGCTCTTATACTTAGAGGATAAATTCTTTAGCCTAGCCTCCACGCTACCATCTGGGTAAACAACTATGTCATGATCATACCTTTTACTGTTAACTACTATATAGCCGAACCCTGTTTCATTGAACATTAGCATTAGGTCTATCCCTCTAATAGTTAGCCTATATAGACTTACCCTTATATAGTATTAGTGGCTAGGCTAGAATTTAGAGAAACTGGATGACGAGCCCGGATTTCAGCTGAATAACATCAAAGTGATGACGAGTTGCTCCCCTGACAACATGTTCTTAGGAAAGAGGGGATGAGGATTAGGCAAGGTAGTGAGAATGGTGATCGGTGTCGCCCTCGCCGACCCTTCTATGCATTCCTTCTCTAGGATACTACATCTATTCTGGCAATATACCTAGATAATAACCTGGTTGATGCAAGACCTATGATGGTCGATGAAGCTATTGATACTATTACTAGTGTTATTGCTGAGTAAACTGTTATGAAGTGTACAACGTAGTTATATGCTACTGTTACAGCTAGAAAGAACATAACTATTATAGACCATAACAACATTAAGACTAGGTCTTCCACGACGTATAAGCCTACAACAGCTTGCTTAATAACCTTCCTCCTAGAAGCAAATCTTAACACAATGAATAATACTATTGGTGCAGTTATAATAGTTAAAGGTAATGCTATTATAGGTGTTAATACTAGGTAGAAGTTGTTTGAAAGAATCCAGTTAACTACTCCAACCACTAATAATGCTTCAGTTAAACTCAACACGTACTTTACTATTAGGGCTTCTGCTAAGGGTTTAGAGTCTATAACATATACTCTATGAACCCATAGATAAGCTAAGTCGTTACCCAACATCATGTTTACTAAACCAGAAGCAGCTATCGACAATAGGAATGGTGTTAGAAATACTGCAATCATGTCAAGTACTAGTGGTGTAAAATACCTATACGCTATTACTTTTAAGGCTTCAGCAGTAATTACTGCTGCAGTAAGCGTTATAGCATACAATAGTATGTGCATTCCACTTAGATGAGTTAAACCCACTACTATCTTATACACATTGCTTCGTAGACTACTATGTTTAAACTTTATTCTTGTTTGAGGCCTTATACTCCATAGCAATCGTTCTCTAGCAATAAGGTATAATGGTTTAATGTGTTCTGGTGTAAGCTTACTTGAAATAAGAGTTATTGTCAATGCTATCAAGAATAATTCTAGAATTGTTAATGACACGTACTGTAACATGACTACTACTGGCTTGGTGGTAAAGGAGTGGTATATTGCTTCAAATACTGGTTTAAGTGGTAGGGATAGTATTGGTGAAATATTCTTGGCTATAGCTGAGTGAAGTAATCCTACTACAACATATGATATTATTATTGCATCTACTACTCGTTGACTTCTAGTATTATTCTTCACTATGATTCTTAGAGTATCTACTAGGAGCCTAGAGAGCGGGAATATTGATAGAATTAAGCTTAGGATTAGTGGAGCTATTATTGCCTTAACTATGTCATGGGTGAATAATAGTACTATTGGGATAACTGTTACGTAGAGTACGCTGTATGATAGGTACTGTAGTATTATTGACAGTGTTTTACCAGCAAAGTATGTTCTAATGCTTATGGGCTGTGTTAGTAGTAGTTCGTATTCTGCTTCCTCAGCTACAACTATGAATAATCCTCCACGGAAGATCATGTAAACTATTGCAAGCATTGTAGCCGAGCTCAATAGATCAACTATAATGTTATGCGATAACCCTAAATCCCGTAAGAGTGTCTTAGCACCATACACTATTGCTTCCTGTTTTTCGGCTGGAGCATAGAATATGCTTATGCTAGCAAGTCCTAGTAGTACTATTAAGCCTAAAAGCATGTACCTATACCTATGAATGAAGGGGTTAACTACATAGTTCTTTACGAGCATAAACGCTATTTTCAGCACTATACTGCTCATTTACTCTGCTAACCCCATCAACGTGTTAGGAGTTCAATGAATTATTCATAGCCTAACTAGATATTATAGGTGTAGGGATAATAAAAGAGTACGAGGAGAGCATCATGAATTACTCCATGAATATTACCCCACAAGACCATGAGTTCACACTACTACTCTCATTTGACTTAGACAGCGAAAGCGCTGAGGTAAGGAAGGGGGAAGACCCTATAGCTATTAGTCGTGGAAGATATGGTGTAAAGGGTGGGTATTTGGCGTATACTTGATTTACTAGATAGGTATGGGGTTAAGACAACATTCTTTGTACCTGGATGGATTGCTGAGAAATACCCGGACACAGTACTTGAGGTTCATAGACGTAGACACGAGATTGCTCAGCACGGTTATATGCATGAACGATTAGATAGACTGGTCTTCGATGAAGAGTTAAGAGTATTTGACTTAGCCGAGAAATCAATTTCTAAGGTAATTGGGACAGGGCCTTTGGGTTTCCGTGCACCTTACTGGAGGTTTAGCCATAACTTTAAGCATACTTGTTAGCCGAGGATACTTGTATGACAGCAGTCTTATGGATCAAGACGAACCCTACACTATTAGAATAGACAATAGGGTTATAGTGGAATTACCAGTTGATTGGAGACTAGATGACTGGCCCTACCTTGAAATATCGAGGACTACTCCTAGAGAAGTCCTTGATATGTGGTTAGAGGAAATAGATTATGCGTGGAGGAGGAGAAGCTATATCTCACTAACATTCCATCCTCAATGCATTGATAGAGGTGCTAGGATACTAGTATTAGAGAAGATATTGTTTGAAGTATTAAAGAGGAAGGCTTGGATTCCTAGAGCAATAGATTTAGCAAAAAGAGTTATCGCGTCAACGAAGTAGTAGTATATATAGCTTATCAACCAAAACCTATATATTAAGGAGTTAATATTCTAGAATTATAGATAAGGAGCCATGTACACTAGATTAGTAAACACAAAAACCAAGAAGACCTTGACCCTAGTGGTCGTACTTATAGTGTTATCTAGCATTACCGCATACGCAGGACTCATTGTAACCTACCCAATACTAGGCGTAGTAACAGCTATAGAGCCACCAATAATACTAAAACCACTAGCACCTAATGCAAGTGTAGGACCTAATGCGACTTCAGGTTATGTTAAAGTAACTATGGTTCAACAAGTACTTGATCTCATAAGAAACGGTGATTTTGTTGATGGCTATGGTGCATGGTTTTATGGTGAAGGAGATGATGATGGTACTGCTGGAGGAGGAAACCTACGTGGATGGTGGGTAAACGCTACAGGATATAGTACGTGGGGCTACGTGTTATTAGGTGCAGTTAACATTACAGATCCCTATCAAGGCTACAACTACATAATAGAGAATATAACGTATCCATGTACTGGTCTATTATCAGCTAACTTGTCCTTCGCCTACGCTACAGTAGCTTATTATACTGTTAGTGGATTGTTTCCTATACCGATAATCTACTACAACATATCAGTATACTTAGTAAACTGGACTGATAATACGTCACAGCTAATTACACTATATACCACGAGTCTCTATGGAAACACTTCTTGGACACAGGTATCAACCGATGTTACAACACAATTGAGTAATCTAAGGCCTGGAACATATAGTATTGCTGTTGTAGCTATCTACTATTTCGATGTATGGCTTGGTAGCGGTAATGCCTACATGTATGCTGCCTTCGATGATATCCTCTTGAATGTATCATGTGTTGATGCTACGTGGAGTGGCAGTTTATGGAAAGTAGTTAATAGGGCTGGAAACTATAGAGTTGGGTTAAGACTATTAAACTTTACAGTAGTAAACGGCTCAATAAATTCTCTCTCATTATACATACGTAATGGCAGGTATATTACAACATCAATACAAGTGATTAATAATACTGTTACGAATAATGAGACAACATATATAGTGTTTAATTCAACAGATACTCTGTCAGCTAATGGAACAATAGATTTAGAGGTTTCTGGAACAGTAGATACCATTGCTAATATGTCCGTGGAACTAGTATACTATGCACCTATTACTTCAGTAGGAGTTCTTGTTAGATACCCATTAACAATAGACATTGACCCCATAACTACTAGTGCAAGTAGTAGTAGGTTTAATGACACAATAATTGTATTTACTAATAAAACTCTTAAACCAATACCCATTAGGCATAGAAGTAGCATTACCATACCTAACAGCATTGTTATAGATACTATATGGAGCCGTAGGAGAATAAACATTACTCCTAAAATAGACTTAGAGTCTATTAGAAGGTATGTTGAACAATTAATAGAGGAGGGTAACTCGACTAAAGCTAGTGCAGATAACTTTAGTCATCTTACACCATAGAGCCTACAATAACTCTTTACTAGCTCGTTTACTTCGGGTATGATTTTGCTAGTTTCCTTAATCATCTCTTCTACTACTTCTCTAATCTCCCATTGTGCTTTAGGACTTAATCTTAGGCATGCTATGTGTAGTAGTTCTCTTAGATTAACTGTGACCATGAGTCTTGTTTTAACTGCTTGAGGTATTATGAAGCGTGCATCCTCGTATTTTACACCACTATTTAGTAGTTCATAGTATCTTTGTATAGATCTTATGAGGTCTTCAGCAAAACATGTTAGTTCTTTGCCTTTAATATCCTTAGGTATAACAAATGATTCATTAACTGCCTCCAGTAATATCTTTCTATACTCTTCATGCATATCACGGCATGCTCTACAATCTCTTCCTAGAAGATACCTTATTGATGAGTCATTGAGAAATGCTTCTATTATATCACTGTACCTTTCCTCCTGGTATAGTTTTCTTATAGCATCCCTTGCCTCCGCGGATCCTATTCTACCATTAGTGTATGCTTCTACTATTTTTTCTACAGCCCTCCTCATATATGATTCACTATATCTTTGCGATTCCTGTGTAAATGATGCTAATCTATGCCTTACTAGTTGGTGTGAGCATACTCTTGATATATCCTCGATAATGAATGTAAGTACTATGTGTTCAAGTATACTGGGGAATTCCGTGGCTGCAAGTATTATTCTCTTTACTTTTTCATTAGGGTATTCTTCGCTTAGATAGTATTCTATTGGCTTATCGTGTAGTTTACCTGTACTTACCTTAAATGCTAGTAGTGGTAGATGTCTGGGATCGCCTCCTATTATGGGTTTAGAGTATGCTATTAGTTTAACCTTTACCACCGGTGTTCAGCCCATAGTTTCTAGGTGTAAGGGTAGGCTAGTTATTTGAGTTTGGGGGCTCTAGTTACTGTTTTTCTTGTAGCCTATATAGTAGCTTTATTGTTGGTGGGACTATTAGTGATGACACTATTATTAGCATTACTGTTGCAAAGTATATGGGGGTTGTTACAACTCCATGAGTCATACCCATTGTTGCTGCTATGAGTGCTACTTCAGCTCTAGGCCACATGCCTACTCCTACTATTATGGCTTTTCTCCAAGGTAGGCCTGCTATTCTTGAGCCAACAGTATTACCTATAGTTTTACCTAGTAGTGCGAAGCCTATGAATAATGCATATAGCCATATGTATTCTGGTTTAAGTGCTGTTTCTACGGCTATTCTAGCTGAGCTTGCTATGAAGAATAGTGTTGCTAAGAGGTCTACGAGTACCTTTATTTTGTCTGCTACTATCTGAAACCTTCTACACTTAGCCAGTGCTAGTCCAGCTGCATAAGCTCCAACTATTGGCGATAAACCTATTATACCTGCTAATCCTGCTACGAGTAAGCCCAGTATTATTGATAGTATTGGTACAGCGTTATCTATATGCAGTTTTGAGAAAACCTTAAACACACTTGTTGAAAGCCTGCTTATGACTATAACTGAGGCTAACCAGAATAGAAACGCTGAGACACCAACAACTAGAATATCTTTGATGTCAATAACACCGTATACTACAACGCTTAGAGCTGCTACAAGAACTATTAAGCCCTGAATATCATCTAAAACCGCTACTCCCAAGATAGTTAGCCCTTCATCTGTATCAAGCTTGCCTAGGTCTAATAGGGTCTTAACTGTTAAGCTTACACTTGTAGCTACTAGTATTGTTCCTATGAATATGCTTTGGTTTAACGGATACCCTAGTATCCAGCCTACTATGAACCCGTTAACGAATGCTACGGAAACATCTAGTATGGATACGATTATGAACCTCTTAATACCGCCCATAAAGCTACGATAATCTGTTTCAAGCCCAGCATAGAATAAGAGAAGAACTACTCCAAGCCATGAGATCATATCTATAGCTGATCCTTCTTCTGGAACAAATACTCCGAGAAAAGACTTACCAACAATTATACCAGCAATTATATCACCTATAACTGGTGGTAAACCCACCCTAACGAGTAGCTCCTCTAAAACCTTAGCTATAATCAACGCTACAACTAATGCTATTAAGAACTCGGTAAAACCCATTGCATTACTCCTCCATTAGCTTCTCTAGAATCTTGCTTAGAATGTTCCTTGAACTAATAATTGCCTTAATCTTATCTCTTTTATCAACTACTATGAGGTACCTACTCTTAAACCTATCCATGTGATCTAATGCTTCCCTTATCGTTATATCTTCGCTTACTATGGGATGCATAAGCCTAGCTATTTGGCCTACAGGTATGTTTAACAAGTTCCTTAGGCTTCTAGCTTTTCTAGCTATGGGTGGTCTAAGCACTGATAGAATCCATCGTGGATGAGGTGATATTATCTCGATAAGCTCCATATCCTCTATAATACCTATGGGTTTTCCACGTCTATCTACTACAATAATTACTTCAGCACCCTTATTCTCATAGTCAATGCTTTCTCTAAGTAAACCCAATATGTTTTTAAAAGTAACACTCTCTTCAACAACTATGTAGCGTGGTAGCTCATTCTTATACTTCTCTATAAACTCCCTCAACTTCATATCAAGTACTGTGTCAGCATTAGACATCAACTACACCTCAACAGCATTCCATAACCTGTCACATATGTATTACTTGTAATACTAGTATTTACGGTTATCTTCAACTCTTACTAACACTTAACTACAAGTTATTAACCCGGCTAGCACAGTGTGGGAGGACTAACCTCTCTAAATGAGTACTAGGTGAACCTTATTTGACTCCACCATTAGATCTAATGTTCGATGTAATACTTGACTCCTATGCTCATAGCCGTAGTCCTATAGTGTATAGTGCTGGCTATGTTAGTAAAGTGTTAACTGGCGACGTAGATGAAGTAACTAGAATTGTTAAAGCAGCCGAAGCCAACACTAAGCTTCTATTAGAACACGCCTACCTAATTAGCGATAACGGTTTAGTCTATGTGTCATCAGGTGTAATGGGTGTTGACGGTGTACTTGTCTACAAGTATTCTAGGATTTGCCCTAACTGTAATGGATTATTTCATACTCACCCTATACCATTACCCATACCTACTCCTAGTGATGCATTGAATGCGTATAATAGGGGGAGTAGTCTTGAGTGCATAGGCTCTATGATAGAAGGTGAGCCAATAATACTGTGCATTAAGCCTAAGGAGTCTTGGAGAAACATTGCTTTAGCTATAGCAGAGTTTTCAAGCATAATAGAAGCATATACTGATGCTTATGCACCCGTAGATACTGGTGAAGGAGTATTCATGGCACCCTATCCTAGTAAGTCTAAGGCAATGCTGATATTGGATGAGTTCGCTAGCGCTATGGAAAAGTATGCAAGTGTACGTGTAGACCACTTTACAACATAGGCTAACATCAACATACAACGCGTATTGAGAATGTAGTGTCCCGACGCGCAAGCCCCTCTCATTCTCTCCCGTGACTACGGGAGCGTAGAGGGGCCGAGACACCAAGGTACTATCTTGTACTGAGGTCTTTATAAACCCTCTTTTCTGCGTAGAAAGTTCACTATATCCATTAGTTCTTTAACCCTTGAAACCACTACAGGGTTTTCTGGTCTACCTCCTTCCTTAAAGTATGAGCCTACGATGAAGCCACTTGCTATCTTCCAGTATAGTCTTATGTTTCTTGGGGTAACACCACTACCAACTAGTACTGGTTTTCCAGCCTTACTAGCTAAGACTATGTCTTTAGCTTCAACTGGTTCTCCGGTACGCTTACCCGTTACTATTAGTGCGTCAGCTAAGCCCCTCTCAACTGCTTCAATAGACTCCTCCACAATACTTAGCCCATGTACTGGTACTGAGTGTTTTACATGTACATCTGCTAATACCTGTATGTCTGCGTTAAGCTTTGTCTTAAGCTCTACTATCTCTCTTGCAACTGGCTCAAGAACTCCTGATGGAGCATAGGATGGATATACAAGTGAGTTAACTCTGATAAAACTAGCACCACTAGCATACGCTATTGCGAGAGCTTCTGGCCCAGAATTCCTTAACACATTTACTCCTACAGGTAAACCCGTTTCTCTTCTAACCTCTCTAACAATAACCGCCATAGCTGCTATGGTTTCAGGTTCGCGTACCCTAGGCTTAAATGGCTTATCTCCAAAGTTCTCTACTATAATAGCATCTACTCCTCCCTCAGTTAACGTCATAGCATCTCTAATAGCTCTATCAACTATGTCCTCAAACCTAGTCTCCCATCCACGGTATAGTGGTGATCCTGGAAGAGGTGGTAGGTGTACGACACCTATAACGGGTTTTATCATGAAGTTGAGCTTCAACTATGAACCCCAGTTTCCTAGTACTCCTTTATTAGAGTTACACCTTGTTTTAATGTACTCCTGAGTATTATTCTTAGTGGCTGACTATAACACTAATATATTATGGAGTACTTGATGGTATATGGTGTATACTATATCCTTGAGAGAAAACGAGTTAGACTTCGCTAGGATTATAAGGATTCGCTTAGTAGAGGAGATTTCAAAGGTTATTGTAGGTAGGAGTAGAGAGGCCTTACTACTACTAGCTGCTCTAGTAGCTGGAGGACATGTATTAATTGAGGGTGTACCTGGTGTAGCTAAGACCCTGCTAGCAAAAGCGTTTGCATCAATACTTGGGTTAGAGTACAAGCGAGTACAGTTTACTCCAGACATGCTTCCAGCAGATGTTCTTGGAACATTCGTGTTTGATCAAAGAATAAATGACTTCGTCTTCCGTAAAGGACCTATTTTCACCAACATATTATTAGCTGACGAGATCAACCGTGCTAGTCCCAAGACTCAGAGTGCATTGTTGGAGGCAATGCAGGAGCAACAGGTGAGTATTGAGGGTAAAACCTTTCCTTTACCTAAGCCATTCATGGTTATAGCTACGTTGAATCCTATTGAAACAGAAGGAGTATTCCCTCTACCAGAAGCACAGCTAGATAGGTTCATGATGAGAATAAGGCTTGGATACCCTTCACCTAAGGAGGAAATAGAGATCTTACGTAAACAAGAAGCCATATACAAGTGGCGCTTAGAAGTAATAGCTTCATCAAATGATATATTGAGGCTACAGGAAATGGTGTGGAAAGTTCATGTAAGCGACCTTGTTGAAAAATACATTGTAGACCTAGTCCAAAGTACACGTAGACATGAAATGGTTAGATATGGTGCAAGCCCAAGAGCAAGCGTACACTTGTACTTAGCCTCAAGAGCCTACGCCCTACTATCTGGTAGAGACTACGTAGTACCTGACGATGTTAAAGCTATTGCATTAGAAGTTCTCGCACACAGGATTATACTTAAACCAGATGCCCTATACAGTGGTATTACCCAGGAGGACATAGTCGTGGATGTTCTAAGGAAAACAGTTGTTCCAGCATAAAACGAGTATTATGGGTTCCGCCGGGGGTTCTATCTTCACAGCCTCCATATTATTCATTGGCTCTGTCGCCGAGCTGCGTCGGGCCTCGACATCCCCACTTCAACTATAGTCTACAGTAGCCTATATTAAGTCCTAGTATACGTCTCCTCTAGAGGAGCCTTGGAGCCTAGGAATAAGGTTAAGGCTAGAGTAGGACTAGTATACTCTACACGCGACCTAGCTGGTAAGGGTATAGCTAAACACGTAGTAGAACTACTAGGTCTTAGGGAAGGAGGAGTACTAGCAGGCAATACCTACTACATTGGCGACGACATAGTATTAGCTGGGTTTAATGAAGACGTGATATTCTTTGAATTCCTAGACAACTACTTGGACGTAGAATACTACATAGTATTATCTAGGCATAGCAGTAAAGCCAAAATCAAAAGCCTAACAGTACACCACCCAGGCAACCCAACAAACAATGCCGAAGCAGGCGGTAAGCCTAGAGAATTATCAATAGCATTCCCACCCATGGCTAAGAAACTAATAACCCTCCTCGACAAATACGCTACTGAAGAAAACCTCAAAGAAGAATACGATGTAACCCTAGAAGTCACTCACCACGGACCTACAAGTCTAAGCAAACCCATAGTATTCATAGAAATAGGTAGTAGCCCAGAAGAATGGAGCGATGAAAAGGCAAGAAACCTCGTAGCAAGAGTCGTAGTAGACTCCATCACAAACACCCTACCAGAATGCATGCCTTCAACAGGATTTGGTGGAGGACACTACGCACGTAAACACACAAAAATAATGCTAACAACCAACTACTGCCTAGGACACATATTCTCCAAACACGTAATAGACTACATAGACGAAGAAATAATACTCCAAGCAATAAAACGATCCAAACCACAAAGCAACAACATAATAATAGAAAAGAAAGGCGTAAAATCAACACAACGCAAGAAAATAAAAGAAATAGCGAACAAACTAGGCTTAAACATCATAGAAATATAACTTTCAATTCTTCCTGGTTTTATTGATTTCTATCTCCTTTATTATTACTATTGATCTCATGGTAAACAAGTTGGGAGTATCCTTGTTCATTAAAGGCTTAATGGTATTTCAGTGTAGTAGCGTACTATTTCTCTATCATAATCCATTAAGCCCATTATACTACTGGGAGAGTCGTAAAAACTGAGTTCTTCGGCAACTCAAATCAGCCCGTATAAGATTCCGCATGGAGGTGTTGGGCTTGTCTCGGTATAGACGGCCCTCATCATGTGTTCTTTTTCTGCTATGTGTGTTGTATGTCTTTATGTTTATAAGCGCTTTTGTAGTATATGTTTTGGTGTGGATGAGGATTGAGCCCCGCGTAGACTTAGGGTTCTTGGATGCTGATATAGGGTGTGGGCTGACACATCTCTTGGCTTAAGTTTCTACTAATTTCCATTTTCTAGACTTGGAGTCGTAGTATAGGAGTCCTGATTCCTTTAGTTTTTCGAATAGTTTGTGTTCTTGTTTTGTTAGTAGGATTTTTATTTCGTCTTCGTTGCTTGTGGTTATTTCGGATAGTTTGTGGGTGAATTTTTCCCAGAATTCTGGGTCTAGTGCTATTCTTTCGTTTTTGGCTTCTATTATCTTTGCTCCACTTCTTGCAAGGTACTCGAAGAATGCATCTCTGTTTCTAAGTCTGTATAGTTCGCTTTCGAATACGACTCCTTGTTCTCTAAGTCTTTCTATGCCGGTTTTTCTTTTCTCTACTTGTCTTGGCTTGTATTCTTTTATTTTCTCTTCTAGTTGTTTTGTTTTTTCTTCTATTTCTTCTAGTTTTTCCTGTATTTCAGCTAGTCTTCTGTATACTTCGTCTATTTTAGCTGTGTATGGGTTTACTAGGTCTTGTACTCTTCTCTCGATTCTAGACATTAGTGTGTCAAGCCATTTTTCGAGTACGGGTTTTAGTTCATCTACTGTAAGTGTTGTTTGTGGTGATTCTTCTATGGCTGATAGTGCTATCTTCCATATTCGCTCGTATAGTTTTGGTGGTATTTCTCCTTCTTCTAGCTTGGATAGTCTTGACTCTAATTCTTCTATTAGTGGAGGCTTTGCTTTACCTAACTCCTTCATTATTATTGATCTGACATAGTCTGATACAAGCTGGTATCCTAGTCTTTTTGCACGCTCCTCTAATTCCTTGTATACTTCTTCGGGTATGCGTACTACTATTAGTTTATGCTTCATAGCATTACCCGGGTTACCTGCTCTTACATTAATATAGGTTTCACGCCTAAATTTAACTAATGGTGTGATGAAGGCTGTACTCGCAGAGCGTGTGCTATGAAGAAGCCTTTAAGTACTGATAAAACTTGGTTATACTGGTGTTGGCTCTGGTAGTTCTTCTAATTGTTTGAGCACGTATCTCCGTATTTCATCTACGCTTGGAAGGTCTACTATTACCTTGCCTTGCTCCATGTATTTTTTAAGGAGGGGTACGGGTCGTGAGCCATCACTACACTTGGGGGGAGGACTATTCCATGGAGTTATTACGTCGTTTAAGCCTGGCCTGCATCTGTAGATTTGCTTCATTCCAGGCCACTTGCCTCTCTTTGATAATGGTATCCATTTCCCGTTAACCATTTTCTCTACAATATCCATGCTTAAGTCTATGCTTGGTGGAAAGGCTATGCTAGTGCCAACGCCGAATCCATCGACTATGTCTCTTAGCTCTACTACCGCTTTTTCATTTATTCCACCGCTAACAAATATTTTGACGTGCTTGAATCCATGTATGTCTAGTGCCCATCTAGCTTCTAGTACTATCTTTCTCATACTTCCTCTACGACTACCTGGTGTATCAAATCTTACACCATATAGTCTATCTCCAAGTGCTTGTGCAGCCATTAGTGCTTCAAGTCTTTCATCATACATTGTGTCGGCTAGTGCTATTCGTGGAACATTCTCTGGCATTACCTCGTCGAAAGCCTTCCATGCTTTAACTGGGTCACCGAATACCAGTATTAGTGCATGGGGCATAGTTCCCTTTGGTTCTACGCCAATGTATTTTTTAGATAAAACACCTGAAACTCCGTCAACTCCTCCTATGTAGGCTGCTCTATCAGCCATAGGCTGTATAGCTGGGTGTAGTGATCTTAAACCAAAGAATAATACTTGCTTGTTTCCAGCTAGCTTTTTTATTCTTGCAGCACGTGTAGCAATACTTGTTGCATGCCTTAGTATTCCTAGTAGACTTGTCTCGTAGACTGATATCTCATTGTATGGTCCTTCAACAACCATTACCGGTTCTATTGGTTTAAATAGTGTGCCTTCGGGTATTGCGTATACGTTAACCTTTTTGCCTTTAAGTAATGCTAGTGCTTCTTCTAGTCCAGCGAAAACAGCCCAGTCATAGCCTTTGGGGAAGCTGTAGGCGTGTATTTCCATTCTAACCCAAGTATCACCTAAACGATGCTTCTCTAGTATCTCCCTGGTTCTCACGAAGTATATGTCTGTTGCTTCACCAGACAATATTTCTTCTACTTCAGCAATGTATAGTTTTGGTTCACGGCTACCCAATACTGGACTACCTCACAGCACTGGAATAACAATTCAGTGTGTAGTAATATGGTTTCCTATCTGCTATATCACTATAACGGATATAAACTGCTAGTGTACCCTTATATTTCAACGTATATGCTAAGTGTTTAGAAAGTATTATTAAACCACAGTAAGTTCGGTGCACAAATCTTAAATACCTTTACGAGAATGTGGAGAACGGTGTTTGTATGCCTCGTATTAGAGAAGCTAAGGCAAGAAAGGTTATAGGGCGTAAAATAGTTAGAGGAAAGGAATATGTTTACGAATACTATACGTTACCGTTGAACTTGTACTTGCCTAAGAGCTTGGTTGAGAAGTGGGGAACAGACTTCATAATAGAAATAGATGAGGATACAGGTTTAATAGTAATTAGACCTAAAAAACACTACACAGAACGTGGGCTTAAGCCGCCGATATAGCTGAATTGATAGTGCACCAGATAAACAATATCACAAACCCGTGGTATTTTACTCCTCTCCTAATACCATTACAACTACTCTTCTATACCTTCTAGGACCATCCATTTCGACTAGAAATATGTTCTGCCATGTACCACGTATGAGCCTACCATCTATTACGGGGAAAACTCTACTCGCACCAATGATAGAGGATCCTAGATGTGCATGTGCGTTATCGTCTATCCTATTATGGTTCCAGTCGGCATCAGGTTTAAATAATTCCTTAATAAGCCTTATAATGTCTTTTAATAAGCCATACTCGTGTTCATTAGCTATTATTGCAGCTGTAGCGTGTGGTGCAAAAACCATGCATATACCATTTCTTATTCCACTCTTCCTAACTATTTCTTCAACTCTATCAGTTATATCTACTAACTCGAATCTAGATGATGTAGAAACAGTTATCTCTTCATAGTATACGGGCATGTGCTACCCCCATGCTTAGTGTCTATTTTTACCTCTTAGTAGTTCCTTTGTTTAACCAAAAATGTTTCGGTAAAGGGGAAGGCTCGTTCATCGCCTTTCGGCTCCTATGGGGACAGCGGTACCACATAACCTCTCTACTTATCTTTAAGTAAACATGGTTTTATAATTCTTAACTATTTTTAGCTTAACCTAGCACAATATAATCATGGTTGATTTAGATGCTAATAGCAGGTTTAAGTGATAACTCCATAATGATCTATTGTCGTGGTAAAGCAGTTATTGTAGGAGAGGATGTTAGTAGTAAGCCCATGGTGGAGTACTTAGGCTATATTAGAAGGGTTGAAGGCGATGGTGCTTCAGTTAGTGTTAGAGTAGATTGGTGTGGTGGACCAGTACATTATGTTACTATAACGTCTAGGCATGTTATTGTAGACAACTTGTACTACATACCCATCAACATTCTATACGAGAATCCTTACCCTAAGCTACTAGTAGTTTATAGTGGTGTTTCATGGACTTGTCGTGAGGAGTGTACGCACTTAATGCATGTTGAGGATAACTGGCTTGGAAAGATCCTGGCTGGCGAAAAAGTTGTTGAGGGTAGACTGTACGATGAGAAACGTAGGAGAATAAGTATTGGTGATTGCATTATATTTAAATCTAATTCTACGGGTAAAGAGGTTTATGCTTATGTTAAGTATCTTAGGGTTTATCCTAGTTTTAGGAATATGATCTTAGCTGAAGGATTAAACAGAGTATTGCCTGGTGTGAGAAGTATTGACGAGGGTGTTAAGGTTTACTATAAGTATTACGGTAGAGGTGATGAAGAACGTTACGGTGTTTTAGCTATTGGTTTAGGGTTGTTGTAGCCATAAAGGCTTGAATTCTACTAGACTGTTTCTGTAAGCCCAATAAACTATTGCTAGCAAACTTATTAGTGATAGTAATGCGTTTGCTATTGAAGAATTTGATCTAAGACGTAGGATTCTTATTCTCTTACGAGTTATTGGGTAGAATAATGCTATACCAGCTTTGGTTAGAGAGTCTAAGAGTATGTGTGATATATAGCCTAAAGTAAAGCCTAATGTAATGTAAGTGGTGTACCAGTTAACTATTGGGATCATCGTAGATGCAAAGTACACTAAGAAGGCGGAGACGGTGACCGCGAAGATGTTGTGTAGTATCATTCTATGCTTAAACTTTAAATCTAAGTCTGGTAGTGATGCTCCTATTATAGAAGACATTAGTACTAAAATTAATGGTATAGTTCTTGTAGGGTTTAATAGTAGTAATGTAAAGCCTATTCCGAACAGTATATGTGTACTCTTATTCACTTAATCCCCCTAGTAGAAATTGTTCTCTACCGGGGTTATGAGTTGATTGTTGTAGAGGAGAGGGAGGGGGAGATCCGTATTAGTAGGGCTAGCGTAAAGGATTTACGTGAGGCCATCTATATTCTTACAAGTATTATACCTTTGGGTAAGGTTACTACGTATAAGTCTTTAGCGAAAATCCTGAGGCTTCACCCTAGAGTTATTGCTAGGTTTATGGCTCTTAACGATAAACCATTGATAATACCTTGCCATAGAGTTGTTATGAGTAATGGAAGTATTGGGGGTTATTCACGTGGTGGATCTAGGGTTAAGGAGAAGCTTTTAAGAATTGAAGGTGTAAGCATTGTCAATGGTAAGGTTTCTAAGGAGCACATAGTTGATGTGGAAGAATTACTTTATGATCCTTAGACAAGTACCTCTATAGGTATCATCGCCAATGCGGGTTTCATTAGATTGGGCTTGGGTTTTAGAGAATGTATTAGCCTATAGTATTTCTCCATTCTATTCCAATAAGCTATTACACTATCATCAGTGAACTCGTTTAACCATAGACTTAGAGCTATAGATACTAGATTAGTTCTCCAATGACCTTTAGAGCTAGCTATTGCTTCCCTATCTACTTCTTCCACATACTTGTTAGTTGATGGCAGTCTTAAGCATGATGGTTTAACTATGTTTCTCCAAATAGCTAGGTTTATTCCTCCAAAGTACATGGTGCATGCTATTACTGGGTCTAGCTCGTATTCGCTGAATAATTCAGATTTTAGTATAAGTACATCCGACATTGTGAAGCTCTTCTTCTCAATCAATAGCTTTAATACTACTAGTACATGCTCATATAGGTTAACGTCTATTTCATCTATTGTACTAGTTAATTGATTTACAGATAATAGTCCTCTGTAATCTGATAGTGCTTTAGACGCGTATGAGCAGAGTTCTTTAGGCCCCTTACACTCTAGTTGTTTAGTGTACTTATCGTTGAATTCTAGGGATAAAATGTTCTCGTCAACTAGTATTCCTAGAGATATATTCATGTCGTCTATTTTTTGTAAACCTATTATGTGGGTTCTCGGAATCTGTATCTTAATTTTCATTACCTAGAACCTGTTTTAGCTTTTCTTTTATGGGTTTAAATAAGTCCTCGTCTTGGATGTAGTTTTTGTTTAGTTTTAATGCTATTTCTGCTTTTGCTAGCTCATATCCTATGTATAGTATGTGGTCTTCCTTTAAGCCTTTTATTTCTCTTAGCATAGCTCTACCTATGCTTAAGGCATCTGTCCCTGTGAATTTTACTTGAGCTTTCTCGTCACCATACTTATAGTATGCTAGTTCTATGTTGTTTTCTAGGACGTTTATTTTAAAGTATCCTTTAGGATCCATTAGTGGTTCGAGTTTTTTGTCTACTACTATTGTTTTCCTAGATTCTATAGGTGATGTTGGATGCTTGTTTCTGTCTTTTAGTACTAGCATGTCTAAGCCTATGTTTCTAACATGTGTTTCCATGTACTTTGATATAGTTGTAGCTGTTAACGCTAATTTTGCTTCTGCTACAATTCCTCTTTCATATGCAGCGTCTTCTACTACGTGGAAGAGGCTTGCTCCTAGTTCTACTGCTAAACCTGCTAGTACTGCTATTACTCCATGTGTGTCTGCTTCAAGTCCTTCTACTACATTGCTTGCTGTGAATACTGTTGGTATTTTTAGTTCATTTACTACTTTTTCTGTTAATGTGAGTGTTTTGTATAAGCCTAGGGGGATGGGGTTTAGTACTGGGTCTGCAATTACTTTATCGTATCCTAGTCTTTGAGCTTTTAATATGTTATATTTTAAGCTCTTAAACCTAGCTTCTACGATGTCGTCTGTGTCTGTGAAGCCTTCGTCAGGTATTATTACGTATGCTGCGTGTTTTGCATAGTCTGATAGTTTTTCAATTAGTGTTGAGTCTAGACTAAATACTATGCTTGCACCGTTTTCAATGGATTTTCTTATTTCGTATTCGCTATTAGTGTCTACGCCAATAGGTACTCCTAGCTTCTTATTGAGTATTTTAACTACTTCGTAAACTCTAGTTCCATGGTTATATGATGACCCCACAATTACTATGTCAGCTCCTTCTTCTTCGTATCTTTCAGCTTTTTCTATTAGGCTAGCTATATTGTTTGTGCACGGTAGTTCTGCTACTACTTTTACTGGTGGGCCTCTATAGTATATTTTGAGTTCTTTGAAGCTTATTGCTACCTTATTCTTTTCTTCAAAGAATTTTATGGCTTTAGCTAGTCTTGATTTCACAGTTGTTCTAAGTATTTCATCTGCTGGTTTAAGTGTTGAGAACCTTTTGCCTTCTTTTAGTGCTTCTATTACTATCGGTATGTCACTTGCGTGTATGGGCCCCTTAATTGTCTTTATACCTAGTTTATCCTGGATTATCTTTGCATCACCTGATGTTAGTCCAGGTATAATTATGTAGTCGTAGTCTTTGCCTATCCCCCGCTTAACTAGTTCATTGAGGATTATGTTTACTGTTAGTGCAGCTGCTATTGGTGGTTTTTCTATTACGATTATGTCTACTTCCACATCTAGTTGAGCAACTATTCTTCTCACTATTCCTTCAGCCATTTTCGATGTAACTACTAGTATTTTCATTAAAGCACCCTTCTGCCTACTCTGTTTCCTTGCTCGCTACTACTTTGGATATTAATTCATCTACTATTTTTGCTAGAGTTAAAGCTATTTCATCGTAGTATTTAAGTACTAGTGTTGTAAGTGCTTGTTTTTCTTCATCTAATAGTTTTATTGCTTGACTTAGCAGTTCGGGTTTCACTTCTACTAGTTTGGCTATTTCGCGAATATTTGTTTCATTTATTTTTTCCTCTATACCAGGTATTATTCTTGCTCTAGGTATGCTTTCTAGTAGTTTTAGTGCATCTATAATTCTTTTATCCTCTAATAGTTTTCTAGCTTCCTTTATTTTACTTACATCTTCCATTATTTCTAGTTCTGGTAGTAGGGTTATCTCAAATCCTCCTACATCTTTCTCATAAGTGCCTCTAAATACTGGTTTTACTATGTGTTTATTTAGCTTTTTGTAGGTGTTGTGTAATTCCTTGTACATGTTTTTGTTTATTGCAGTTCTTGTTGCCTGTAATAGTCTATAGGCATGTATGTGTACTGATGGTGGTGTTCTATTCTTTAGCTCTTCATATAGTTTGTACGCGTATGTTAGGTAGCCGAATGCTTCGTAAGGTGTGTTTTTCATTGTTATGTGTTCTACTAGTTTTTCGATAAGACTTACTGTTTCTTTAATTAAATCCTTACTTATTTCGTGTACTGTATCTAGGTCTGTATGGTATATGTCGGCTATTTCGTTTAGTGTATTGAATGTTACTGATGGTATTCCTTTTATGCTGAAACTATATGAGTCACAGTATGGGTGGTCGAATCCTAGTTTATAGTTTACTCCGAGTTTATCAGCTATTGATTTTATGAGTGCTTGGAATTCTATGCCAGTAGCGTTTATGTTTAATGGTTTTCGTGCTATGGAGTCTATGTTTACTACTGCTATTACTTTGTCTAATAGTTCTAGTCTTTCAAGGTTTTCGACGTGTTTTCTTGACCCATATGCCCAGTACCATGGAGTGTATCCTGGTGCTCCTGATTCCTCAGCTGTAAATGATATTATTTTTATTGAGGTTTTATGTGGTTTCTTTGAAAGTGTTTTTGCTAAGTATAATATTATTGATACACCTATTAAGTTGTCTATTGCTCCTGTAAACCAGTGATCGTGATGCGCTGATAGTATTATGTATTCTTCTTCTCTTCCAGGTAGTGTTGCTAGCACGTTATATCCTTGAGCACTATGATTTACGCTGGTTTTTACTTCAACATAGGCCTTAATGCTACTTGGGGAAAGCTTTACTAGTTCTATTCCTTCTTCATGTTTTATGTGAAGTATTGGTGCTTGTAGGGGTTTTCCAGGCTTAAACCTATAGTCTAGTGATCCTGTTGCTACAAGTATTCTTCTTCTACTTGGCCATGGGTCATAGAATATTATTGCTAGTGGGTTTTTTTCAAGTATATTCATGTACTGGGTTTCATAATAGTCAGGGTTTTCGTGGAGTTTAGCTAATACTATTGAGTTATATGGTTCTATCTTATTTAGTTCCTCGTCTCTTAACCCGTATCCTACATAGACTAGTTTTCCTTCAACTTGTATTGATGGTGAGTATGGCTGTATTGTTGGTATTATTGTTTTTTCTCCAATTGTTATTTCTGCTTCTATGGGTTTCCAGTACATTATGTTTATTGGCTCTAGTTGTACGTCTAGATGTATTTCCTTTAAGTAGTCCTCTATTACTTGGATTATTCTTTTCTCGGCTTCAGAGCCTGCTATTACTTCGCCTATCTCTGTGAGTTCTTTTAGGATACTAAATACTTCTTTTACACCATTGTCCTTCATTACGTCTTAATCCCCCTTATTGTCTAGCTTAATGGTTTATTAGAGCATAATTATTTTTACATATTTTAGCTTACTTGATGTACTATTTAATATGCTTAAGGCTTTAGCTAAGCTTTCTACTTTACCTAGTTCACGTGATAGTTTAATGAGTTCGTAGTAGTCTTCTTCTATGAAGGGTCCTCGTCTATATATGCATAGTGTACAGTATGGTGAGACTATTATTGAGCCTATTCCTTGATCAGATAATAGCTTTATGGTTGATTCAAGATCCTTTTTGCTTGGTATACAAGGTGTTTTTGGATGCGTATGCCCCGTTATTATCACTTCTGTACCTGGAGGAAATGGTACAGTTACTTTTTCCTCCCACCCCTCCAATGTTACTAGTTCACCGTTACCAAGTATTGCTATGAAGTACTCGTTTCCACTGTTTAGATATTGTTTCAAGGTATTTATCACTACGTTCTTGGCGTAATCAACTAGTTTATCATATAATTCTAGTATTTCAGAACTAAGTACTTCTCCACGATATTGCTCGTTTACTTCAATTAACTCCATCTTATATACTAGTGTTGGGTTTTGATAGTATTCACTTAATCTCTTTAACTCTTCTTGTATTTCATTAGCTGAGATAGAGTATATTTTTATCTGAGCACTTATAGGGCTATTTCCAAGTATTTGATTTATATGAATGTCTATTTTAACTACTTCGGGTAGCTCCATTATGTATTCTATTACATCTATTAATGCCTTTAACCCTGATATTATTCTAGTAATTCTAGTTGACTTAATCTCATGGTACTTCAATTACATTGTTCCTCGCTGTACAATACTTGCTTCTATTCTAGGCTAGGGTGCCTAGTCTTTATTAGGGTTTAGTGGTTAGTGATTAACTGAAAACGTGATGAATGGTATTACCTATGACCTTAGGGGATGATTTACCCCAATCAGCTGAAAAGTATACACGTATTTTAAGCTACTGTATTTATTG
>WANQ01000022.1 GCA_015521735.1 Pyrodictiaceae archaeon | reverse complement strand
ATATTATTTTTTGTTTCTCCATTTTAATATCATCTCCAAAACTTCTTCTGTTGAAGGAATATCCTCTAAGCCTATTTTAGTTCTAAAATACCTTAATATTGTTTCTACATCATGTTTTAGAAATTCTAATGCATTAGGATGAGAGATATCTACTGCTTGGCCTACATCTATTATTACTACTTCATCATTATGTAGCATTATGTTGTACTCACTCAAGTCTGCGTGAACAAGTCTGGCTTTGTTATACATTACTTTAATGTATTCAAGTATAGTATTTAAGATCTTGTAAGCCTCTTCTTCGGATAAGTCTACTTCTCTAAGTAATGGTGCTCTAATCCCTTCCTTACCTATGAATTCCATTACAAGTATATTTTTTGCAAAATATATTGGTTTAGGTACTCGAACACCAGCTTCATAAAGTCTTTTTAGGTTACGGTATTCCTTACGTGTCCATAAGTATATTATCTTCCTAATGTTACCTAAAGGTATATTTTCAAATCGCGGATCTCCAACAATATACTTTATAATGCTTCGCCTAAACTCAGCCGTGGATGTCAAGTATATTTTTATTGCTAAATCCTCGTTATTTCTGCCTTTTCCCCAGTAAACTCTTGCCTCCTTTCCAGCACTTATAACTCCATATACCTTTTTTATTATGCCTTTTTTCATAATGTCATATAATGTTAATAACGTTGTTGAGTCAAAAACTTCCTCTACTGTTTCGTATAGATCCTTATCTTTAAGTTTTCTTAAGGAGCGTTTAGATGGCTTAAACTCTACGAATTCTTCAAACATTAAACTTCAACACCTAGTTCCTCAAGGAGTTCTTGAGGTATGTATCCTTTTTCTACAAGTTTCTTAACATCGCCTTTATCGTAACGATGTATTATGTCACCCCTATCTGGCTGGAAATCCCAAATAGCTACTAGTACTACGTCACCTTCTCTCATCCATACTCTACGCCTCATTCTACCAGGTATACGGCATTTACGAGTAACGCCATCAGCGCACTTAACTATGATATACTCGCCTCCTACAAGTTTATCTATAACACATACTACTTGGCCTTCGCTAGGGAGTATTAATTCTTTGGGCTTCTCTTCTACACGCCTCTTTTTCTTCTTAGCCATAAGTCTACCACCCTTAACCAATAATGTAAGCTTTACCCTTATATATTAATACTTTGACCCTACTGTTCTCTTCCAATTCTTTCCTTATTGTAGTATTTTCTGCCTCAAATACATTGTATTCGTCATCCATTAATATGTATTTCCTACCTCCTATATGAGATAAAACTAAAGCCTCCTTAACCTCACCGCTATAGTGCTCTATTGATTTTTCCCAATACGCCTTATAAGAAAGCGCATACTTTCTGCCATTGAGAACACTTGATAAGCTAATTCTACCATTACCTATATTTTCAACTATGGCTATGTCATCTTCTGGAACAACTTTAACAATATCACCAGGTTTTATATCAGGTATTCTAATACTTATTGTTAAACGACTCTTAATTTTGCCATCGGGTTTACGGCTAATGAGCTTAAATGATTCTTTAACTAAAGCACCATACTCGAAAACCAGCTCTTTGGCAATACGCCTTGCTAACTCCTTGTCAATGAGATATAGGTCTATGCCTTCTTTTACATTTTTTACATCAACTATTTCATCACGGTATTCCTTTCTTATCTCATTAGCTATTTTTTCAATTAGACGAGGATCTAATCGTCCTGTACCCCTTAATTGAATTATTGCATTAAAAGCTTTACCTCGTAATGCTATACAACGTGGACATAGAGACTTAATTATTTTAATAGTGATTGTTGTTGAATAATTTTTAACGATGACTACCTCTCCAACCGAGATATCTAAGCTTACGGTTAAGTTTATCCTACTAGCATTATAGTCTACATTTATTTCCCTTAATATATACTTTGATATATGAAAAGGCTCTTTTACCTTAACACTATTAGTTATTATTTCATCAGCGTTTAGTCTAATCACGTTATGAACATTATCATATATCCATTTACCACTAATATTTACTGCACCACAATCTTTGCACACGAATATTTCAGCTTCTTTGACAGATAGGTGCTCATGTAATTTACTCCTTAACTCATTTAGCAGTAAATCATACCTTCTATTATAAAGCATATAAGGTATTCCTCATCACATGTTCAATTAATATGATAGTATTATTGCATGAGGTATACCAGAGAGGTTTATTACAGCATCTTCACTTATAAGTCCTTCTCTTATAGCAGCTTCTACTATTCTTCTACCTAATAGATTTACATTACTTGCATCTCTAATCAAGCGAAGAGCTTCATTGAGAGACATCTTAGATCCTCCATAGAATGGCTCGTTAATGGTTATTTTCCCATTAGGTGTTTCTATTTCTTTACCTAGTAATTCTTCATCACAAACAGTTATTATGACGAAACCTTGGTAAACTATTTTATTTACATAAACTTTATAATCTCTACTATCAGCAACATCATTATTGTCATATTGGCTTGACTGGTTGTTCTGCACCACATGCCTCACATATAAGCACCCAAACCTTACCTTTCTTTCTTAGTATTGTATCTGGTCTTCCACAGTTAGGACATATAACATACGTCTTGATAAACCTTGATAGCAATGTGTTAATAGCAGACGAAGAGAACTTAGCATGTATTATCAATGCACCAGATTCATCTATGTTCCCCGGTGCAGCAAGTTCCTTAAGCAAATACCTCATTACTATCCTAGGATCTCTTCTAAGTTTATCTGATATTTCATTAAAGTTCCTTATAATAGTTTTACCTGGAATATGCACTACTTGAGGCTTTGGTGGAACAAATCTTTCACCAGATCCCAGCCTTACTGGTACCTTAGAGTATACTCTGTCAAGCATCCATTCATAATCATAATCTTTTACACCCATTCACTCACCCCCTAATACCTTTGTAGTATTATTGTTACACGCTACCATAGTATGAAGACTAGTAAACTAATAAATACTGAGGTTAAACAGTTTTTGTAAGGCGCTTAGAATATGTAAAAATCTATAGCCAGTATAAAACTTTAAGCTATGGTAATTTGGTGATACTATATGAAGGTTTACATTGAAACCTATGGATGTGCATTGAATAAGGCAGATACAGAAATACTATTGGGTATCCTGAGAAGCTATGGTTTCAGTGAAACACCTAGCATAGACGACGCAAATTTAATAATTATAAACACATGCACTGTACGGAAGGATACAGAAGAGAGAATGCTTAAACGTATAAAGAATCTATACGAGAAATACGGTCATGCAAAAAGACTTGTTATAGCTGGTTGTATGGCCACAACACAACCTTATACTATACGTAAGGTAGCGCCTTCAGCTATACTAGTAGAAACCTATAACCCCACAGCTATTATCGAATTACTATCTAATAAAATATCTAAGGTATCTCCATTAAATAAGAGAGAGGTATATGAAGTAGTTAAGGGTCCAATAGCAATTGTACCTATTGCAGATGGGTGCACAGGGTATTGTAGTTTTTGTATAACCAAGATAGCTAGACCTAAACTACATAGTTATCCTATAGACTTAGTTAAAAGAAAAGTAAAGGAAGCAGTGACTAGAGGAGCAAGAGAAATACAGTTGACAGCACAGGACACTGGAGCATATGGATTAGATATTTACGGAAAGAGGAAATTGGTAGAATTACTGCTAGAACTAATTGAGATACCAGGCGACTTCATGATTAGAATAGGTATGATGAATCCCGAACACCTAATGGAGATAATAGATGATATAGTGTACATAATACGTCATCCAAAGATATATAAATTCCTACACATACCTTTACAAAGCGGTGATGATAGAGTATTAAGAATTATGAATAGAAGGTATAGTGTAGATGATTATAGATATATAGTGAAGTATCTACGCAAAAAGATAGAAGATATAATGATTGCAACAGACATAATAGTAGGACATCCTGGAGAAGACGAAGAAGCCTTCAACAACACTATCAATGTATTAAAAGAGTTAGAAATAGAGAGGGTGCACTTAGCACAATATACCATAAGACCGCTAACGCTTTCAGCAGCACTACCACAAATACCTCCATACGTAAAGAAGAAGCGAAGTATAAAAGCACTTAAAGTTATTGAAGAGATAGGGTTAAAAACACATAGAAGATACATTGGAGTAACCACTAAGGCATTAGTACTAGAGAAAGGCCTAAATAATACCCTCGTAGCAAGAACAAGGAACTACTACTCTGTAATTTTACCCAATGACGGAGAAACTAGTATAGGAGAATGGGTTAATGTACGAATAACTGAAGCCACATACTATGATTTGAGAGGCACAATTCTACCTAACTAGATGAGCTAGATAATAAATATCTATTGTTTATTAGCGGGCCCGCGGGGATTTGAACCCCGGACTACCGGCTTAGAAGGCCGGCGCCCTATCCTGGCTAGGCGACGGGCCCTACCCCATATATTGAGGGCCTTATAGAGGAGATTTAAATGTTATCTTAGATAAGGCTGTTAACGTCTATTACATTGGAATAGAGCATTAAGTTTATTATAAAACCAGCTAAGTCAAACACTCTACGAGACTTCATTATTAATACTGCATCACTAGATGATACTATGTAGTCATATTGTTTAGACATATTGATCAACGATTTATCGCACATACTACTTAACACTATATCTATATCCACATTAGCGTAAAGTGATAAGAGCTTTCTTATGATGCTAGAATAGAAGCCTATGAGGCTTATATTTTTGTCAAAGAACACCAAGACTCGTCTAGGTTCTAGATACTTTAAGCTAATACCCAATCTTATAATTGACGAGAAGAAATCATTGCTGTATTTCACCTTTCCGTGAACTCTCTGAACATCTCTAATGAAGCCATCATCTCCTCTTACTAAGGGTTTACAGTTAATAGCTGCTTGAATAGCCAATATAACATTTAAACCATCTATTAATAATACTTGACCCCTTATGTCTGATTCTTTCTGAATCTTCGTTTTAACATTATTGATGTATTCATTATCATGAATAGATCTATAGATTAATAGTTGTTCTATTCTGCTAAGACCATATCTATTTGATATGAATGGTAGGATTTGCTTAGGCGTGTATCCTCTTGTTAGCAAATACTTGTAGTCTCTTATTGCTTCTCTTAGTATACTTAAGCGTAATCCTTCACTTGAGTAGACGACGCAATAGTCTTTTATCATCAATTAACTACTTTCACCTAACTTATTGAATGCTAATTTCATCAAGTATACTCTTAATGGTTTTATAAGCATTTGTTGGGTCCATGGCTATTATGCCCGTAAAGTGATCCCTCTTGCCACCTCCACGTATACTGATGTTGTTCTTTAAAGCGCTTACTAAGGATTCTACTGTTATTTTGTTTGAAGCATTTTTACCTATAGATATTTCTATGTAAGTTTTATCCTTATCTAATTCTCCTAGTGCGATAATGACTAAGTTACCTGTATTCTTTATCAATTCTTTAACTATATTGTTTATTAATTGTTTATCTAACTTACCCATATTGACTACAT
>WANQ01000021.1 GCA_015521735.1 Pyrodictiaceae archaeon | reverse complement strand
AGTATAAACTATAAGCAGGGATACCGTACTAATACAGTATCCTATGGGAAGAATTAAAGATCTTGAGAAGGTTATATAGTTAAGCTATGATGGAAAAATAGAAGAATCAAGAGGGTCACTCTATGAGTTGTCATGGGGGATTTCAAAAACGTGGTGTTAAAGGAAAATATGTTGTTGCACTAGTTGGAGGCCCTAATGTTGGGAAGAGTGCATTATTTTATAGATTGACTGGAAAATATGCATGGATTTCTAATTATCCTGGAACAACTGTGGACATAAGTGTTGGGCGTCTTAGGATAGATGACCTTGATATTGAGATTGTAGATACTCCAGGAATGCATTCACTTTTTACGGTAACAGAGGATGAGAGGATAGCTCGAAGAGTACTCTTTGATTTAAAACCAGATGTTGTTGTTCATGTAGTCAATGCTATAAATCTTGATAAAATGTTGTGGATGACCCTATTACTCATTGAAGCAGGATACAACGTTGTTTTAGTAGTTAATGCTGTAGACGAAATAGAGAAACTAGGTTATAGAATAGACTACGACGTAATAAGTAGAAGACTCGGTATACCAGTAGTACCAACTATAGCCACTAAGGGGGTTGGTGTAGAGGAACTCAAGAAAACCATAAAGTACTTATTAACAACGCCAAAACAGCCTAAGAAGAGAGTTCTAGTATTTAGTAGTGACGTAGAGGCTATCCTTAATAACATTGAAAAACTTTTAGAAAAAGACTATCCAGTGTCTAAGAGGATAATATCTATTCTCTTGGCATTACAGGATTCTGAGATTATTAACGATGTATTAAGGAAGGAACCTAAGAAAGATACTATATTAAAAGTTCTTAACGAAGTTAATAGAGAAAGCTTAGGGCTTCAATATACAATTCAATATAGTGTTAAGAAGTTTGCTGATGAAATACTAAGAGATGCAATTATAGTCGAGGAGAACGGTGGTAGGGGTTTAAGTAGGTTAGATGAATTCCTCATAAACCCGTTAACTGGGTCTCTAGTTTTAATAGCAGTACTAACGCTTCTCTATCTATTCGTTGGAGTATTAGGAGCTCAAATAGTCGTTGACTTTCTTGAAGGAGAGGTTTTTGAAGGAATACTAAATCCTTGGATAAATAACTTCTTAACTACATACATACAAAATCCATTAGTCTACGAACTTATAGGTGGAGAATATGGTATTGTAACTCTAGGAATAAAGTATGCATTTGCCATCATACTACCTATAGTTACATTCTTCTTTATAGCATTCTCAATAATAGAGGATTCAGGATACTTGCCTAGATTAGCATTGTTCATAGACAGAATATTAAAGAAAATAGGTCTAAGCGGTAAAGCAGTAATACCACTCGTCCTAGGAACAGGATGCGATACCATGGCTACAGTAACTACTAGAACCTTAGAAACCAAGAAAGAAAAAGTACTAGCCACATTAATGCTTGCTCTAGGAATCCCCTGTTCTGCTCAACTCGGTGTAATTCTAGGATTACTACCAAGTTTTAAAGCACTGGTTATTTGGTCTTTAGTAGTACTTTCAGTACTATTAACAGTTGCATACATAGCATCTAAAATAATTCCAGGCGAGAAATCACATTTCATAATGGAGCTTCCACCTCTTAGACCTCCGCTAATGGAGAATGTGTTAATGAAAACTTTAGTAAGACTTGAGTGGTATATTAAAGAAGTACTACCATTATTTATTCTTGCTAGCATACTTATATGGCTAGGAAGGATTACAGGTGTATTCGATATTATAATATCCATACTCTCCATACCTACTACATGGATAGGATTACCTAAGGAGGCAGCAGTAGCATTTCTCTATGGATTCTTTAGAAGAGACTATGGTGCTGCAGGATTCTTTGATCTTCGACTCTCCGGGGTACTTAATGAAAGGCAAGTACTTGTATCCATGGTTACAATAACATTGTTTGTACCATGTATAGCCCAGTTCTCTGTAATGATTAAGGAACGAGGACTTAAAACTGCTCTTGCTATATTCTTCACTATAATTCCACTTGCATTTACTGTTGGATACTTAGTAAACCTAATAGCAATCCTCTTAGGGATCTAACATGGTTAAGTGTCCTTTATGTGGATACGAGTTTAAAGAAACCTCAACTACATGTAGGGGTTGTATTTTCTTTAGAAGATGTAATCTTGTAAAATGCCCTAATTGCGGATATGAGTTTCCCTTAACTAGTTCCATTCTTAGAAAACTATTTAGGAGAAAGGTGGTTTAGATGCGTAAAAAGGTTGAAGATGTAATAAGAGATCTCTGGATAGCTATAAATGAAAACAAACGAGAAGTAAGAACCAGCGAAGTAGATACAAGTATTTTAAAGGAGTTGGAAAAACAAGGATTTATTGAAGTACATGGCGATAAGCTTAAGCTTACAGATAAAGGAGAAGAACTAGGGAGAAAAATCATTAGGCTTCATAGACTAACAGAAAGATTATTATTTGATATCCTGGGAATGGAAGAAGAAATTTATGAGAAAGCAGCCTGTAGCTTAGAGCACGTAGTTACAGAAGAACTTGAAGAAGCTATATGTACATTACTTGGACACCCAAAAATCTGTCCACATGGCAAACCAATTCCACCAGGCAGATGTTGTGTGAATCACGAGAAACTAGTAAAGAGAATAGTCTATCCACTTAACGAGCTCTATCCCGGTGATGAAGGAAAACTAAGCTACATATATAGTAGAAGCCCAGAACTCATCAATAGACTAATGAGCTTAGGCTTAATTCCAGGTAGGAGAATCAAAGTGCTTAAGAAATTCCCCTCATATATAGTTCAAGTAGGTAACACCCAAATAGCATTAGATGAAGAAATCGCAAAAAACATATACGTGATTAAACCATACAAATAACCATGTAAACTAATAGGAAATTAACAGCCAAGAACACAACCTTGAACATAATGTTTACACTAATATAACTAATAAAACAAATAACATTTGCACTATAACATTAATCAGTAACCACTCCTAGCAGAGATAAAACTGCTTGTCAAACAAGCATTCCCGAAAACCCAACATTTACTAGACTAAACCTTTTCTTACTTTTCCTAAACTATCCCAACCCCTTAGACAATCCTTGTACCCCTAACATCACAGCCTCAACCCCATTTACATATTAGCTTAAACAAACCATTGCATCCATGAGAATTCCCTAACCAGAGACATCAGCACTCAAGACCCCATTCATCCCCCATATAAGGGGTCGGTTCTGCCGAGCTCATCACCTATAAGTGTTAAGGTTATTTAGTCCCTAGTTAACTCTTACTCCCAGGAACACAGAGTGTGCGGCGGTCGCCTAGCCTGGATTAGGGCGCCGGCCCCCCAAGCCGGAGGTCCCGGGTTCAAATCCCGGCCGCCGCACCAAACAATAGAACAACCTCCTTCAACTCCAAGACTTCTTCCAACAAATGTTGACAACCGTGCATATCACTATCCTCAGATCAGACATGCATATCAGAGTTGATAACCTTAAAACTCCTAAAGTTAGGGTCTAAGTTTATGGAAGTATCAGCATTTATTGTCTCTAGTTGTAGTAAAGAGTTATCAAGGGTTTTGCTGTAGGTATAGTGTGGTGTCTAGATTTGCCTAGGGTTAAGGTTGTAGAGCTTGTAAAGCATGGCGAGCTTGATAGGGTGCCTCCAGGTAAATGGGCTGCTATAAAGGATGGAAAGGTAGTTGCGTGGGCTAATTCCCTTGAAGAGTTCCGCAGAGTTATGGAGAAGAAAGGATATAAACGTGATGAGTACTATGTGATTAAAGTTCCAAGCCACGACCTACTAGTTGTCTAAGCAGACCTCCTTAGCAACTCTGGGTGTAGCTTCTTGACTGTACGTAGAGTATTCAGCTACGTTAATGTTCGTGGAAGATACTATCCAATGATCCCGGTAGTGATTAGGGCTAGGTACGTAACCAAGCTGTACGCATTAGTAGATAGTGGTGCAACTATAAGCTTATTTCATATCAGTGTTGCTGATGATGCAGGCATAGATCTAAGAAATGCTGAGAAGGAGTACCCAGCTGGTGTTGGAGGCTATGCACCAGCCTACATAAAGAAAGAGCTAGAGATAGAGGGTTTAGGAAAGCTAAAGGTACCAATAGCGTTCACAGAATACATTTCCTCAGACCTAGCAATACTTGGGCGGCAAGGATTCTTTGAGCATTTCGAAATAGTGTTCAGAGAATGGAGAAGAGAACTAGAGTTAAGACCTAAGTCAAACATGTAGTATAGACATAGCATAGAATAATTATCGTATAGGCACTTATTGTTATCTACTTAGCTAATATCGATACCTAGTTATATTATGGTCAACCGGAATAACAGGTCTTGCAAGTAAGTTAGCTAAAGTTTAAGGAACTTCAATAGCCCTATATAGATCTTTTATATCGGCCATCAAGTAATAGTATTTATGGATATACGTGTTGATTATCAGCTTAAAGGCCCTTCATATTCAGCTGGTACGACTTCTTACGTATTGCTCTAGCTACAAGGTTAAGGATTCCGGATTTAGACCCTAGCCACGATATCAAACAGTAAAAATTCTTTCCTTAATCTTACCGATTATACATAAAGCCTAAAACACTATAATCTTATCAATTTGTATTGATGTAGATGTTTTGCTAAAACCCCATCGTACCATACATGAGAATATGACTTATATTGTAGTACTTGCCCTAGTGAAAATTTGCTAAATTTAAATAAAATTATAGAAGTTTAGATTAAATGTATAAAAGCTGAAATAGTTATAAGATATCCGTTAAATTACGGTGTTTGTAAAGATTTCATATGTGGTTTACTGATGTTTTCCATGTATTTCTCTAGAACGTTCTTATTTTATGGATTTCTTATACTTACTGGTTATTTTATTCTTCTATGCATTTGTATAGTCTTCTATAGGCTTCTTCTATTTCTTTTCTAGTAAAGTACTGTCTTGTCTTGGATAGTGTTTTTATGCTATGATTAGGGGTTTCTATTATTTGTTGCATGGATTTTATTATGGTTTTTACTGCGTTATGTGTGTTTGTATTGTTTAATATGTATTTTATGAATTCGTTGTCATCGTTTAATATGCTTTTGAGGTGAATTAGTAGGTGTTTAAACGTTGTTCCAGCAAGTTCTATGGTGAGTTCTGGGTTGTCTGTTTCTTCTATGAGGCTTGCTACTGCTACTGCTATAGCATATGATCCTCCTATTACTGTACCCATTATTTTGTCGTGTGTTTCATGGTCTACTATTATGGTTTTAAAGCCTAGTGATTTTATGAATTCTGCTGTTTTAAGTGCTCCTTCTTCTCTACCCGGTATGGGTATAACAGCTATGGTATGGTGAGTAGCATTTTTTGCTCCTGGACCGAAGAGGGGGTGTATGCTTGCTACGTAAGCTGTTTTAGGGATTTTCTTGTACAAGTTTACTATTTCCTTCTTAAACGTTGTTGTATCAAATAATGTTTTCCCGTTAAGACTTATCCTTTTACTTATTCGTAGTATCTTCTCTATAATCTCTCCTACATTCCTAGATGGTGTAGCGATGACTATGTAGCTGCCTTCTCCTACAAGTTCCTTAAGTGTGCTTGTTACACGGTAGCCTTTCGTTTTAGCTATACTTAGTTTAGATGGATCTATATCGTAGAGGATTGTCTTGTAGCCTTTCATGAAGGTGAATCTTGCTATTGTAAGCCCTATTTTACCTGCTCCAATAATACCTACACTACTCACTTCAATAACGCCTCCATGGTTTTGAATGCTTTCACTATATCTTGGATTGGAGCAGTTAAGGATACTCTAATGTATTTAGAATAATGGTCTCCTCCGAAAGCCACTCCAGGGAATACACCGATTCCTTTCTCAGCTAATTTATAGGCCAATTCTACGCCATCAATGTTTTTCTTGATGCGTAGGAAAAGGTAGAATCCTCCTTTAGGTTCAACGTAGTCGAATAACTTCTTATTGATGATGGCAATGGTTTTTCTCAGCTTACCATGGTAGTAGTTCCTAGCTCTCTTAGCAGCTTGGTCTATTATCTCTAATGCTTTTAGTGCAGCTAGTTGAGAGAATACTGGTATGGACGTGTAAGTTGATGCTATAAACTCCCTTATTTTTGAAATAAGTTCTGGATCACCTATAGCATATCCTATTCTTAGGCCTGGTAACGAGAATGTCTTGGAGAAGCTGTACACTGAAACTGTCTTAGTAGGCCTTAGCTCGGCAAGTACTATTTTCTCATCAGTATAGTTTAAGTCTCTATAAGCTTCATCAGATACTATTACTAGGTCATTGTCATCTGCTATGTCGATTAATTCTTTAATCCATGTTCTTGTAGGTACTATTCCAGTAGGATTATGAGGATAGTTTATGATTAAGGCGTTTACCTTAGGAGCTAGTTCCTCTATCCATGACGTCTTTGGAAGCCATTGATCCTCCTGTCTCGTGTATACTACTATCTTCTCCTTATTGAAGAGTTTAATTGCTGATAGATAACCTGGCCAATAGGGTGCTATTAACCCTATTTTACCTAGTACATGTATTAGAGCTGCAATAGCTGCTTTTGCGCCAGGTGTAACTACTACCTCATTTAAGTCTACACCATGGAACTCAGCTATTTTCTCTCTAAGCTCTCTTATCCCACTTGATGGTGCGTAACCCAGCTTGTTTATCTCTGTTTTCAATACCTTAATGATTTCTAATGGTGGGGGTAGATCAGGGTCTCCAGCATCAAGTCTAATGCTTACGTTCATGTTTGTTAGGTACTCGTAGAATTCATAGATGTTAAACACTACTTTAGCCTCCTTTGCACTTCCTTGCATAAGAGGATTAGTATTTCAAATACCTCTCTGTAGGGGCCTGCCCTCTCAAGAACTTGTTGCTCTCTTCCCTTATCAACTACTGGTATATTGTATGCTTTCTTTAACTTTCCTATCTCTCTACACAATTCTAATCTCTTGGTAATCAACTTAATTATCTCCTCATCTATTTGATCGATTCTACGCCTAAGATCCTCGATTTTAGGGGTTGCCATGCAAGCCACCTTAGAAGATGGTCTACTAATACAATGGCTGTATAAGCTTCAACTACAGGGACTGCTCTAATGGCTATACAGGGATCATGTCTTCCTTGTCCTCTAATGATTACTTGTCTTCTTGTTCTAAGATCTACTGTTTTCTGAGGCTTCCTAATTGTTGGCGTGGGCTTGAATACTACTCGAAAGATAATTGGCATGCCATTGCTTATACCTCCATTTATTCCCCCCATGTTATTGGATTCTGCTACTATTTTTCCATTCCTAATAGTCCATGAATCATTTGCTTCACTACCCTTCATGGAGGCTAGTTTAAAGCCTAAGCCGAATTCTATACCTTTAGCACCAGGTATGGATAACATCGCTTTAGCTAAATCACTATCAAGTCCATTCATAGGTGGATCGCCAAGGCCCACTGGTACATTAAATACAATTGTTTCCACAATTCCTCCAAGACTATCACCTTCTCTTAAAGCTCTACGTAGCTCTTCCTCCATAATCTTAGCTACTCTAGAATCTGGGCATCTTAGGGGATTAGAGTATATTTTCTGCCTAAACGATTCATTGTCAACTGGTTTAATGTTTGCCTCTACACCGTTAATTCTAACTATATATGAGTATACCCTTATATTGTATAGTGATAGAATTCTCTTAGCTACAGCACCTGCAGCCACTATGCCTACAGTTATTCTACCTGAACTAATTCCTCCACCCCTATAATCATTAAATCCCCAGTATTTTACCCTAGCAACATAGTCTGCATGACCTGGCCTAGGAGTATCCTTTATTTCCTCATAAAAACTTGAATCAATGTCACGGTTCTCAACAAATATTACTAGTGGCCCACCAGTAGTCCTACCCCTAAATACTCCTGACAATATTCTAGGTTTATCACTTTCTTGTCTAGGTGAAACTAGGATTCCTCCAGGCTTTCTTCTCTCTAATTCCTTAGCTATGTAGCCTTCATCTAATGGTATACCAGGCGGACAACCCTCAATAAGTACGCCTACACCTTTACCATGACTTTCACCAAATATGGATACTCTAAATAATTTACCAATCAATCATTTATCACCTCAACTCTTACCCCTAATTCCCTAAGATTTTTGATAAAGAATGGGTATGAGTCAGAAATTCTCTCAACACCACGTATTTCAGCTATACCTTGCCCACCTAAAGCAACAATTATAGCCATCATAGCTATTCTGTGATCGTTAAATGTGCTAATGACTGCACCCTTAATGTTACCTCCTTTAATGACTAAGTAGTCTTCAGAATACTTTGCATATACCCCGAAAAACCTTAACACTTTAGTAATAGTGTGTAGTCTATTCGATTCCTTAAACGCTAAATGCTTTACCCCTCTTATAACAGTAGTGCCATTAGCGTAGGCTGCTAATGCTGCTACAACAGGTGCTAAGTCAGGTGTATCCTTAAGATTTACTTCAACACCCTCTAATATACCTGAAGACTCTACTTCAACATAGTCAGCACCTACATGTACATGCGCTCCCATATTCTTCAAAATATCAACTATTATTTTATCACCCTGAACATCTCTAGAATTAAGTCCTATCACCTTAATCCTTCCCTTAATAGCGCCTAAAGCTAGTAGGAAAGCTGCAGAAGAATAATCGCCTGGAATCTCGAATATAGAGGCTCTTAGCCCACTACCTTGAGACTCATAGAATCTATATCCATCTCTTCTAATCTTTGCACCAAAGGATTCAAGAACCCTAATCGTTATATCTATGTATGGCCTAGAGACAATTTCCCCTATAACTCTTACTTGAAGATCAGTAATAGGAGAAATCATTAGAAGAGCGGTTACGAATTGTGAGCTAATACTACCATTAATTATTACTTCGCTACTCTTTCTTATAGGTCCCCGTATAACAATTGGTGGATAACCATTCCTTGATATAGACTCTACTCCCACATTACTAAGAGCTTTAAGTAAAGGATACATAGGCCTGTTATTGAGTGTTTCATCTCCATATAATAATACGTATTCTTCAAGTAGGCTTGAAACCGCTGTTGCTATTCTGATAGTAGTTCCTGATCCTTTACAATCTATCCAGTGAGGATTAGTTATTTCACTGCATACGCCTTTAACGCGAAGAGCTTGTTTAAGCCATTTTATTTCTGCACCCATTTTCTTAATAGCATTGATAGATGCAATTGTATCTCTTGCTAATAAAGGATTAAGAATCAGTGATTCGCCGCATGCTAAGAGGGAAGCAAATAGTACTCTATGGGTATAGCTTTTAGAAGGTGGTGCTTTAATTACTCCTTCAATACTTGAATGAACAGGGTATACAATCAGTCTCAACTACTTCCACCTAGAAGCTTAGCTATTAGTAATTTTTCTCCTTCCCACCTCATAGCTACTTGTTCAGGATCACTTGTTACAGCAAAAAAATGCTGGTCCTTTACCAGAAACTCCTATAGCTTTAATAGATGATAGCCCAAGTATCTTTTCAATTAGTTTTGAATACTTCATACTCAATCCTAAAGCATTCATTGTCGCTAAACCATTAATAGTCATCGCCTTAAGCCAATTACCTCTCAGAGCAAAGGAGATAGCCGATAAATAGTGGCTCTTGTACTTGGCGAAAATATTGGGGTTAACGTTATTGATAGGATTACTATTGTTAGGTACTATTATTACAGCATATAGTTCATCGTTAAACCTGTAGTGTTTGAGAATTTTAACCCTTATATTGTCTGTGATGAATACTCCCTCTAAGAGGCTGGCAAGTGAGTCATCAAATGCTCCGGTAATAGTTAGCTTAGACTTCTTAGCTATGTCAACACCTAGCTTAGCTATATTGGTTGGCGAGACCTCTTTACCTAGAGCTCTAAGTAGAGCATGAATTAAGGCATTTACAACTGCACTACTGCTCTTAAGTCCTACTGCTATAGGTATTGAGGAGTCAACCTTAGCGTAAAATCCACCTTCGTATCCATGTCTTCTAGCTAATCTTACTAGTTCTTCTACGAGTTTTCTTGGTGGCCTAACTCTTCCACTAGGAGCCCAAGATTCTATTATAGCATTACCCTTACTGGTTAGCTTAACAATTGCTTTTACCTTTAAGTCTATGCCAATTGCACCACCAATACCTGTAGGTATAGCGTTTAAGATGCTAAGTGCTGCATGTGTAGTTGCTACTCCAATGCTCATTCCTGCTAACCCTCCAATGCTTTTAAGGCATAACGTCTAAGTTCTATTGCATCAGCGTTGAAGCCAAACCATATCTTGATATTCATGCTAGCCTGATATACCAACATCCATAGCCCGTCAATTACATTACAACCCTTACTTTCTGCTTCCTTTAATAACCTAGTCTTCAACGGCCTATAGACTAAATCAAATACGACTACCTTACTAGTTATTAGCTTAGGTGGAATAGGTGTTGACAAAGAATTGTTAAATCCTACTGGTGTAGCGTTTACTATTAGTTCGGTATTTCTAACAAGATCAGCCATGTTATTCCAATTAGCTTTAAGACCTATGGCACTAGGTATGCCCCATTTAATAGCTTTTACTGCTAATTGCTCTGCTGTAATACCGCTTTTACTAACAATAATAAGTTCATCAACCATACCTACTAAAGCATATGCAACAGCTCTACCAGCACCACCTGCACCTAGTAGTAAAGCTTTATTATACTTCTTGGAACCTGTAAATCTTTGAAGAGCTTCTCTAAAGCCTATCCAGTCAGTGTTATAACCTATAAGTCTATTATTTTCCTTTTTAACGGTATTTACCGCACCAATAATCCTTGCATGCTTATCAAGGAAGTCTAATAGCTTAGTAACGGATATCTTATGTGGTTTAGTGATATTGAATCCTAGAGCCCTCCTTCTCAAATCCTTTAATGTATCTACTAATTGTTTGTGTGAAGCAACATCAATTATACCATAAGATGCTGGTATACCGTGTTCCTTGAAATAGCTATTGTATATTATTGGGCTAAGACTATGTGCTACAGGATGACCTATTAGATAGTACTTTAAGCTATGCCCATTAACCTCCATAACCTAAACACCTCGTTAACCTTGAATTGCCCAGGTGCTACTCGTAGAGAACCATGGTAGGCGTAGGTGAAGGGAGCTCCTAGAAATGGAGCTAGAAGCCTAGATATCCTACATGATTCACCTATTGCGAAAGAAATCAACCTACCTTTGTATTCAACTACTGCTTGCATTGCTGGTAATTCTTCATAAACACTATTGCACTTATAGACTATCTTCGCTAGTACTTGTCTTCCATTAAAGCGAGATCCTATACTAAGTATCTCCCTAGCTAAAACCTTTATGGCATCAAGGGTTAATGACTTGTCTAGGAAATGCATAGATACTATAATGCCACTCCTAACAGTACTTGCTAATTTATCAATTATATTATTTATTATGGGATTTCTAGCCTCAATATCTATGTAGCTCGGCCTATAACGTGCTAATTCTATTAAAATCCTTTCCTTGACACTGTTGGGTCCATGATATTTTCCTCCTTCAGATTTATCTCTAAGTGTTAAGATAACCCTCTTCCCCGCATCCTCAAGTTTAGTTACTAAGTTGCCTATACTTTCTAATGTGCTAGGATTCAGTATACTAGGATTCTCCAAGTGGTCTAATCTTAACTCTACTAGCTTAGTTTTAGTATTTACTGCAAGCACTTGCATCTTGTTTAGAGAGCTTGTAGCAATAACGCTACAGACTATATTTAATGGATTAACTTTTTCACCCATAACTCTATATCCCTCCACTCTAACTCTATGGTTTCAAATAACCCAAGTTTTCTAGGTAGAGGTAGAACTGGCTTACCGTGTAGGAACTTTTTATCAGTTCTCATAGCCTTCAATAAACTAGTTGAAGATACCATAGGTTTTGTGGGAAGACCTAGTAGCTTAAGGATCCTAACTATTCTTTCAACGTCTTCTCTTGGGAAACCTAGTATACCATTAGCTATGTAAGATTCTATGACTAGTCCAATGGAGACTGCATAGCCATGTGGTATACTGTAATTTGTAGCAGACTCTATTGCATGACCTATTGTATGTCCAAAATTCAATACTGTCCTAATATTCCTATCTTCTACGTAGTCTTGTTCTACTATGTTGAGTTTAACCATAACGCTAAACTTTACTACTTCTTCAAGTACATTCAAATCTCGTTCTATAATACCGGCTATTCTATTTTCTAGGAACTTAACGCCTTCAATGCCTTCTATAATAGCATGTTTTACTACTTCTGAAAAACCTGAAAGATATATTTCATGGCTAAGCGTTAATAGTATACTTGGATCTATTAGCACTATGTCTGCGTGATAAAACGTTCCTACAATGTTTTTAACATTACCTATATTAATACTCGTCTTACCACCAATAGCTACATCTACTTGTGATAAAGTAGTTGTTGGAATATATACTAGCTTACAACCTCTCATGTAAGTGGAAGCTGCAAAACCTACAGAATCAAGTAGTGTACCACCACCTACAACTACGATAAATGATTTTCTAGTTAGACCATTATCTATCATTAACCTCCATAACTTATCTATGAATGACAAACTCTTTATTCTTTCACCACCAGGTACAAGTAAAATTTTTGTATCTAGATCATTGGTTTTTAGATCTTGGACGACATGTTCAATGATGGTTTTTGGGACATTTTTATCGGCTACTACCATGACCTTGTATGGGTACATGTTAGCTATAATGCTTCCTATTTCCCCTATTAGACTCTTACCAATAATTATTCTAGCTTCCTTCTCAGTTCTAAGTCTCAGAGTAATCTCATCCATTTAAGCTCACCAATCAATTCCTTAAGCATTTCGGGAGTTAATTGTTGACGTGCATCAGATAATGCTTTATCAGGGTTTGGGTGTACTTCAATCATTAATCCATCTGCTCCTGCAGCTAATGCTGCTTTAGCTAATGGTTTAACAAGTTCTCTACGGCCAGCTGCATGGCTAGGATCAACTATAACTGGAAGATGCGTTAGCTCTCTTAGCACTGGAACTGCTGCTATATCTAAGGTAAATCTTGTTGCTGTTTCAAATGTCCTAATACCTCTCTCAACTAAAACTACCTGGTCATTTCCTTCAAGTAGTATGTATTCGGCTGCACTTAACCATTCATCTATTCTTGAACCAAATCCTCTTTTAAGGAGTACTGGCTTCTCTATTCTACCAACTTCGCGGAGAAGAGGGAAGTTCTGCATATTCCTAGCACCTATCTGTATTGCATCAACATATTCAGCAACTAACTTAACCATTCTAGGGTCAAGAACTTCTGTAACAATGGGTAATCCTGTAGAATCAGCTGCTTCTCTTAAGTACTCTAATCCCTTAACACCTAAACCTTGAAAACTATATGGTGATGTTCTAGGCTTAAATACTCCTCCACGTAGTATGTGAATTCCTATATTCTTTAAGACTTTAGCTATCTCTAGGATTTGTTCTCTAGATTCGACAGCGCAGGGACCTGCTATAATAACTGGCTTACTTGAACCTATCTCTACGTTACCTACTTTAACAATAGTTTTATCTCTATAGTTTTTAGATACTAATCTTAGCTTCATGCATACACCTCAATTATTTTTAAGGCTATATTAGCTGGCGTGAAGCCTAGATATTCGATGAGTTGAGAAAAACTTCTTGCGCTCACACCAAATTCGTCACGTATTCCTATTCTTAGTATTCTCTTAGGATATGATTCACTTAGTACTTCAGCTATAGCTGATCCTAGGCCACCATAGATGCTGTGATCCTCTATAGCTACAACCAAGTTTACCTTCTTAGACAACTTTATAATGCCGTCCTTGTCTAATGGTTTAACTGTATAGACATCTGCTACACCAGTGCTTATTCCATGTCTTTTTAACTCATTTGCTACTTCTAAGGCTAGGCCTAGGGTAAAGCCGTTAGAGAATAATACGATGTCTCCAGGATCTTCTATTATCTTTAGCTTACCTATAGGAAACTCCTCGAATTCATCGTATATTTTTGGAGCATTATCTCTTCCAAGTCTTATGTATACAGGTCCTTTGTGTTCAAGTAGTGCTTCAAGAACTATCTTCCTCGTTGCAATTTCATCTCCTGGAACAAGTACTATAAAGCCTGGGAGAACTCTCATTAATGCTATATCTTCAAAGCATTGATGTGATGCACCATCCATGTAATCAGATAGCCCTGAATGCGTACCAACAATTTTAACGTTTAAGTGGTCTCTTGAGATAGTATTCCTAATTTGCTCCCATCCTCTCATTAGAAACATAGAGAAGCCTGCAACAACTGGTATTTTACCAGCTATTGCTAATCCTGCTGCTGTAGATACTAGGTCTTGTTCACTAATACCTACGTTAATGAATCTATGGGGAAACGTGTTTGCAAAGAGCTTAGTCCACGTAGACTTTGGTGTATCAGCATCTAGTACTATAATGTCTTCGTTTAAGTAGCCGGCTTCAACAAGTGCTTCTCCAAAGGCTTTTCTAAAGCTTCCTGAATATACAATAATTACCACCTTCTATTACTTCTAACTATTAGAGCCTTAGGTTTACCATTAATACTTGATAGTGTCCTTAGACCACTATGTATGGTTTTAACATTGTTTATTACTTCTAGAACATACCATCCAAAGCTATTAAACTTGGCAGCTAAAGGCTCCTTAGGCTTAACCTTCTCAGTGAAACCAGTGTGTTGAACCATATTTCGATCAATAATAGCTATGACATTATCCAATTTTAATGCTGAAGCTGTAGCAATAGCCTCCCATACTTGTCCTTCATCAAGTTCGCCATCACCTAGAAGAACAGCTACTTCTCTCCTTATAGAATCTATTTTAGAGGCTATAGCTATACCATTAGCAATAGATAGTCCTTGACCAAGGGATCCTGTAGAGTAAACAACTATACCCGGTAACCTCAATGCGTCTAGATGTGATTGAAGCCTTGACCAAGGTGTAGCAAAATCCTCAAGCTCAGATTCCTTGATAACCCCCATTTCAACTAGCCAAGAATATACTGATGGAGCAGCATGCCCCTTACTAACAACTACTAATCTCTCGACACCCATAGCGTATCCTTCAGCAATCCAAGAGCTAAACAATACTGCTATGATATTTAGCGAAGATAGTGAAGACCAAGAATGCCATCCACCAACCTTACTAAGAAGGTTTAACAGTCTTCTCTTACTTCTCTTAACCTTATCTTCCAATACATCAAGACTAATATGATCACTTAGGCTAGCATTTAGGGAACGTAGGAAGTCATTATTCAATATTGGCGCTGCATCCCCACCCACCACACACGGAGCAAACATTTTCTAGGTGTGCTAGAACCTTCCCATAGCTTATTTAAAAACTTTACGTAAAATAAACTAGATTAAAGCACATTCAACGTTATGTACTGATACATAATTAACCACGAACAATACAATAGTACTAGTAGAAGAGATAAGTTAATATATGTTTCATGCGGAAAACACATCAAAAGCTCTGCGTTGTGCTAAAATTGGGTAAAGACTTTAGATTCCCTCCACCTCCGCCACCTCCACCTCCAGGTTTCCTGGATAACAGATCTGTTGGAAAGTCTCTAGGAGATGACATAAAGGTTACTGATGTCATTTCATTGCCTCCTGATGCTTTAGTATACTTATTCCCGGAGATGTATGCTAGGAGTGTAAGTGTTGGAGGATTTAAGTCGCCTTATTCTGGTGTTAAGGTTTCACATAGATCATTGTATCATGCTATGGTTACAGCTTCTCTTGCCTATATGCTCTACACTGGAGTGGGTACAGCCCGACTAGTTAGTGTTGGGAGAATATTTAAGCACTATGAGGTTGAAGTTTCTAAGCTGGGGAGGATAACTGGCTCCCAAGGCCTTATAGCCTATGTACTCAACCGTAAAGGTATTGGTGAATCCATGAGGCTCATTGACATGATTGGTGAAGTTATTGGGATGAGTGCTTTGGAGCCGGATAAGGTCTTTATTAGACGTGTCTACAATAAACACGTTAAGGGTAAGGTTAACGTTGAGAACGTCTATGAGATTGCAAGATATAGAGTAGATGCTGAAAAACTATATAGTATATGGGCTAATCTAAGAGTAAATAATCAACTACTCTATAATACAGCTGTAAAGGATGCAGAAAGAGCTTATAAGAGGTATTGTGAGGCATCAGGTTATTGACACGCATAGATCTACAGAATCTACGACATTTTATCAATAAGCATGGGCTTAAATGTAGAGATAAGGTACTAAGCATAATAGTTTTTGGCTCCTACTCTACAGGATTAGCAGATAACTATAGTGACATAGACATAGCTGTATTTACGGATGAAAAAGGAGTTGAAGAATACGTCTACATGGAAACAAGAGTAGTTGACTTAGACGTAATCTACATTCCATTAAGTAAATTAGAAGATATTTTAGAAGAATTAGATGCTAAAGCAAGTAATAGTCTATGGATAACGCACTCACTATACTTTAAGATCTTGGAGGAACCGCTAATACTATGTGATAGAGACAATATCTTACACCGTTACTTAGAGTTAATGAAAGCTTGGAAATGGAGTAGAAAAGACATAGAAAACGCTAAAGAATATGCCGAGTACTTGTTAGACAAGATCTATGATCTACTTTTTAGAGGTAGAAGACTGGAAGCACTACTAATACTAATGGATGCCTTCACTTTGATCTTGATGGCTAAAGACATGATATTAGGCTTAAATCCAAGTCCACATCCAAAGGATACTTATAGTTCAGCTATAAGACATAAGCTTCTAGGAGAATTCACAGAGATATATAGGTTAAAGCAAACTAGAATAGAATATGTCTATAAAGCACTAAGACTTTACGAGAACATAGATGACCCATACTTTACTAGGAATAGAAAGAGTATAAAACGTGAACTACTGAGAGGTAGTAGGGATACTGCTATTCTAATGACAAGAAAAACTCTACTAGGATACCTTGACAAAAGACTACGTACACCAAAGTACATTTATAATCCTGAATTGAAGATTAAGATTATAGAAGACCTTAGCCATAATCAAAGAAAGCTCATTGAGAAACTATATGGTTTAAACACTAATCAGTAAAGATGTGCTCAACTTATTTTCTAACTAACTCTGCTAACACTCTATCCCATCACACCTAAGCTAAACACATAGCCATACAAGCTTTTAGCTAGAACGACTCTAGTGGTTAGATTGTAAGCCTAAGTCTAGTAGAATGCCGGGTTTAGAAACAGCTCTCACTTAATCCGTTCCAGGTTATGGGTGAAACATGTACTATGGTTAAGGCTCCTAAGCTATACTTACATGTTATAGGCAATATACCTAGTTCTTTTACCAACATGGTTATTGATACCCTAGAGAAGTTTTACGATAGTATTAGGACTACTTCTCTTCCCTTACTAGTGGAGGTGTTCGTGTATGAGAACACTATATTGAAGTTACGCGTACTTGAAGAAGAAGCAAGGAGTAGTGGTGTACTAGTTATTGGAGACTTCATAACATTACATGAAGCTTGGCGTGGGTGGCCGCGAATACATGTAGATTACGAGAAGACACGTAGTCTAAAGAATAGGTACGTTAAAGCATTGCTAGTACATGAAGCTACTCATAGCATTCTTCATGGTTCACCACTCTACTATCTAGTATCTATTAGTCCAGAACTCATAGAAACCTATGGTTTTGAGAATGCTTTAAGGCTAGTATACACGGCGTCGACTATAGTTAAGGATCTTGAGGTACATGGGTTTCTAGTAAGACAAGGATACATAGACCAGGTGAGAGCATACATGGAATTCGTATTAGAGAAACAATTTGAGGACATTGGGTGTAGAAGCCTATTAGAGAATCTACAACTAGCAAAACTTATATCACCACTAGTATACATTGATGAACTCTTAAACCTGGAAAAGAAGCTACCAAGTAGCTGTAGAGGTAGAATAGACAGAATACTAACAATACTAAAGGAGATCGTAGAACAAGAGGGAAATCTAGACCAGAAAACATACAGGGTGCTGCAGAGAGTAATGGAGGTAACTGGTGAGATCCAGCAATAGTATGTTCTATGCTTATACTTCCTCGCTGTTTGGGGCCTCATAGTAGTTGACTCAATACTTTCCTATATGCTGGTATTTGCCATGCATAGTATTTCCCTATACCTAGTTCCTGGTTCTCTACTAGTTCTCGGCCCACCAACATGTTCATGTATTTATAGATAATTAGGTTCTCTTCAACAAGTACTTTATATAAATTATACATTTCTTCGGAAAACTCGCTGTGAATTACGTCTACGTCTTCAATAACTGTTCTTAAGTGTTTGGCTAGCTGTCTATGCTTTACTCTCTCAACTACTCTTAGTAGCCTATATTTTAGATCCACTAACCATTTACTTACATCCCAGTTATAGTCTATTGCTATTTCTATTACTGCTCTAGGATTACCTCCAGTAACCCTCCATACTTCTTCTGTAGTAGCAGTATCTGGAGGATTTAGTTTAGATGCTAACTCTAAGAATGCCTTCTTATCTAGATTCCATAACATTCTAATATGGCTATGGGTATGTCTTGAAACTATGTCTAAGCTTAATCCTTCACTAGTTGTAACAATTATTAATATACTCTTAACTTCATATTTCTCCCTAATTTTCCATATGAGTTCGTAGAGCCATTTAATATACCATTCAATTCTATCGATACCTATAGCTTTAACAACATCATCAACTACGACAACAAGCCTTGATTTCCTTAAACTTAGCTTAACAATAAGTCTCCTTAAGAGCTCATGTATTCTCTCAGCTAAAATCCTACCTATACTGCCACTATAACTTTCAACTAATTCCCCGATAAACGGGATAGCCTTATTTAAGACTTTACTCAATTGAAGTGCTGATTCAATGTCTCCTCCTTCTAAAGCATCAATGTATATACCAACATTATTGTAAGAATTAATGAATTCTTTTAAGAGCCTAGTTTTACCACAACCTTCGGGACCGTAAAGATATAAGGGCTTAGTGAGACCTCTAGCACTAAGTTCTTCAAGTACTTTTAACTCTTCAATACGATTGACAAAGGGTATATAGTGGAGCACAGAATATACCCTCTACACTTACTTGGAGATATGAAAAGCTTATAAACCATGTACATAGTAGCATAATGGTCTTATGCTCTTACTACTTGACAATGCTTATGGGAGATTGAATACTCTCTCCTTGAATATACTTATAGTATTGGCTTCTCTCCTAATATTGACTTCTTACTCGTTTTCATTTTAACCGTTAATTTAATTTACCATGTCTTAGCTGAGTATGATTTGTGGTGTTCTAGGTATGGTTGAAATCTCACGTATCGTCGGTATTCTTGAGTCTCTTATTCGTATTCCAACATATAGCATTCTTGGATTAGCTGATGAGAGAATTGTCTATCTTAGTACATTAGAGGGTGTATTAAGCCTCTGGTCAATGGATAAGAATGGCGGTGATAGAAAGAGACTTACTATTGAGCCAATTAATGGTGCCACTCTTCCTAAGCCTTGGAGTCCTTACGTAGTGTTTATTAGGGATGTTACTCGTGGACAAGAGCTCCACCGAGTATTCTACGTTGACGCCCGTGGTGGTGAGGAGAAATTACTAGCTGATACTCCTCCTATGAGGATTTTTGGATTGGGGTTCGATGGTTCTAGAGTTGCATTTACTGGAGCTACGGCTAGGGATGTAGCAATATACCTTGCTAAACTCGATGGTAGTTGGGAGAAGCTACGTGTCGTTGATAAGCTTATGTTTGTAACAGATATTGAGGGTAAGTATATTGTTGGCTTTGGTAACCTACGTGGTGATCCACGTACTTTTGAATTATTCATATATGACCTAGACACAAACGAGTTCAAGATGTATACACCAAAACCTGGTTCACAAAACAAAGCTCCCATTATAAGGAATGGTAAAATATTATTTGAAAGCAACTATGAGGGTAAAAACAGACTGTATCTCTATGACCCAGAAACAGGTGCTCTAGAAAAACTAGTATTCAAACACGATGACTACGAGAAGTATGATCCAGTTGAGCATGATGCTTATGGTTGGACTAACGATGGAATATTATGGGCCGTTGGCAAGAAGAATGGTAGGTCAAAGCTATTCCTAGACGGCAAGTTAATTCCTCTACCCGAAGGAACTATTCATGGACATCCAGTGTTTACTGATGGTAAGGTTCTTGTAGCTATTTCGGGATTACTTAAGCCTCCAGAGATATTGGAGGTAGATTTAGAGAAGAACAATACTAGAGTAGTAGTTGAGAACAGACTACCAGAATTCATAGAAGAAAGCTTTGGTGAGGTAAGGTTTGTTAAGTATAAATCATTTGATGGACTAGAAATACCAATGTATGTAGCATTGTCTAATACTTCACCGAAGCCTGGACCAAGTATAGTGTATGTACATGGAGGTCCTTGGAGTGAGGTAAGAGATGTATGGAGTATAATGATTGCTTCACTAGTAGCTATGGGCTACCATGTACTAGCACCAAACTTCCGTGGATCTACTGGATATGGGGATGAGTTCAGGGTATTGGATATAGGTGATCCTGGAGGAGGAGATTTAGAAGACATAGTATATGCTGCAAAATGGGGTGTTAACAATAAGATAGCTAGCCAAGATAAGATAGCGGTAATGGGCTATAGCTATGGAGGCTACATGACCTACCTAGCAATGGGTAAATACCCAGATATCTGGAAGTGTGGTGTAGCTGGTGCAGGCATAGTTGATTGGGAGGAAATGTACGGGTTAAGTGATGCTATATTCAAGCAGTTCATAGAAGTCCTATTTGCTGGTAAGAAAGAATTATTGAGAGAACGCTCACCAATAATCTACGTAGACAACGTGAAGAAACCATTATGCATAATACACCCTCAAAATGATACGAGAACACCACTTAAACCCGTTCTGAAATACATAGAGAAGCTACTAGACAAGAACAAAACCTTTGAAGCACACATTATACCAGATATGGGGCACGTCATCATAAAAATGGAGGATGCAGTAAAAATACTACTACCGGCACTCATATTCCTAGAAAAGTATTTGAAGCAATAAAGTAAACACCAATAACTAACTATCAGAAAATAGAGCTTGGGTAGCGTAGAGATCATAACCACGTATACACTATCTATAAGGGGAGATACTGACTAAGCAAGAATAAGCTTAGACACTAACAAGTAGCCTTAAGTGATGAAGCTAGCTATCACTGAGTAGGTGATGAAGATTGGTCTTGCTGATCATATTTTTACTTTCTCTCTAATCCTTATAGCTAGCTAGAATAGAGAATCTTTTAGCAGTACTATTCAACTAGGTTAATACTAGGCAAGAAACCTGCACAGTGGTATATGACAGTTACACTTTATACATACATGAAATATTGTTGATGATTATGTGGAGTAGATGGTGAATCCTTGAGATATTCAAGTAGGCTTAAAGGGTTTATCCTTGTAGCATTAGCTACTAGTTTATGGGGTACAACTAGCATAGTAGTCCGGTATTTACTGAGCATTGGCATTGGATTATTCACTATAGCCTTTACATTAACTTCTACGGGTTCACTAGTACTTTTAATAGTTAGTGGTAAAACCAGGCTACATAGGATTAGAGTAGACTTACTACCATATGGAGTTATAGTTATACCATTGTTTAGGCTACTCTATGCTTTATCAGTTCAGGTAAATGGAGCAGGTCTTACTGCTTCACTATTGTACGTTGCCCCACTGATAATAGCTATCATATCACCTATCACTATTGGTGAAGTGCCAACACTAAGTGATTACCTGCTTACACTTACCGCTGTTGCAGGAGCATATATTTCTTCTAATCCAAGTCTTAAGCTTACAAGTATTCAAGGCTTTCTTATAGGAATTGGGTTAGCTGCAATCTATGCATCCACTATTATAGCAGTTAAATACTTTTACGGTAAAGGCTATAGGGTAGAAGAGGTATTAGTTCAACCAACTCTTTCATCTATACCAGTATTAGCTGTAATGAGCCTACTAGACCATAATCACGGTAGCCCCACAATAATATTAGTTGAACTTAGAACAATGTTAGCTATAGTATGGGGAGGATGTATAAGCATAGGCTTAGCCTTAATCCTATACATGAATGGAATGAAATACATAAGAGCACTAGATGCGTCAATTATTGCTACACTAGAGCCCATATCAGCTATTATACTATCATTAATAGTCTTAGGTGAAAAATATTCATCTCTACAGTTTACGGGTATCATGTTAATATTGTTGTTAGCTATATTAATAACTTTGAAAAGCTACTATAAAAGACAAGTAAAAGAATAAATAATTCCTGTATGGTTTGTTTACTTAGTTCTTCTCCATCCTTAACCTCCAGGAGTACCATGCCAAGGACTATCCTTCCAAACCATATCCCATAGTTCTTCTTCAGTTACACCATACTTTGATGCTATGTTCTTTTCTATATCGGTTAGTAGCTTATGATGCTTTACCTCATCTTCATGTATTGATGCAAGTATTAACTTTAACTTAGGATCATCTGTTTGCTTCATTAATTCTAGTGTTCTCTCAATCATTTCTTTTTCTAACTCTATATGCTTCCTCACTTTCTCAGATATAATTTTTAGTTCTTCTTCAGTTAAAGCCTTAATTTCCTCACGAAGTAATCTGAGAGCTGATGTGTATAGTACGCTATGTTTTCTTGAATCAAATGCTATAGCTTTAAAGAGTGCCTGAAGAACTGGGTGGTCTATCATATTTGACAGCTCGTCTAATTCTTTAGCATACTCTACTTCTTTACGAATCATTTCCTCTACTTCCTTTAAGAAATCCCTAGACACTTAGACCACCGTATACTTGGTTTAAACCAATCTTAATATACTTCAATGGTTTTAATGCTTAGATAGAATTAATGTTATTAAGCCTAATGCTGCAAGCGTGGATCCATCATCACCTATACCTACTATAAGCCATAATGGTATCATGCCCATAAGGCCTAGGACCATAGCAAATAGTTTAATAACCAATGCAATCAATATCGAAGCATATATTGATTTAATATATTTTCTTGCCTGCTTTATCAATAGCGGTATAGTCTCTATCCCCTTAACTAATACGACATCACCTATATTTGATACTACACGTAAGCTACCAATAGCTATACCCACATCTGCTTCAGCTAATGCCTCTACATCATTAATTCCATCACCTACGAAAGCTGTTTTACTATACTTCTTCTTCAGTTCCACAACTAGCCTTCTTTTATCGTCAGGGCTTAGTTCACCATAGTATTTGTCTACACCTAGATACCTAGCAATCTTTTTAACTCTATCAACTCTATCACCGCTAGCTATAACTAAATCTAAGCCTGCTCTACGTAGTTCTTCAAATATTTTTCTTACTCTATCTGAGACTTCTTCTTCTAGACATACTACACCTACATGCATCTTGTTTACTGCTACATATACTTCTCTTTCACCATCACCACATATTCTGCCACTTACGTTTAAGAGTACTCCTTGCTCTTTAAGGAACGTGTTTGATCCAACTAGGACTTCAAAGCCATTAATCAATGCTTTTAAGCCTTTGCCTGGGTATTCTTCAGCTTTAGTTGGAGTCAAACTACTGTACTTAGATAGCGTTAATGCTACTGGATGGTTGCTAGCTTTTGCTGCTCCCCCAGCTAGGCTTAATACTTCTTCTCTACTACGACCTCCATAGGCATATACTCTTGTTATCCTCATGTCACCTAATGTAATTGTACCCGTCTTATCAAACACCATAACCTTAACCTTACTTAGATCCTCGAGAACTCTTCCTCCTCTTACAACAGTTGAGCGTCTAGCAAGTAGTGCTATGGATAATGCTGTAGCAGTACTAGATGCAATGATGAAAGCACTAGGGCATCCAGCTAATAGTATAGCTAATGCTCTATAAGGTGGTAATATGAGGGCGGCTATACCGAAAATCCCTAATACGAGTAATGTATAGGGTTGAGAGAATCTTTCAATAAACTTCTGCAGAGATGCTTTCCTTTCCAGAGCTTTCTCAGCTTCAACAATAAGTAGCTGTAGTAGTGACTCACTAGGTTTTCTTAAAGCTCTAACTCTAACTAGTTTAGCCTTATTTATATAACCACTTGTAACATAGTCTCCTTTACCTAGAGGAGTTGGCTCAGGCTCACCTGTGACATACGATGTATCGAATACTGATTCACCTTCAACTATAACTCCGTCTACAGGTACTACTTCGCCAGGTTTAATCAATAATATATCGCCAACATCTACTTCACTTAATTTCTTCTTAACAATATTGTTATCTACTTCAACACTAACCTCGCTTGGAAGAAGCTCTCGTAAACCAACTAGTTTCCTCTTAGCATACCTTTCAGCAAGATGCTCTATAAGCTCTGATATAGAGTATAATGTGAAGATAAGGAATCCTTCTAGAATTGCGTGAAGATACCAAGTAGCAAGACCTGCTACACCCATCAATAAGTCTACTGTAAGTCTACGTTTTAGTAAAAGCACTACAACCATTCTTGAAAGTATTACCAATGATATAGCTAACAATACATAATCCATTAAATAATAGTGAAGACCCAATACCGATAAGAGAAGCATAAGTATACTAGTAACACCAATAGCTACCCACAGAATAGGGATACCCTCGTCTTCATGACCATGTTTACTATCGTAACCCATTAGCTAGTCCCCCAGCTAGAACTACCCTAAGTGATATAATAAGCCTTTTTATTAAACTCTAGGATGAGTTATTATATAAAGATTATTAACTGGGATTGTACAAGTTATTATATGGGTGACTACCCTATGCCTATAATAAGTATATCACTACCAAGTAATCTACTAGATAAAATAGACGAATACATTAGGGAATACGGGTATACTGGGAGATCAGAGCTGATAAGAGAAGCTTTGAGAGAATATCTTTCACAGAGATTCCCTGAAGAAACGTTTACGGGTAGGATATACGCTATAGTAATCATATTAACTAACCATGAGCTAAGGCCATCGGTAGACCAGAAAGTAATTGATACTATTCATACATTTCAGACCATGATTAAATCGTTTTATCATCAACTACTTGAAAAAGGTTGGTGTTTGAATATAGCTATAGTTGAGTCTACTTGGAATGAAATACAATTACTAGTAAAGTCCTTACGCAAAATACAGGGTGTGGATAATATATGGTTTATACCTTTAAGAATAGACTGATTATTCAAGCTTAGTAACTATTTCTAAACCCTTATCTGTCACAATGAATGTGTCTTCGCGTTTTACTTGTCCTACACCCTTTAATACTATAGGTGCATGTATGAATGCTACAACCATTCCCCGCTTTATTTCAGTAAATCTATGCTTAGGCATAATAGTAGTTATAGGTGGCTCTTCTATTTGCAGTCCAACACCATGTAAGTATCCTACTACTCTATGATTTATTAATCCATATTTACGGTATATGTTATCTAACTCCATTATAACCTTTATGGGTTTTACGCCAGGCTTAGTTAGCTCTAATGCCTTAACATATACTTCGTCCATACATTTTAATGCCTTTTCTCCTGCATCGCTTTTACCTAAGAGTATAGTTCTTGACATATTAATGTAGTAGTGATTATAGTCTATTCCAAGTACTATGGTAATAGCTACATCCTCCCTTACCTTTATGTCTCTAAATGGTTCTGCATGAACCCTAGGGTTAGGGCCTACGTTAACGTATACCTTGGGTTCTTCTGAGCCAAGCCTATATGCATGATAGTATGCTTCTCCTGCTATTTCCGTTTCAGATACCCCAGGTTTAATAATGCTTAGGGTTTTCTCCATTACTTTTACTGCTATCTCTCCTGCCCGCTTTATGGCCTCTAATTCATATTCGTCTTTAATCATTCTCATCTCGTAAACTATATCTGATATATCTACTACCTTAACTCCAGGATTCAAGCGCTTAAACATTTCAAAGAATACTATGTAAGCATCTCTCTCAATTCCATATTCGAGTCCAACGACTTTGTACTTGTTATTCCTTATAATACTTGATACTTTAGCCATGAGGTCTCCTCCATCTTTAAATGTTACTATGTTTCCTATCCAAGTCCTACTAGCTAACTCCTCTTCTTCACCTTGAGCTGCAAAGAGTATTGGCTCGTCATTAGCTGGTACTAGTAATGCTGGTCTAAGCCACTTAGTGCCAGTAAAGTATGTATAAGTTGACTGTACACGTATCATAGCAGCATCTATGTTCTTTAACCTAAGCTTCTCTTTAAATGCTTCAAGTCTTCGTCTTAATACTTGAGGTGGAAATCTTAGCCTACTCAATCCCAACACCTATATTCCGCGTGTCATATTGGAAACCAGCATATATAAGCGTTACTCTAAACAAGGCTTATACTACTCCATAACCCTGGATAAGCTAAAGACTGAAACTAAGAAAAGAACTAGTACCCAAGAAGGAATTGAGCCTGCATAAATAATGAGGAGAACATTTGTGGAGATTATTAGCTTGGATTAGCCTAGGTAGACTATGTTAGTAAAACCATTGATTTTAAGCATGTTTATAAGGTTCTTAACTACTTCCTCATTAACTGTTTTGTTTTTAAGAAAACTGTTTGCTACACCATGAGGTCTAAATTTTATTATTCTTAACCTGACGTTACTATTAACATGCTCTTTTAGAATATTTATCCATTCATTAAATACTTCCTCACTATCAGTTATAGTTGGTATTATAGGTAATCTTACTTCATAAATCTTACCCATACTATCCAGTAACTTGAGATTGCTGATCATTCTAGTAAAATTGCCTAGCCCACCAGTTACTTTCCTATAAAGTTCTGGGTTAGGAGCCTTTATATCAGGTGTAAAGTAGTCAACGTATTTGCTTACTTCAATTAAAATTGATGACTCTACATCTATGTTTGAGTCAACTATTATTGTCTTATCTGGATGTAAGCTCTTGAATTTCCGTGAAAACTCTCTTATGAATCTCCACTGTAGTAGTGGTTCTCCACCACTAAATGTTATCCCTGATATAAAGTCAATATACTTGTTAACTACTCTAAGAAGTTCCTCTAGGCTAACCTTAATGCATAATGGATTCTTCTTACCTGTTGGATCCCAGGTTTCTGGGTTTTGGCAGTAGATGCATCTTAAATTACATCCCTGTAGGAATACTACGAGTCTGTTACCTGGACCGTCAACAAAGCTTGAAGGTACTATTCCTGCAACTAGTGCTTCATGGCTGCTTCTAGTTTTATTGTTTTTTCTCATTGAGTTACCCTAAGACCTAGTTTAAATAGTTCATCTAAGCCTAGTGGTCTTCTTGAAAGAGCTCTCTGGTTAATCACTGCTTCAGCACCAAGATATGCTGTATCGTGTCTAGCAACTTTGCCTTCCTTGAACTTCTCTAAATCCTCCTTCTTTATTAGATAGCCTGTAACTCTAATGAATTCACTGAATGTACTAGTTATTGAGAAGAACTTCATGCCCTTCTTGAATGCCCCTACAACTATATCGTATACTGCTTCTGGGTTGTGTCTTGCTGTTTGATTGAATGTGAATATTTCGCTTGTACCAGCTTTGATGTATTTATGCATTATTGATAATAATTCTACGTAATCGTATGGGTGAGGTTCTTTACCATACTTTACCCTTATACCTGGTGTCTCCTTGTCAGTACTTATTCCTGCTTGTGAGTGGAGTACCATTTTACCATTACTAGCTTTAAGGTATTTTATATGGTATTTTTCTACCTCATTGTATAGTTTCTCTATAATGTTTATAGCTATCTTATTAACCTCTTCATCGTAGCCGTATTCTCCTTTCAAGTTATTAGCTTTAGCTATGTATTCTAGTGCTTCAGCTAAAGCATAGATTCCGAACATTGCTGTAAAATTATCTTCGTATATGAACTCCTCGTTAACTAGAAATGATGTTTCAAAGAATCCGCTTTCCTCAACTATAAATGATGTTCTAGCTTCTACTAGTTCTGCTGCAGCTTTTACTACTTCAGGTATACCTTCATTTAATATTAAGTCTATGTCTCCATTGTATTTAGTTGCTATTCTGTAAAGGTTTACCCTTATGAGTGTAAAGCTGCCACCAGCATATGGTAAAATGTTATAACAACTAGCTACGCCGTACCCCTGTGGCCAGTCTTTTCTAACAAGTATATCGTTTACAAGGTAAGGTTTAGATAGATGTAATGCATTTACTATAGCTTTAATGACTAGGTCACGGGGAGTATGTTCTAGATCAAATTTTAGTGTAAGATTAGGGACTACTTGTTTAACCTTCAACTCTATATCGAGGAGCTTACGTGTTATAATATTGTCATTTGGCGACAAGTTGGCGTGAACAAAGGCGTCAGGAAGCATTCTATCAATAATTCTCCAAAACATTATTAGGAGATTCACTAATTCAGAGCTACTTACAGTCTTAACAAATGGTTGTAAGAGCTTGTCGATATCACCGAGGTATACGGGGTAACTTGTAATTGATGGAACATTAGCGTACATAGATATTAATGCTCCTATAGCATCATACATGTTTTTAGGTGGTTCTATTTCAAGAAACTTTGAGCCATTCTCAATGAGCTTCATGTAGTCTGGTAGTATATATCTTGGTCTATAGGGTGCATGTCCTTCATCAAGATCGTGTAGTATTCCCTCCTTCATTAACTTTAATGTATGATCTGATAATTCGGGATAAGGTATAGAGTCTTCAGCTACCTTTGCTAATGCTCTAAGTTTTTGTTGATAGGTGAGACTTCTAGATCTAATAATACTAAGTGCTTTCTCAGCAACACTTCCAGTAAGCTTAGCATGCTGGATAGCCGTGGGCTCCTTTTCATAGGAAATAACTCTTCTTGTCTTCATAAATACTACCCCAGAAACATCACTACATGTAATACACTATACCTATAACCCAGTTATTTATATTTTTCCTGCATAGAGGCTTTATTAGCTATTACAGTATTTAACGGGGAAGTATACTTTGAGTTGTCTTAAGTATCTATAACAGAGTTATAGGTTTATTAACTTTTAGACAAGTATAACTTTCTTGGAGATAGAAGTGATAGCTTCATTCATAATATCGTTTAGAGAAGCATTTGAAGCACTACTAATTACCGTGATAATAATTGGTTATCTAAAGAAAACTGGTAGATCATTATTAGTAAAACCAGTAGTAGCCGGGGGTATAACTGCTGTAGTCTCAAGCATTGTCCTTGGTATTATAGTACACGTAGTGTTTTCAATAGCTATAGAAACCATTAATAAAGCTCTTGTAGAATTCATTAGTGCTTTCATAGCTGTACTAGTACTTACTAGTGTAATTTACTGGATGACCATTAAGGGCCCCAGGATAAGACATGAAATAGAAAGAGAAATAGAATCACGTGTCCGTCGGAGAAGAAGTCTCTATTTAGGTATGGCTACTTTAGGTTTTATAGTAGTATTTAGAGAGGGTGTTGAAACAGTTTTATTCATGGCTCCACTATTGCTACGTGACATAGCTAGTACATTGATGGGCTTAGCTTTCGGAGTAATCTCAGTATTATTGTTATCCTACTTTCTACTACATTACAGTATTAGAATGAACATAAGAACGTTCTTCTATGTAACTAGTATTCTCTTAGTATTCATTGCCAGTGGAATACTGGGTTACGGCATACATGAGCTAATAGAATATGTAGAGGATTCTGGGCTAAGTTTAGGCTTGCTTGGAGAAAAAGTTTATAGTATTAACTTAGATCCAAGTAATCCCTTTAGTGAGGAGGGTGTCGTAGGTTCTATTCTATCTGTTCTAGTGGGTTATACTACTGAAATGGAGCTACTTAGAATGATTGCTCAATTTTCTTACCTAGCTATAGCATTGACAGTAATAGTTAGAGCTTATAGAAAGGTAAGCTAAAGGATATGCCACTATCTATTATTCTTAACGAGTTCCCATAACTTATATGGTAATAATAGTTGTTCTTCAGTTTCCATAGCTTCTTCTCCATGTTCTTCTGCAAGCTTAGAGACATATTCTACGGCTTCTCTAGGTTCATAGCCTTTATATACAAGGTATGCTGCAGCTAATGATCCTCCTCGTCCCCAACCTCTTCTACATCCTATAGCTACTGGTTTTAACTCATTTATTTTTGAGTCAATCCATCTTACCAATTCTAATGCTTTTTCTACTGGAGGAGCTCTTCCACTAAGTACTGGGTAAGATATTAATTCTATGCCTCGCTCCTTTATTTTACTAAGTAGCTCTTCTAGACTATTCCAAGTTGCTGAAATATCTGCGATGTTGTATAGTGAAACCATGGCCTTAATACCGTTTTCCACTACGGTATTCAAGTCTTCTTCATCTAATGGTACTGATACTACTGCAAGTTTTTTCTTTATAATCCAATAGAATTTTACCATGACATCATTCCCCTATGAGTAACTTAGTATCCTATTATTTCGAAGTCATCAAAAGAATTACATTCAATAAGAGTACGCTCTATACCTTGTATGGTAAAGATTTTTGTACTACGTATTTTGTTTAGTAATTTCTCTATGTCCTCAATGTCTCCTTGTACTACTATTTCTACTCTACCATTGCTAAGGTTTTTAACATAACCTTTTAGCCCTAGCCTCTTAGCAACGGACCATACGTATCTTCTAAACCCTACTCCTTGAACTTCTCCATGCACTACTATTTTAGTACATTTCAATTCAATTAACCTCTTCTACTATCTTAAACTTCGATAGTATTTTACGATCAACAACGTATTCTTTAAGTTTCTTTGGAGCAATTACTTCTGGTTCCCCTTTATCAATTACTTCACCGAATACTACTGGATTTAACCCAATTGCTTTAAGATCACTTAGTATGTCATCTACTATCTCATTTGGTGCTATCACTACAAATGCTCCATTAGTACCTGCTGTTGCATTTGGTATAAGGTATAGTGAGCTAGCTATTCTGGATATTTCTGGGAATAGTAATGGTATATCATGTAGTAGTATTTTTGTCTTGGTTTGTTCAGCTAGTTCTCTTACAACATATATTCCTGGACCAGTTACATCTGTTGTAGCTGCTATGTGCTCGTCTTCACGGTATACTTCATTGTATTCTGGTAGGTATTTGTTAATTACTTTAGCTACCTTCTTGTTAGGTCTTGATATTGTCTCTACTGCTTCATCTTTATACTTTTCTAGTGCTTCTATTGTTAATCCTTGTTGTTCTAGATCTCCTATTATTGATTCATCTATTATACATGCAATGTATACGTTTATTGGAGCTAATTCACCGAAGGGGCGTGTAGCTATTAACTTCATTCCGGGTTTAACTTTATCATAGAATACTGGTGGATGCTTTAGTGTATCAGCTAGTGCTGTTGCACCAATTAACAGTTTACCTTTCTTAGGTAAAGGTACGTCTACTATTTCAGCTTCTACTTCTTTTGCAAATTTCTCTGCATGTTTAATCATTTTATCAACTAGTTCTTCTAGTGGCGCATTAACCACTAGTGCTAGTCTAAGATTCTCGTAAGCACCGAGTACGAATAGGTCATTTAATGTGTTGCTTAGTGCTCCAGAGACTTGTTTATAGCTTCCTGGATCATCTGTAGGATCAATTATGTGTATTGTATCGTTGTTAGCTAAAGTAAAACCTTCAACAGCACTACTCAATGGCTTGATGAAGTCCACCATCATGAACTGATCTTCCTTGAATGGCGTTACTATTGAGTGACCTTTACCTATGTGTATTGGTACATGTGATTCAGCTATTTTCTCATAAACTGGGCCTACTAGTTCAGCAAACTTTTCAGGTTCATCAGCATATCTTTGATATACTTGGACTAAGACTATAGCTCTACTAGGCTTAATACTCCTTATTTCCTTAGGGTCAACATTAGTATTCTTACCTAAACTGTATATTCTTCTATGTATTTCTACTCCATCTTTGGGTCTAGGAAATATGTCTGCATCTTCTCTAGGAGCTATTACTAATCCCTTTTCTCTAAGCTTAGGTACTAGTTCTCCTAATGCAGGATATACTACTCTTAGTAAATCTACTTTTACAGCACAACCAGTAGCTAGTGATAGCGGGTTTACACCAAGTTTCTTATAATACTTTATTCTTTCAAGAACCTCCTCAAACATTAAAGAAATCACCTCTTCTTAATAATTATCCTCCAAACTCCTTCCTCTACACGTTCTACTCCCAATACTTCATGACCTTCCTCTCTAACAGCTCTTGGAACATTCTCACATGATGGTGGATTATCCGTTAATACCTCTAGTTCGTCACCTGGCTTTAACTTACTCAATGCTTTACGTGTATAGATTACTGGATAAGGACATACTAGTCCTCTAACATCTAATAAATACTTGTTACTTGACTTAGCAATGAATTTAACCATATCTACCACCCCTCCTATAGTCTAAATATAGTATTACAAGGAGCCAAACCAACATAGATATGTATACAAATAGAATAGAGCCACTCCATCCAAAAATGTCTATTAAGGATACTTGAGAACCAAATATCCATTTAACATTAGATTCGATTACTGTCTTAAATACGGGATATGATAGAACAGATGCTATTAGAGCTACCCATAATTTAATGTGCCCTTCAGCTGCTCTCCACAAACTACCTGAAGCACATCCACCTGCTATAACCATGCCTAAACCAAATAGTATACCACCTAAAATGTTGAATACACTAGAAGACTTTACGTATAGCATTGGATCAATTATTCCTTGATATTTTAGTATAAATACACCAGTAGCACCAACTATAATACCAAGTACTATTCCTATCTGTAATCTCACGCTTCTACGGAATTCTCCGCCCCCATGTACTATATCTCTAAATGCTGTTGCAAAGCAGAATCTACTCCTCTGAATAACTATACCAACTATTATGCCAAATAATAGTATACCTAAATATAAGTCACCATTAGGATTCGTGGTAAAAGTCGTTAGAGCTATAGCTAATAATAGCATTACGAGTATTGTAGCCGTAATTTTCTGTAGTCTTAATCTACTACTAGCTGGATTAACTGGATTAGCCGTATCTAGTTTATCTAGTTCTAGTTCTAAACGTTTAGCATCATAGCTTACCCTCCATTTAATGTACATAGAGCCTAGTAGTCCTCCTATTAATAGTCCTATAAACATTAAGTAGCCGTGAAGACTGAGTACTGTTATGGCTGAGAAGAAACCTCCCCAATTACAACCTCTAGCAAAAACAACGCCTAAAGCCATTAGAAGGCCTCCAGCTATTGCTTCAATATAGTCTAGTCTTGAATTGGGCAACCTTATCCTAAACTCATTAGAGAGTATTGCTGCCAAGAATGCTCCAATGAATAATCCTATATCTCCTACACTTGTTTTTTCAAACAATGGAATAGTCTTAGGTAAACCAAATACTTGGACTCCAAACATAGAATAGATGTTACGACCCCAATTGAGGTATCCCGTATAGATAGTAAATGGCTTTAGAGCCCATATAACAAATAATATATTGACTAGTCCTAGTAGTATTCCTCCAATCCACTCAGGCCATCCAGTATTACTAAATATCCTGTATATAACCTTACTTTTAAGGTATCCTCTAAAACTACTGTTAACATTGTTAGCCATAATCAATCCCTTGGATCCTAT
>WANQ01000020.1 GCA_015521735.1 Pyrodictiaceae archaeon | reverse complement strand
TCCCATAGGGATATCCAAATTCCTATGGGCTAGGTCGCTACATTTTTAAATAAAATGAAGCGGTAGGAGCAAACGGGAAAAACATGTTTAATCTTTATGTGTTTTATCCTTAATTACTCTAATTGTTTAAAGTTACTGCTTGTGTGCAGCATCAATTAATTGACAATAGAAGTATTCTCTTTGAGCCATCTAGCGTAGCGTGGATAGTATTGGTCTGATAGTATTGTGAGCTTTAGGTAGTGTTTGCTTAGGATTTCCTGCGGTATCCTTCCCTGTATGAAGTTGACTACTTCTTCGGGTATGCCTAGGGACAGCATTTTTGTTGCAACCCATTTACGGATATACTTGGGTGCGAGAACACTGTTTTTGGAAGCCCAGTTGCTCACCCACTTACTAGATACCTTTATTTTCGGTGGCTTCTCTAAGGTGTAGCAATAGAATGCTTGTTTTGAGCCACGCTTCCACGCTAGCGGGTATTTGTAATACATGTTACTATGCTGTACCCAGCGAGATGGCTCGGCCTCATTGAGAACCTTGATTACTTCCTCTAGTCTTAGACCAGAGTATACTAGTAACTTGTATATCCAGCAGAGCTCCTCGCTACTAGAACAAGCCTTCGCGAGGGCCTCTAACACGTCTTTGTCGCTTGGGATGTAGAGGTCTACTCCAGACTTCTTCACCTTAATACTTTTCCACAAGTCTTCCCTGCCAATAAACTTAAAGTACTTCTTCCACGCAAGCCTAGACCACTTGTTGCCCATGTCTAGTGGCTTCCGTAGATAGGCCACGTACTGCTCACACGTGGATTGCGAGGCACCCTCAAGACACCACTCAAGGAACCTCTTTAGCTCGCTTTCACTAGGCTGGGGCACCACACCTTTTCCACCCATAACCGTGATATGGATACCACCTTGGCTGGGGAAACCATTACCATTATCAGATATAGAAGTAGTAGAGGCTGGCAAAGGGCTGTGGGGCTCAGGACCCGATGGCGTAGGCCTGCGTGGGTTCAAATCCCACCCCCCGCACCATTACCGCACCACAACACTCAACATTCATTAATCATACTACCTTGTTTATGGGTATTCGAGTGTATACGTATGTGAGTAAAATTTGAGAGTTGAAGTTTGAGTTGAGGTGATGTGATTTAGAAAATTTTGTTAAGGAAGCACTTAATTAGGTACAGGATAGGCTTATTCATGTTTTAGGAGGCCATATTTTATTAATATCTTAGCAAGCGATGAAGCTATGATATGTGAAATCCTTAAGGGTTCCGGGATTCTCGAAAATACCTGCGTTGATTCAATTATGGTTCGTGCAGTAGCTAAATCTATTCCTACAGCATGTATTTTTATATATCCTTTTTTGGTGGAAATCCCCTTGGCTTCAATATATACTTTATCTATTAGGGTGAACCTATTTTGCCAGTCGCTGAAATGTTTGACCAATGCCTTATATATTTTCTTTAAATCCAATGATTGGTAAAATACTGTTAGTACCGGAACCTTTGTGTGTATGTATATTTCTATGGGGTTAGCTACGTTAAAACCAGCATATGTTATTCCATCGAGTAATAATACTTGTCTAAGATTGCCGCTTCTTTTGTATTGCTTAGCGTTGTTGACCATGTGTATTATTTTCTTAGTTACATTGTCGTAGTCTACTAGTATTTTGCCAATGCGTAAGTCTAGTGGAACAAGTTGGTTATTAGCTAATAGTAAATGTGATGTGAGAACTAGTAATGTGCTACCTTTTCCTCTTTTAAAATAATATGGAAAATAGCCGTCATCTACTGCGTATATGATTAACGAGTTCTGCAAGTCTTGGATCCTCAGATAGTACACTTAGTACCAGTTTAGGATTGATTGATAATGTAATTATTTTCGTTTTACCATATCTACCTCTGCTAATCACCTTAGCATTTACTATGCCGAGCATGTCAAGTTCATTTATCAAGTCACTTATTCTCCTTTGGGTTAATTTTTCAATACCTATATTCTTAGCTAATTCAGTGTAGTAAGTGTAAGTTTCACCCGTAGTAGTATACTTATTCTTCATTGTCTGCACAGTTATACTTAAAAGTACTAGTTTTGCATGTAAAGGAAGAGTTTTAAGCAATTCCTCTACTCTATTCTTTTCAAGTTCATCCCTAGCCCTATAAACATGTTCTACTGTAACCTTAGATGCACCTTCACGTTCAGCTATTTCTCCTGCTATTCTAAGTAGGTCAAGGGCACGTCTAGCATCGCCGTGTTCACGTGCAGCTAAGGCTGCACATAATTCGATTACTCCGCTATCAATTGCATCTGGGTTAAATGCTTCTTTAGCTCTCTGCCTTAAAATATCCTCTAGTTGGAGAGAATCATATGGAGGAAATACTAGTTCTTCTTCGCCTAGGCTACTTCGAATTCTAGGATCTAATGTTTCAACGAAATTAATGTCATTAGTTATACCAATTAATGATACCTTAGAGTTTTCAAGCATTTCATTAGCCCTAGTAAGTTTATATAGCACATCATCTCCATGTTTTCTTACCAGGAAATCTATTTCATCCAATACTATTATCATGACTTTATTCATTTTGTCTAGGCCTCTTAAGAACCTCTTAAAGACTTCTGAGGTAGCTATTCCTGTAAATGGAACTCTAACATTAACCTTACTTGCTAGCTCAGCAAATACTCTGTAGGGTGTATCAGTATGTCTACAATTTATGTATGCGTAGGTAAAGTTATCTAGACCCTTAATTCTAGCCTTCTCATATAACTTCCTCAAAACGTATTTAGTTACAGCAGTCTTACCCGTCCCTGTTAAACCATAAATAAATATGTTGCTTGGTCGTTCACCTCTTATAGCAGGAAGTAGTATTTCAGCTAATCTTTTAATTTCATTTTCTCTGTGAGGTAAAGTGTCTGGGATGTAGTCTGGCCGTAGTATCTCTCTATTCTTAAATATGTGTCTCCTCATAGCCTTATCTATTAGCTCATCAATGATGCTCATGGACTGTTTAACCTCAATCTAATACCTGCTCCACAAGAAAAAGAGCTTTAATATTATAACGGTTAATAAAGCTAGTGAATAGTTGAGGGTAAAAGTCAACTCATATGATTTACTCTATAGAATCAATACTTATAAACTCCTCAAGTATGTTGTGAGATTGGGCCGGTAGCTCAGCCTGGAAGAGCGCTCGGCTTGCACCCGAGAGGTCCCGGGTTCAAATCCCGGCCGGTCCACCAAAACAATATTCCATACAATGTGTCTATGTCCCAGGAATTCTCACCTACGGGTCTAAGGACTTCTCTTCTAATCCTCTAAGTAGAATTATATACTTGAAATAATATTCCATAACTCGTCACCTATGTAGTGGAGATTCTTTACGGCTTTACCTTTTTTCTTTAGATCTATTTCTCTTGATTTAATTAGTGCTTTACCTACGGCTACTGGTATTATATTGTTATCCGATACTGATAGCACTAGTACTATATCGTTCTCATTGAATTCGTTATGCTTTATTATTCCCGGAATCATTATATCAGCACCCCTAAGTATGGGCTTTAACGCACCCTTATCCGTTATTACATATTTAAAGTTTGAAATTAATGTGGTTAGACCATTATTACTGTAAATATCAAGGATTATGCGCATTGAAGGTATTAACGTATAGTCCTTGCTTAGCTCTACAGCGAATGGAATATTGTCTACGATATATACTGAATATTCCTCTCCCGAAGATTTCTTGATTTTGGCAACTTCTATTCTATTATAATCTTTAAGAAATCTTTCAAAGATAAGAGGATACATGCCTTTTATCTTCATTACAATTTTTTTAGAATCCTTTTTTGATAAATAATGTCTATGTATGCGCATTTCCTTAAACCTACCATGTTGTTGAGTTTAACTCATGTAAGAAATTAATTTTTAATCCCTTATATCTTGAATAGGCGTGGGGTTGGGCTGTGACAGAAACTGCGAGAAGAATACTAGTAGAATCTGTGGGCTCCATAGTTCTGGTAAAGTTAAAGGGTAATAGAGAGGTTCGTGGAAAATTAAAAAGTTTTGATCAACATTTAAACATAGTACTTGAGGATGCCGAGGAAATACGAGAGGATGGCAGCCTACGTAAGCTAGGTACAATAGTTATAAGAGGTGATAACGTAGTCCTAATATCGCCGACATCTACTGGTTAATGATGGCTAAGGTGTTGAAAAATGGTTAAAGGTACGCCGTCATTTGGTAAAATGGGTAAAGGGAAAACACATATAAGATGCAGGAGATGTGGAAGACACTCATTTAATGTGGCGAAAGGCTATTGTGCAGCATGTGGTTTTGGTAGGTCTAGTAGACTAAGAAGGTATTCTTGGCAAAACAAGAAGGTCAATAAGGTAAGAATACGATAAAACTCCAATAATACTATGCTATACTATAGCCTGCGCTTGTATTCCAACTAAGCGTATGCTCAGATTTAATTCGTGTTATACAAGTCGCACTGATTCTAGTATTCTAGGCATATATAATTCTATATCATCGGGTAACCCTAGCCTTCTCCTTAGTCTAAGCACTTGTGTGTAGAAAGCTCTTGTGTTACTGGGTTCACCATGATTCAGTATTATTCGTCTAGGCTTAGGCTCAATATTTCTTAGGAAATCTAAGAGTTGTCTTCTATCGGAATGTCCTGAGAACCCTTCTATACTATAGACTTCTAAGTTTATCTTTAGTATTTCTACTCTTCCATCTTCAGTTACTAAAGGTATTTCTCTTGCTCCATCTTTAATTTTTCTACCAAGTGTTCCTTCTACTTGGTAGCTAACAAAGACTAAACTATTTCTAGGATCAGATGCTAACATGCGTAAGTAGTCCACAGCAGGTCCTCCTGTAAGCATTCCGGAAGTAGCCATTATAATACATGGTTCTCCCTCAACTATATCTTTCCTAGCCTCTCTACCTTCAACTCGTTTAAAGAATTCTGCCTCAAAGGGGTTTTCATCGTTGTATATTGCAAGCATTACCTCTCTGGATAATAATTCTGGGTACTGTATATGTATTGAAGTTACCTCATCAATTAATCCTTCAATGTATATTGGTATTTCAGGTAATATTTTCTTCCTTATAGCGTTTGCTAATACCAACATTATTTCTTGACCTCTTCCTACAGATAAAACTGGTATTAGCACTTTCCCTCCACGCGAGATTGTTCTCGTTACAATCTCTATTAATTGAGCTTCAGCTTCATCCCGTGATGGTTGATCCTGGCCTCCATAAGTTGTCTCCATGATTAATGTTTCAACTCTAGGGAATTTATCATTTGCACGTTCAAGTAATCTTGTTTTTGAGTATTTGAAATCGGATGTATAGACAATGTTATGTAATCCTTCACCTATATGTAAATGTACCATTGCTGAACCTAGTATGTGTCCTGCGTTATAGAAAGTTAATCTTATATCTGGTGTTATGTCTGTAACCTCATTGTATTTTAATGTTATAGTATGGAGCAACATTTTCTTTATCTCACGTTCACCGTATGGGGGTGTTTTGCCTTCACGTTGCATTACTCCTAAATAATCTTGTAGCATTAATATGGTGAGGTCTCGTGTGGGTTTGGTCATGTACACTGGTCCTTCGTATCCATACTTGAAAAGTAATGGCACAAGTCCTGTATGATCAAGGTGAGCGTGTGAAACTATTACGGCATCTAGTTCTTCAATAAGTAACTCATCTACGTCTAATCTAGGGTAAGCGTTTATGGGTGAAGATGCTCCCAGGTTTATACCTAAATCTAATAGTACTTTACTTTCAGGCGTTTCAACTAATATAGCTGAACGCCCTACTTCTAAGAATCCTCCAAGAGCTATTATCCTAACATATTGATCCTTATAAACCAATGGTCTGTGGATTCTTTCACCAGTTCTCCTTAAGAAGTTTAATCTATACTCATTCTCAAGTAGTAGTTGGTTGAGTATATTCTTGACAATTCTGGATTCTCTTTTTGGCGCACGTTCTATTACGGGTCTCCAGCCAGTTTCTGCTAATATCCTCCTTACATATATTCTTCCCTTTCCATAAGCTATTCCTGTTTTCTCTGCACGAATTACGACTTCACCTAATACATCGTCGAATTTTATTTCCTTGATATTTGCTTCCGGAGGTATTATTCTCTTTATAACCTCTATAGTTTCCTCCTTGCTTTTACGATATTTAGGATCGGTTCTAACTACTACGCGTTTCTTAATTGTTTTAGCGATATTTCTTATTACATCCGTTTTCTCCATGAGTATGGCTGGGTTTCTCACATATATGGCTATTTCTGGTCCTTCAAATTCTATTCTTGTTACACCTGCCTCTATTGGTGTATTATTTAGTATTGTTGATCTTATAAACTCTATTGATGAACTCAATTCTAGTACCTCGTTAAGGGCATTGATGTGTAGTAATCTTTAGCGTTGGCTATTTATTTTAACTAAAAAGATGCTCTGGAGATAATAAAGGTAAGCCAGGTTAATTAGGATTGTGTATTATTATATAGTTTGCTTACTTAACGGTTTCTTCTGTTATACCTTTACTTGTTATAATAGCTATATCAATTCCTTCTCCTGTAGCGGTATCTCTTCTAGTAGCTGATTTAACAGCTCTGATAGCTAATTCTACAGCTTTTTCTATACTCATGTCCTCTCTATAATTCTCTTCTATTACACCTATCGCTATAGGGGATCCTGATCCAGTAGCGGCATATTTTTCTTCTGAAACTGCGCCAAAAACCTCTAACATGAAAAGTCTAGGTCTGGTATCGAACCCTCCCACAAGTAATTGTACTATGAATGGATACCACTTATACGCGTGTAATATGTTTGAAAGTATGGATGCTATGGTTTTTACATTTACTGATTCAACATTATTTGCTAACTTATAATATTTTATTTCATTCTTTACTATGTTGACTAAGGCTTGTGCATCTGCTACTAATCCTGCAGTAGTTATCATTACTTTTTCGTCAACCTTTAATATCTTTTTAACTCTTTTATGCGCTATATAGTACCCTGCTACCGCTCGTTTATCAGCAGCAAGTACTACTCCATCGTTTACTACGATACCAACAGTAGTTGTTCCTTTTAAAATGTTTGATATTTCCATAAGCTTATGTTCATTCGTGGGTCTATTAGCGAAGTAATGATGCATTCTGGATCCTCTCTTATCCTAAGTTATGCTGTATGCGTTTAGGGGATAAAATGCTGATATGAAGTATAATTCATTTGTTTACGTTTTTCTTGTTATACGGAATCTATCTATAAATATGATTTCATTGATATTTCCCATATATTTAGCTACATCGTTGGCAATAACTTTTTTAATGTACTGTATGTTCTCGTTAAGTAGTACTTTTTCCGGTAATTCTATCTCTACTTTTCCATTATTTAAATTAATTTTAACTTCACTGGGTTCCAGCATCCTTAATCTCCGTAGAATAAGATACTTGACCTTATCCTCATTGCTTGTTAATTCTTTTACTACCTTGTATTTATAGATTAATGTTTTGCCTGCTAGGGGATGATTGAAATCAACAACTACTCTTCCTCCAGTTATGTTCCTTACGACAGCAGGCATACCGTTGATTTCAACTATTTCCCCAGGCCTTACTTGTATTCCTCTTCTTCTGAACTCTCTTAGGGGAATTATTTTTACTTTATTAGGATCTCGTTCACCATATGCTTTTGATGGTGGTATTTCTATTTCTTTTTCTTCTCCCTCCTTTGCGTTTGCAAGTGCCTCTTCAAAGCCACGTACATATACTCCTTCGCCTGGTATGACTAATACTGGTTTGTATACTTTGTCCTCAGAATATATTCCTGCCTTTTTAGCTTCATCAGCATTAGTTGTGTCTATTACTTTTCCTGTATCCTTTACAGTTACCGTGTATTCTACTAGTAAAAATCGTTTTCCAGACTTGTTTTCCAGCTTTTGTTGCTCCTCAACTTTGTTATTGGTATCCTCCATTCTTTTCACCTTTTAGTGGTACTATAATTATTAATATTTTTATCCGCCATGACGTAAATACCATCCGAGGTCTATATAATTTTTTATCAAAATAAAACGTGGATTATCAATTTTTAGTTTTTCTAGATAATATACTGAGTGTATGCTAGTCAAGGCTATGCCTAATCCTAAGTATTCTCCATTACTATTAAGGATTATTACATAGCTCTTATATCTAATTGGGGGGATAATACTATTTATAGATTGAACAAAGAGGTCTCTGCCATATAAAAATAGTTTTTCACCGATAGTATTTACATATACTACGTTTTGCTTGGCATTATTTAGCAATGCAAGATATCCTAACTCAAGTGAAGGTTCGATGAATTCCTTGTTCTCCTTCCAGTAAGTTCCTAAGAATATTCCTGCGAATACTGTATGCCTTAGCAATTCCTCTGTTTTTGTTGTTTTTAGTAGGCGTAATTGATTTGTTTGAACTAGATATATTTCCACCTTATTTCCGTGCTCTATGTACATGCACTTATTTTCTTTAAGAATGTGGGGGATTTTCGTATTCCAATTCCTTTGTACGAACTCATCTATTAATTTTGTACATTTATTTATTTTGGCGATGCGCATTACCTTTTCCTCAATAATGCTATGAAGAAGCCTTCGGTTCCAGTTAAGTAGGTATATAGCCTCCTAGTCAACTTCATTTCGCTGCCCATGTTTATACCTAAGTACTCATCTAATCCAGGTACTCCAATATCTATACTTATTGGTAAAAGCTCAATGTTATCTACCGTATTTAATACTTTATATAAAACGTACTCGTTTTCTTCGGGCGCAATACTACAAGTAGTGTATACTATTAAGCCATTGTCTCTTGTAAGCTCTATGGCTGTTAAAAGTAATTCTACTTGAAGTCTATGAAGGATTTTCAAATCATTCATAGTTCTACTACGTTTACGTTCGGGAATTAGCGGTATAAGTCCTTCGCCTGTGCATGGCGCATCAAGTAAAGTTTTATCAAACACTTCTTTTAAGTATAGTCTTAGTTTTCTAGCATCAGTGTTTAAGATTATAGTGTTTGTTACACCCATTCTTCTTACATTTGATATTAGTGATTTAACTCTCTTACGGTTTCTTTCAACTGCAATTATTGTTCCGCTATTGGACATTAATTGTGCAAGTTGAGTTGTTTTTCCTCCCGGTGCAGCTGCTAGGTCAACTACTAATTCTTTTTCTGTGGGGCCTAATATATACGCAGGTATCATTGATGCTGGACCTTGAATATAATAATATCCGTGTAAATATTCATGTAGTGCTCCAATACTAATATCGCTATGCTCAACCCAGTATCCATGCGGAGCCCATGGTATCTTTCGAATTTTAATGTTTTTTGAAGATAACCTTTCTTCTAGAGTCTTACATTTTATTTTTAGTGTATTACATCTTATACTAGGCAGTATTCGTTCCTCATTACCCTCTAATAATAATACTACTTCTTGCCAGTCACCTAGCATTTCATAGTATCTCTGAATCATGTAAGGAAGATAGCCGTATCTTTCAGCTAATTCCTTAGCCTTTAATGTAGGTGATATTCCAAATATTCTCTCATCAAGATGCTTGAATCTTTTATCCATCTGCATATGTCTTAGTAGAGTTTATGGATAGTTATAAGTCTCGTTTAAAATTAAACTAATATGCACTTAAAATATTACCATAGCTTTGGCAAGGAGTATGGTGTCATGTACTTGAGTAATAGATTGCGTAAAACAATAGCGTTATTAACAGATTTTGGGTATAAGGATCCATATGTAGGATTAATGAAGGCTGTGATATATGGCATAAATAGCGAGGTTAATATTGTCGATATAACTCATGATATTACTAGCTTCTCTATTCAAGAAGCATCATACATACTCTATGTATCATACAAATATTTTCCCAGAGGAACAATATTTTTGGTAGTTATTGATCCAGGTGTTGGTACTAAACGTAGAGTACTTATAATAGAAACTAATAATTATGTATTTGTAGGCCCGGACAACGGCGTCTTGTATCAGTCTGCATTAGAGGATGGCATTAGAAACATAATTGAAGTAACAAACGATAAATTCTTTATAAAACCTACATCCAATACCTTCCATGGAAGGGATATTTTCGCGCCCATAGCAGCTTACCTATCTCTAGGTGTAGACTCTAACGTGTTTGGTAAAAGAATAAGTGTGGATGACATAGTAAAGTTTGAGCTTGAAGTAAAAGAATTGACGGGTAATAAGGTATGTGGTAAAGTATTGTATATCGATAAATTCGGTAACGTGGTATTTAATATAAAGTTCAAAGAGTATGACCTTAGTAGGTATTATAGAAGGGCAAAAATAATAATGAATGGATTAGATGGTAAAATGAAGTTAGTCGCTAAAATAGGTAAATCTTTTGGTGATGTGAAGCCAGGTGAACCCGTAGTTTATGTTAACAGTTTTAATTTCATAGAACTAGGCATTAATAAGGGGAGTGCTGCAAAAACGTACTCATTAAGTATAGGTGATAGTGTATGCCTAGAACTAAGTATGTAAGAGCACTGTTTCCCGGAAGGTTTCAGCCTCCACACCTAGGTCATGGTGAAACAATAAAATGGATCCTAAATAATGTTAGCAATGAAGTAATAGTAGCTATTGGTAGTGCTCAGGAAAGTCATACATTTCAGAATCCATTAACTGGAGGTGAAAGAGTAGTAGCTGTAAAGCTTATGCTACAAGATTTGGGTATAGATATTAGTAAAGTCTACATAATTCCCATACCTGATATATTTATGAACAAGGTATGGCCTAAGTTTGTTGAAGCATTGGTCCCTTCTTTTGATGTAGTTGTAACTAGGAATAAGCTTGTTAAGCTATTATTTGAAGAAAACGGTTACAAAGTCATAGAGCAGCCATTATACAATAGAGAGGTGTATATGGGTACTATTATACGTCAATTAGTTGTTGAGGGAAAGAATTGGCATAAGTACGTTACAAAATCTGTAGCCATGTATCTAGATGAAATAGGATTTGAAAATAGATTAAAGATATTGTTAAGTGGTGAATAATGATGAGCAATAATAACGTTATACTTATAGACGGTAGCATGGGTGAAGGAGGAGGACAAATATTAAGGACAGCTCTATCCTTATCAGCAATACTTAGGAAACCTGTAAAAATCGTTAACATAAGAGCTAAGAGAAGAAATCCTGGGCTACAAGCTCAGCACCTAACTTCCGTTAAAGCACTTGCTAAACTTTCAAATGCACGTGTTGAAGGTGCTTATAAAGGGTCCACAGAGCTATTATTTATTCCTAAGGACATTGAAGGTGGTACATATAGTTTCAATATAGGTACAGCTGGAAGTATAACATTGGTTATGCAAGCCACAGTGCCTGTTATGGCTTTCGCTAAGAATAGGACTTGTATAAGAATAGTAGGTGGAACTGATGTATCTTGGAGTCCTCCTATAGATTATATGAGATTTGTGTATAAAGAAATTCTACGTAGAATAGGTATAAACTTAGAAATAAAGTTATTTAGACGTGGTCATTATCCGCGTGGTGGTGGTATAGTTGAATACTGTGTTGATCCTTTGTCAAGTTACATACGTAGTGTGAATATGGTGGAACGGGGTAGAATATTAAGTATACGCGGACTTTCGCATGCAGTAAAGTTGCCTAAACATGTTGCTGAAAGGCAAGCTAAAGCAGCGAGAGAATACATAATTAACTCGGGGTGTACGAGTCCAGAAATAGATATAGAATGGTATGAGCCCTCTAGAGACAAACATTTAGGTCCTGGTAGTGGTATAGTATTATGGGCCATATGCGAAAACAGTATCTTAGGTGGCGATAGTTTAGGAGCTAAAGGTAAACCAGCAGAGAAGGTAGGTTATGAAGCTGCATTAAAATTAGTAGAAGATCTTAAAACAGGAATGGCTTTTGATAGACACATGAGTGACATGATCATCCCATTACTAGTATTAGCTAAAGGTAAATCAGTAATAGGGGGTTCAATACTCACATTACATGCATATACTAACATCATGGTAGTTTCAAGAATTATAGACGCTAATGTAATACATGTAGACGGTGAACTCAATAAACCTTTTAAAGCAGAAATAGAGGGATTAGGCCTTAGACCTGCTTAATAAGTACTGTTTTAGCAAAACTTATTATATGCTTCCTTTCTTCAAGCAGTTTTAGTAATCTCCTAACATGAGTTACGCTAATAGAAGTTTTTCTGGCTATCTTATAGATATCGGGTTTACCATTACTTAATATGTCAAGTATTATTAAAGCTAATGCTATTTTTGCACGGTCAGTTCTGGAGGTTAGCACGGGGTCTTTGTTTATCACTTTTTCTATTAGAATTTTTGCTTCGATGGATGCTTGTATTTCCTTATGGTATTTAAAGATCTTTACATGTGGACGTAAACCATTCAAGTATTCTTTAAGTGCTTTTTCATCTATAGTTAAGTATCTCTTTAACTTCCTTGATATAAGCGGCTCCAAGATCTTTAATCTGTTATGTATGTCTCTGTATCTACGACTTTTCATTTTAATATATTGATATTCTGAAATTAATCTAATTTTACGTGTACCATGGTTATTTTGATCTTGGTTGTAGTAGACGGTATAGTCATATACGTTATCTATTACTAGGCCACAGTTGCTGCAAACTATTATCCCATTCTTATAATCCCATAATATAGATGTACTACCACATTCAGGACACTTATTCATGGCTCATCATTTAAATGCATGATATTGTAATACTAATTCTATGATATTGTCTAGTAATGTAAGTAGAGAGTGTGGGGGTTCAATGTAAGTATTCACCTAATCGTATTATCTCAAAAAGACATATAACGGACTTAACGCTAAGTGTGGGATGGTGACAATACTTTGGTATACTATGGAGGTGCTACAGCAGTAGGTATTAAGACTAAAAAAGCAGTAGTTTTAGCTGCTGAAAGACGTTTTTCATACGGAGGTTTTATATTAAGTAAGACTGCTAAAAAAGTATTTAAAATAACAGATAGAATAGCGGTAGCTGGTGCTGGACTTATTGCTGATATTCAAGCAATTGATAAGATTATAAAAGCTGAAATAAGATATTATGAAGTTACTATGAATAAAGAGATTACAGTTAAGGCAGCAGCCAAGCTGTTGTCGTCAATACTGTATTCATATAAGTTCATGCCTATGTTTTCAGAATTTATTATAGGAGGGAGAGATGTAGAAGGATATCACTTATATGTTATGGACCCATTAGGATCTTTAATTGAAGATGATTATGCAGCCATAGGTAGTGGAGCCCCCATAGCCATAGGTATAATAGAGAGCGAATACAAAGATGATTTAGACATTAGTGAATTAAAATCAATAGCAGTTAAATCTATCAAGGCAGCTATCTCTAGAGACTCTATGTCTGGTGATGGAATAGACTTAATAGTAATAAGCAATAAAGTAGAGGAAGAGTTCATAAGATTATGATCTAAGTAAAATAAAATTAATATTAAGTGTATATTCATGTTTAAGTCACATAGATTAAATGCAAGAGTAGACGTAAATAAGGCTAAAAGACTACAGTTAATGTTAGCGAAAAAAGTGATACTAGAAGACAAATATAACGTAATAAGAAAAATAGCATGTGTAGACGCATCATATAAGGGAGACACCGTATACGCCGTAGCAGGTTTATTTTCGTATCCGTCGTTGAAGCTTGAAAAGTGCGTACTTGTAGTAGACAAAGTAACATTTCCTTATATACCTGGTTTGCTAGCATTTAGGGAAGCACCACACTACATTAAAGCATTGATTAAATTAGGTTTAAACAACTTTGACATAGTTATAGTTGACGGACATGGGATAGCACACCCACGAAGGCTAGGTATAGCTTCACATATAGGAGTAGTGTTAAGAAAACCTTCAATTGGTGTAGCGAAGAGAAAACTATATGGAAAAATAATTCCTATAAATGATAAAGAATACATAGTCGACCCATCTACTGGTGAGAAATTAGGCTTAGTTCTTGCAACTATAAGGGGTAGAAAAATATTTGTTAGTCCAGGTAACATGATAAGCATTGAATCAGCATACATGTTAATAAAGAGAATGATCAAAAAACATTACTTACCTGAACCACTATATGTAGTAGATAAAATGACTAAGCAGGCTAGAAACAATAGGGAGGACATATGTGGCGGGCCCGCCGGGATTTGAACCCGGGACCTACGGGTTAAAAGCCCGCCGCTCTACCAGGCTGAGCTACGGGCCCTATTGCGATGAATGCTCGTATTAGTGCCATAATAGACTACAATATGTGAGGATTATAAGCTAATATGTTCGCTTACAATTATCTTAGAGACCAAGTCTATATCTTATTAAACGAGTACAGAAATCCCTATAAAGGGGGTTAGACTAAGCGTGCAGAAGGTATCACACTTACACCAAATATTAGGTAAGGCTCCATGGTACGTAAATTCAACGTACTTGAACATGAATTAGTTCCAGTACATGAAGTCCTAGATGTTAGAGAGGCTTTAAGAATCCTTAAACAACTTAGAGTTCGGCCTGAAAAATTACCCTGGATTCGCGAAAGTGATCCAGCGGCTAAAAGCATAGACGCTAAACCCGGCGACATAGTAAGAATTATTCGAAAGAGTCATACTGCTAAAAAAGCGATATCGTACAGATACGTTGTAACAGGTTGATATTATGAGTGTTAAGGAGACTAAAGGATTACCGTATATTTCAGCTGAAGATAGATGGGCTATAATAGAAGCATTCTTTAAGGAAAAAGGACTCGTTAGACAACATCTCGATTCTTATAATGAATTTGTAACCAAGAAGATTCAAGAAATAGTTGATGAGATAGGAATAATAGAAACAAACGTACCTGGATTTAAAGTAAAACTCGGCAAAATAAGAGTAGGTGAACCATTAGTACGGGAAGCTGATGGCAGTGAAACACCAGTAACACCCTTAGAATGTAGGTTAAGGAATTTAACATACGCAGCTCCAATATACTTAACTCTAATACCAATAGAAAACGGGATAGAACGTGAACCCGTCGAAGTACAAATAGGAGAAATGCCCATAATGCTAAGGTCTGTGAAGGATCCTCTATCAAAGTTATCTGAAGAAGAGCTAGTAAAGTTAGGCGAGGACCCCAAAGACCCTGGCGGTTATTTCATAGTGAATGGTTCAGAAAGAGTTATAGTAGCTCAAGAAGACTTGGCAGTTAATAGAGTATTAGTGGATAAGGGGAAAACTAGTAGTGTAACTCATCAAGCAAAGGTTGTATCGGCTGGAGCAGGCTATAGGGTATCCATTATACTCGAACGTCACAAGGATGGTACATTACATGTAGTTTTCCCAGCTGTTCCAGGCAAGATACCCTTTGCTATCATGATGCGTGCTTTAGGATTAGAAACTGATAAGGAAATAATATTTGCAACATCTTTTGATACCGATATACAGAATGCGTTACTAGCTTCAATAGAACAAGCAAGAGGAATAAACACTGTTGAAGATGCATTAGACTTTATAGGTAGTAGAGTAGCGGTTGGGCAGACTAGAGAAAATAGAATTCGTAGAGCTGAGCAAATAATAGACAAATACTTCCTCCCCCACCTAGGAACGTCACCTGAAGATCGTAGGAAAAAAGCATACTATCTTGGCCAAATGGCTGCAAAACTCATAGAACTAGTACTAGGGAGAAGAGAACCAGACGATAAAGATCACTATGCAAATAAACGTTTAAAGCTAGCAGGTGACCTACTAGCATCCTTGTTTCGTGTAGCATTCCGTACATTTGTAAAGGACCTAAGATACCAAATTGAACGGGCTAAAGCTAAGAATAGACGCATAAATATCGTAACACTAGTTAGATCAGATGTCATAACAGAAAGGCTGAGACACGCCTTAGCTACAGGCAACTGGGTTGGTGGTAGAACTGGTGTAAGTCAACTACTTGATAGAACTAACTGGCTATCAATGCTAAGTCATCTAAGAAGAGTTGTCTCACCCCTAAGTAGAACTCAACCACATTTCGAAGCAAGAGAGCTTCATCCTACACAATGGGGTAGAATGTGTCCATTCGAAACACCTGAGGGACCGAATTGTGGATTAGTTAAGAATCTAGCTTTAATGGCTTATGTATCAGTAGGAATAGATGAAAAAGAAGTAGAGAAAACATTATACTCACTTGGAGTTATACCGTTAGATACAATACTAGAAAACATCGATGCAATACTATATGGAGAAGCACCGGAAGAGTTAGTAAAAGCAATTAATGGATCTAAAGTCTTCTTAAACGGTCGTTTAATAGGCTACCATGTTAATGGAGAAGAGCTTGCACAAACCATCAGAAAGCTTAGAAGACAAGGTAAAATACATCCCGAAGTAAACGTAGCACACTATAAAGACAAGTATATAGATGAAGTCTATGTAAATTGCGATGCAGGCAGAATTAGAAGGCCTCTATTCATAGTTGAAGATGGCAAATTAAAAATAACTAAAGAAATGATAGAGAAAGTCAAAGCAGGGGAAATAGGATTCGAAGATCTAGTTAAAATAGGTGTTATAGAATACCTTGATGCAGAAGAGGAGGAGAACGCGTACATAGCGTTGAATCCAGAAGATATAACAAAAGAGCATACACACATGGAAATATGGACACCAGCAATTCTAGGTATAACAGCATCAACTATACCGTATGCAGAACATAATCAATCTCCTAGAAATACTTATCAAGCTGCAATGGCTAAACAAGCCCTTGGCTTATATGCAGCAAACTACCAGTTAAGAACAGATTCTAGGGGACATTTACTACATTATCCGCAGAAGCCACTAGTACAAACTAAACCACTTGAGATAATAGGATATAATAGCAGGCCAGCTGGACAAAACATGGTTGTCGCTGTATTATCCTTTACAGGATACAATATAGAAGACGCGTTAATAATGAATAAATCAGCTATAGATAGAGGGCTAGCTAGATCAACATTCTTTAGACTATATTCAGCTGAGGAAAGAAAATATGCTGGCGGTCAGGAAGATAGAATAGAAATACCTAGTCCAGGAGTTAGAGGCTATAAAGGATTAAACTTATACAACAAACTAAACGAAGACGGGCTTATTGACCCAGAAGTAGAGGTAAAAGGCGGTGAAATATTAATAGGAAAAACAAGTCCACCTAGATTTACAGCAGAGTACAAGGAATTCGGACTTGTAGCATCAACTAGAAGAGATACATCCGTCGCAGTAAGACATGGAGAAAAAGGTATAGTTGACATGGTTCTTTTAACTGATACTATAGAAGGCAATAAACTAGTAAAAGTAAGAGTAAGAGACCTAAGAATACCAGAAATAGGTGACAAATTTGCCTCAAGACATGGTCAGAAAGGTGTTATAGGATTACTTGTACCTCAAGAAGATCTTCCATTTACTGAGGAAGGAATAGTTCCCGACCTGATAATTAATCCTCATGCACTCCCATCAAGAATGACTCTAGGACAATTAATGGAGTCTATAGCAGGTAAGTACGCCGCACTATCGGGACGCCTTGTAGATGCTACACCATTCTTTAAGGAGCCGTTAGACGAAATAAAGTTAAGGTTATTAAAGTATGGGTATCCAGTTGACGGAACAGAACCTATGTATGATGGTAGAACAGGAGAGCTACTCAAATCTTCTGTGTTCATAGGTATAGTGTACTACCAAAGACTACACCACATGGTTGCAGACAAAATTCATGCCAGGGCTAGAGGCCCAGTTCAAATTCTAACACGTCAGCCCACAGAAGGTCGCGCACGTGAAGGAGGCCTTAGATTTGGTGAAATGGAACGTGACTGTTTAGTAGCTCATGGAGCATCATTAGTATTAAAGGATCGTCTACTTGACCAATCAGATAGAACAATAGTCTATGTATGTGAATTATGTGGCTTCATCGGATGGTATGATAGAAACAAAGGTAAGTATATATGCCCAATACATAAAGATAAAGGTAAATTATATCCGGTTACAGTATCATATGCATTTAAACTTTTACTACAAGAATTAATGAGTATGTGCATTGCTCCAAGACTAATACTTGGTAAGAAGTGGGAAAAGCAGTGAGGTGTTAGGGTTTGAGTGAAGAGAGAATAATAAAAGCAATAAGATTCGGAATTCTATCACCAGAAGAAATAAGACAAATGGCGGTAACCACTATTATAACAGCTGAAGCATACGATGAGGACGGTTTACCCATAGAAGGAGGTGTAATGGATCCAAGACTAGGAGTTATAGAGCCAGGTCAACGTTGTCCTACATGTGGTAATACATTAGCTCAATGTCCGGGCCATTTCGGTAAAATAGAGTTAGCACGCCCCGTAATACATGTAGGATTCGTAAAACACATTTACGATTTATTAAGAGCTACTTGTAGGCATTGTGGGCGCATCCTCATACCTCAAAAAGACGTAGAAAGATACCTAAACCTACTTCAAAGACTAGAAAAGAGATGGCCTATCTTAGCTAAACAATTAATTGAGCATGTTAAGAAGAAGGCAATTAAGACTATGGAATGTCCTCATTGCGGAGCAAAGCAATACAAGATTAGACTAGAAAAACCGACAACATTCTTTGAAGAACGTAAGGAAGGTATAGTAAAGCTGACGCCTCTTGATGTTAGGGCTAGACTTGAACGCATACCAGATGATGATGTGAAGCTATTAGGATTAGATCCTACCTATGCTAGACCCGAATGGATGGTATTAACGGTTTTACCTGTCCCACCCATATCTATTAGGCCATCAATAATGCTTGAAAGCGGAGTACGCGCAGAAGACGATTTAACTCATAAATTAGTTGATATAGTAAGAATTAATGAAAGACTAAAAGAGAATCTTGAAATGGGTGCACCTCAACTAGTGATAGAAGATATATGGGAATTATTGCAATACCACGTTACAACATACTTTGATAATGAAGCGCCAGGAATACCACCAGCAAAACATAGGTCGGGTAGACCTCTGAGAACGCTTGCTCAGAGATTAAAAGGAAAAGAAGGTAGATTTAGAGGGCACTTATCAGGAAAAAGAGTAGATTTTTCAGCTCGTACTGTAATAAGTCCTGATCCAAACATAAGCATTAATGAGGTTGGCGTACCAATACAAATAGCTAAAATCCTCACTGTACCTGAAAGAGTAACTGAATGGAATGTTGATGAATTGAGAAAATATGTTATTAATGGACCAGAGAAATGGCCTGGAGCAAACTACGTAATAAGACCTGATGGTAGAAGGATAGATCTTAGATTTGTTAAGGATCGTAAAGCATTAGCAGAAACACTTGCGCCAGGCTATATAGTTGAAAGACACTTAAAAGATGGAGACATAGTATTGTTTAATAGACAGCCATCCCTACATAGAATGTCGATAATGGGTCACATAGTTAAGGTGCTTCCAGGTAAGACGTTTAGGTTAAATCTCCTTGTATGTCCTCCATATAACGCTGATTTTGATGGAGACGAAATGAATCTGCATGTACCACAAAGCGAGGAGGCTAGAGCAGAAGCAAAACTGTTAATGCTAGTTCAAAAACACATACTATCACCTAGATATGGAGGACCAATCATAGGCGGACTACAAGACTACATAAGTGGTGCTTACCTATTAACATCGAAATTCATGTTACTTACAAGAGATGAAGTAGTAGAATTATTATCAGTAACAGGATATCAAGGCCCAATACCTGAACCAGCCATATTCGCGCCAAAGGAGTATTGGACAGGAAAACAACTGATAAGCTTATTCCTACCACGTGACTTTAACTTCAAGGGAAGAGCCAATGTCAGTGTTGGTAACCTAAGATGCGATAACGAAGATTGTCTAACGGACTCCTACGTAGTAATCAAGAAGGGCGTACTCCTTGAAGGAGTTATCGATAAGAAAGCCATAGGATCACAGCAACCAGGAAATATGCTACATAGACTAGTTAAAGAATACGGTGAAGACTTTGCCCGCGAGTTCATGGATAACGTATTTAAAATGTTCCTAAGATATGCTGAAAAATACGGCTTCACTATGAGCTATGACGACGTAGTCATACCAGAAGAAGCCGAAAAACAAATCGCTAACATACTCAAGGAAGCAGAAGAAAAAGTCAAAGAACTAATTAAGCAATATGAAGAAGGTAAACTAGAGCCATACCCAGGTAAAACACCTGAAGAAACACTTGAGCTAAAAATAATGGAGGTATTATCTGAAGCTAGAGATAAATCAGGTGAAATAGCATCAAGCTATTTAAGCCCACTAAACAACGCCTTTATAATGGCTCTTACTGGTGCAAGAGGTAATATACTAAACCTAACACAAATGTCAGCAGTTCTAGGTCAACAATCAATCCGTGGAGAACGTATAAAGAGAGGATACCGTAATAGAACATTGCCCCACTTTAAACCAGGAGATAAAGGTCCAGCTGCAAGAGGTTTCGTATATAGCAGTTTTAGACGAGGCCTTAAACCAACTGAAATGTTCTTCCACGCAGCTGGAGGTAGGGAGGGCTTGGTAGATACAGCAGTGAGGACATCTCAAAGTGGCTACATGCAACGTAGACTAATTAATGCACTACAAGACTTAAGAGTAGAATATGATGGTACAGTTAGGACAACATATGGTGGTATGATACAATTCCTATACGGTGAAGACGGTATAGACCCCATGAAAAGCGATCATGGTAAAGCAGTAGACGTAGATAGGGTAATTGAACGTGTAGTAGGGTGGAGATTATGAGTAAAGAAATACACGAGTACATTGAGAAAAAATTAAATGAGCTGATAGGTGTTTTACCTGAAAGTATAATCGAGGAACTTAGAGTAAAGTTAAAGGAAATACCAGATCTTTCAAAAGACGAAGTTGATAAAATAATTAAGTTAACCGTAAGAGAATATAGAAATGCACTAGTTGAACCTGGTGAAGCTGTAGGCACAGTTGCAGCACAATCTATTGGTGAACCCAGTACACAAATGACTCTAAGAACATTCCACTATGCAGGTGTTAGAGAATTCAACGTAACACTAGGTTTACCAAGACTAATAGAAATAGTTGATGCACGTAAAACACCGTCAACACCTATGATGACAGTATACTTAGACGAAGAACATAAATATGATGAACAAAAAGCCAAGGAAGTAGCTAGACGTATCGAGGTAACTAAAGTAGAAAACGTTGTCAGCAGCATAGAGACAGACTTATTCGAGAACATTATAAGAATAACACTAGACCCAGTAATGTTAAAAGATAAAGGTCTAACCCCCGAACAAGTCCTAAAAATAATAGAAAAAATAAAACTTGGTGCAGAAGAGATAACGTTAAACTACGAAGACAATAAACCAGTAATAATAGTTAAGTTCGCAGGTGAACCGGAGGCAGCTAAGCTAAGTAAAGCTCGTGAAAAAATAATGTCAGCTAAAATAAAGGGTGTAAAGGGTATAAAAAGAGTAATTGTGCAAAGAAGAGATCACGAAGGTAAAACCGAATATGTATTAATAACTGATGGCTCAAACCTAGCTGGAGTGTTAGGAGTAAAAGGCGTTGACCCAACAAAAACCACAACAAATAGCATCTCAGAAATAGAATCAGTATTAGGCATAGAGGCAGCACGCGAAGCAATAATAAGAGAGATTAAAGGCGTTCTAGATGAGCAAGGATTAGACGTAGATATTAGGCACATAATGTTAGTAGCAGACATCATGACTTGGACAGGAAGAGTTAGGCAGGTAGGAAGACACGGAGTTACAGGAGAAAAAGAGAGCGTACTTGCAAGAGCAGCATTTGAAGTAACAGTAAGACACCTATACGACGCAGCAGCTAGAGGTGAATTAGACGAACTTAAAGGAGTTACCGAAAACGTTATAGTTGGACAAGTTGTACCCGTAGGTACAGGTATGGTAACACTTCAAATGAAGCCTTCAATCACACGTAAAGCGGGCAGCAACTAAATAAATCCTAACACTAGCTAATCGATCTGACGCGGTGATACCATGAGCTCTAAAGCAGTAAGAGGATTAATTGAGAATGAGTTACGTGCAGCAATAAGAACTGGTAAGGTAATCATAGGTTCCAATAAAACAATAAAGTATTTGAAGTTAGGTAAAGCTAAACTAGTAGTAATAGCCTCCAATACTCCACCACATATTAAAAAGGACATAAAATATTACGCAAAATTATCAAATATACCAGTTTATGAATACGAAGGTACAAATATGGAGCTTGGAGCAATATGTGGTAAACCATTTAGTGTAGCAGCTCTCGCAATTATTGATCCAGGCGAATCTAACATCCTCTCGGTAATTGAAGAATTAAAGGAATAAATTGGGTGTCTTCATGCCCGAGAGAATAAGACTAACAGAAAAAGAAATGAAATATATGGCTTTATTTCAAGATGTTACGGGGGCTTCAGTAAGGGATTGTATCATAGACGAAGAAAATAATAGGATAATATTCTTAGTAAAGCCAGGTGAAGTAGGTCTAGCTATAGGTAAAGGAGGTATAAATATTAAACGTCTAAGAAGGTTACTGGACAAAGATATAGAGGTAGTGGAATATGCTGAAAAACTAGAAGAATTAGCTGCTAACGCATTAATGCCTGCTAGAGTAAAAGGCGTTAAACTTGTGAAAACAAGTAATGGAAGAAGAATAGTATATGTTACAGTAGATCCTAAGGACAAAGGCATAGCTATAGGTAAAGGAGGGAGAAACGTATCTAAGGCTAGGCTCATACTAAAAAGATACTTTGACGTTGACACAGTCGTAATAGTGTAACACTTAGGAATACGCTCATTCATAAACACTTATAACCTCTAATGAAGACGTGATGTAGGGGAGGGAACTATATGACAGGTAAGAAAGCACCAAATGGACTATTTGCGGCAAGAAAACTTAGGAGAAAAAGACTGAAGTTTAGGTGGAGTCAAAGAGAGTTCAAGATAAGAATGCTTCAGTTAAAGAAGAAATATGATCCATTAGAAGGAGCTCCTATGGCTAGAGGCATAGTACTTGAAAAAGTAGGTGTTGAAGCACGTCAGCCTAATTCAGCTGTTAGAAAATGTGTTAGAGTACAATTAGTTAAGAATGGCAAAGTCGTAACAGCGTTTGTGCCAGGAGACGGCGGATTAAATTTCATAGACGAACATGACGAAGTAATAATAGAGGGTATAGGAGGTCCTAGAGGTAGATCTATGGGCGATATACCTGGAGTTAGATATAAGGTCATAATGGTCAACGGAGTCTCATTAAAAGCACTTATTGAAGGCAAGAAGCAAAAACCAGTACGTTAAATAATATTATAATTCACAATAAATGCAAACAACTCCAAATAGAGAGCATTCATAACACTCTGTTCTCAATTAACAAATGTATTAACACACCCACTATTAGATAGAATCATAGGCATAATACTTGTATTTATTAAGATTTATAACCCAAAGTTGTACACAAGGTTTCTAGCCAGCAATAGTTAAGAAAATGGGGTTGCCAAGTTATGGCAATGGAGGTAGCGGGACTAGAAAAAATAAAACTATTTGGAAAATGGGACTACGAAGGAATAGAAATAAGAGACCCTAGCCTTAAAAAATACATTAGCTTGAAACCCGTATTTGTACCTCACACTGGAGGACGACATGAACATAGAAGATTCGGTAAAGCTGAAGTACCTATTGTTGAACGTTTAATAAATAAATTAATGTTTCCGGGACGCAATACTGGTAAAAAGCATTTAGCCTATAATATAGTTGAAAAAGCTTTCGATATAATATATCTTAAGACAAAGCAGAACCCATTGCAAGTATTAGTTCGAGCAATAGAGAACGCGGCACCACGAGAAGAAACAACAAGAATAATGTATGGTGGAATAGTATACCACGTAGCTGTAGATGTTTCCCCACAAAGAAGAGTAGATCTTGCGTTGAGATTCATAGCTGAGGGTGCACGTTTAGCTGCATTCAATAATCCTAAACCTATAGAAGAATGTCTTGCTGACGAAATAATAGCAGCAGCAAATAATGACCCCAAGAGCTATGCAATTCAACGAAAAGAGGAGATAGAGAGAATAGCACTAAGCTCTAGATAAAGTTAAAACAATAAAACCTTTTAAACTTCTCTTATCCACATGTCTCCAGGACAAAAACATAATTAATAAAGTGGGGTTAGCGCTATGAGCCAAAAACCGCATCTAAACCTCGTGATAATAGGGCACGTAGACCACGGTAAAAGTACTCTAGTAGGACATTTACTGTTTAGAACAGGATTCATAGATGAAAAAACCATAAAGATGCTTGAAGAAGAGGCCAAGAAGCGTGGTAAAGAATCATTCAAATTCGCATGGCTACTAGACAAGCTCAAGGAAGAGCGTGAGAGAGGAGTAACAATATCACTAAGCTTCATGAAGTTCGAGACAAAGAAGTACTTCTTCACAATAATTGACGCACCAGGTCATAGAGACTTCGTAAAGAACATGATAACAGGTGCAAGCCAAGCAGATGCAGCAATTCTAGTAGTCTCAGCAAGAGAAGGAGAATTCGAGGCAGGTATGAGCCCAGAAGGACAGACAAGAGAACACGCGATCTTAGCAAGAACCATGGGTATAAACCAGCTAATAGTCGCTGTAAACAAAATGGATGCAACACAGCCACCTTGGAGTGAGAAAAGGTATAAGCAAATAGTCCAAATACTAAGCAAATTCCTCAAAAGCATAGGTTACGATCCATCAAAGATACCATTCATACCAGTATCTGCGTGGACAGGAGACAACCTAATAGAAAGAAGCCCCAACATGCCATGGTACAACGGTCCTACATTAATTGAAGCACTAGATATGCTACAACCACCATCAAAACCCATAGACAAACCACTAAGAATACCTATACAAGACGTTTACTCAATAGCAGGAGTAGGTACAGTACCAGTAGGAAGAGTTGAAACAGGAGTACTAAAGGTAGGTGATAAAGTAGTATTCATGCCGCCTGGTATAGTAGGTGAAGTTAGAAGCATTGAAACACACCATGTAAGAATAGAGAAGGCTGAACCAGGCGACAACATAGGATTCAATGTTAGAGGAGTATCAAAACGCGATATACGTAGAGGAGACGTAGCTGGACACCCAACGAATCCACCAACCGTAGCCGAGGAATTCACTGCTAGAATATACGTAATATGGCATCCAACAGCAATAGCAGTCGGGTACACACCAGTAATACACGCGCACACAGCAAGTATTGCAGCAAGAATAACAGAAATAGTAGCAAAAATAGATCCTAGAACAGGTAAAACAGTAGAAGAAAAACCAAAGTTCATAAAAATGGGTGATGCAGCCATAGTAAAGTTCAAGCCAATAAAGCCAATGGTCATAGAGAAGTTCAGCGAATTCCCACAACTAGGAAGATTCGCTATGAGAGATATGGGCAAGACCGTAGGAATAGGAGTAGTTGTAGACGTAAAACCCGCACAGGTAAGAATACAAGAAAAGAGGTAAGCAAACACATATGTTTTTAACCTAAATATTTTTAGATTACCTAATTTGTTCAACTCCAACCTCTAGATGGTGTAAGCAAATGCCTACAAAAGCAAGAATAAGGCTCTGGAGCACTAATGTAGAAAGTTTAAACTTCGTTGTACAACAAATAAAGAATATAGCACAAAAAACAGGAGTAGAAATGAGAGGTCCAATACCACTGCCTACTAAGAGACTAATAGTACCAGTATTAAAGCTTCCACATGGTGAAGGAAGAAAGAAATGGGAAAAGTGGGAAATGAGGATTCATAAAAGAGTAATAGATATAACAGCAGATGAACGTGTAATGAAGCAAATAATGAGAGTTCGTGTTCCAGAAGACGTATACATTGAAATAGAGTTAATCTAAGATAATCAATTAAACATGTCTACATGGTAATAGTATAAGTAGTTTACATTAGTATATCGCCTAGGACGTTAATACTTCTAAACCCCCATACAATAGTATAAAGT
>WANQ01000019.1 GCA_015521735.1 Pyrodictiaceae archaeon | reverse complement strand
TAGTAGAGGTAAGAGAAAACAACCCAATATTCAAAGGATCAGCACTACAATCAGTAAAAGGAATATTAGAAAACATTAATAGCATAAATTATTAAACCAATTAGTTAACTTTCTTTTTTTTTTTGCTTAAGAGTTGACTGGTTAATGTACATTTTGGTACAAAAGATAAATATCTGTTGTACCAAAAGAATCATCAGTAACCCTTAGGGGTGTTAATGGATGTACAAGCGCCTGATTAAAACTGTTGCGCCAGCCATCGTATTAGTGGTACTAGTTAGCGTGCTAGCATATGCTGGTGTACTAGTAAGATACCCTATGACTGGTAGAGCAGTTTGGGTTAAGCCAGACGTAATATTCCAAGCAGGTACTAATGCCAATCAGCCAGGTCTACGCGGTATAACCCTAACCACCTCTATAACCGATAACTCAACCAATGTGACATTCACATTAACACTAACCTACCAACATGTTGAGGTAAGAGACCTATTCAGAATAGCTAATGTCAACAATACAACAACCTACTACATAGGATTCTACTACGACCCAGTAGCAAACCCACTACCAAGTAATGTTACAAGAGCAGACCTAGTACTAGTAGATGCAACAGGAGCACCTGTAGCAGTCTACGACCTACTAACAGGTGGATGGAGTGGATGGATACAACTACCAGCAAATACAGCATATGAGGTATGGTTTATATTTGAAACACAAGGAGATACAAAACTACCAGCAGAAGTAACAATACCTATACAGCTATGGTGGAGCCCAAGCAACACAGAAACACCCTAACCCTAATACTATAATCCTTTTTTACTCCCACCAACACCTATCTATTATACGAGTATAGCAAACTATAGGATCGAATATTATGAAAATAAAAAGAAGCTTAAGTAACCTATTAACGTTATTAAGGAATTCAAAGATTAAAAAATACATTATACCTCTAATTACATCACTAATACTACTTGCTACAATATACACTTATAGTGAAGGACTGAAATCTAGAGAAGAACTAGTCATACCAACAATAGGTTTTAAAAACTATAATATAAGTGATAATGGAACCATAAGACTAGTCTTCACAACTAAAGGTCAAGTACACTTTAGCTACGTGGAAACACTAATAATAAGCATTGACAATACAAGTATTGTTTATCAGAACCTTACAACAACTAATAACGTAATAGTATTCAACTTAGACCCATCAATTCTAGCTAAAATGTGCTTCAACAATAAACTATTACGCCTTCAGGGCACAATAAGACTAACGTACTTAAACTATACCTTACGACTCCACTTAAACGAAATCCATATAAGATATCCATGCAATATCTCTTTAAACATCAACGTTTCAGAAAATAAAGTCGTAATCTATGGTCCAAGTTATCAGTGGCTCAAATATGCTCCACTTAGAGTATATGCCACTATTAGGTCAATAAAATATGTTAATAAAGTACCTCGTGTTGTAGAGTTTAAAAAGCTAACATTACTATATAATGGCGAACCATTAGTTATCCACTTAAAAACATATGATAAGATCTATGTGTCTATTAGATACACTATTCTAGGTAAGACCGTGTTGAGGACTTTAAGTTATGCTAAAGAATATCCTTAAGGCTCGTAAAGTATACTTTGAGTTAATACTTAAGATTCAATCAATTATATGCATAATAATATCAATACTGCTAGTATCAATAATACTTGTTCGTAAATGGATAATTGTCCATGGCTATATAACACTAGTATTCTCGCCTATAGGATACCATTACGAGTACTTTGGTTTAACAGTTAAGTCTACTATACTTGAAAGTATAAGATATTTATCACTAATACCTGGGCTCATGATTATAGTAATAGGTGTTATACTTATACTAGCCTATACTTATGACGTAAGCATAGATTTAACCCTAGGCGTACTTTATGCTTATATAGTAGTATTCTTTGTCTACTCATATATAATAGTACCACATACATGGTGGAGACTACTAATGGTTATAGCGTCATTAGGTATTAGACAAGAACATGTAATGGTAAACGTTTTAGCAGGAGTATTAGAGCTAGGAAGAGTTGAAACCTACATATGGGAACCACTACAGTACGGAGCTAATGGCTTCATACTATGTGTTCTTGGCTCATTCTACGGCATCTATAAGGGTATGTATGAGTAATTGAATACTTCTTTAGTTAAGTTTTAATCCTTATAATCATAGGGTACTTGACTACAATGTAAGCCTCGGTTTCAGGAGTAGATATGGGCATGTAGTATACGATGCTCAATTTTATAGTAGCAGAAGTATTTACTTCAACATAGCCTTTAATGAAAACATAGTTATATGATAGAGTAGTATTATTTCCTAATATGTATCCAGTTTCATTAGATACAGCAACATTACCTATAATGCTAATATTGTTAGCAGTATAAGCGCTATTATACACTGATATGTTTAGCCACGAAATATTACCATAAGATACATTTACCTCAACTAGTTTAAGCCCAATCATATACGAATCGCTAAACACTCTTAAAGTAACTACTGGATCTAAGTCAACTAGACTACTATTAATAGAAACGTTAACAGCAGTATTATTACCATAGACTACCGCATTAGTAGTATTAGAGTACACTTTAATTGGAGGATCAAGCCACTTACCTATAGCATACATATAGTTTGTTGAAAGAACACTGGTAGAGCCAATTATGTAGGAAGCTAACAAGTAGAATAAAACAAAGATTATAGCATATTTCTTCATTATGGTTTACCTAAGTAAATAGCATACCGCTTAACCTTAATCTTAGAAGCTATGTAACTATATCGAGGCATACTTAGAAGGGCCACTGATCTAATACTGGTCCCTCCCACCATATATAACCCAACCCTATTATAACTCTAATCCAGTCAACCTGTACTTCTGGATCACCAACATTATTGATATCTCTAGTAGCTATGTCAACTGTTGAGAAAGCTACAGTATTACCTTCGATTAACTCATCTCCATAAGCACCAGAGGCTTCAGCAGTAATGAATTGTAATGGTGGAGGTCTACCTAGGTCATCATCAATACTATTTCCTTCACTAGCTATACCCATCCACACAAACTGAGAGCCAACAAGATCAGCACCACTTGTATAACTATAAACTAGTCTATGGAGCTTACTAAAGTTAAGCACCGACAAATCAGATGTTTTCAACGATGCCTCAATCTCATTTCCAACCCAAATAGTATCATCGAGATCATTGTACCAGCTTGCAACCCACCAAACACCGAAATATCTAGGCCATAAGAAGTATGTTATCACACTATATGGTGGGAAGCCATAATAAGCATTTCCTGTTATTGAGGGATAGGTATCATCTCTATAATACACGGTCCATCCAAACGCGTTTATGAAGGTCTTCACGTATCCTTCAGTAGAGTTTATTTCTACAACCATAAATGAGCTATCGCTATCTGGTACTATTCTGTAAATCCAGCTATTACCACTCCATAGATCAGTTATATTGAGTACGATTCTGTTGGCATTTGTATCATTATATACTACTACTCTGACTGTTGCACCTGGAGTAATGTTGAGGTATGTTCTTGTAGGATTCAATGCGTAGAATCGAAATCCTATTGATACGATAGTAGTGTTAACTACTGCGAGCTTTTCTACTTTCTCAACATGGTACATGTATACGTTTGGAGGAGTAACATCACTTAAACTTCTACCCGAAACTATTATTGCCCAGTTAGCAGCTGTAGCTGCAAAAGTCTTAGCTATCCAACCATACCAATCACCTGTCCAAAATATGCCAAACCACCATCCGTAGCGGTAGAATAGCATAGGGGACATAGCCATTATATATGTCTGGTTGAAGGGTTCTTGTGCTGGATAAAGTGTCTGGTTAAAGGCAACCTCCATAAGCCATGAGTATCCTTCAGGGTATTGATAGAAGTACCAGTCACCTATTTGGAATCTCTCGAAGAATCCATCAGTGAGGTTTAAGTAAACTATGGTACAACGGTAGTCGCCATTAGCGGGGTCAACGTTACATACAATATGGTCTTGGCCTACATCATCCCATACCCAGTCGCCATAATATGTAAGGTTTAGGTCTTCTATATCTCCTTGATAATCATATATGGGGCTCATCTGTACGTTTGCTGTTGTATCTCTTACCCATCTTATCTTGGATCTTAGTCCAGCGTCGTAATCCCATGCTGGTGGGGATTTGAATAAGTCTTCAGCTGAGTTGTTAACAGCTATGTAGTAGACTGTTTCATTGCTTTTATCTGTTATTGTTACTATTCCTCCACCAGCTACCCATGGTGCATACCACAAGTATATGGGGTATGTTTGTCTTGGGAATATTGTTACATTCTTAAGGTATACTATGAATATTGCTGTATATGATGTACAGTTGAAGTAGTAGCGGTAGAATGGTAGTTCTACGTTTCTATAAGCATCAGTAAATCTTACGTCGCTTCCAGGAGTCCATCCATAGGCTTGTGCTAGCCCACATGTCCAGTTAAAGAAGTGTCCTGCAAAGGATGTATACTTGTTTATTAGTATTAGTGCTACTGGTAATTTGGTTACAGTTCCTGGTAGGAATAGGGAGCGGTTATCCGTAAATATCGTGAAGTCTGATGGGTTGAAGATGAATAACTTTACTCTCCAAGCATTTGCTGTATATCCTGGTTTTGTTATTGGTGGTGCTGTACGGTAGAGTTTCCATGGTGCTAGTGTTTTATCGAAGACAGCTATTCCTGTTATCAGATTTCCTCTTAGTACTCCTGCATTGAATAATATTTTAACATAGACTACTCCTCCTTCACTTGCTGATAGTGGTTTAGCCTCCATGCTTCCTACTATTGCACCAGTTTCTGGGTCTATTACATTGTTTGTTGTCCCGTTAGGGTATGCTATATAGTATTTACCGTATTCTGGATCGTATACGTATACTTTTTCTAGTCTAGTAGTCTCTATTCCATAGTTCTTTATCTCAAGCCATATACCGTTTCCTGCTGAGAATGTTTCTGCTTTTTCTACAACCATGTTTGGTCTCTTAAACTGTGTTTGCTGTGCACTAATAATCCAGGATACAGCTACGAGTATGGCTATGAGGAATGCTACTGCTATGACTACTGCTCCTATAAATGTTATGCCGCGTGATGGATTAGGCATAGTTCTAGATACCCCTTAGGTAAGCTGTAGGCTTTCTTTTATTAAAACTGTATCTAACACGACTTTTAATATTATCTCTAAATGCATGTACAATAACTTCCTTTACAGTAAACTCTATGAACTACTAACTTAGGAGTGTGACATTAACCTGTTATTGGTGTTTCAAATACTACTATTGTAGTGTCTTTGTTGAACACAGCTATTCCTACTACTCTTGGATATGCTACAATGTTTGTAACGTTAACGTTTATGTCTTTAATCATTGCAACCATATCTAGGCTTCCACCTTGTGGTGCTAGTACTGGTGGATAGGGGTTGAATACAGCGCTTCCTATGGTAGCTCCTGTAGAATTATCTATTATTACTCCATTACTTAGCACCTTGGCTATGGTTACCTTTATTGTTCCACTTATATTTGTTGGAGCATAAATGTACATGTACTCAAATATTGCTCCTCCTTTACCTAGGTTATAGAATACTACGTGGAAGTGTGTGAAATTAGTAGCATTTACGTAGTAGGCTTCTCCTCCCACTATGTATGGCTGTGTACTCATTGCATTGAATAAACCAACTATTATTACTGCAACAATTGAAGCTGCAGCTAAGGCACCAACAAGTACTACTAGGGTTCCTATAAAGCTTATACCTAGTCTAAGTCTTAGAGGGCTCATGTACTCACCATGCTATTTTCATTAACTATATTGTTTCTCTACGTCTTGCGGTAAGGTATTTCCTTATTCTTCTTTGTTCAGCATACTCATATATCTTTTTAATTATTACGTCAACGTATGCTACGAATCCTAGGACAATTAGTCCCATGCCTACTCCTGCTATAATTGTTGATGGAGCATTAATTAGTCCTGCTTCTTGTAGTTGTTTAAACCCGTATCCTACGGCAAATGAAAATACTATTGCTAGCCCCGAGTATATTAGGTAGGCTATGTATACAGACACCATAGTAGCTCATCCTTTCCTCTCAGTAATAGTATTCTGTGACGTTGAGATTAAAAGCTCTACGTTAATTTAGAGGTTAAATTTAATAAACTATAATACACTCTTAATTATTCTTAGGGAGTGTGGACTAGAAATGAGTGAACAAGAGAAAACTGTTAACAAAGGTAAGGATGTGGTTAGTGAAAGGGCTTCTGAAGAACAGGGTAGGTCTTTTAAGCCAATAATAGTTAAGATGCCTAAAAAAGAGGAAAAGAGTAAGTTTAAACTATTTGAGCTTCTAGGTAGGCCTAACAACCTATTATTCCTAGGTGCATTGCTGATTGCAATTGCATACGCTTTGTATCCGTTTAGAGCTAATAGTATGATCCCAGGGTTATTGATTGGTGGTGGTGTAGCTGGATTAATATGGGTTGCTTTTAGAGTTATATATAGGTGAGATGTAGGGGTTAGAGTCCATGGTTGCTATAAGCATTGAAATGCTTATAGCTATACCAGTAGTAATCACGTTGGCGATAATAGTATCGCTAACTATAGTTAATATTTCGTCTAGTCTTGCTGTTCCACCAGTAGCAAATATACATACAGAGTTAATCAATGAGACCCAACTAGGCTTTGACTTCAATAATAATGGTGTTGTGGGAGATGTCTTCTGGCTTGTTTCAGGATCTATATATCTTCGGGGTACTCCACCTAATTTAACGATAAAGCCTAATGCAACAGTACTGTTTAAAGATTTACTAGGTGATGTGTTAAGATTTGCAGCAATAGTACCTTATAATGTATCTGCTATAGTCATTATTACTCCTGCAGGTCAGGTGGTGGTAGGAGTTGGCTAAAGTTAAGATAGGTAAGTTTAAGCTTAAGTTTAAACTGTTTCCTGGTGAAGAAAGATTAGAAATACCCCAAACTATCATTGTATCGGAAGTTCTTCTCTTACCCATAGTGTTTACGCTTATAATGTTAACTATAGGGTATATTGCAGCAATACTAAGTCTTATATTAATAACTGTTGCTAGCTTCACGGCCATATACTTTTACTCCTATGCAGCTACATCACTTAAGCATAGGTTAATGAGGGCTGCAGCTGAGTATGGTGTACCCATAACCATAGAGAAGGTTATGACATCGTTTGGTAATGTCGCCTATGCTGCTATCCTTATTACGCCAATAGGCTTATACTTAGCATTATACTTTTCACGTCAATTCAACTTACCAGCTCATATAACGACGTTGATTATAGGTATAATAGCATTAGCTCCAGCATTGGCATTATTCTTAGCGCAAGCATCATTGAGTGTATCGGTTAAGTTCCGTGCAAGTAAGATTGATGAAGAACTACCCTACTTCCCCGTAATAGTACGTATCCTTGACTTAGCTCTTGTACCATTTGATCGTATACTAGAGTTTATGAAGAGGAGTTGGCTCAATGCTATAGCTTTTGAGATATCTATTGCTGAGAAAATGGCAACATTTACTGGTGTAACGTTACCAGAAGCTGTTCACCGTAGAGCTCAAAGAGTTCACCGTAAACTAGCTGATACTATTAGAGTATTGCTGGAGGAGTATGAGACTACTGGCCGTGTGTCTAAGACAGCCGAGCTACTAGCTGATATTGAGATGAAGAGCTTGGAGAGAAATGTATCGAAGCTAGCTGATAGCATAGACTTTATCTCAAGCATAGTTACTAGTACTCTAGGGCTTATAGCTGCAACACTCTTCGTCCTACTAATATTCGTTCCAATGCCCTTGATAAGAATCGTTCTTATACTTGGTGGCATACCCACGCTTATAGTAACAGTTATATCTCTTCCATGGTACTTCATGATGCCTCGTATACTTAGGGAGTATGTACCTAAGGGTAGAACACTCTTAGCAATGCTTGCAGGTATACCTGTCGTACTAGCATTGTATCTTACAATGCCTGGAAGCGTATATAATATGTTACCATTATATCTCGCTATAGCTACTTCTCCTGCAGCAACAGTAGTAGCTTTACACGTAGTTAACGTTAAGAGAGCTGAAATGGAGCTACCAACTATACTAAGAAGACTTTCAGAAAGAGTTAGTCTTGGAGAAGATCCTGTTAGAGTACTAACGGATCTTGCAGAGAGAGCTAGAAGTAGATATACTAAGAGAGCATTAACAGTTATAGCTCGTAGTGCTGAGACAGGCATATTTACGCCTATAGGTTTTGCTTCACCACTACTCTCATTCGCTTACGAGACACTTGAGGGTATCCTCATAGGAGGATATGCTACTGGTAAAGGATTAGACGTACTCGCCGATACTATTTCAAAGATAATAGCCTTTAAGCAAGCAGTAAGTGTTGCTAGGACGACAATGCTTGCATCAGTTCTTATAACAGTATTCATAGTACTAGTATCATTTATCGTATCAGCAGCAGTTGTCGAGATGATACAAATGCTTTCAAGAGTAGGTATGCAGACATCAGTTATAGCCTTAAGCTATGAGACACTCGATGCAATGAAGGTTAGTATAGCAATAATGCCACTAGCAATAATATCATCTTATGGTGCAGCTAATGGTAGTCTACTAACATCACTACCAATATTCACGTTATCAGAGTACATAGGCTACGTATTCATAGCCTACCAGCCATACATGACAAAAGCATTCCTCGCAAGTATAGGAGGAATACAACCACCTACCTAGTAATATCTAGCACTATTTAGCTAGAATTAAATCAAATAATGTTTTATTATAATCGGCAACACACTTTTATATCTATGCAAAGTGTATTAAACGTAATACTCTGGAGGTAAAACTCTTTAGTGACAGCCATAAACATGTCTACTAGAATCCAGTAGCGATTACTAGGTGGTATAGTGTTGGAAACTAGGTCTTTGGCGAAGGCCTTATCAGCATTGCTGTTTCTACTGTTGATTATGCTGTCTTATACTAGCGTAGCCGAAACATTGTATCCAGCAATAATATTACCTAATCCGCAACTATATAGTATGATAGTCAAGGACCGTATACTATTACTGTATAAGCCCTTATATAAGGCTGTTATTGATGGCGAAAACTACATAGTAGATAACGAGACAGGTAACGTGGCTATAGGTGGTGGGGGATACATTAGGATAGATTATCCTCAGCCAAGACCAATGATAATAATAAATGTACCTAAAGGAGTATACAATAAGAGTAGTGTGGAATCACTAGTATTAACAATGAACTTTACACGTGAGCCATCAACTTGGAGCTTACATATAAACTTAACAGGTGATGGTAAGGCGATAGTATATGTCCGGGGACACGACTTATCTCAAGGTAGAGAATACTTAACTGAAACGTTCATAATGGATGGTGAGCTTGAGAGAATAGAAGCTGGATACATACCAGGAGTACTATACATGTATGTAAAGTTCTCTCAGAAGAGCATGTTATTCTACTACACTCTTCCCGATGACTCTCTAGTATCAAGTATAGCGTTTAGAGGCTCAGGAGTATTCTATGGCAATGTTTATAGTGTACAACTACTTCCCAGTGGTAGAAAAATAGTGATACCAGCTCTGGAGCAAACACTTATTGGAGGAATAACATACTATATAACACAATCAGCTACAGCATACCTAGTTCTAACGCCATTCAACGTAGAGATAGAGCTAATTAGGGAGCCTACGACAACAGAAGTAACCTACACTAAGCAATTAATGTCGGCGATAAACTTACCATACGCTACAGGTACATTAAGAGCAACAATAAAGCCCTCACTGAATGGTGTAATCATAGGTGTTAATGCATCATTCTACAACCTAATAGATATAGATAAACTACTAGATGAATACTATTATTATGTTAAATACTTCATAGTAGAATTAGAAGTCTATGGAGTTCAACAAATAAATAGAACTATAAATACATACTTAATAGGTGTCTACGACATAATACTTAACGACACTTACCGTAAAATGTTTATACCCTTACCTAGAGGTTTTGGTAAATACAATGTCATAGCTAGACTCAAGGTTCCTGGAGCAATATTGGGTAGAGATCCATTTACTAGTGAAGTAGTAATGTTAAAGGAGAATATATTCTTAGTCGAAGACTTCTTGGAGAGCGTTAGTGTAGCAATAGATAAGCCGTACATACTAGGTAATATTGTATTGAATTTATTCGATAAGAAAACCTATTGTGAAAGCTGTTTTGGAATAAATGTGACAGTGGATGTTAACTACATGGTCAATGTAACAAAGTTTATTGATAAATATTTCCCATATCTAAGGCATTACTACTTAGTTACAACAGTTAATGTAGGTGGAGAAAAGTATTCCATGGAGAAACCCATAGAAGGAAATAGTATTAGCTATGAAATACAGGTACCATTAAACAATACATACGTGATCACATTTTCATTAAAAGCTCCAGCAATAGTAACAGGTGTACGTGAACCAACAAGATTCATTGAGGATACTATAGCTTCCTATAGAGTAAACCTAGTAGTCCCTGAACCAGAAGTTGTAGTTGACTTACCCTTAATAGTCAACCTTATTGCAGAAAAAATCCCAGGTGCTGTATCACTAGATATACCTGTAAGAGTCTATTGGATTCCAGGTGAGAAAGTACTATTAATGGCTCCTACCCTATACAGAGTATATTTAGTTAACCCGTTTACTGGTCAAGAAGAACTGTTGTATAGTGCTTGGTCTCAGTGGCTTAGTGATGCAGATATAAAGGTTGATGTACCTGTAATAATGAATGTGCATGACCTAGTGGTGCAAGTAGAGTATTTCCTTGGAGGTAGATGGGTTACTGTCACTAAGCGAGTTACGTTGAATATAACTACTCCTCCACCACCAAATATAACAGTTGCTAACATTACTAATGTTACTTTATTACCAGTAAATGTAACGGTTGCTAATGTGACTATAACTGTAACTGAAACACTAATACTTACATCGACTATTTATATAGCTAACACGACTATAACTGAAACCATAGCTAATACTACGATATACAGTACTATAACAGAAACATATAATGTAACTACAACTATTACTGAAATGAGGACTGAGACAACAACTACAACAACTACAAGAGTTGAAGTAGCTACAGCAACATTTACAGTAACTACTACGACTACACCTGAGCTACCAGTTCTGTTAGTGTCTCCTCCATATAGTTATGGTATTGGAGCTGTAATAGCAGTTCTTGTAGCTGGTATAAGCCTTAGATATATAAGAGGAGTAGTAGGAAGATTAACTGCTAGGAGAAGGAGGTAGTACTAAATGGCTGAGACAGCTACAAGAGCTCCTACACCAAAGCCTACTGGTCGTGCAGGAGTCTTACTAGAAGTAGATGAGCTTGTAGCTCCACTTATACGTAAGGAGTGGGGTCAGCCTCCACCATCATGGGCTGAAATACTAATGGAGTATAAGGTTAGGTATGCAACAGTATACATTTACCGTGATAAATATCTCTACAGATACCATGTGAGGTTGCCAATATTAAATGACGAAGAAATAGCGTTAGTTAAAGAAGCACTAATAAGATATCTTATTGAGCCACGTGCAAGCTTAGAAGACCTTTTAAGAGAGACTGGCCTACCAGAACACATAGTGTTAAGGGTAAGAGATGAAGTACTAGGGCTAGGTGTGTTCGAGGTATTCATGGATGATCCGCACGTAGAGGATATACAGGTAATACATGCTGATAACCCCGTAAAAATTGTCCACTCAAACTATGGTGCAACGTTGTCAAACATAATACCTGGAGAAGAATACGTTAACCGTGTAGTACGTACAGCTTTGAAGACAGCTAACGTGGCGTTAACCAAGATTAGGCCCTACCGTTCATTCATGGGTCCAAGAGGCTACCGTTTCTCAGTTATGATGAAGAGCGATGTAGCGCCACTTACAACAAGCTTCATTATACGTAAACCTATACGTATTTGGACACTATCAGCTATGTCTAAGGTAGGATCTATACCCGTAATAATGGCTGGATTCCTATGGCTAGCATTCCAAGAGAGACTAGCTGTGCTACTAACTGGCGGCATGATGACTGGTAAAACCAGTATGAGCAATGCCATACTATCATCTATACCTCCAACAGCTACAGCCGTAATAATAGAGGATACACCAGAGCTAACACCACCAATCAAAACCCTACGTAGAATACCAAGACAGGAGAAGGGAGTAGAAATAACACCATTCGACCTAGTAGTACATGCGTTACGTGAGTCAGCAGACTACGTAATAGTAGGAGAGGTTCGTGGACCAGAAGCAGCTGCATGGGCACAAGCAATCCTACTAGGCCACGGAGGCCTCACAACATTCCACGCAGAAACACCCGAGTCAGCTTTCCGCCGACTACTAATGCCACCACTAGAAGTTTCACCAGCAGCTCTAGACGCAATATACATAGTAGTACACCTACGACGCCTACTAGTCAAGAATAGGATGAGACGTGTAGCAGAACTATATAGTCACGAGGGAGGAGGTAAACTAGTACCAGTAATACAGTTTAACCCAGCAAGAGGAATACACGAACTAGTAACACCACTACACACAATAAGACCAGTAAAAGTAATATCAGAGAAACGTGGATGGAGTCCATCAGAGGTATTAGAAGAGATAAAGATTAGAGCTAAGATAATAAAAGACCTAGAAAAATTTGAAGGAGATATAGGCGAATACAACCGTAAACTATATGAGACATTATATGAGAGACGCGGTACAGTATTAATGTAAAACAAATAAAATAGTACGTACGGCAATTACTAGAAGAACTACTCAATTCACTAAAACATTCTCTATCACTAATATAACCTTTAACTAATACAATTCAACTATTATATTGTATTCGAATAAATACATAATATTCTCATAACCTCCTAAATTATTAGGGACAAGTGTTGAAGCCCAAGATAATAGCATGTATACCAGCATACAATGAGGAGAAGTACATAGCCAAGGTCATAGTTAGGACTAAGAAGTACGTAGACAAAATAATAGTATGCGATGACGGGTCAAGTGATGATACATCACTAATAGCACGTGAGCTAGGAGCCATAGTAATAAGACACAATGAAAATAAAGGATATGGAGCAGCATTAAGAACACTTTTCAAGGAAGCATTAAAGCATAACCCAGATATAATTATAACAATAGATGCTGATGCACAGCACAACCCAGATGAAATACCAAGACTAGTAGAACCAATAATGAGGGGAGAAGCAGACATAGTAATAGGCTCAAGATTCCTAGGAAAAACCACGCAGCCCAAGTGGAGAATACTAGGAGTAAAAACAATAACAAAAACCGTGAAAACAACACTAAAAATACCAGGCATCACGGACGCACAATCTGGTTTCAGAGCTTATCGTGCAGACATAGTGGAGAAGATAATACCAGAAGACAATACTATGGCAGCAAGTATAGAGATATTAGCGAAGGCGAGAGAACATGGATTAAAAATAAGGGAAGTACCAGCAACAATAACAACACATCAGGAAGCAAGTAAGCAAAACCCGTTGGCACATTTCACAACACTTATAGCTAGAGCAATACAGTTCGTAATAGAGAAACACCCACTCCTACTAATGGGGTTACCAGGGTTAATTCTTCTCATAGTAGCAGTAGTCCTAGGCTTAGTACTCATACTAGAGTATAGGACTACAAAAATATTAGATGTAAGTCTAGCTCTCTCAGCCTTTATCACGTTGATTTTAGGTCTACTACTCATAGCATTAGGCTTAGTACTTTATGCTGTAGCAAGATTAAAGCAATACATAGAAACTAGGACTTACTAAACGCTTTAGCTTTAATGCCATAGAAACGTAGAACTATATCATAAACTTTATCTATACGTAGTTTTCCCTCTAGTTTTTCCACAAGTTCTTCTAAAGTTGGCCCATAAGCTACAAGTATACCGTATAGTGAATGTGTTCCCGAAAAGCGTTTATATAAACATTTATTTTGGTATAAATCACCGTAGACATCCCTTATGAAGACTGTAGACCAATTATTAGCTGAAATCACTATGTCAGGTAGCATTGGATCTACTTTACCACATATTTTGTCTAATCTGTAAACGCTTATATTGATTCCCAGCTTCTTAGCTGTAATATTAAGTTCTTCCATAATATTCCTTACTACGCTCTCGTAGTTCAATCCATACTTATGTAGTAGGCTATGATTAATGTATACTGGTGCGAATATCATTGTATTATCGAGTGTATAAGCTATGCTATTATTAAAATCAATTATAGTTGATACATCATAACCAGTACTACGCATGAGTTGATGCCTGACTTTTACTGGTAGTATAAGTGCAATTCTCATACCTAGATTTGAATAAGCAAATCTATATATAAGCGATCTGATCTTATATAGAAACTTGTTCTCAAACTTGAGTTTAGCGTACTTCTTATCAATTAGGAACTTCAATATATTGAAAACTCCTATCTGGCTTTGAAATCCATGATCAGATACAATTAGTAGTTCACCATTTACTTCATCTACAATTTTCTTGACCATACCAATAAGTTTGTCGACTTTATCCCAAAAACCGAGGTAATATGAATAAAATTTCTGGTACTCATATTTATTGTGAAGTGGATGGGAAGAATCAATTAGACGCCAAGCAACATGTAATATGAAGTCTGTACATGATATAATGGCTATAAGGAAATCCCATTTTTTATGGTACAGTAGGTACTCTAAAGCCTTAACTTTAATATCAAGTAGTTCATGTAAGTCATTAAAGAATGCATTTAAATCATCATATTTAGGGTTATGGTAATTTAAGTGTACTCTATATTTACCTCCAATAGCCTTTCTCAACTCTAATCCGAGCATACGTGGATAAAATACATTATCGTCTCTAGGAGCAGTTAATCCTGAGATCATGAAGCCATTAACATTGTAAGGAGGATAGAGAAGAGGATAATTGAAAACACCGACCCTAATTCCTTTACTCCCAAGTATATCCCATAATAACCTACCGCGAAACCAAGTGAGAGAAGCAGGTCTAAGCCTTCTACGAGAAGAGTCTACAACAAGGAAATCATAGATCTTGCTCTCACAAACATCTAGACCAGTAGCAAGAGCTGTCCATGCGCTTGCTGAGGTAGGCGGAATAGTAGACTTAAGATTATAGGAAATACCTTTACTTATAAGATTGTATAAAACTGGTAAATGGTTTTCCCTAAATAATGGCTCTAATACATTAAATGAAACACCATCAAGACCTAAAACGATGAGTTTTACTGGAATGCGTTGTCACCTCATTCTTCGATGAACATTAATGGATATGGTATTTAAAGTATACATTAAAACCTCCTATTATTGATGATAAAAGCTCCTTAAACTTAGTGATGAGTTTACATGTATTCATTAACGCATTAGCTTTACGTGAAAGTATTTTTACCTCTATTAAATGTTCTCTAATACCATTTTTTATCCAATTTGCTATTTTCCCCGTATCTTTATAGTACTTAGTGTTTATTGCCAAAATATGGTGTCTTTCCATGCTACATATACTTTTAGAACTACTTGTATAGGAGGGGTGAATGTAGGGTTCTT
>WANQ01000018.1 GCA_015521735.1 Pyrodictiaceae archaeon | reverse complement strand
GTTGCTATCTGCTTGTCTTGGTCTGCTATCTTGTCGGTTATCTTATAAAACTACAAAAGAATTGAAAGGAGACAGTACAAATACCTAGTGGGCAAGAAACTAAGGGAGAATAAAACTACAAAAGAATTGAAAGAATCCTTGACTGCTCTACCTCCTTGCCTTCGACTAGTATGCTTATAAAACTACAAAAGAATTGAAAGACAGGTAGACCTATCATGTGGAAGTACTGCCTCAACTGCGGCCTAGATAAAACTACAAAAGAATTGAAAGAAGAATCCTACACGTCTAAGTTCTTGTACCTTGTGTTCTATTAATAAAACTACAAAAGAATTGAAAGTACTCGGTACCATCATCACAAACTATAACTACTGGGTCGTACTAAAACTACAAAAGAATTGAAAGTATTGGCACCTCCCATGTGGTTTCACTCACTTCCCACTCCACCTCCTTCTAAAACTACAAAAGAATTGAAAGTTTTCAATAGCGTTTTCAATTATTTTGTTTAAGTCATCTATCTAAAACTACAAAAGAATTGAAAGTATACTATGTTCTAATGACTAGAGACTAATGACTAGAGAAATCTAAAACTACAAAAGAATTGAAAGCTTTATCTTGAGCCTCCTAGCTCCTGGTATCCTGTAAAGGCTAAAACTACAAAAGAATTGAAAGTGACACGATAGAATTGTCCAAACATTATTATGTCAATGTCTCTGTCTAAAACTACAAAAGAATTGAAAGTACAACCTTCACTACATCATCAATATTGCTTGCTTCGTAGATCCATCTAAAACTACAAAAGAATTGAAAGTATCGCCCTTACCTAAGCCAAGGCTTCTCCACATATCCTTAGGCTAAAACTACAAAAGAATTGAAAGCCATTCAATGTTATTACAGAGTTTACCTACAGGGTTCTACTAGCTAAAACTACAAAAGAATTGAAAGTCTTGGCGCGTCTCTTTCAATCCTCTAGGTACATCCAACCTTCTAAAACTACAAAAGAATTGAAAGCGGGTAAATCCGGGGTAAACCCGGGGGGTAAATCCCCGGGTAACTAAAACTACAAAAGAATTGAAAGCACTCAAACCTTCTTCTAATGTGTATGCTAACATAGTCTTTCTAAAACTACAAAAGAATTGAAAGTTGCATACCAGCCTCTCGAATACTCCAATAACCTCGTTTATCTAAAACTACAAAAGAATTGAAAGCTGCGTATTGAATTTCAGCAACACGTACTTTACCTTCCTCGCCTAAAACTACAAAAGAATTGAAAGTTATCAGCATTTCTACATTGTCTATTAGGTAATTTATCATTTCCTAAAACTACAAAAGAATTGAAAGCTGCTTTCGGCGACTACTTTCCACTAACGCCCTTTGGAGCCTAAAACTACAAAAGAATTGAAAGAGCGAAGAACCAGGCGATAGAGTTGGCTAGGGTAGTATACTATCTAAAACTACAAAAGAATTGAAAGTTGAGAATGATATGTTAGTAATAGACATTGGTGAGGGTGAGTTTACCTAAAACTACAAAAGAATTGAAAGAACGCTAGTCAAATCACAGACATAATAGTAGCAGGTGGAATCTAAAACTACAAAAGAATTGAAAGTTTCTACCTCCTCAGGCAGTATTAGTCCCTCTGATACAGTCTTCTCCTCTAAAACTACAAAAGAATTGAAAGGTACTGCTGCTGTTACCTGCTGTATAGCAGACTGTATTGCTGACTAAAACTACAAAAGAATTGAAAGAATGACATCATACATGCTTATGTAGTGTGTTAGTGTGAAGTCTAAAACTACAAAAGAATTGAAAGAATACCTATAATTTGGGATTTAGACCCACTCATACACACACTAAAACTACAAAAGAATTGAAAGATCAACATACTCATCAGCATATTCAGCCAACCTCCTAGCTAAAACTACAAAAGAATTGAAAGTTTAGTTGATTTGGGTCTATTTCTTTACATATCATCTCTATGTCTAAAACTCAAAAAGAATTGAAAGGCAGTCTGATTTCTCCTCATACTCCATGCTATGTTTGAGCTCACTAAAACTCAAAAAGAATTGAAAGTTCTTATTTCATTCCAAGGCTGAACACGTGCTCTTAATGGACTAAAACTCAAAAAGAATTGAAAGTTACTATGTCCCTCAACGTAAACAATCCATAGCCAGTAACTTCTAAAACTCAAAGAGAATTGAAAGTCATAAACGTGAATGATAGAACTCTAAGGCCTAGGAACGGGGTGCTTAAGTGTATGTTGATTATGTTGTTGACTACTGTGTCTGTAATGTTTAGGCTAAACACTTTGTACTCGTAGAAAAGGGTTATTTTTCTTTGTGTCTTCTAAGTAGGTCTAATGCTTGTTTTTCGGTAAGCTTGCCTTCTAATAGGTCTTCTGCGATACGTATTTCGCCATGTTTGAGGGCTAGCTCTATGATTCTGCCTAGTCTGCGCCTAATTTTGTGTTGGTATTTGATGGGCCAGTAGGGGTCTTTCTTGTATAGTTCACGGGCTTTCTTTATGTCCATGTTTATCTGTTCTCGTTTAGGTTATGCTATGTCATAGTGTGGTGGAGTGTTTGTTTTTAAGTTTTTGGTTGGTTTTGGTTGTTTTCTTTGTGTGCTGCTTTGTTTTGTTGGGGGTTGCTTGGTGTTTTGTATGGGTTTTGTTTGTGTTTTCTGTGTTTTTGTTTTGTGTTGTGTGTTTTTGGTGTTGTTGGGTTTTGGTGTGTTTCGGGTGTGTTCTAGTTTTATTTGAACGTGTTCTTTATCCGTTGGAACGCTGGGTTTATATAAGAGAAGCTTTGTAGTATTTGTGTGGGTTGGATGGGTTTGCGTGTGAAGGGTGTTTCTTTGAGTGAGAGGGATTGGAAGGCTATTAGGGATGTTGCTAGGGCTTTGGGTTATTTTGTTAGGGAGGGTATGTTTAACTATATTGATAGGATTGGTGACTCTTATTCTAGTACGAGTGCTGTAGCTGCCTTGCGTGATGCTTTGAGGGCTTTGCAGAGTGCTAGGAATCAGGGTGAGGATGTTTATATACCTTCGCCTAGTAGTGTTGAGCATGTGGTTAAGCTTTTGGGTAGTAACATTAGGGTTGCTTACATTATTTCTGCTTTGGCCCTAGCTTATGGTGGTGTTAGGGTTAAGGAGGAGTTGGAGAAAGAGGAGGGGGGTGTGTGAGATGGTGTTCTTGTCTCTGGGTGTAAGGTTTAAGGCTAATGTAGAAGCACTTAATATGTCTGAAACTGTTGGTAATGTTACGCGTCATAGGAGGGTGCCGGTTATAGTTAGTGAGGGTGATGGTTTTAGGCTAATATATGTTCCAGCTATAAGTGGTGAGTCTCTAGCACATGCTTATCAAGCTAACCTTGTCGAGGTTGCTAAGGTATTATATGATGGTAGGCCTCCACTAGATCCTTGGAGTATGCGTGGAGAGTTTGTTAAGTTTACTGATAGAGCGCACTTAACTGATAGATTGAAGAGCATTATAGCTAGTAAGAAGAGTACTGAGGAGAAGCAGCATGAGTTTGAGAGAACAGCTATTGTTGAGAGCATTGTAGCTGACATAGGAGGATTCCTATATGCTGAGAATCCTCCGGTTAGGAGGACTAGTGTGTTCCAGGTAGGCTATGCTGTCCCTGTTGAAGAGTTTATTGAGGCTACAGCTATTGAGGCTCAAGTACATACTAGGCAGGCTGTAGTTGGTTTGGAGGCTGAAGCTGAGCGTCAAGCACAAATGCTGTATTATGTTGAGGTTGCATCAGCAATATATGGTGTAACCTTTAACATAGACTTAGACGGTATTGGTAAGACTAGTATGGTTAGGGTAGAACAAGTAGTTAGCGGTGAAGAGTGGAAGAGGAGGGTGAAGGCAGCTATAGGAGCACTGGCACTAACGCTTGGTGAGACGATGTTTGGGGCTAAGAGGTCTAGGTTTAACCCAGTACTAGAAGTACTAAACGCTGTTGTAGCTATCTCGCATCCACTAGGATTTACGGTGACGCCTCCACAGAAGAAGAACTATATTGATGAGACGATAGCTCGTGCAAAGAAGTATAGTGAGCTACTAGGAAGGCTAGGTGTAAGAGAGGGCTACGTTAAGCTTGCAACATATGGCTACAAAGACTATGAGAACAATAAGGAGAGCTTAGAGGAGTTATTCAACTGGATTCTCAGTGAAGTCGGGATCTAGTAATGTCGCTAAAACTCCTGTATGGACTAGTAGTTGACGTGGAGTTGCATTGGGGTATTACTCTAAACTATTTTTCGGGTACTAAGAGTAAACCTGTACTCCAAGTAATTCCTCCAACAACAATTATTGGTGCTCTATCCTATCCGTTAGCTAAGCTTATGGGGAAGCCAGAGAACGTTGGAGATGCTAGTAGTGCTGAAGTGTTTAAGGAGATCTTCATAGGCGTTTACTACTCTATGGTTAAGGGGGCACTAGTACCATATGCTGAAATCTCTAAGGTGTGGTTCTATAAGGTGAGGGATAGGAGGTTTGAGAGTGATGCTGTAGCGTTTCCTAGACTTTATGCTAGGATTCCTACTAGGATTAGACTATACTATGTAGTAGACATGTCTAGGGCTTCTAGGAAGCTGGGTTCTAATTGGAAGAAGATTCTAGAGAGTGCTGCTTGGAGTATACTTAGGCTTGGATCCAAGGAGTCTATTGTATCAGTAGTAGATGTTAGAGCGTCTATGGTGAAGGAGCTACGTGGAAGAGATGTAGGAGTGGTAGAGACTTCAGCTACCATCCCGGTATATAATGTTAAGTCGATTACTAGTGGAAGATATGTTTTAGCTGAGGTAGTTGATTGGAGGAGTAATAGGATAGGACGGTATGCTGAAGCTACTATGGTTAGAGTAGCTCAGCCTATAGGAGCATACCATATGCCATCAAAGGTTTTGGTGGAAGTTAATGGAGCACCAGTTTACCTAGTTGAAACACCCGATGGTGTAGAGAAACTAGTTTCATGGTAGTAGGGGTGGTAGAGTATGACTGTTAGGGTTGTAGGCGTACCTCAGGGGTTTACTGTTAGGGATTACGTGAATCTTGCTTTAATGCTTGTATCGTATTATCATGGGGATAAGGGTCTTAGTGTAAAATGCTCTAATGGCTTCATAGAGTTTACTGGAGATGTTGGCGAGGTATGTGAGAGTTTTTCAACAGCTTATTCTAGGGTATTGGATGTAGCTAATGCTAAGATTAGTGCTGGTATACAGTGTCCTAAAATGCATATTAATGACCGTAATGTTCTAGGAAAGATACTTGGTAAACTGGGTCTCGCAAAGCCTTCAAAAGATGCTAGGTATATTGATGTTTTCCGAGACATAGTTAAGTACTATAAAGACAACCTTAGTGACCCCAAGTTGTGTAAAAACTTTACAGCCGAGCTTGCAACTTCAACGTTTACTAGGGATAGAGTACTTGTACTAGGCTCAAAGACTAGTAAGCAAGCATATGCTCCATTACAGCCTTTTAAGATTGAGAAGTACGAGTATGGTAAGGATTTCCTTGATTTATCTAGGTCTAAAATGGATGTGAGAGCAACTACTAGTTGGCTTAGCCTAATGGTTTCTGGATGGCTCTTATCATATAATGGTTTTATTGGTGGTGAACTATTCTTCTCAATGCCTCCAAGCTATATAGTCGACTCATCTATTTGTAGTAGAGAACCCGTCAACACTCTACTAGATGCGTTAGGGATAAGTGATCCGTGGGAAGCATTTAACGTGGATGGCTATTATTCTACGCCTATGCGTGTAAGAGCGTCAGCTAATCCTGTTGAAGCATTCTACTTACTCCTATCACTGCTTTCTCCATCACTAAAGAATCCATCGTTAGTACCGTTAAGGCTTGTAAGGATAAGTTTTGATGGTAGGAGGTTTACTATGGTTGAAGACGTTGTAGTAGACTTGTCTAGGTTGAAGGAGTTTGTAGAGTCAGCTCTAATGACGAATGAGCTTAAGAGGGCAATAGAAGCTCTTGCGCGTTGCGCTATACAGTCATATGCTGGTATCACGACTGCTGTGTGTAGGAATATGTTTGGGGATAATGCTGTTAGAATGGTTAAGGCACTATATAATGCTATAATGGGCTCCTATGAGCCATTGTACACAGTATACTTGTTGTCGAGGCTGTCTCCTGAACCAGTTAAGACTCTACCATACTTTAGGAATCCAAGAATAGTGTCAAGGCTATTAGAGATACTAGTTGGTGCGCCAACGTAGTCTTTATGGGGTATAGCTTGCTTACAAGAATATATGATAGGTTAGTGGAGTCTTTTTGGGGTAGGCCTAGAAGGCTTGTAAGAGTGTTCTTAGACGAGTTTGAATGTTCTCCTGGTGTGTATGTAGTTAAGCTTCCTACAGGGTATGGGAAGACTAGTATAGTTTTCACCCATGCTCTTTCAGTTCTAGTAGGGTATTGTTCTTCTTCTACAATATATGTTGCTCCACTGAGAAGTCTTGTAGACGATGTATATGATAGATGGACTAGCATTGCTTCAAAGATATTGGGGGAGGAAGTAGTAGGTGAGGTTTCAGGAGTACAGCATATGGGTGTTGCCGGAAGCATATATTTGAATAAGCCAGTAGTATATACTACAATGGATACTTTCCTACTACACTTGTTTAAGCTACCACCACCAGAGCTAAGACACTATGCTAGAGCAGTAGCCTCTCAACAACTATACCGTGGCCACTATGAGGTATCTCGTGGAGTAATAGCTAACTCTACCGTAATATTTGATGAACCACACTTAACTATTCATTCAACAGCTATGCTTAAAGCACTTCTATCAGCTATAAGATTCCTAGCCTATATAAAATCCATAGTAGTGGTTATGACTGCTACTCTTCCACGAAAACTAGAAGAGCTAATAATTAGCTCCATTAAAGGATACGTGGACGCCAGGAATGTAAGGAAGTATAGTTACGGCGAAGGAGGCTTTATAGACCAAGAGTTTGAGGAAAAACAGGCAAGTAAGATAATTGAGACAAAGCTACAATTGGATAAACGTATGAGTTCTAAGGATATTGTTGAGGCAAGTAGCTCGTATAATAGAGTTCTTGTAGTAGTGAATAAGAGGAGTAGGCTAGTAGAACTCTACTCTAATGTAAAGAGGATACTAGATGCTAGGGGTCTTAGTGATAGGTTATTCCTACTCCACGGCTTTATGCTTGAAAGAGAACGTGCTAGGATAGCTAGAGAGGTAAGGAGCAGGTCTAGAGAAGGTAAGCCGTTTATCCTATTGACAACACAGGTCATAGAGGCTGGATTCGATTTATCATCAGATATATTGTTAACTGAGATTGCTCCTGCTCCAAGCATAGTTCAACGCGTAGGAAGAGTAGCTAGGTGGAATGAGAAATACGGTGAGGTAGTTATCTATGGAGTAGGTGACCCTCAACCCTACACGCAAGGTGATATAAGCTTAGCTGAGAAGCTCCTCAAAGAGCATAATGGATGTGTATTGTGGAGAATGCCGAGAGTAGGTAGAGGCATGGCTGGTAATGGTAAGTGTCTAGGCTACGTAGACTTTGTTGAGAAGGCAACAATAGTTAGAGATGGGGGAATCCTAAGTGATGTATACAATATAGCCGACTACATACTTAAACCTACAAGTACATCAACAATACTCTACAAGATACTTAGCGGTGACATACTTAGAGAGAAACCACTACTAATACCACTATACGTTGAGGGTAGACTAGGTGATGGAGGTATACCAGTAGATCTAGACACCTTGAACGTGTTGATGAATAAAGATATGATACGTGGATACATAGTAGACGATAAAGTTGTACTAGAGAAAGAGAAACTAATGGAGCTGAAGAGGAAGATAAATATACGTAAACCAGTAGAGACATGGGCGTTACTAGAAGTTTTAGGTGTTAAGGGGCTAGTAATTGATTCTAAAACCTATGAGGAGCTAGCTTATGGTAAGTAATAGAATAATATCGTTCAAGGATAATAATTGTATAGAGTACCTTGACCAGCATGTAGGTAGGATGATGGAGTACTATGAGGAGATATTCTTGGAGAACAACTGGAATGAGGTAACAGCACATCGCTTAGGGGTTAGGGAGGAGGTAGTTGACCTAGCTAATAGGGTAGCAATAGTCTACCATGACGTAGGTAAGGCGTTTTTCCAGGACACTATAGTTAAAGGCAAGGGAGCAAGTTACCATGAATACTTCTCAGTACTCATACTCCATAAAACCTTTCCATTAATTGTAGAGCATTATGGTAGCTTAGTAAATGAATTATTCAATGCAGTTGCTTGGTCAATAATAGTACATCACTTATCGCTTAGAAGGAGTATTAGGAACCCCTTACACGTGATTATTAAGCCATCAATTATGCCGGGTAGTATTCGTAGTAGGAATCTAAGAGAAGACCATGCTAAAGCTCTATCAGCTATCATTAAGAGTTGGCTAGGTGTAGACGTGTTTGTAGAGCCTGGTGTCTACCAACTCGATGATTTAAGGAAAACCCCTATAGCATATAGTTTGGATAAGTTCTTCAAGCAGTACTACTCTCTAGCTTTAAGGATTACACGTGTACTGATTGTCACTGATACTTTGGCTGCACAGGATTTAAGATGTAGTAGAGATTATAGAGTATATGTTGCGGATATACCTAGGCCTAAAGTACTATTGGATGCTAGGAGGCTTGTTAAGGAATGGCTTCAAGGCTAATTGTCTTCACCTTGGGCTTTGATACAAGGTTTCAGATGAAGACGTTAACTCGTATAAAGACTAGTAGTGATGATAGGGTACTGCTTATAAGAGTAGATGAACAGCATAAGCAAGTTGATGAAGCTGAAAGAGATCTTGTCAAGTTTGTAAAGGAGATTCTCGGCTTGGAAATCCATGTTCTTAGAGTAGACGTCTATAACCCGCATAAGGCTATACCAAGTATTGCTTCAAAGCTTTTAGAGCTTTCGACAGGTAGAGTAGTAGTTGACTTAAGTGGTGGTATGAGAGCTCTTATACTACAAACTCTTGCTGCAGTTCTAAGTGTCTTTCCTCCTAGTGCTGTAGAGATAATTGTGTGGACTGAGAATCTTAAGGAGATGATAACCCTGTCTCCAAGAGTATTCAGTATTCCTAGACTCGATGATCTATCGCTAAGTATACTAGAAGTGCTAAGTGATGGTGTACCTAGGAGTCTGAGAGAACTAGTAGGGATACTAGATAAGCCTAAGACAACAGTATACCATAAGCTTAGGGGCCTTATATCAGAGGAGTTAGTAGAGGAGATTAGGAAGCCTGGAACAGTACTCTACGCTATAACGAGTTTGGGTAAGCTGGCGTTAGCGTTCTCTAAGGCTCTTTCCAGGACATAGTGTAAGGGTTATGTTATTGGCTGAGAACGTCATATACACTATTAGGGTAACGTTTAAGCCTCTAGAAGACATCATTGTACCAGCATTTAGTAGTAAGTTCTCGTACACTATTCTCAGGGAACTCTTAGATGACGAGCTTAGAAAATTCATTGACGAGAAACATTCATCGAGAGAACCGTTAAAGCCCTACAGGGTCTCAGTAGTATTCAATGCTAAGGGTAAAGCATTATACAAGACACCTAGTTCTAGAAGAATACTCGTTCTAAGAAAGGAATGGCTGTACTGGTTTACGTCAACTCTAATCCTAGACTCATTTCAAGTATACCCCGTTATACCTAAAAGTAGTGTTAAGACTAAGCTAGGCGAGGTAGAGTTCGTTGATGTAAAGGTTACTACTAGGTCCTTCAGTGATCTCGTAGACAGCAAGCAGGTTAATAGTCTGAAGATCTCATTTGTAACCCCTACTCTTCTTTCTGCTAAGCTTTGTCTTCCTCCTAGGGTTAGGGTTGATACCGTCTTCAATGTTTACCGTTTGTTTCCTCAGCCTTGTTTGTGGCTTCGTAGTCTTGTTTTGTATTGGAATAAGTATGCTCCTCGTGGGCTTAGGTTTAGGGATGGTTATCGCTTGTGTCGTCTTGGTGATGTGTTGTTGGCTGAGACTGGGTATAGTGTTAGGCCTGTATCCGTGGTTTATGGTAAGGATGGTAGTGTTGTCGTGCATCGTGGGTTTGTTGGCTGGGTTAAGTATAGGGTTGTTGAGGACTGGTTTGCTGAACGCATTGCCCCGTTGTTGAGGTTGGCTGAACTTGTTGGTGTTGGACGTAGCCGTAGTATTGGTTTCGGACATGTCGTGGTAAAGTACGAGACTTAATGTCTCCTTTTACTCCTCTCTTAGAATAGTAGTATACGCGTATTCATGTAACGTAGGGTTACACCTATACTATACTATGTAGGGTATGCTGGTTTACGTGGTTTTCATGTTATATAGGTGTTGGTATTAGTTTGCTGGCTAGTATTCTTCAACTTAGATATTTACGTAGTTTTGATGACAGATATGTTGTTATTACTATGAGTTTATCTTTTTCTTGCTTGTATATCACGATGATAACCTTATCGTTGATCTTTTTTACACATCTATAGGCTTCTTCCAGTTCTTCACTCTTGTCGGGTTCTTGGATACATAAGGCTACTAGCTCTTTACTTATTCTCCGTTGACGCATTCTTTCAAGAGCATGTAGGCTGTAGGCTATTTTCACACCATGGCCACCAAGGCTTCAGGGCCTTCCAGCAATAGCTTTAGCAGGTCTATTCTACGTTTTGAAGCCTGTAGAATTTCTATTCCTATTATTTCGTTGTCCTTATTATAGTCAACTATTATTCCAGGTGCGACTTCATCTGATTCAACTATTTCATCGTTTTTCAACCGTATGTAGAGGGCATCTACTACTCTATCGTATTTAACGTGGAGTTCTACGGGCATATCCTATAGCCTACGAGATAGTGGGGTTATTGAGGCAAATATAGCTTGTGTTAGAAGGGCGGGGTTGTCTATGGTTTGTGTTGTGTGGTTTTATGTTTTGTGTAGTGTTAGTGTTCTCTCTTTCCATCGTGGCTGTTTTGTTGATAGCAGTGCTATTGGGATTACCTGTCCTGTTATTGGTGTTGGTAGGCTTGTTAGTGGGCTGTGTTTGTTTAGTTTAGATGCGTTGTAGTGTGTTGTTGTTTGGGCTATGTAGTCTGCTAGTGCTATTGGTGCTAATAGTGGGTTTATGGTTGATGCCGTAGCTGTTATTATTGGTTGAGCGTAGTGTAGTGCTAGTAGGATTGCTTCAACTATTAGCTTGGCTTTAGGTGTACGTGTTGTGTGTGGGCTTAGTATTCTTTGTAGTGCTTCTATGGTTTCCCTTATGCTCGGGTACCATGTTGTTTCTATGTGGTTGACACCATTTATTACTCTAATCTCTACTCTATTCTTCTTTGCTTGCTCTGCTATGGCCTTGTCTTCTACTATGTGGTTATAGTATGCTTTGTGTCCTCCTAGCCTACTGTATACTTCACGTGTTGTTGCCCAACAGCATCCGTAGAACCATGCTATTCTGCTACGAGGGTTTCCTACTCTATGGAATCCGTAGAAGCTGTGAGCTAGTGTTGTTAGTACTGTCTCCATTAGCTGGCATCTAAGTGTACTACACTTGAACCTAGGGTTCATCGATGCTATAGCGTTGTATGTATAGGCTTGTGTTACGAGGATTCTAAGTGTATCTCTACGTTTAAGAGCTACATCAGAGTCTAGGAATACTAGGACTGGGTAGCTTCCATCATCGTATTCTTCTAGTCCTCTAACAATAGCGTAGACTTTCGGCGACCAATTAACTGGTACCTCGTCCTCGTTTACTCTAACATACCTTACTCTTTGATCTCTACTAGCTATTTCTCTAGCTACTTGTGGTGTGTTATCCGTGCTAGCATCATCGACTATAACCCATGTGTAGGAGCCATAGTCTTGGCTTAACAGGGTTTCTGCTAGAATACTGAGTCCTACTGCATCGTTTCGGACAGGGGTTATAATTAGGGTGTTGTCTGGTGTTCTAGTACCCGGCTTTGGCTCTATGAGGGATTTTATGCTCTCTTTAAACCACTTGTACTGTAGGAGCCATAAAATAGTGTTGGACACTCCTAGAAAGCCTATTATGGTTGATGCTATTAGGCTAAGCACTGGGATACCTACCTAGCCCACTTATTTATTTAGTTTAATTATTTCTTGACTTTACTTAATACTCCATAGTACAATAGTGTTAGTACCTGCTTTACCTAGTGGTGCTTCAGCAGGTTTTACATCCTCTACCAGTTCTACTGGTTTCTGAATAACTTTTACATTTGCTTTATCATTAGCTCTTACTTTAAAGTTCTCTACTATTTTAGCATTAACTATTTTCCATTCATTATCTAACCCTACTATTGTGAAGTATAGTGCTTTACTAAATTCATTGGCAGCTAAATCGTTTAAGCTACTACTATTTTGAGACACTATGACTATTTTAGCCAAAGCATGCACCATTAAACTGTTCTGAGGCTTAAAGATTAAAGGCTTATAGGATTCTAGGTTTTCTTAGCCTACACTTCTTAAATTATTCATTGTATAACCAGTATTAGTTTAGGGCATGTAATGCTCTTGATTTTCTTACTTAATGTATTGTGTTTTTATTAAAGGTTTTATTCTCACTAAAATATGCATGGCAAGAAGTATAGAGCGTTATGGCCACTGTCTTAGATGTGTTATATAATGCATGAGTGATATTAGGTCTAGATAACTGGATGGGATTGAGTAAGAGATATGTAGTTAGACCATATTCTATGAGAGAAAATATTATTGGCTACCACCTCTCTTGTAGAAGGGGTGTAAGAAGTGTTTGAGGCGATAAGAGATATATTACGTGGACTAAGAGATCTTGAGGAAAGGACTACTAGGGAATTCCTAGAACTATCACGTAAGTCTAAGTCTTCAGAAATAAAGAATACATTGTATGCTCTACTAGCTGAGAAGATAATTCATACGGAAATCCTTAGAGGACTTCTAAGAGCATATGATAGATTAGAGGATCTTGCATGGGAAATACAGCAACTACCACATGTTACTACTGAAGTAGATGAGAAAGAGCTACATAGAATGCAGTTAAAGCTTGAGGAACTACAAGCACTAGAGGAGAGAATAGTTAAGCTACTAGACCTGTACGTAGACGAGATGGATAGGAGGATTACAAGTGAGGTACTAAGAGTTCTAAAGGATAACGAGAAAAACGTATCAGTTGAACTAGAGAATCTATTGACGTCTCTTAGGGAAAAGCTTAAGCAAATATATTCTAAGGGCTAAAGCAAGATAACAGTGTTATATAGTTCAATCAGAAACATATTTTTACCGTTAACCTAGTAATTGATCCCACCTTTCTTTCCATAAACCCTTATTAACCCTGTTAAAGATACTAGGTATCCATAAGTTAAAAGCTGATTAAATATGGGTTATAGTACAGGATACATAAAGTATGGTTTAATACTACTAGTCCTCGCATCAATACTGACGTCGATAACGGTTTTAGCTGAAGACTTTCAAAACGTAATAGTGCCTCCACTAGTTCCAGGAGCTGAATCTAGGGTTAGAATGAATATTAGTCTAAGTGGAGTAGAAAACACATTCAATAGTACTATGATCTATGTTTTCAGCTACCCCAGTAATATCTCACTAAATACAAGTGGTGAAGGAATACTAGTATTCAATGAGACAACACTACATGTTAACCTAGACATGTTGTTAGGGCTAAATATACCTTCAGCAAACACTTCATCACCTATAAGAGTTAATGGTAGTATTAGAGGTAGCATAGAAGGTAATGCTAGTAACATTAACGGTAATCTAACAATACTAGTTAACGTTAACTCAGAGTCTATGACACTTACATACAACATACCTTTAACAATACACCATGAAGGAAACGACTTGGAAAGCAGGACAGTAGTCTATACAAGTAATGCTAAAGCAGTATTCATGGGTAATGAATCCAAGATAACGTTAAACAACACTATTGTAACCAGTAATAACAAGACTACATCCTATTTAAGGATTAGAATTGAAGGACAATCACCCCAAGTAGTCTATGCAGCTATTATGCCCCTAACAATGTTTATTGGCGGTAGTGTCGGAGTACCATCCTTTAACCCAGCTACAGGTAAATGGTATATAGAGTACACTAATACAACGGAAACAAGCATTAATACTACTCTAATAGACAAGTATAGGAGGCTAGTTAGAGAATACAATCTAACAGTAGAATCAGTTAAGGGAAACCTAAATGCCTACTTTAATGCTTCCTCAACATCTACAGGATTAAGGGGTAGCATGGACTTAAAGTCGGAAATAATAGTTAAAGGGAGTTTTAGGAAAGGAGTCCCATTGGATCCTAACGCTAATAATGTTCTAAGGAGACTTACAGGTAGGATTACGTTAACTAGTAAGCCTAGTAGAATTGTAATGGAAGTAGATGTTGGTGGAGAATTTAGCTCACTAGACCCCTACCTAGTCCAGGATTTCATAAATGATGTAGTACCTTTAACATTAAGCTATAGTAGTAGTGATAGCATAGTATCCATAATAACCAGTGACGACGTTAGCTTGTATCTAAGAGGAGTAGTTTACAATAAACTAGTGTTTACTAAATCCAATGCTAGTTTAGCTGAAGAGACGAAACTAGTAGTTAATGGGACAGTACTTACGAGTCCTATAGACTCGAGTAGAATAGTGTACAAACAGTATGCTCCTACGAGTAAAGCCTATGCTATGATCACGGCTAGTGCAGGAGAAGTAGTAGTCAAATTAAACAATACTAATACTACGGTGTTCAAAGTTCAGGAAGGTGTTAGGGGTAAGAGAATTGTAGTAGAATACGGTGACGACAGTATTTTTGCAATAGAGTTCTCGGGCAATGCTAGGGTAGGATCAAATACCATAGTAGTTGAGAGATTAAGTGTACTTAAGGAAGGAGTAGAGGAGATACCACAGGAATACCGTAGAGTATCAGATTACTACTATGTAGACATCAACTTATCTAGCGGTAAAGTCAATGTCACATTGCCATTCAGTAAAGTGAAGGCTGGAGATGAAGTATACGTAGCACACTGGTACAATAATGCATGGCAGATAGTAAAGCCTAAGACAGTAGATAAAGCTGAAGGCTATGTAATAGTAGAGTTATCAAGCCTATCACCTCTAACAGTCGTATCAAGAATAGAGGAAGCAAACACGACACCTACGGAAACACAGCCAACCACAACTCCCACCGAGACAACGACCACGACAACGACTACAACTCAAACAACACAGCCAACTACAACAACCACTACGCAGACTACTCCAACAACAATTACTGAAACAACGACAACTATAACTCAGAATATAACTACCACTACGACTACACAGCAAACAAGTCAAACAACTACTACGAAGACAACAATAACTACAAGTACAAGTAAGCCTACCACCACGACAACCACGACAACAACACAGACAACAACGAGTAAAACGACCGTTACCGAGCCAACTACTAAGCCAACAGTAAATACGACATCTAAGCCGACAACCACGAAAACTACTGAACCCTCAACTACATCAAAGCCAACTACAAGTCAAAGCACACCAACTACAACAGAACCCAAGCCAACACAGCCAACAAAAACAGTAGTAGAGGATACAGGTGAAGGACTACCACTAATGCTAGTAGCGGGTATAACAATCGTAGTAGTAGTTATCGTAGCAGTAGCACTAATAGTATTCAAGAGAAGGTAAAGTAGTAAGGATAAACGAAACCGCTTAGACACTAATACTACGCTCTTTTTCCCTATACCATCAACCTAGAATATGAAGTATAGTATTAGTGCTGAAGCAAACAGTATTATCCATGTTGTAAAAGAGTACCTCATAATCTTTGAGCCATCAAGTGGTGGTATTGGTAGTAAGTTAAAGAATGCTATCCATAAGTTAATGCTACCTATGAGTCCTAGGTAATAGCTCCAGGGATAGGCGGCTAGTCTTGAAGCAATACTAAAAGCTAATCCCACAATAATGTTAGATAATGGTCCAGCAGAAGCAACTCTTAGCTCAACGTAGGGTGGTGGAGGCCCATAGTAGGAGAATATTACTACTGCACCTGGAGCAGCAAGTACGAATGGACTACCAGTAGCCTTAGCTGTAACCAATGCAATAACCACGGCAAGCAGTAGCCCAGTATACCATGCACGGTAGCGAGCAACTAAACCATACCTTCTAGCAACTTCTCGGTGAGCAAGCTCATGGAATAGAAAGGCGGTGGCAACAGCTAAACCACTAACACCTAAACCGACAACACTACCCCTAAACAAGTACCCAGCACCAAAAGCAATAGTTAAAGCAGCCCAAGAAACAATAAGATCAAGTAACTCACGGCGACCAAGCAATAAGTGTCTACGAGTAATAATCCTAGGAGGACCCCAATAACCCATACTACTAGCACCTGGCTATAAACTATCCTTTTCCTCGCTATACAAAGCTATCTAGTATCTAGCATTACCGCACTACACGTTTCGTGTCTCCAGTTACTGAGACGTTATGGTTTACATTACCTCCATGCTTAAGTAGAAGTTCCTTAATGTTTCACTAATAGGGCCTTCAAAAACCTTTCTACCATTATCCAATACTATTGCTTTCCTAAATATGTTTTGGAGACCTTTAACTAGTGTATGAGTAGTTAACATTATTGTCACATTACTATTGGATAGTTCTTTGAGGATTTCAACAACTATGCGACGTGAACGATGATCTAGGAAGGCAAAGGGGTCATCAAGTAATAGTAGTTCTCTTGCACTAGCTAGTGCTTGTATTAATGCTATCTTCTTCTTCATACCCTCAGAATACGTGAATATCTTCTTAAACCAATAACTACGAACTCCCAGCATATCAGCTAACTCAATAATAATCTTCCAGTCAACTCCCCTAATCTCTGAAAAGAATCTTAGGAACTCATATCCACTCATCCACCAGGGTAATACATGGTTATCTAGTAAAACCCCTATTCTCCTACACAGTATATGATGGTTTTTAAAAGGATTAAGACCCAATACGCTTACATAGCCTTTAGTAGGCTTAGTTAAACCCGATAAAATTCTTATCAACGTAGATTTCCCACTACCATTAGCTCCAAGTATTAATGTATGCTCATTTCTCTTAATAATGAAGCCTACATCTTCTAAGGCATAAATTCTAAAGTATCTTTTATATAAAGACTCAACGCTAATAACAACTTCCTCTCCTCTAATCATAGTCTCTAACCACCATCAACTTATATAACGCTACAATTATTATTAAAGATGAAATCATTAAAGCTACTTGATAGTATGATAAAAAGCTTCTAGGTATTATACTTAATGTTAGCGATTCTAGTATCTGTTGCTTACTTAATATGGTATTAGAATAAGGTAGCGTTATGAGTATTAGTAGAGTTATTAACGTGCTATACTGTACTCTACGTACAATAACTGACACTAGTAGTGTTATTGACGTTAGGAAAACAAGTATGGCGAAGTCATACAAAAGCCTGCTAAGAGAGATAGCGATGTAGAGGAGAGGATTATGTAATACTAAGCGGGGATTAACAATATAGAATGACCCAAAATACATTATGGCTAGTGGGGTAAGTACTAGAATAATTAAAGCTAATAGCTTTGAAGTAATGAGAACTCTTCTATCAATTACTAATAGTTTTGTCCTGATAACCTTGCTTTCATCTTCATATGTGAAAATCAATGATACGAGTACTATAGCATATACTAGGTATATGAAGTACTTTAACATGGGGTCATCATAATGGAACGCTACTTTATCGTGGAGATACATCATCAAGTTCGTAAATGGGATATTGCTTGTTTCCTCAATTATAGCTGGGCCTACAATCAAGTATTCAGAGTAAACTCTAAGATGAATTAACGGTACTGTAATTACCGCAAATAATGGAATAAATGTTCTATAAGTATCAGTTAGCTCCCTGCTAATGGCTAATAACACTGTATTTTTAATTCTAACTAGACTACTCATTAATCCTAGTATTACTAGTAGAAGGCTTGCTACTAGTAGAGGAGGTGTAGTACTAAGTAGATGAGTGTACTTGGTAGTCGGGTCTGTAGCTTTAATTGATAACGTTATATAGGCTTTGCCAGTGATTTTAGATACCCTGTAATTAGTGATAGCTATACGTATTCTATAGAAACCAGTAGAAGGAGTCTTAAATATAGGTGTTATGGGTTTAGCCTCAGTACCACATGAGTAATAAGTATATGGTTCTTCCGTAACAATATCGGTTAATGTTATATTGATACACCATTCAATAACATTGTCAAAGCTATATGAGAAGTCTAGGATATCTCCTTCTACTAAATAAGCATAACCCGTAATAACAGTAGCAATAGAGGGTAGCTTAGTGTTGTTGATTAGGGTTAAATCTAGAGATCTCTCTATAGGTGAAGCCTCTGTTTGTAGATTAAGAAAGGATATGAGAATAATAGTCAGGATTGACATTCCTATGGCAATTAATATATTACCCTTATTGATTGTATTCATCACGGCCTCCTCATCTTCTTAATAATAACTACTAGAATAACTAGTACCGTTACAGTCAATCCTAGTAGTAAGTAGTTCACCTGTAAGAGAGGTGGAGTTTCCTTGGTATTGACTGCACCAAATACCGGTCTACTTAACTCTATGTTTGTATCATATAATTCTAGAGACCACATGTATAGTCTACGTTCATGGTCAACTATTTTTGTGTAACCTGAAACACCACTTAAGCTAACTAGGTTGTGTAGAACGTCGTCAATGTAGGGGTTAAGGTAGCCAGTGTATATTCCTACAAGTATACCTGAAACTTTATCATAAACTATATTGGTTGAACTACCAAGGTAATGAGTAAGTCTGCTTGGAGTTATGTTTAACCGTTTAGCTATGCTAGTAGTATTCACGTCTACTCCAAGCTCTTTAAGTAATTTGACTATGTCTAGGTATTTAGTTGAATTAATTTGAAATAACCTATATCTCGTATACCTGTAGCATACTTTGTAGATTTGTTCTCGTGGTATATTAGATGTGCTAGTAACGACCATACCATAGTTACTACAGTTACCGTGGAATAAGTTCATGGTTGAATTAACTTTAAGGTACTTAGGATTAAGAAACCAGTGCCAAAAACCTATATAGTTGCCTTTCTCATCGTAAACGCTTAAGCTATCCTTGTCAATTATGTATATGGCTGACTTATTTATGTCTGTAGGGTAAGTGACGGTTTCATTTAACTTAAAGCAATTATATGCTCTCGTAGATCTATGGATACGTACATTGAAGTAAACGAAGATATGGCTTTCATTAACGTCAACGATTTTCCATAAAACATCGATGTATCCATAAAAGCATATCCCTTTACCTGTCATTATGGCTTCTTGGAAGCTAGAACCCGGCTTATACGACATGTTTACAGTTATGAGACCCATACTAGACTTATAATAGGCATAAGCTCCTTTCCTAAGCCAATACCATATTTCACTAGTAGCAAGATAATAGTTGTCGCTCTTCAAAGCATTCGACCATACCAGTGAAGCAGAGATCAAGATGACTAGAAGTAATACTAAAAAACAGTGTTTAGTATACAACATGATTCACGCTTCCCCATACATAAATGCTAGGTTCTATCTTAATAGTCGTTTGTCGCCCAAGTACTCGTAGATACATCAGGGTAAATGGGAGGGCAGAACAGGTACGAATCAGTTAGCTTTCCTTGCACTATTATATTAGCGCGCTCTATATGACCACCTAGCTGTGAAGCAGGCAACCAGTAGTCTTCGTCAGCAAACCCATACTTTAATTCATAGTGTTGTATCGTTGGTGTACGTCTACCGTCAACCGAAGTGAACCAGAAGTACATGGTTAGACATAGCATCTCATAGGGATTACTATAGACTTTACCGTAAACATAACCATAATCTCCATACGGTTCAACATAAGCATAAGCATAAGCGCATATTGTTACTCCACTCACTGTATTACATGCACTACTCTCGCCTCATCCCAGTACTCCTATATTGGAGTTAGCTGCTGTAGCTATTACAGCTACTAAGGCTATCAATGTAAGTACAGTTAAAAGAGTCTTAGCACGCGTACCCATATTATCACTATAAAGAATCATGGTAATGAGAATATATAAACCATAAGACAATTGTCTACAACAAAATATTAGCGTAAAACTTAAATAACATATTAAAGTGATTCCCCAAGAACTAGAATGGCACAATACTAGTAGATTCTTAGCTTTGGATAACTGTTGGTATAAAAGTTGCATCCATTATGTAAAAATTAGACTAAAGTTCCATGACTAGATAAAGTCTCCGAATATATCGTTGGTATGGTTTAAAGACTTACAGTTGTTACTTAGAACTAACGTGCTTCTAAGAGCAGGTCCCCTAGGGAATTCTCCTTGGAATATGCGGTTGATATTGTATTCTATTGGGGGTCATTAATATTCAATGCTATTAGTGTTAAATAAATGAAAATGAATGAGCTTATTGCCGGGTTAAATGTTTAAGGAGTTATTTGTTACTCGGTGGGTACTCCTAGTAGTACTACTATTGCTTCTACTATGTCTCTTAGAGACAGCATTCCTACGGGTTTTCCCTCCTTATCTACTACTGGTAGGTGGCGTATGTTTGCTTCCCTCATAGTCTTTAATGCATCTATGATAGGTGTTCCTGGATTAACTGTTATTGGGTTCTCAGTCATAAACATCCATACTGGCATGTTTCCACCTATTTTTCCACGAGCTATTGCAAATACTAGGTCTCTTTCAGTAAGGATTCCCTCGATTTTACCATCTTTGCCAACTACTATTACACTCCCAATATTGTTCTCATACATTAGCTTTGCAGCTTTCTCTAAGGGTTCATCACGATCTATTGTTACTGGTGGAGTAGACATAAGATCCTCTACTCTTAAAGGAAGCTTTCTTTTCCTACGTATAAACGGCATGAACAATATACACCTCTACATGTAATCTGCGTGTACATATTAAATTAATGATTCAAAGAATTTAAATAATTACCTCTTAAACCAATAAGCTTACTTAAACACACGTCTTATCAAATAAACTACAATACATCACCAACAACTATTCATGATGCATCCAGTTGGCGTCTAACAATAATGGTTTAGTAGTGGTAAAGGAAGACTCTATTCACTCTACCTATTACTATGACTACAAACTTGCTTTTAGCTTCCAACACAGACATGAAAAGTCCTAGAAGACTCCTCTTAGAGGAGAGTGTTAGTGTTCCATAATGTATATGTTAGTAGGAGTTAGTGAGAAGGGTAAATGTTGAGTGTTATGGTGCGGGGGGTGGGATTTGAACCCACGCAGGCCTACGCCATCGGGTCCTAAGCCCGACCCCTTTGTCCAGGCTCGGGCACCCCCGCACCATGGAGGAGAGGGAGGGGTTTAGGGTTTCTTCTTTCTAGTCCTGGAATAATGTTTTGTGTGGGGGTTATAACCTTGTTTCTCTTGGTTACTTTAATAGTATTTGATCTCCTTGTAGTTCTATTACTCCTTGTTCTTCTAGTAGTTTTAGTGCGTCTTCGTAGTAGTCTTGTGGTGGATCTATTCCATACCATTCCCTGAACTTTTGTTTTAGTTGTTCTTTTGTTGTTTTCGTTGTTTTTTCTCTTAGTTCCTCGTTTATTATTCTCTTTATGAACTGTGTTATGTCTTCTAGTCTTGTCCATGGATACTGGAACCATACCCATTCTTTTACTTCTATTGCATAGTAGTCTGGCTTTATTTTAGCTACACTTGATATCCACTGCATTGCTGCTATTCTTAGTTCTTTGGGTTTCCAGTTTTCTTCTATGTACTTCTTTGCTAGTATTACTGATTCTCCTGTGTCAACTATATCGTCTACTATGAGTGCTTTCATTCCTTCTAGGTTTACCTTGTACTGGAACTTTATTATTGCTTTCTCAGCTTTCTTTGCTGCTTCAGTCCAGTGTTGGCTTTGAATTGATAATAGGTTTTCTATTCCTAGGAAGTCGCATATTAGTCTTGCTGGAACATATCCTCCACGTGCTATTGCTATTACTACATCCGGCTTATAACCAGACTCTTTTATTATCTTGGCTAGTTGTCGTGTCCACTCTACTATTTCGTCCCATGTAACGAGTTTTACTGGGACTTTAACCACGGGATTCCCTTTAGAGGCGTGGGTATCTACTAGGAAATAAGTATATCTGAGGTGTGTGGGAAAATTATTTCTAGGATTATTCAACTATTTCAATAACTTGTTTTACGGGTTAGAGGAATTGTTAGAGCCTAGTCTTATAGGTGTTCTCCTACTATTTGGATATACAGGGGTATTCTTTGTCGCTTGAAGGCTATGAGGAGCTTGCACGTCTAGCTGAGAAGACAAGGATATTCCTCTACAACCTTATAGGATCAGTAAGCTTCTTTGTCTATGGTGGCTTTTTTGCTGGATACTGGCTCTTGGTAGCTTCTACTCCAGTAACTGGTTGGGGCTGGATTGTAGCAGCTATAGTTGCGATCGTACTAGGTATGTTGCTCGGGATACTACTCTATAGTCTTCCTTGGCCTAGGATGGGGTCTAGTGGTAGGTTAAAGTATATTGGTGTTAGATGGATTATCTCATTTACTCTACCCTTCATAGTAGCATATAATGTACTTACTATTTTCATTCCATCAGAGAACATTGGTTTACTAGTAGATGTTTTATGGTATCCCTCGCTAAGTATAGCTTTACTACTAGCACACCTACTAGTTATGAGGCCCTTGGATAAACTTAATCCTGGGCTAATTAGGTCTAAGCCCTTCCTGGTTGCAGGTGGAATAACGTTAGCTACATCACCACTAGTACTGTATTCTCCATGGATTATTGGTGTATCTAAGGCATGGATACTTGCATTAGGCTTAATGGTTTTATCATATAGTATTACGGGTCTTCACTCACTATACGTAGCCTTAAAGGTTTTTGAGGAATGACTTCTAGAGAAGAACCAATAATAGTAGAAGAACTAGACCCAGTACTAATGCATCCTAAAAGATTTCTCATCGTAAGCCTACTCTACATGCTTGGTCCTCGGGCTATGTCCTTTATACAGAAGACTTTAAAGATAGAATGGGGTCCACTATACACTCATTTAAGAAGACTTGAAGAAGAAGGCTACATTAGGTCTAGAAAAGTTATAACACCATGGGGTCCAAGAACTATAATAGAGTTAACAGATAAAGGCTCAAGAGCTTATCACGAACTAGTAGAAAAGCTCAATAAAATAGCATCAGTTAGTCGTAGAAGGAAGGGGTCACAAGGGGTGGAGCGCGATCACAGCGTAGGAAGGCTCTCTTTTGGAGTCTCCGCTCATCCCCAATGATTAACGAGGTGTTAAAATACTATTTAAAAGGTTTCACTAGTATTCCGGAGTAGGTAATCTTATAAGCATGGTATATGTGCAAGAATCTACAATAGTGATGATAGCTATGCCCACGGTATCTAGTCTTGCATCAAAACTTGTCCCATATGTTGCACGTATTGCAGCAGGTATAAGAGTTGACCGTAAAAAAATAGAGGAGATAGCAGGTCCTAGTATGGCTAAGATTGCCTTAGAGGTTATAGATAGAGTTGTGCCATGGATTGTTACAACACGTAATGGGTTACTACGATGTGGTTTATGTGGTAAAGGCCCATTTACTAAACGTGGACTATACCTACACTTAGTCAGGGTTCATCAAGCAGATATAAGGTATATGATAGAGGACGAGCTAGAAAGGTTGATAAAGGTAATGCACACATATGGTGCATGGAAGATATAGGCTTACATGTATCTAGGTAACCTATCTTCTCGTTGCTCAACATACTCTTCTTCTTCACTACTTCTACGTTTCTTCTTAACTCTATGAGTTGGATATATGTCTGGGTAGAAGTAGGCTCTCTTACCCTCAATAACGTATCTAACTATTCTACCAGTACCACGTGCCCACGGAAACTCTCTCCACCAGTCACGGTACATGTCATTACTTACTATTACAGCGTTTAAGTCTTCTGCAAGCTTTAATATAAAGTAGTCTGCTGGTGTACCAGGTGGTGCCTGTATTATTCTTCCATCCCTTATTAGCTTCTCAAGTATTGAGGGATTATCTATCCTATACCTTAGACTAGCATCAACAACTACTTTTACATCAAATCCCTTCTTCTCTAAAGTTTTCATGACCACTAGGATATTCCTTATCTTACCTTTACCCTTACCTATACGGTGAAATGCTACATTACTTCCATCAACTATAACTACACCGCTATGAACTGGTAGTCTTGATTTACGTGTACGATGCCAGAGCTTATGATATAATAGTATGTACAGTACAATTACTAGCACTAGTGCAGTAATAGCTATTGCTAAAGCAATGATATTTACATTTATTCCTCTCAACCCCCACTAGCAGTCTACTACCCCATACTATGGGAGGTATACAGCCTCAAACCTAGCATTACTGTAAGCCTATAAATTATATCTTGATTAACCCCTATGCAAGCTCATAGACATTATAGAGGAATGGTTGAGGATACTATATCTCAGGTGTAAGGGTGCCCTATTGTGCTTATAGACAAGTATATGGATAGAGTAGAGTATAAGGTAAGAACAGTAGAAGTATCATGGAGGTATGGCTCAATAGAAGTAAACGAGTCTAAAGCGTATGCTAGAGGTGTAAGAGTATTTGATAAGGGTAAGTGGAGTATTGTATCTGAGCAAAGCGAGAAAGTTGACTATAGGGTTCTTGAATCTAGGGCTTTAAGGCTACTTAGGATTACAAAGCCCATGGAATATGCAAGGTTATTAGATGATGAGAGATGTAGTGGTGCTAGAACACTAGGTGAAGGAATAGGCGGAGTAGATGATTTAATAGATATTGTTGAATTCATATCTAAGGAAATGCGTCGAGGAGAATTAATAGTATTGTATGAGCAGGTTAATAGGGTACTAGATGATGGGAGTACTAGATGTGTTGAGGAGAAACATGTTTACGAGATAACATTATTCTATGAAGCAGTAGTTGACGGTAAACGTAGTGTAGGGTCATCATCTATAGCTTATACTGGTAGCCTAAGAGACTTGGATGAGAGAATGCTTAAGTCAATAATAGCTGAAGCTAAGGCCAGGGCAGAGTATAGCGTTAGAGCTAAGAGGCTTAGTCCATTGGAGGCAGGTAAGACAGCTGTAATACTAGGCTATGAGGCTTCAGCTACATTCTTCCATGAACTAGCGCATATGCTTGAAGCAGATATACCAGGGCATTTAAATGTGGGTCAAAGAATTTCAACTACTAGTATAAGTATACGGGATGACCCATTCTATCCTTGGAGTCCTACATCAACGTTCTTCGACGATGAAGGAATAGTTACACGTAGACGTCAACTAGTTGAGGATGGAGAAGTAATATCACTACTCCATACTAGAGCTACTGCAGCTAAAGCATTAGAGCTTGGCAGTGAAGCATATCCAGGATCCTCTAAGGGGTTATTCCATATACCTAAAGCTATGCATACAACACTAGTAGTAGAGCCAGGTGATTGGAGGGAGAAAGAAATAGTTGAGGAGACTCGTAAGGGGCTGATAATAGATGGTGTAATAAGAGCTGATATACATGAAGGGATGATTACTATTGTCCCAGAGGTTTCATGGAGGATTGAGCATGGTGAAATAGTTGAGCCTGTAAGTATTCGTAGAGTTAGATTACCCTTGTTTAGAGCATTAACTACGATAGATGCTATTGGTAGGAGTCTTAGGTTAAGGCATAGTGTTGAGAAAGGCTATAGAGTAGCTGAGGTATCTCCTATTATTAGGCTTGAAGGATACGTTGATTTCTAGTCATCTACGATGCATAGAGCGTAGTGGTTTTCAGGAAACACCCTAGACTTTACGCGTATGCTCCCATAGACGCATTTAATGTTTTCCACTAACTTGAACGTCCTCTTAAGCTCGCTCATGGTGTATAAGTGGTAGTATCTCCATAGAATTCTACCCTTATGTCTCCATGGAACCATGTTGTCGCCAAACTCTCTGACAAGCCCCATTAACGTGTATACAATCCATTTGATGGGGTAGGTAGCGAATCTAAGCTGTAGTAGAGCCCAAACAGTAACTAGGATTCTAGCCCCCTTCTTAGCTACACGTATAGCTTCAACAATACACTTTAACCTAAACCTCCAGCCCATTACATGGTGTATGCTCGCCACATAGTATAAGCCGTTAAACACCTTATCCCTAAACGGAGGCTTAATCAAGTCCCCTTCAACACAGTGAACTAGGCTGTCAACACCTTTCCTTCTAGCTCTACTACAAGCAATCCTAACCATACCATACGCTATATCCAAGCATACAACTTCTACACCATGTTTTTCAGCTAACATTACAGCATATTGTCCTGGGCCACAGCCACCATCAAGGTACAAACCCTTCCCCTTAACAACTACGCTTACCGGTGCCCATAGTCTACGTCTAAGGTAAGCATAACTACTAGCTATAACCTCGTATACTTGTTTAACAATGCTAAGAGAGCCATACACACTACTACTCCTACAATATAGTTGGGAGAAGGAAAAATAAGCACGCTTTCAACACCATAATACTGGCCCGCGACACCCCTCAGACAACCCCGATAAACACAAGTGGGGGCTGGATGAAGAGGGGGCTCAATCCTAGGTGATGAAGACTACGCCATCGGGTAACCGTTTACGTCTAATAAGAGGAGAGGGATGCCCGAAGCCCGATCCTCTGAGCCTCTAGCAACAACGTTCTCGGAAACTATTCTATCCTTAAAGTATCTTAGTCTATGGTTAAGCTAATTACCTTCCTATTTAACTGTAGAAGGCATAGCTAGGAGACTAAACGAGGTGCACGGTCTTGGAGAACCAGAAAGATGTTGTTAGAGTTAGGGTAAGAGTGTATGGTATTGTCCAAGGTGTAGGATTTAGGTATTTCACTAAGGAGCATGCAGATAGGCTGGGTTTGAAGGGCTATGTTGAGAATAAAATTGATGGTAGTGTTGAAATAGTAGCTGAGGGGCCAAGAGACAAGATTGAGGAACTATTAGAGTTGGTGAGGAGGGGGCCACCAGCAGCAGTTGTTGAAAGAGTTGATGTTGAGTACGAGGAGCCTAGGGGAGAGTTTGATAGGTTTTACATAAGGTGGGGTGGACGATACTTATGGTAGGCAGAGACGAGGTGATTATACGAGTAGTTGGGCGTAGAGGGGATTACTGGCGCTACACGGTTGTATCTTGGGTTAAGGAGGTTAAGGATATACTTGAGCAAGAATACAATGTAAGGATAAAAGTAGTTGAAGAGGATGGAGAAGTAGAATTACCCTTAATCTATGTTGGCGACCAGCTTGTAGTAGAGGGTGTTCCAGGCGAAGAAGGCTATTTAATAGAGGTTTTAAAGAAAGCTTTTGACTCAGTTATTGGTAGAATTGACTAGCATTTTCTAAGCCATCACTAGTATTCAACGTTTTTACCCCCTATTCAACCCCTTATCTTTGAGGGCGTACTGTATGGCTAGGAAAATTAGAGTACTAGGATTATGGGAGGGGCCTCCACGAGGAGATTTTCCCGTAGAAGCCTTAATGTCTAGGTTGAAGGAGCTACCCGATGTGGAGTATTTCAGGGTTCAAGGGGTAAGAATACTAGCAGTACTATTAGCAGATGACGAGAATAGGTATGGTCTGGGAGTATTCTATGCAAGCGATAACAGTAGCTGGATGATGCTCCTACAAGGTAGAGAGGACTGGGAAGCACTAAAACATGTAGCAGAAGAATATAAGTCAAAGTATAAGTCTAGTATCGGGGAATCACTTAACCGTACACTAGTATTCCTAAAAGAACATACTAGGAGTACTCCAAGTGATGTAGACTTAGATGAATTCATAGAATAAGCCTCTTACTTAACGTAGACAGTAAAACCTAAATTATTTCTATCCCCGCTTTTCTACGTCAAGTATAGGGTAATAGAGTCTTAGCTAATAGGAGGTTAATGATAGGTGACATATCTAACGGGTAAGGAGCTATTTAGTGCACGTATAGATTATCCTAAGCGTGTAGCAATAGTTGATAATGTTGTTCAATTCGATGTAGTAGTATTCTTTCCCTACGTGGTTGACGCAGTAATAGTAGAGGTTAGTGGTTTAGGTGAATCATTTAGAGAAATAACGTATTATAGTGATGTTGCAACAGTTGTCGTAGACTATGTTAATCCTCCACCTGGAGTACATGAGTTTAGGCTAAGAATATATTCTAGGAGAAGACTCTTGTACGAGCACTTCTTTACAGTAGAATTCGTTAAAGATCCTCTAGGTATGACTATTCTACAAGCAGAGCAGGTAAACGATACATTGTATAAGGTTAAATGTGTTATTGAGGTACTGAAGACACCTGTAGAAATATATGTAGAGGCATCTGAGCACGAATCAACGGTTAGGTATGATAAGGTCTATGAGTACGAGAATGTTTTTGAGAAGCCGGGAACCTACACCCTAGATTTAGGATTAATTGACTTAGATAAAGCTAGCTTAGAAGTCAATATAGTATCGTTTAAAGATGGGTTAGAGTGGAGGAGAACGCTAATCATACCAGAACTGTCTTAAGCTTACCCTTAATGTTTTCAAGTAAGTGTATTTTCTCAACTATTTTCTCAGCTAAATGTCTAGGGGTATCACTGAAGGCGTAGAAGCCTACTGGTGTGTACTCTAGGGTACTGCATCGCCAATCCCCTCTAATCATGCTAGCAGCAACTAGTTTAGCATAAAATGCTCTACTACCACTCCATAAACCTACAAGGAAGACGTCATCACCATACTCTACTGCCAGTAGCCTACAGTCCTCATATTCTTCTCCTACAACACGTATACGCTTAGCATTAAGCTTCTCTGCTAAAACCTCTTTAACTACCTCTACTAAGGTCTCCATCCGAGGAGCACCTCCTAAGACCATAGGGTACCGCGTAAACTAGTAGTCATTGAGACTCTAAAAACTATTTACCTAGACGACTATGCTATAAGGCAATCTATGAGGACATAGCGGTATGAGTAAAGAGGAGCTAGCAAGAAGGTTTTACAGTAAGCTAACAGTACTTCCATCAAATAGGGTAATAGTATCAATAGTAGTATTCGATATACTTGTTGCAGGACTAGCAGTCTCCCTTGTAAGATGGAGTATTAAGCCAATAGTAGCGTATACTCTTAGCGGCTTAGCCTACATACTTACTCTACTAGTACTACTTAGTAAGCCTCCATTCAATTACAGGAGAGTATTAGGGCTAGCATCCTACACTCTTAGCATTGGATTAATAGTTGAGCTACTAGCACTACCTTCAGGTATCCACGGTCTATTATTTACTAGTGGTACGAGTCTAGCATACGTGGCAATGGTTGGACTTGTTACTGGGGGAGCAACAGCAGTAACATTCTCAATCACTGCGCCCATGATAGCCTATGCAGTCCTAGCATTAACTCTTCAACAACCACTAGTTGATGTAATAGCAAATATACTAGTAGCATTTACGGGTCTAACAGTCTATGCAACGTACATGAAACTAATAAATCGTCGTGGTAGACACTGGGGTTTCCAACCACTAGAACTAGCTAGAGCTTTTCTAGTCAACTGGTTATCCAATATAGCTGAACCCATGGAGACAATACTGTCGAGTCTATCTAAGCCTAGGAATGCTAGGATAAGAATACTAGTATTCAATAGAAATAGTAGAGAACCCATAGCCCTAGTTCTCCCAGAAATACATTATGGGCCATTCAGAAATGTTGGTAGTAGCATGATGGTTTACTTCATAGAAGAATACATGAAGGAAAAGGGCTATAACACCATAGTTCTCCATGGACCAGGTAGCCATGAGCACAATTTACCTACAGCTAAGTATTCAAGGCAAATAGCCTTAAGGATAGCTGAGGAGTTTACTAGAGCTAAGCCACAGATATTAAAGCCGATAGGATTTACTAGGTTAAGGCATGGAGAATGGGAAGGCCTAGTACAATTCTACGATAAACTTCTCCTATTATTCGTAACTAGGAGTAAAGGAATAGACGACCTACCATCAAAGCTACTAGACCTCGTGGATAGCTTTTCGTCTAAAACAGGCGTTGACGTAATGCTAGTTGACTCCCACAACTCCTACACACGCGAAGAATTCAATGGCAATGAAGTACTAGGACTCATAGACAAAGCCTATAGCATTCTAAGAGAACAGGGCAGTTACAGTAAGCTAAGAGTTGGGTATGGTGAATCATATGTAGATAACTACCAAGAATACGGGTTATGCAATGGTAGAGTTAGAAGCATAGTATTTAGCTTTAATGGAAAACTAATGGGTATAACATACCTTTACGGCAATAACATGCAGCCTCAGACAAGGCTTAAGTTAAGAGACATTGTCTTAAGGCAGGGCATCCTAGACGATTATGAACCATTAACACCAGATGATCATACATGTACAGCGACACTAGTAGAACACCCATACATACCAGTGAGATTCGGCGAGAAGCTAGGCGAGTCAGTACTAGAATCAATAAGGAAGGCTATTGAAGACTTAGATGAAGCAAAGCCTGAATACTATCAGTTCCGTATAGATAATGTAAGATATGTTGGAGATGGAATATACGATATGCTAGGGCTCTTAGGTGAGGTTGGAGAATTCGTTGAAAAGACTATAAACATAGTATTCTTCTCAACACTCATAGTGCAGTTGCTAATAGTCTATGCTTTATCAATACTATTCTAGTTCAACGTATGGATTCAATGAACTCCTTGTAGATAGAGTTTAGCTTAGCCAACCATTTCTCTAAGTCTTCAGGTTGTTCAGGATAGTTCATATAGTGTTCTTTAACTTTATTCATATAGTCTACTACTCTCTTTAACCTCAATAGTAGGCTAGGCTTAGATAATCCTACTATAACTGCCTTTAATATCCTTGACACTATCTTTGACGTTAGAGAAGCTTCTGTACTAAGCTCGTAGAGTTCATTGCTATCTATAAGCTTCTTAGCAATAATGAACTCGTAGTCTTGGTTATCCATTTTCTGTAGGAATATTCTAAGTATGTCCAGGCTAGCTTGCTTAGCTCCATACCTTTCTATATAACACTTATTCGTATTCCATAATGCTTTTGCACTAAAATCACCTTTATCATACGCGTCGCTAAATGCTTTAGCAAGGCAGTATGCTGCTATCATACTTGAACCCTTTCCTCCACCATGCACTGGGTTTACTGTGTAGGCTGCATCGCCAATACTTGCAACACCATTCCATACAAGTGTTGAGAGAGGTCTACGGGTTGGCACGGGTGCTCCAGCAGAATGTAGTATTTCGCCTTTAACAAGATCCATTCTAGCTAGGTATTTGTAGAATAATTCTTTAGGTGAAGGATTACCTACACCAGCTTGAACTCCTAAGCCTACATTAACCTTATACTTACCCTTTGGGAAATACCACCAGTATCCTCCTGGAGCAATTTCTTGGTTAATGTATATTCTAATGTATTCTGGCTCATCTATTTCTTTTTCAACAAGCCTTATCTCACGGTAAGCTATATTGAATTCTGTAGGATCAGCTTCCTCGGCTAACGGTATATTCTTTGGAAGTCTACGCCTAATAACAGCTGCATTACCGCTTGCATCAACTAGTAGCTTTGACTTAAACAGTATCCTGCTTTCTCCTCTCTTAGCAATAACTCCTACAACATATCCTTTATCTAGTACTGGCTCTAATGCATAGGTGTTGTCATATAATACTGCTCCACGGCCAATAGCTGAACCCAGGATTCTCTTAACAAATGCAGGAGTATTAACCATGTATCCTTCTCCTTTAACACGTATGCGGTGCTCACCACTAGGACTATAAATGTCTATTCCATGTACTATTTGCTCAAGTTCTTCTCCGTGAGGAGGCTCTATTCCTAGTTCATCAAAGTAGTGTTTACCTATAGCATCACCACAGGGCTTCCAACCAATATTACTACGCTCTACTCTCTCAATAACTGCTACCTTATAGCCTTCTCTTGCTAGGAAGTAAGCTAGTGTTGATCCAGCTATACCAGCTCCAACTATAACTACATCAAATGCTTCTTCCCTCAAGGCATCCCAATCCTCCAGGAATACTAGTTATCGTCATGTACTACTACTTAAAATCTCTAAGTACTTTGATGGAATACTAGACTTCATCTTCTCCAAGGCTTCTCTACCGATACCAGGAGACGAGTACACATAGACCTTCACAACATTTCCATCCCTAACACGTTTACCAATATTCTCTAATACACTGTCAAATCCATCTAAACCTCTATGTTCATACAATAATAGGCTTAGATAGATATTACTTAGAATAGCGTCACGAGTAGACTCTACAACACCACGCATATCAAAACCCATAGCAAATACATGTACTTCTACTTTCCAGCAACCATTCCTAGCTGAATCAGCAAAAACCTTCCTCAAAATACTGCTAAGAACACTACGATCACCTGAAGCAACTACTCCCAAGAATACACATACACGTCCACTCTCAAGACTCAAACACATACACCTACACAAGTAAACACAGTTAAAGATAAAATAAACATTAATGCCTAAAACAATACACTACTACATGGGCGGCGATGAGAGAGCACCCCTTCTACCAACCTAGATGAAGAAAAAGGCCTCCCTAATCGAGCCGCCCCCTAGCATATAGTATTCGGCCAAGTGTCTCGGCGCTAACACCAATTATATTACTGTAATGTACTACTATGTTAGTAAAATAATTAAGACTAGAAATTTAGAAGTTATATAGGATAGGCTACCCAGCAGAGGGCCAAACCACCACCCACCCGTGTCCTGCATACCGAAGGAGCCCGCCGCGCCGGGGGCACGGTAACTCTGGCGACAGGGTGCCATGCCCCAAGGTGGAGGGACGCCTCCTTCGGTATGCAGGACACGGGGAGAAGCCCCCGGTGCGGTGCCCGGGGCGTCCCTGAGACGGCGGGTCCTGGGGCCGTACTAGGGGGCTTCGAGGGTGGTGGGGCTAAACCTCTTTCTCCTACTTTGATGGGTTAACTGTCTTCTTGGGGCATGGGTAGTTTTCTATGCATAGGTCGAAGCGTTCTGCTATTTCGCATATATCGTCTTTTGGTATCATTGCTATTGCTCCACTTCTTGTTTTTATTATGGCTGATCTACCCTTGATTTCTACTTTTGCTGGCTCGCATGGGGGCTTAGTTTCTGGCTCTACTTCTTTCATGTCTTTTCTCCTCTATTCTAGGCTAGTTTTTTCTCGTATTTTTTGAGTGTGAGGCTAAATAGTATTGGTGTTATTATTGCTGTTCCAAGCATTACTGTTAGTATTGTAGCGTATTCTGTTGGTCCTATAAGACCGTATTGTTGTGCATAGAGGATTATTGCTGATTCTAGTGCTCCTCTACCACCCATTCCTACTCCAATTATTACTGCTTCGTGTTTCGGCGTCTTCATTAATAGTAGTGGTAGGCTACATCCAATGAATTTGCCTATTAGTGCTAATGCTATGAATAATAGTATTAGTATTGGGCTAGGAGCTGTTGTAGGATTATAGTTTAATCCTACGTAGGCGAAGAATATAGTTGTAAATATTCCTTCAAGCATTACTCTAAGCTCATCTGCTAACTCAGATATCCTTATAATACCTAGTAGTGTAGGGTCTCGTGTATTCTTTAGTCTACTAACAGCTAATCCACCTAAATAAGCACCTATAACCTCATTTAAGCCTACAAGTCTAGCTGTTAACGCTAGTATGAATGCTAGTAAAACAGTAGTCATAGTCATACGTGCTGGATCAGAAAATAGTCTTAGTATCCATGAACTATACCTTTCAACTAGTATCTTAGAGAAGTAAAGTACTATTATCATGAATAAGGCTATTTTAGCTGTTATTACAGTTAACTCGGCTATGTTGAAAGAACCCATGGGTAGTGTTCTAAGAAGTGTTATCAGGTATATAGCTAGTACATCGTCTACAAAACTTGCACCAACAAGAATGTTTTGTATTGTAGCTGAAAGCCTTCTACCACTCCTCTCTATCATTGCAGCAACTGTTTCAGTAGCGGTATTGGATAGTGCTATTGCTATGAATAAAGCTGTAAACAAGCTAAAACCATAGAAGTATGCAGCAATGAATACTATTATAAACGTAAAGAATGCGCCAGATATACCAGTTAACACTATCTTAGCTTTATGCTCGCTTAAAACTCTTAAATTACTATTCAATCCAGTATAAAGCATTAGTATTATTAAGCTAAAGTCGGCTAAGGCCTTCAACCCAGTAGTAGGGTACACTAATCCTAGAACCGTGGGTCCAAGTAATAGTCCGGCAACTATATCGCCTACAATTGAGTGAATACCAGCTCTACGAAGAGGTTCTGAGAGTAGCTTAGCAACAACTATGACCAATACAATGCTTAGTATTAGCTCCAACTCCCAGCCACACCATTAGCTCTAGGATTTCCCATAACAGGTTTAGGATATATTAAGGTTAATGATAACTAGTTAAATGGGCCCAGCTCAACACCCCCGAGTAAGACCATGGGGTTGGGATGGAGCTGGGCCGTTGGCGACGGCCACATAATTCTTCTCTAACAACTATAAACTCCAATATTCTCTAAGGATCTGTTTTAATGAATTCATGTATTCTTTGAATCTTGACTTAACCGTTGTCCTAGAACCAATGTATTCGTCTTCTACAACGTTTTCTTCTCCTAGTAGAGCTGAAGTAAATGCTGGTAGTCCTCTACTAAGCCCTTTACTATATCCTCCTTCAAGTGTAGCTATTACCAGGTTAGGTTTTAGTTCCTCTAATATCCTCTTACCTATGTTGTAGAAGGAGTTTGCTGTTACCCTTATATCAGCTAATCCGTCTCCAACGTATGCGTCAAAGCCTGCTGAAAACAGTATTGCTTGTGGCCTATACTGTTCTAGAATAGTTATTGCTAAGTCCACTGCTTCAGAGAAAACATCATCTCCACTACCCATGGGTAATACTATGTTGATCTTAGTACCCTTAGCTTCACCTCCTCCAATGTCCTCAGGGAACCCTGTACCAGGGTAAAGTGTGAGTGGGTCCTGGTGTAGGTCTATGTGTAGTACTCTTGGCTCCTTCCAGAATATTTCCTGTGTACCATTACCGTGGTGTACGTCAATGTCTACTATAGCTATCCTATTATAGCCTTTCTCAAGCATATATGATGCTAGTATAGCTATGTTATTGAATATGCAGAAGCCTTGTGTAGGAGCACCCATGGCCTTACCAGCTCTTCCTGCATGGTGTCCTGGTGGTCTAACTAAGGCAATACTCCTATCAACACCTTCATTAACGTATAGCTCGTATGCTCTAATTAATCCCCCGATAGCATAAAGTGATGCTTCAAGAGTTTTCTCGGACACATATGTATCGGGGTCTACTTCAGCTGGAGGACTACGTGAAAGCCTTACGATGTAGTCAACATAGCCTTTAACGTGGACACGGTATACTAGGTCTAAGCTGGCTTTCCATGGCTTAGCTATCCTTACGTTACCATTACTCCATAAGTTATAGTCTTTAAGGTATTTTACAGCTATTTCAAGTCTACGAGGATTCTCGGGATGAGGATACCATGGTTTATGCTCAAGGTATATGTCATCGTATATTATTGCTAGCTTACCCATGATATTTATTCCTCATTAAACTCTACTCTACATCCCCATACTCGTAATCCTTAAGTCTTACCTCTATTAAACCTACAACCTAGGTGTAGCTAAGACTTGGCTTTTATAAAGAACAAGAATAGCCTACTAAGTGAGGATAAAGCTTGTCCTCTATGCTTGAAGGCTAGGAGTACTGCCATAGAATTGCTTGAGGAAGCTCTTAGAGCAGCAGATCCCTATGAAGCTGTTAGAAGGAATATCAATGTTGTTGGAAGAGATGTAATTGTAGGTGATAGGAGGTTTAGTGTAGATAATGTATGGGTTTTAGGGTTAGGTAAAGCTTCAATAAACATGGTTTTAGCTGTTGAAGATGTTTTAGGCGATGTTATTAGTGGTGGTGTAGTAGCTGCTCCAAAGTCTTTGAAGGATAGTGTTAAGCGTTTGCCTAGTAGAGTAGAAGTTGTATGGTCTAATCACCCAGTACCAGATGAAAGTAGTGTTGAAGCTGGTAGAAAGCTACTAGAATACGCTAATAAAGCTGGCTCAAACGATTTAGTAATAGTTCTTGTATCTGGTGGTGGCTCAGCTCTAGCAGAGTATCCTGCAGACGAGATAAGCATCGAAGACTTCATGGAAGTTACTAGACTACTACTTCGTAGTGGTGCCACCATACATGAAATTAATGCTGTGAGAAAACACTTATCAAGGTTCAAGGGTGGATGGCTTGCTCGTAAAGCTTATCCAGCACATGTTGCATCACTTATCATATCTGATGTAGTAGGAGATAACCTTGAAGTAATTGCTAGTGGGCCAACAGCACCCGATCCAACAACATTTCATGACGCATACGTTGTGCTGAAAAGGTATGGTTTATGGGATAAGCTTCCAGTTAAACCTAGAGAATACATTGAGAAAGGGCTTAGAGGAGAAGTTCCGGAAACACCTAAACCAGGTGACCCAGTATTCAATAGAGTATACAACAAGATTATTGCAAGCAACATAGAGTCGCTTAAAGCAATGGAGTCTAAGGCTAAGAGCATGGGGTATAACACGTTAATACTAACATCACTTATACAAGGTGAGGCAAGAGTAGTAGGTAGAGTATTAGCAAGCATAGCGTTAGAATCTGCTAAAACAGGTTATCCCGTAAAGCCTCCAGCAGTAATACTATGTGGTGGAGAGACAACAGTAACAGTAAAGGGTAAGGGTAGAGGTGGACGTAACCAAGAACTAGCTTTATCAGCAGCAATAGACTTGAGAGGAATCCATGGAGTAGTAATAGCAAGTATGGGTACTGACGGTATTGACGGTGTAACAGATGTAGCTGGTGGAATAGTCGACGCCCATAGCATTGAGCGTGGAGAATCACTAGGATTAAACCCCTACGAGTTACTTGACGACAACAATAGCTATGAGTTCTTCTCAAAACTAGGAGACTACATATACACTGGACCTACCGGCACCAATGTTAATGACGTCCAGGTAATCGTAGTTGAACGTAGAGAAGAAGTCTAGCCAACAACCTTATTAATCATTGACTTAAACCCATGTACCATGTAAGCTAGAAGGTGGAGAACAAGATGTCCCATGCCGCATTAGCCACGTTGCCTCCAGAAGCAGATACAATTAAATCTCTTGTTAGAATAGCAGGGATAATCTCACTAGTAATAGGTATATTAAACCTAATATGGGGTATCATGCTATTAATAGTACTAGTAGGCATTATAGGAGTAGTATTCGCCATAATAGACATTTGGCTATACAGCAGATGCAACCATATAGTAAGGCTAATAGAGTCAGGAGATCTTAGGAAGGCTAAGGAGGAAACACTTGTACCCATGATACTGGGCTTCATATTCTCATGGATAATAGTCGGTATATTACTTCTGATAGCATACATCAAGTATGATGAAGCAATAAGAGCACTAGAGTTAAAGTCGAGGATGCCGCCACCGCCACCAAAGATATAGTCTTGGAAGCCCTCTTATCCGCCTAACTCTATTTTTACTTCATCTATTATGGTCTTAATGGTCTTCAGCTTCTCCTCGGGCTCAGGTGTTAGAGGGGGCCTTGTTACTGGTTTTATTGGTGCGCCGAGAATGCTCAACGTGGATTTTATAATTGACGGTATACTAGATGCTATATCGTATAATCTTGCTAATCTAACTAGCTTCTGGTAGAGTTTAATGGCTCTAGTATACTCCCTATTAACCCATGACTCGTAGAGTTCAACGCATGTTCGTGGAGCTATATGAGCTAGTGCGAGAACACCTCCATTACCTCCAATAGCTAGGGATGGTAGGAGGAGGTCTACAGAACCAACTAGTACGTTAAAATCTTTGCGAACGCTCTTCGAGTCCAATATAAGTCTTCTTAGATAGGTCATGCTATCATATGTAACCTTTATTCCTACAATATTACTGTACTCTTCTACTAGCTTTACTACTATGTCTACACTTATATTATTCCCTGTAAGAGCTGGTATGTTGTAAAGTATTATTGGTATGTCAACTCTATCTGCAATGTAGGAGAAGTGTTTGTACAGTCCTTCATCACCGTACTTGAAATAGTAAGGTGTTGTCACTACTATGCCGTCAACTCCTAGGTCAGCGTACTTCTTTGCAAGCTCTACTACATGTATTGATGAGTTCTCACTAGCACCTGGAATAACATGTATGCTTGAAGGAGCTGTTTCAACTACAATCCTAGTAACTCTTATCTTCTCACCAAATGATAGATGAGGGAATTCCCCAGTAGTAGATACGGGGAAGAGCCCGTGTACTCCGCTACTAGATAAGTACTTTGTCAACCACTTTAACGCGTCAACGTCAATGCTGTAGTCGTTGTTGAATGGTGTTATCATTGGAACTATTATGCCATTGAACAACTCTTATCACTCCTCCACTATGGCTAAAGCTCTTACTGGAGAAGCCGATCCTCTATGTATCTTCAATGGTACTCCTATAAACTTGAAGCCTACTACACCTATAAGCTTGTCAAGGTTTGTTAAGTTCTCGTATATGACGATGCCTTTAGGTAATAGTATTTTATGGGCTGGAAATGGTTCATGGTCAATGCTTGGCGCGTCTATGCCTACAGCATTCACTCCTAGTTCAGCAATATACCTTGAAGCATCCTCGCCTAATCCTGGATGCTTAAACCACTTATCCGTACCAGCATACTTATCGTACCCTGTATAGAATAGTATAATCCAGCCAGGACCTGGCTTCACATTTAGTTTCCTGAGTTCTTCTTCAATCATTTTACGTGTTATCACAGTATTGTCGCCTAGATCGTGGAAGTCTAATACAACGCCTTTACCAATAAACTTGTCCAAAGAGACTTCATCAATAGTTGGAGAGTTCTCTATGAAATGTGCTGGTGCATCAACATGTGTACTAGTATGCTCTACGAAGACAAGTATATTTGAATAGTATCCCTGCTCACTTATACTAGTCCACTTATGAACTATTGGCTGAGGATAACCTGGAAACACGGGTGTTCTATCACTAATGGTCATAGTTAAGTCAACTATCTTCAAATACATCACCCTAGAGAGGAAGACTAAGCTCTAGTACGGTATCTAGTAGCTCTAGGTAGAAAATAAACATATGTATAGCTTAAACTAGAAACCTAGTTAGAAGTAAGAGTATTGGGGTGTGAGAAGAATACCCTTGTTCAAGAGGAAGAGTATTCTGGATTTACTGGAAGCTGAAGCACGTAGACTCTTCATAGCTATTGTCCGACTAGAATCTGCGAAGAACATGGTTAAAGAGTATAGGAGAAAGAAGCTAGATTCAGTACTCATAGCAACAGCTATGGCCGGGCTACCCGTGTCATCTAAAGATCTAGCTAATATGAATGTTAACGCTGCTTATAGGGATGTAGAGAAAGCTTTAAAGAATATTAGAAGGGTTGAGATCAGAGCTTCTAGGGAGCTTCCACACCTCTACTATGCTGGGTTAAAGGATGTTTTCCTAGAGTTAAACACTGTTCTAGAGGATGCTAGGAAATCTGGTAGTGTTGAGGAAATGATTGATAAGTTAAACTACGCGTTATCACTGGTGAAGAATGTTGAAGAACAAATAGCGAGCTACATAAGGAGAACCTAGTAGTACATACATTAGACATGTATTTGAGTAGAACACTTAGCGGTCACGTCTAATACATGGCTCAACATGTATAGTTGCTTCTACATTATACTTCTCCTTAAGCTCACGCTCTATCCTATCAGTTATATTGTGGGCTTCCTCTACTGTAATATTTGGTGGTAACCTCACCACAATGTCTCCTTGATAGTATCCCTCCTTAATCATTCTTAATCTTACTTTCTCAACCCTTACATTCCATTTTTCTATGGATCTTCTTACTTCATCTACTATATGTGGTGGTGGTGCTATATCACTTAGCACTTTCACCATATCTCTTGTAGTCTCGTATAGTTCATAGAATAAGTAGATTGTTATTACTATTGCTCCTCCATAGTCTACTATATAGGAGTATATTGAGCCTAGTAGTGATGCTAGTATAACAGTAGCACTCTCTATTAATTCGCTTACGGTAAATGAACTGTATGGTGTAAAGTACTCACTAATGCTCTTTGAGACTATTATTGCTATAGAGTAGAATATTAAGCCAAGTACAGCGTATAGTGGCGCATATATACTTACAATATATGGTTCGGTACCCGACAAATCTACTACGACGATACCTGCTACAAAGGAATATGCTATAAGTGTTACGAGTGCACCAGCAAATCCTAGTCTATGATGCCCGAAATGGTGGTCTAAGTCAGGGGGTATCATGGTTTTAGTGTAATAGTATATTGTGGCTATTAATGCTATTAAGTTAGCTATACTAGTCATAGCGTCAACGAATAATGCCTTAGAACCATAGACTATTCCTCCAAGCAGCTTTACTATAGCACCCATAGTACTGGCAACTACTACTAACCATACACGCCAATCACGAGTCCACTTCACGTTGGCTACAAGCTTGCTTCTACCGTCTATGGCCACGGCTCAAGTCACGGAGCTTAACTAGATAGAAGGAGTTTATAGGCATTAATGTTTTGGATAAACTATTACTGCCTTGTGTACTATTTCAGCTCTTTTCTCAGCTTCAATTTCAGCGTCTATAACCAGTGTTTTTAGTGCAAGTCTATTAGAGTATTTTTTCACGTAGAATCCTGTTCTAGAGTCTATGTACTCTATGTATTCTGGATTTGCTTCTTCTTCAACATTGAATCTTCTACGAATGTATAGTCTTTTAACTATGGTATCTATGTTACGTGGTTTAATGTATACTAGTAACTCTATTTTTGGGAGAAGGAGTACTGTTTCAAGCATTATTCGTGTAAGCCTTGAAACCTCATTCCACGTATAGCCTGCTTTTCTTAACCAGTACTCAGTGTAGGGTATAACAAGTAATGGATGGCTATCAAAGACTACACGTGCTCTATACTTTCTCAGTGCCTTGAGGTACTCCTTCGTGAATGATAGGAAGAATAGTAGTTGTCTTTCAAGAGGATTTAATCCATAGGCCTCGTCTATTACTTCAAGTGGCTGGTAAATATATCCAAGTTTTGCTAGTATTTCAGCAGTACGAGTCTTACCTGCTCCATGTACTCCTATGAATGCTATGGTTACTCTACCATCCAATACCCATCACTACATAGTGTAGTCTACTTAATAGTATATGTTGTGAACCATAATGAGCTCATAGTGTATGTAAGAAAGATTCCCTAGGAGCATAATACCTTACGTGTACTTCAAGTAATGGTAATACTGGCCAAATAGTATTATCTATGGAGGAGTATCAGCTTTCCTGGCCTTCTTCATAGGATTAGTGTTCCTCAGGGGAGCCGGTGTCCTTCATCATGTTTTATGACTGTTACTCTGTTTTAGGTGCGAGCATGTATACTACTCTACCTTCACCTGGTAAGTTGAATTGTAGTCTTATAGGCATACCTGAGGAGAATTCTAGTTGGACAGTATCAGCTATCTTGGTTAACGCTAATACGTGTTTAAGGTACTCTATACTATAGGCTGATTTGCTTGGCTCCTTGACTTCCAAGTCTATTAGTGCTGGTGAACCTACTGGGAATTTTGCTTCAGTTAACCCAACACCCTTACCCCTAAGTATTAGTTTATCTTGATCAGGTGCTTCTACTTCAAGAGTATCTCCTACTGTTTCAGCATCCTTTAACGCATTCTTTAATGGATCTGAAAGTATTGTAGCCCTTACATTGAATTCTAGTTGTGCTTCAGGTATTTCGGGTTCGCTTACCTCTATATTCCTAAACTTGTACCTTTTAGTTGCTGTACTAAATATTGTGAATGATACTCTTTCCTCATCTATGTCTATGTCTAGTTTATCTCCTTTCTTTGCCCTCTTAACGACCTTGAACACATTAGCAATACTAACACCTCCAACTACCTCGTCTCCCTCAACCTCGTATTCTATAAATGACGTTGATGGTAGGGTTAAGTCTATTAGGGCTACATGGGCTGGATCCATAGCTCTAATTCTAACCTCATCTTTAGTTACATGTAGGGCTACTTCATCTACTATTTTTGCCAATGACTCCATGATTGTTCTAAAGGCTTTAGCATCTGGGTATGCTATGTGTGCTTTAGCCAAGTTCTCCCCTCACCTAAGTCATTATAATCTACTGGTCTATAAGGTTGTGCTCTCAACGTCTAAACTGAGCATAATACTACTAGTATAGCGAGTATTGTATCCAGTACTGTTAGTGTGTCGGATCTATAATTCCTGGTTATGGGTGTTGGAGGGTACATGTATATTGTTTCGGCAACCTCCGTTACTCTCTGGTTAACTACTATGAATGATGATGTGAGTGCTTTAACGGTATACTTGAGTGCTGAGAAGCCTATGAGCTTTCCTCTATGCTTAGCTTTCGTTGAGTCAAAGGCTTCACCTACATCTCTTAGCAACATATCTAGTACTGCTAGGCTTGTACGGAATGCTAGGAAATACCTTCCTCTAAGTCTAAGCTTCCAGGCAATATAGTCGAGGTCTCCTAGATCAAGTACTAGCACTATCAATACTAGAGTCAATGTTATTGTAAGTAACGTTATGTAGCCAGGAATATATGTTAAAGGGTTTTGTCTTCCCAAGAACATTACTGTAATGTATCCAATAGTCATTAATACGGTGAAGACTACTACACTCTTCCTCGTGGTATTGTCAGATAAAGCATAGACAAGAAATACGGCTATTGACAATACTATGATCTTGACTTGAAGAGGAGACAAGTATCCTAATAGCATTACCTCAATTAACAGTATTATTCTTAAAAATGGATTAGTGGTCCTAAGATACTCTCCTAACTTTAACCTCACCTCCGCTTACCTCAATAACCATGTATGGTTTAAGACAACTTAGAATCCTTATGTCATGTGTTGCTATTACTACTAAGTTATTGTTAGAGTACTCTCTAAGTACACTGATTACTTGTCTTAAACTACTAATGTCTTGTCCAAGACTAGGCTCGTCGACAAGCAGTATGCGTGGGTTTCTAGATAGCGCTGAAGCAATTAGTACTTTCTTCATTTCACCAATACTTAAGTTCAATGTTTTCTCATATGCTAGCTTACTTAAGCCTAGTCTCTTTAACCAGTAATATGCTTCACTAGTACTACGGGCCTGTAGTAGTACTTCATCTATTACTCTAGGTTCGGTTAACTGGTGTAAGGGGTCTTGAGCCACATACCCTATTATTGATCTATCAAAGAATGGAGAGTATGGTTTTTTGCCTAAAACCTTAACAGTGCCTTTAAGGGGTTTAAGTAGTCCTGCTATGGTTTTTAGGAAACTAGTTTTACCACTACCATTAGCTCCTACTACTAGGACTAGTCCATTCTTGTCTATCGTAACATTTATGTTGTGGAGTATGGGTTTACTATAGCCTATGTCTACGTTCTCCATGACGACTAGCATAGTCTTAGTTCCTCGTATACCATGTCTTGCTCTACGAGTTCGCCGTTAACAAGCTTGTATACGTGGTCTACGTTGTTGTTTGTGAAGAACGAGTATCTATGCTCAGCTACAACTAGTAGTGTGTGTCGACGTATGTCTTCTAGCAGGCTAAGCACAGTCTTACTTGATTCCATGTCTAGATCGCTTAGTGGTTCATCCAGTAATACTATGCTTGGAGGACCTAGTAGAGCACGTGCTATTATTAGTCTCCGCTTATAGCCTCCTGATAGCCAGCTTATCTTGTAGTCAATGTATTTACTTAATTCTAGGAGACGTACTAAATCCTCTAAGCCGACTTTAATTCTAACTCCATGCTCCTCTAGGAATTGCTGCCTAGAGTAGAGCTCCTCGTATACACGAGTGTATGTGAATGCATAGTTAGTGCTTTGTGGTGCAAGGGAAACGTATAACCTAATTCTTCTAGCATCGTTATAGTTTAACGGGTTTAAGCCTAAGACTCTGATAAATCCTTCTACTCTAGCATAGTGTATCCATGGTATTAGTCCTGCTATTAGTCTTAGTAGAGTTGTTTTTCCAGAACCTGTATCGCCAATAACTAGTACGAGGCCATTACCATTTAGTCTTAGATTAGTATTCCTTAGCGGAGTCCTACCATTACCGTACTCCACAGTTACATTCTCTAATATTACCTTGTTGTAGTCCAAGGTCTTAGTACACCAATTCTATCAAGTATTATTAGTAGCATAGATGCTATTGCTATTAGTATTGTACGTTCTATAGGGTATATCCATGTGACACTAGCCCATATGTTAGCTGGTATCTTAAACCCTGCAATTAAGGGGAAGTATACTTGTGCTATTACGCTACCTGTCATGTGGTCTACTAGTACCCCAGCAATACTTGATGATATTAGTACTAGTTTGTGCTTATTTGTTAGTGCTAGTGTAAGTGCTGTTATTAGCCCTACTATGTGGAACCATGGATAATAGGGATACTCTACTATAATTTCTGGTAAGCTTAGTGCTATGAACAATGCTATTAGTATTAGGTGTAATGATGCATATAGTGCCTTACCCTTAACGCCGTAGTGGTATACTAGTATTGTAGCAAGTGTACCGGCTATGAGCGGTAATGGTGATAGTGGCCCGAAGACTCCTGGTGGAGGTATTATTGTTGATATTATTCCAGCTAGTATAGCTGATGCTAGTGCTTCTCTTGGCCTTAGTACTACACCTAATAGTACTGGTGCTATAGCTCCCAGTGTTATACTTAGACCTTGAAGACCTATTACGCTGAAAGCTGGTATCATTGTTAATGCAACGGCTACTGCTGTGAAAACAGCTATTCTAGCAATAGATAGCTCCTCAACACTACTCAATATATTCACCATCTATCTAACCTGTAAGCATGTTCCAGTTGTGGAATAGGGCTACTACAAACTATTTTAGTCAGAATAATAAGGCTATTCATGTAGCTAGCTTTCCCGTAAAGTGTAGTTTTAAAACACTAGTAGAGGTATAGGTTATGAGTGAGCAGAGTTTACGAACATTTCTACTACCATTACCTAAGAGTAAAGCTAAGAGAGAGCGTTTACTTCGCGCAATGTTTTCTTCAACTATTGTTGGCGAGGTTATGGAGCTTATACCATTTAATGGAGTAATATGTCAACGAGACATTGTTAATGCTTTGAACAAGCACTCTAATAAAACAGTTATTAAAGCGTTAAGGGAGTTAGTGGATACAGGTGTAGTTGTAGAAGAAGTTGTTGAAACAACTTCTCCAAGTGGTAGGAGGATTAAGCTTAAATGCTATAAGCTTACAGCTCTCGGTAAATGGCTTAAAATGCTCATGGCTAAGCCTACTAGCATAGATAAGAAGCTACTAGTTAACGAAGTATCCTGCCTGTATAGGCTACTAGGTGAAAGCCTTGCCTACAATTTCATTGAGCTCAGTCTTGATCCTTCCATGCTTACTAAGGAATTGTTTAGAGGGATTGTCAATGTTTTAAAGGATAACTCTAAGAGAAGTAGCTGGGATGTACTTGTTGCAGGTTCAATAGCTGTAGACTATCACGTAGAAGTTTCAAGTGGCCTCTGTAATCCAGTATATGTTGGCTTAGGTGGTAGTGGAGCTAACATAGCATCCTATATGGGTAGGCTTGGAGTAAGCGTTGGCCTAGTATCAAGTATTGGCTTAGACTATGATGGCTTTTACTCTATTCTAGCTTTATACAAGGACAACGTAGATTTATCCAAGGTAACAGTATACGATGACAGATATACTATAAAAACAATCATAGTACACGATGGCGATAATGTTAGCGTTAGGAAAATTGTGGGTAGACTTTCAGCTATAGCACCTAATCCCGAAGAAGTTGAATGGAACAGCATTAATGCTAGGATATACTATGCTTCAGATACCTTTCTCGAAAACGTATTAACGGTTGGATCAAAGGCCTTGAGCGAAGATAAGCTATTCGTTTATGCACCAATGAAGGAATCCATAGAGTATTCACCAAAAATGGTACAAAGAATATTATCTGAGTATAAGCCTATGATAATACTGAATAGAGAAGCATTAGAGGCTATGAAGGCCAATCTAGGCTTTAGTCCACGAGACTTACTAGAGCTAAGCAATGGAGTAGTAATTGTCACGTTGGACTCTGAAGGCGTGTTACTCTATACTAAGAGTAGGGTATATAGGTATAGTCCACCTAGAGTTAAAGTAGTAGATCCTACAGGAGCTGGTGATGCATTCATAGCTTTTACTCTATGGAGGATACTAGTAGGGGATAATGTAGTAGACGCTATTAAGTGGGGTGTTGTTGCTGGCGCAGTTACTGTTACAAGGCTTGGAGCTAGAACCAATATTAACGACGAGATAGTTAAAAGCTTACTGGATAGTGTTAGCATACATAGCGTGAGCTAAGGACTTAGACATGAAAGTGGATCTAAGTGCTTGTATAACTAAGTGTGGTGAGGAATTCGATAACTATTATGACTGCTTAATAGATTGTATGGATCTACTAGAATATGATAACATTGAAGCTTATCCTAGGAAAGGATTAGAAGATAGATATTGTTTCAAGAAATGTCTAAGAGAGTGTAATTGCATTGAATGCTTATGTCTAGATGACTGTTTGGTTGAGTGCTTAGCTTCTCCATAGGATTTCTCAGCTACTCTACCCTTCATCACCTATCAGTGCCGCTTGAGGTCATCACTTCTACTTATCTACTTAGCTTGTCTAAGACGGTATATAGTTCTACTATTCCTAGCTTCCTATAAGTACTTGACTCAATAATGTATGTTAGTGTAGTTGGATAGCATGTATAGTACTCAAGTACTTCAGCTTTAATGCCCAGTAACCTAGCATAATACTTGTTTAAACCTATTCTAGGAGTATTATTAACGAGTATTATGTCAGCGTATCCTCCAATAACTAGTAGTATTTGTAGAATGCTTATGTTATCTGATAATACTATGTGATTGCCAGTTGTATGTGTTATTACTACGAGTTTACGTGGACTAATAATAGATGTAATTAGTAGGTTCATGTATGTAAGGTTGCTGTGGGACTCGTAGTCTACTAGATATACTTGTTGAACCCTATAGCCAACTACACTTAACATTTGTGAAGTAACATTAACTAAGTAGGCTATTGTTAAAGGAAGTAACAGTATTATTGCTAAAGCAACTGTTAAAACCACGGCTATTGTTGCTAGATTAATCCTCGCCAAAAACATGCATCCTCCAAACACCATTATTTGCAACAATACTTAGATCAGCTATTCCTCTAACTCCTTCCACGTATGCTGTAAACTCTTTACTGTCCTTAGGCTCTATAATTAATGCATTCACTAGCTTCTCCAGTATTAACGTGTAGTTTACGTCTCCTCTCAGTATCTGGTCTTCTAGACTTGTCGCTAAGTCTACTAGATATTCTCCTTGCACGGGGTACAATATTGTTTTAGAAGAGTTGAATATGGCGTACTTTACACATACTGGTGCTAATCCAGGATTATATAGTGTAAGGTATAGTCTGTTATCGGCTACTAGAGGAGTGCCTAGAGGAGCTAAGGGTGACAAGGGTTTAGCTAGTATTGATGTACTAATGTTATAGCTTAGCTGAAATACAAGTACCACTACAGCTATGGTAATGGCTAATATGGTAGTTATGCCTATGACTCCCATTAGACCCTTAAACCTTCTACGGTTGCTAGTAATAGTTACTCCTAACGTTAAGGTGGCTAATAGGATTAAGCTTCTCATAGATAATAACTGGTATAAGGTATTACTCGTAGCTAGCTTATAACCACCCATGTAGGGTGGACACTTTACTAGACCCCAAGGAGTTAATGGGTGAATATCGATTACGTTATAGTCGTTAACGTAAGGTATATCACCTAGTCCATCACCATCATAGTCTGGTCCAATGTAGTCATCCCAGTAATTGCCTCCGAGAAATGGTCCGCCAATAACGTTTGGTCCAGGTCTAGGTGGATCTATTGAGGCTATCTCTGTGTATTGTATTGAAGCCATGTGTATTTTGTTCCCTATGAAGACGTTATCGTATACTGTAGGTGATGAGCCTTCGTCTATAATTAACGCTACACTATTGTCATAGAATAGATTCCTACGTATGACGCCTACACCAGAAAGTATTCTTAAAGCCCCGTAGAGATCCCGGCTTTGATTAATGTAGCCTTTAAATACATTGTACTCTATTGTATAGTTTAGTGAATCAACTATTACTCCATCGTAACCAGTCCATAAGTTAAGTACTGGTAAGTTGAAAAGAATTCCTGAAGCGTTATAATCTACAATATTTCTCTTAAACACAGTTGTTTGTGAATTAATATACATGGTACCATATATCTTGGAATCCTCAATTACTACTCTTGTAGCATAAACCTCTAGTGAGGGATGTGAGGGGGAAATAGTTAATCCTATACCTCCAATCCATGCCTTAAAGTCTTCTGAACCCTTATAGGTTTTAACTGAAGCATACATAACGAATAACTGTGCATCACGTATTCTTATAGCTAAATCCAATACACTACCATTAATATGGAGTTCTTCTACAGAGCCTTTGAGTACTCCGCAATTAGTACTAGCTAATGTAGTATTTGATAACACGAATTCCCTTAACGCCTTTAAGCTTATTCCACTCCAGAAATCAGATACCTCTTGAATACAGTAATAGTTTGGATACGTAGTTGTCAATACTGTTACATTCAGAAGTCTTACGTATTCTCCTCCAAGTTCTATCTTAGAGTTTAATATAAGGTCTACATCTTGGAATATTATGTCTCCTAAGGGCTCTCTAAAATTATATACGATTTCCACACTTCCATTAGCTTTAATTATCAATGGTTTGTACTCGGTAACTTGGCCCCAGGGATCTATTAAAGCGTTGGAGAAGCCATTATAGACGCCAGTACAGAGAACTATAGTAGCATTATCGACCGCATAATCTATTACTCTACTTAAATCTCTAGTAATAAAGTCTGCGTTAAGACACTCGGCTCCATCATCGTCTACTACTATGAAATCCAGTAGCTGTGGCGGAGGTTGAGGACTAGGTGGAGGGTTTGGCGGAATAGGTATAATAATACCTTGTGCTCTAATATTAGGAGCCAGTACCATCGTAGCGAATAGTAGGAGTAATACTATGGTCCTGGTCTTATCCACTTATCTCCCTTTAGCAATAAGATGATTTTTAAAAGGTTCTTGTATGAACGAAGTCTAATACCTCTTTTACCGTACAATGTCTAGGCTCCTTACGTGTAAGGTAACATGCACTCATAGTGTTAGCTAGTACTAGCTGTTCTAGTGGGTTGAGGCCTAGTATTAGACCGGCAATTACGCCTGCATTCCATGTATCTCCTGCACCAGTAACCCTTAATGGCTTTATCGGCATGGTTTCAACAATTACCTCTTGGGGAAACACAGCTGTTATCTTAGGCGTATGCAAGTATATGTTTCTGACATTTAATTCCCTAGATAAATGCTTAGCTGCTTTTACAGGGTCATTTACATTGTATCCCAACTTGCTAGCATAGTATAATGCCTCGTTTTCATTAAGACTTAGATAATCCACTATACCTTCCTTCAACATCCCTATTAGCTCTAAGACTTTACTAGAACTAGCTATTCTAGGATCACTTGTATCAAGGAACAACGGCCTACTAGTATTTTCCCTTAACTCTCTAAGCAACTTGTTTGAACAATCATTTTGATTCCAATTAAATACTCCTACTATATCTGATGCCTCTATGGACTCTATATCCTCCTCGTTAAGCATTGATAGGTCAAAGCACCTTAATGATCCAGGATCACTAAGCATAACATTAACCTTCCTACCCCTATAAGAGAATTCTAGTGCAACAGTCTTACTCTCACTACCAGCAACCTTAACATGATCAAGGTTTACTGGAAGGTCTCTCATAAAATACGATAACAAGAGTTTACCGAGCTCACTTGTAACAACAATTAAGTTAACTTTAACACCAATTGATGCTATAGCTGAAGCAGTATTTGTTGCATTACCTCCACGAACTATCTCCTCCCTAACTATATAGTTTCCTCCACCACGTTCAGCAACACTTCTTAAAACATCAACAAACTCTTTGAAGTCGCCTTCAAAAACAACTATGCGGTCTATGAAGAAGTCAGGCATTAACGTAACGACATGTTTACTTGCATCTAATAGTCTATTAGAAATTCTTTCAATTATACCTACATAGTCCGGGTTCAAAGACCAACACCACTAAACCCTTAACCCTATAAACCATGTACAAGATATTAAAATAAGAGTATTCTACACCTTTAACCCCTAAACGGAATTGAGGTAAACACAATCATGGTGCTCGTATTAGCTGGTCTAGGTACTAGCTTAGACTATGCTAGCATAAAGTTACTGAATGAGTTGTCTACAGCTGATGTTGTATTAGTTGAAGCATACACGTCTATAGCAGTAGGCTACACCTATGAAAGGCTACGGAGAATGTGCTTAGGGGAGTTGAGATACGTTAGCAGAAGAGATCTTGAAGAAAACTATGAGTGGATCATCGAGATGGCTAGGAATAGAAAGGTAGTTATACTCGTAGCGGGTGATCCATTAACAGCAACAACTCACGTATCTCTACTAGTAGAGGCAAAGAAGAAAGGAGTAGACATTGACATTGTACTAGGTGTCTCCGGTGTCTATGCATCTATTACACAATCATATCTCCAAGCTTATAGATTTGGCAGGATAGTTACATTAACCTATCCCGAGAAGGAGTATATACCATACACTACAGTCGAAGTAGTTAGAGAAAATCTTGAGAGAAATTTACACACACTAGTACTACTTGATATAAGATTTGATGAAGGTAGAGCCATGAGGATTAATGAAGCAGTCGAACTATTACTCAGAATAGAAGAAGAATACTGTAAAATCAATAACTGTGAACAAGTATTAGATAAAGTCATAGGAGTAGGAGTAGCTAGAGCAGCTACACCAGACATGCTGGTTAAAGCAGACCTACTACCAAAGCTTAAGAACTACAATTTCCCTCCACCACCACATAGCCTAGTAGTTGTAGCTAAACCCCACCCAATGGAGCTTGAAGCACTCGTAGAATTAGCAAGTTTACCTATAGAGTCCATCAAGGAATCAGTATACGCAGATGTACTTAGATACACATCCTACTCTAAACCAGCAACATAGTATGCTAGTGAAGTAACTATCTCCTCAGCTAATATAACACCAACATATCTATCCTCCTTATCCACTACTACAGCATAGTCAACACCATGCTTCAACATCTTATCTACTACGTTTTGAAGATTTTCATCAACTCTAACTATAGGTGGAACACTAAGCTTAACCTTAACCTGTCTCAGTGATAGCTTTAAGTTACTCACCTCTAAAGCTCTCCTTAAACTAGATGAATCTATAACTCCTATAACCCTACTCGAATCATCTACTACAGGTATTACCCTCTGCTTACCCTTAACCATTAACTCTAGTACACGACTAAGAGTATTACTAAGTTTAACTGCCTCATACTCAGTGTTAACAAGGCTTTCAACATTAATGTTAGCAGCATCTCTGTGCCTTGAAACTATGTCAAGTAGAAACCTTATACTTGCAAGCCTCGGATTAATTCTACGAATAGGTTGAGCATCATATAGTGTTTCATTACCTATAAGCTCACTAGCTATAATAGACGATAAAAGAGCTGGTATAGCTAAAACATAACTATTACTCATCTCGGCAATCATAATAGAAGTCGACAACGGCGTCTTGGTAGCTGCGCCAAACAAACTAGCCATACCTATGTAAGCATAAACATGAGGTTCTATGCCTGTGAACGGGTAAAAGTATATGCCAACAAGATATCCTAGTAAGGCGCCAATAAATATGCTGGGAGCAAATAAACCACCACTACCACCACTACCAATAGAAAAAGATGTACCTAAGATCTTTAACACTATTAATACTAGAAGACTTGTAGTAAATCCTAACCCCAATACGCTTAAGTAAGCTTTACCTTCAATGCTTTGGGCTATAAACTTTGAAATGAATATATTCCCACTACCCATAACAATTGGTACAAGTAATCCTAGTAAGCCTAGAATAAAGGCGCCAATGACAGGTTTAAGTATCTTAATTTCACCTACTTTAAGTCTTAAAAATAACTTTTTAACGAAACCATAGAACTTTATATATAAGTAGGCGGTAAACGCTGAGAAAAGACCTAGTAATAAATACGTTATCAGTCCTTGGTAAGTAAATAATAGTTCAACATTTACAGGTATTGGTGGGAATAATCCTTTGAACCCCACAACGTATAATGCAAAGGTATAAGACGTTACAGACGATATAACTGACGGTACAAGAGCCTCAGACTCAATATCCTTACGATAAAGAACTTCAACCGCGAATAATGCTGCACCAATAGGACTACGAAATATTGCTGAAAGAGCACCAGCCATACCAGCAACTATTGCCAACCTCCTATCCTCAAATCCAAGTCTAAGGAACCTAGCTATAATAGATCCAACACCAGCTCCAATCTGAATACTAGGTCCCTGAACACCACCACTACCACCAAAACCTATCAGCAAAGCAGATGCAAGAGCCTTAATTAATGGCAATCTCTTCCTAAGAACTGCTCCCCTATGATAAGCCTTAATAGTAGTACTTACACCTGGCCCTTCAGCTAATGGCTCAAACCTATACACTATTATACTACTTAACAGTGCACCTAATACAACAAGTAACGGTATTAAAAACTTATTACCAGATTCTTGTGCAGCAAGAGAAAAATCAGGTAAACCCCAGTTTAGGGGATTATCAACTACACCTAAAATCCATGCACCTATGCCAGCTACAAACATTAATAACAAGTAGAATAACAATGTTGTACTAGAGGAGACAATACCTATTGTAACTCCCAGTATAAGCCATTTCTCAACATATGCTAGCCTACGTAGACGTTCAATTATAACGTTATAAGTTCTCCTCATAAAGCTTAACTTCAAGACATAGTTCTCCGCTGAAAACACTATAGCTAAGCCTAAAATAAACCTATTAGCCATAAATTAAAATTGTCAATAAGGAAAAGAATAGTGGATTAGTTTTAAGGAATTTGCGTCTTAAGAAACTTTATGCCTAACTTGTCTGCTAGCTCTTTTTTAAGTCTTGACAGGTTTTCTAGAACCATTTGCCTAGTCTTCTTTGTCCAGAATGTGTACTTATTTCCCTCTATTTCAACGCGTTTAATAAGTAGTGGTAGTCTTTGCTCGAAAGCTTCTACTTGTTTAAGTACCTCGGGGTTTCTAACTACGTAGTCTTCAGCTTTATCCTTGCTCAATACTACTGGGTCAAAAGATACATCTACCACTATTACAGTGTATCCCTCAAGTTCACGTAGATCCTCAACTCTCCTCATAGCACTCCATACAACTTTTGATGGTAGTATGAATAGCTTGCCCTCCCTATTAACACCTAAAGCGTATTCTAGAAGCGATAGCTTTTGCTCACCCGACACCAAGCTACACCTCCAAGTATAGTCTACGGTAACCACTATGCAATCATGTATTAAAAAGTATTGTAGACGTAAACCATTATATACTGCGTATTAAATCCCTCATAGTGTTTAGAGGAAGTAAAGCATATAGGGGTCCAATGTTATCTGAGGTGTCATGGGTGGTATCATTATCCGAGGCACCTAGTCTTAAGGGACGATATAATCCACTGAAAGTAGAAGAATGGGTTATGGCTTACTGGTCAAACAATAACATATACCGTAAAGTCAAGGAAAAGTCCTGGAACAATGACAATAGCCCATTATTTAGGTTTCTAGAAGGCCCACCTACAGCTAACGGCTTCATGCACGTTGGCCACGCGAGAGGTAGGAGTCTCAAAGACGTAAAGCTAAGATACTATAGAATGAAGGGCTACCGTGTATGGGATCAAGCTGGATGGGATACACAGGGATTGCCTGTAGAATTAGAGGTTGAACGTAAGCTTGGCTTTAAGTCAAAGAAGGATATAGAAAAGTATGGTGTTGAGAAATTTGTTGAGGAATGCCAAAAACTCGTAGACTACTATATAAGTCACTGGAGGAAGGCTAGTGAAAGACTAGGACTATGGCTAGACTACGACCACGCATACGAGACAAGGCATCCAAGATACCTAGATACCACGTGGAGCTTCCTTAAAACAATGTGGGATAAAGGACTATTATACGAGGACTTAAGAGTAGTACCAGTATGCCCACGCTGTGAAACAGCTCTTAGTAGCCATGAAGTAGCACAGGGATATGAGGTTGTTAAGGACCCAAGCCTCTACTTCAAGATACCATTCTTAGGTGAAGAGAAAACATACATGATAGCGTGGACAACAACTCCTTGGACAATAATATCCAATGAAGCCTTAGCAGTACATCCAGATGAAACCTATGTTAAGATAAGAGTTGGAGAAGAATACTGGATAATGGCGGAGAAGAGGCTTAAAGAAGTATTAGAGGAGGTAGGTGTAAAAGAATATGAGGTACTAGAAAAATTCCCTGGTAGAAAACTATTCGGTAAGAAATACATACATCCATTACTAGACGAGGTCCCAGCTCACAAGGAACATAAAGGTGAATACGAGCATAGCGTTCTCACAGCTGAATGGGTTAGCATGGAGGAGGGTACAGGAGTAGTACATATAGCTCCAGCACATGGTCCCGAAGACTTTGAGCTAGGAAAACAGTATGGTATAAGAGTGTTTAAGCCTATAAGAAAGAATGGCTACTTCACAGAAGAAGCAGGAAAATATAGTGGACTATGGTTTAAGAACGCTAACCCACACGTAGTAGAGGATTTGAAGAAGAAGAACCTACTAGTATACATAGGTGAAGTAGAACACGAATACCCTCATTGCTGGAGATGTGGTACTCCACTAATGTACTATGCTGACCGCCAATGGTTTATAAAAATAGAGCCTATAAAGAAGAAGATGTTAGAGGAAAACAGTAAAGTTAAATGGAGCCCCGAGTGGGCTAGTAAGAGATTTCAAGACTGGATAGAGAATGCCCGTGACTGGTGTATAAGTCGTGAAAGATATTGGGGTACACCATTACCGATATGGACTTGTAGTAAATGTGGTTACCGTGTAGCTTTTGGTAGCTTAGAGGAAGTTAGGAAACATGCTATAAACCCTGAAGAAGTAAAGGATCATCATCGCCCATGGATTGATCGTGTAAAGATAAAGTGCCCTAAGTGTGGAGGAGTAATGAAGCGTGAGCCATTTGTAGTAGATGTATGGATGGATAGTGGTGTAGCTCATACAGCATCATTAAACCAGTATGGCTGGAACAACTTATTCACCCAGCTATTCCCTTACGACTGGATAACTGAGGCAGTAGACCAAACACGTGGATGGTTCTATACACTAATGTTTACAAGCGTAGCATGGCATGGACTAAGACCTTACAAGGCGGTATTGAACCAAGGACTAGTACTAGACAAGTATGGTAAGAAGATGAGTAAGAGTCGTGGAAACGTTGTATGGGCACTAGAATTCATGGAAAAACATGGAGCAGACCCCTTCAGACTATACCTCGTCTCAAAGAGTGCTCCATGGGATAACATAAACTTTGACCCAGATGAGGTAATGGAGGTTAAACGCCAACTAGACATACTATGGAATAGCGTGAACTTCGCATTAACATACATGGAACTAGACAAGTGGAAGCCAGATAGACTAGAGGAAGACCTAAAACACCTAGAACCAGAAGATAAATGGATAATCTATGAACTATACCTAATGTTGAAGGCAGTAGAAGATGCAGTAGAAAAAGATAATCCACATAAGGGTGGAAGAGCACTACTAGAATTCATAGTTGAAAAACTAAGTCACAGATACATAACACTAATAAGGCCAAGAGTATGGATTGAAGAAGATAAACCGGAAAAGAGGAGCGCATATGCAACACTATACCTTGTAATAGACACATTACTGAAAGCACTAGCACCATACGCACCATTCATATCAGAATACCTCTACCAAGCATTCATAAGAAAGCTTTCAGCTAAAGCTAAGGAGAGCATACATCTTGAGGAATGGCCTACAGTAAATAAGGAGCTACTAGATGAGCAAGCCTGGAAGAGTGTATCAAAACTACTAGATGTAGCAGAACAGGTCTTAGCAATAAGATCAAAGATAGGGATAAAAAGGCGTTGGCCACTAAGAAAAGTAGTAATATTGGCAAGTAGAGAGGAAGCAGAAAGCCTACAAGCATCTACAAAAGTGGTAAAGATATATGCTAACGTTAAACAAGTAGAAGTTACCTCAAAACCAGTGGACATTGAAGGACTAGAGGAGGCTGAAGTAGGCGAATTAAAGGTGTATGTTGATGCAAGAATAGATGAGGAAGTATTACTCGAAGGACTTGCTAGAGAAATAGTACGTAGAGTCCAAGTCATGAGGAGAGACTTAGATCTACCATTAGATGCAGTGGTAGAGAAGGTACAAGTGTATACAAAGGATAACGATATAGTTAGAGCTATAGAAAAGCATAGAGACTACATACTTGGAGAGGTGAGAGCTAAAGCAATAGAGATAGTAAATGAGCCTCCAAGCAATGCTAGGAAGTGGAGAATTGAAGGTAAGGAGACCTGGATTAAAGTAGTAGTTTAACGCAGGTATTTCACCATATACGGTGAACCTAGAGGTCTATGATAACCCTTCATCCTATAATATTCTCTTACACCAACACCGCTCAAAACAAGTATTTTACGTGCATCAAACCATTCAATACTTATACGTTCAGCTTCTTCTAGAAGCCTACTACCCCATCCACGATGCTGCCACTCAAACACCGGCTTACCTCCAATAGGTACTTCAGGCCCATAGACATGTAGTTCACGTACAATAGTAGTCTTTGAATCTACTTCAGGTCTATGAGCCTTCTCGGAAGGGTATCGTAGCCTAAGGAAACCTACAATAACATCTACTACGGGATCCTCTACGGCAAGAAATACTTCTACACCACCACTAGCCTCATAAACTGTTCTAGTAATGGTAAGCCTCTTTGGATCAGGTTCAATGCCTTCCTTTAACAACTTTATACCTACTTCACGATACCTTATCTCCCTAATAGGTATCCCCTTCTCCTTACATCTCTTCTCAACTAGTTCACGTAGATTACCCTTACGTGGACCAGCTTCAATGTATTTAGCAGGCATATCTCTTTGAACCCTCATTACACGAACCCATTTAGGAATATACCTATACATTTCGCATATCAAGTCAACTGCTTCTTCGTCGCTTAGGGCCTTGTATTCTCCTTTCCTCCACCAATCATATAGCTTAGTGCCCTTAACAACAAGTGTAGGGTATATCTTCAACATATCGGGCATGTAGTCGGGATTACTGAATAGTTCCTTAACCATTTCTACATCTCTATCCCAATCACTACCGGGAAGCCCAGGCATAATGTGGTAGACTATCTTGAACCCAGAATCCTTTAGTATCCTAGTAGCTTCTATAGTATCCCTTACACTATGTCCTCTATCAACTCGTTCAAGAACATCATCATAGATACTCTGTACTCCTAGTTCAACCCTAGTAGCACCATACCTAAGCATAGCATTAGCGTGTTTCTCCTTAGCCCAGTCTGGGCGAGTCTCAATGGTTAAACCAATACACCTCACATTAGCGAACTCATTACGTAGTTGAGCATCCTCTAAGCTAACGAAGCCTCTAGGAGGATTAGGGTTAGGATAACGATTCATAGCCTCAAAAACCATGGTGATAAACCACTCCTGATAATCCAAGGGCATTGCTAGAAAAGTACCACCCATAACTATCAAGTCAACCTTGTGATACGGGTGCCCATGTCTCTCATACATTCTAAGCCTTACATAAACCTGCTTATATGGATGATACCCTACCCTAATAGCCCTCATAAGCGCTGGTTCTTCTCCATAATAGCTTTGAGGAGTACCATAACCTGGTCCTCCAGGACAATAGGCGCATCTACCATGAGGACAAGGATAAGGGTGAGTCATAACAGCTACAACAGTAACACCACTAAGTGTACGAACAGGCTTCTTACGGCCAAGTACAGCACTAAGCCACTCAGCCATAACGTAAGGATTAAACTCACTACCGCCTTCAACCCTAGTAGTACTAGTCATACTATACGATCCTCTCTAAGCCATACCTCACTACTACTCAGTAACATAACCTAATACCACACTTACCAATAAACTCTTTTGAAGCTAAACATAAATAAAGCTGTATAGTATAGAGGACTCCAATGTAAGTAAACATTACTTGGGGTGAGGAGGCGCACTAAAACAGTGCAACCCCTTTACCCATTAAATGACCTAGCCAGCGTCATATTAGGCTTCACCATACTAATAATACTATATGCTCTATTAGTACTAGAGATAATGCATAGAACTGCAGCAGCGCTCCTAACACTATCAATACTATTAGCGCTGGATACGCTGTTTAGGTTTAGTGATTTCTCTGAAATAGTTGCTGGAATAGACATGGACACAATACTATTATTAATGTCCATGATGATGTTTGTAGGTGTTTTAAGTAGAACAGGATTATTTAGCTATATGGCGTCAACCATACTTGTAAGATTCCATAAAAAGCCGTTCACGTTGATAGTAATATTGTCAGCTCTAACAGCATTCATTTCAGCATTCATAGACAATGTCACAACAGTATTGTTGATGACACCTATAGTACTAGAAATAATGGAGAGGTTAAAAGTTGATCCTAGACCAGTTCTCATATCAATAGTGTTTGCGTCAAATATAGGTGGAACAGCTACTCTAATAGGAGATCCACCAAACATAATCATAGGTACAAGAGCTAACTTAGGCTTCATGGACTTCATATACAATCTGACACCTATAATAATAGTAGACTTCCTAGCATTTCTAGTATTAATTAGGCTATTGTTCTCAAAGTGGATAAACCTCTATACCAGTAAAGCTAGACACCTAGATGGCAGGAAATTGAATTATAGCGTAGTAGTAGACTCATTCATGCTTAGAAGATCACTTAGCATACTAGGCATAGTAATAGCATTGTTTCTTCTAGAAGACTTTCTAGAGTATCCTCCAGCAATACCACCACTAATAGGCATAGGCGTATTATTAGCACTTCTACGTGGACGTATAAGAATAGAGTCACTACTAGAAGATGTTGATTGGCCAACACTAGTATTCTTCATAGCAATGTTTATGGTCATTAAGGGTGTAGAAGACTTAGGTGTAATGGAGTTTATAGCATACAAAATCTACTCCTTCTCAACAGACTACACTGTACTACTCCTACTAATACTATGGGTATCAGCTATAGTATCAGCATTCGTAGACAACATACCATTCGTTATGGCCATGGTACCAGTAATATCAGTAATAGCGAGGATTACGGGATTAAACTCAGCACCACTATACTGGGCTCTCAGCCTAGGAGGCTGTCTTGGAGGAAACGGCACACTTGTTGGTGCAAGCGCTAATGTTGTTGTAGCAGGTATTGCTGAGAGACACGGATACCATATATCCTTTAGAGGATTCCTTAAATACGGTATGCCAGTACTATTCCTAACAGTGGGCTTAGCATCACTCTACCTTATTCTAAGGTACGTGGTACTAGGGGTGGGCTAGAATAATAGAGTTCAAGAACATAATGATATGTGCTGTCAAGAGTACACGTATAGTTAACGCCACATTATTCACGGTAACATTGTTTCCTAACGCAGTATACCATGTCGTAGCAGTTGTACCTAAACTTAAATCTAGAGTAAGATTCACATCACTCTACGATAGAACAATGAAGAATATAGCTGAAGACGCTATAGCGTTAATAGAGCTAGCATTGATGAGAGAACATGTACTGGCTATAAGAAAGGTAGTGCTGGAAGGCGATCCTGCGAAGAAGCTAGTAGAGTATGCTGAAGCTAATCCAATAGACCTTATAGTAATGTCATCTGCTAAAAGTGAAACACCACCTCCAGAAATAGTAGGATCTACTGCAAGAAAAGTACTGTCAAAGACTAGTAAGCCAGTACTAATCTATACACCATTATCAGCACCACCACATAAGGTAGGTAAACTCCTCCTTGTATTCAATAGAGCATCACATTTAGACATAGATAAAATAGTTGACATAGCTAAAACAATAACAGTGACCCATAGCGGAGTAAAGATAACTACACTAGTAATAGGTGATCCAGCACACGTTAAGGAGAAACTAGAGGAAAAGAAATTAAGCTACGATCTAATAGAGCATACTAACAGTTATGAGGAAGTAGTTGAATACACCAAGGATGCAGACCTAGTAATAGTAAACAAGACTAAGGGCTTCGAGGAGAAAATACCATTACTGCGAAAACATGTTACAACACTAACGAGAATGCTAGCTGGACTATCTTTTAGCCCAGTCATAGTAGTATGACATGCCTAAAGGAAACTCACAGCCCAGTTAATCCGCCATCAACTAGAACTAGAACATTCAAACTAACACTCGTAACAGAAGCTATATAAGCTTTAACTGTACTACTTAGCAATACACCACGTTCACAATAATAGAATTAATTCTTGGGAGCAGAGTATAGGTGCTCACAGCATAAATAAAAACTATGGTATTACGCCTGTTATCTTGGCTAGTCTTTCGGCTGCTTCTACTGTTAACCCTTTTTCGCCCAATATAGTATACCTTGGCCTAATCTTATGGGCTATTGTTAAAGCCTTGATTACGTCATCGGGTTTTACGCCTAACTCCTTTGCTGTTGTAGGTGCACCTATTTTCTTTAAAACACTTCTTATCTTCTTCCAATTCTTTCCGTGTAGGTACATCATCATTATTGTTCCAACACCTACTTCCTCGCCGTGGAGTGCGGGATAGTTTGCTGTAATGTCTAGTGCATGTGCGAATAAGTGTTCACTACCACTAGCTGGTCTAGTTGAACCTGCTATGCCCATTGCTATACCACTACTTATTAAGGCTTCAACTAGTGCCCTAACAGCCTCTAAAGGTATAGTTTTCGATGAAAACCATTCACTATACTTTACAACATGCTTAGCAGATAATAGTGCAAGTGATGCAGCATACTCACCATAATATTCTCCTCTTAGTCTATGTGCAAGTCTCCAGTCAAGTACTGACGTAAACTTTCCTATGAGGTCGCCACAACCAGATATTATTAGTCTTCGCGGAGCTTTTGAGATAACCTCTATATCAGCTAAAACAATGCTTGGCATAATGGTTTTAATAGAGGTGGGCTTATCTAACCCCTTTATTGATGCGAATGGTGAAGCAATACCATCATGGGATGGCGCTGTAGGTATGCTTACAAGTCTTGCACCAATCTTATAGGCAGTATACTTTGCTACATCTATAGCCTTACCTCCACCAACACCAACAACTACTTCAGCCTTAACCTCCTTCGCAGTTGCAACTGTTTTTTCAGCTTCACTAATACTAGCACTACCAACACTTAAATGCCATGCCTCAAACCCCTTATCTCTAAGCACGTCTAGTACTCTTCCAGCATATATTCTAGTAGAAGAGCTACCAGATACCACTAGAACCCTCTTACCAAGACCTAAATCTAGTATGTGGTCACCTATGGTTTCTAATACATTGTTTCCCACAATAACCCTACGTGGAAGATCTATTACGTGAACACTACTCATACTATTCACTCCCTACTAGTACAAGTTAACTATCCTAGTAGAAGCTATAATACGGTTCCCTTGAGCCTCAATAAGTCTTCTAACACTAATACCTGAAACAGCTGTTGTAGCACCGGCAGCTGTAACAGCAATAGCTCCACTAGCCTGAGCAAACAATAACATTTTCACTAATTCACTAGTAGCTAGGTCTCCCAAGCTCTTCCCTGTAGTCTTTAGTGCTGAGAGGAGACCAGCAGAAAATGCGTCACCTGCACCTGTAGGATCCTCTAGTTCTACTCTAAATGGTGGTTGAACTACTAGGATTCTCCTCTTATATAACGCCATTAACCCTCTACTACCACTAGTTACACATAGAAGCATTGGTGCTCTAGCCCTAATACTAGATAAGGCCTTCTCCACATCTTGTTCACCCGTAAGCATTGCTAGTTCCTCTGAGTTAAGGTGGACTATATCTGGTAGCTCAAGTACAGAGTCAACTACTTTAACAGCTCTGGGCTCAGTGTAGGCTATATCCAGTAATACTACAGTGTTGTTGTCCTTAGCTTTAAGTATAATATCGTTAAGCCTACTATCTAGTCGCCTAGATGCCCCAACCGAGAGGTACATAAACCTAGGCTTATACTTGTCTATCAACCTTAAGACATGGTTAGCGGATAAATACTGGTTTGCTCCACGATATACGTGGAATCTCCTATCCTCACCCTTTACAACAAGTATCATATTCCTAGCCGTACCAGCCTCACTAATGGTTTCAGCTGCAACAACTACACCATACTTTCTAAGCTCATGCTCTATTAAGTGAGCAAATACATCTCTCCCCAATGCACCACTAGCTACAACACCTTGTATTACTCCAAGCTTAACTAAATCAATTGATACATTAGCAGCATGACCACCAACATGTAGGTCTATAGGCCTCGTAACATAGACTACTTCGCCTGGACTAGCTATTTTTGGTAGGTCTACTGCTATAACATCTACAGTAAACGTTCCAATAGCTAATGCTTCAACCATAACACACCACTATCTATACCCAGCTCTAACCATTCCTACAAGATGTAGTAGAAAAACAATATAAGCTAATATGAGGCTTCTACTAGCCCTTCTCCACTACTCGGCTAGCTCAACTCTAATCTTCTCACCACTCCTAACCTTAGAAAATACCGTTGGATCACCTATGATCTTGCCCAATATGTTTACTGGACTAGCAGGCCTTATTTCATCAGGGCTATGGCTTGCTGGTGTAGGACCCCAGAATATACATAAAGCATTACCTGGAGGCCAGAAGGCTACAGTACCTTTCTCAACTGTTTCAACAGCATTCTCTTCTTCAGCTTTCACAGGTGTCGAGAAGTATACTTCGTCACCCCACCTATATGCTATAGACTCTATTGGCAATGCTTCAACCAGCTTATTAAACGTATTAGGAGCATACTCATCCGTTAACTCAGCTTCAACGTAACCTGTAGACTTAGTGTATATTCTTACCTTGATAGTCTTGGGCATAACTACTTACCCTTGCATGCCCGTGTTGTCAAGAACTATTTTTAACTCTTACTCTCTAACACCTAAACAAGCCCTGCCAACAAGAAGGTACGGCAGGTAATTACTACCTAGTAGTAGTATTTTTCTCTGCATGTGCTAGTAGTTGAAGCCTCCATCAAGAATTTATGATAGTAAAGAATTAATAGATACGGTTCCACCAATACTCTAACAGAAATAGTGGAATATAAAGTAAGATATGCATACCTGGGTGCATGAGTTATGAGTAGACTAAGTTCTGCTATAAGCCCAACAGCTTTAGCCGTTATTCTCTTCATAGTAGGGTTAGTAATAGGAGTAGCAATAGGCTATGTAGTTAAACCAGCAGCACCAGCAGCGCCCGTCACAACTACCACTGTTACAACTACTGTAACTAAAACTGTTGGCCCAGGTGCCACGGCAACAGTTACAGAAACGATTACAGAGACTATTACGCAGACAATAGCTCAAGCTGTTCCTACTGGAGGAGTGATAACTATTAAAGCTTGGGCATCTGGTTCGCCAGTAGATACCACCAGAGTAGAGAACGTTGTCCGTGCAGCGGAACTCCTTAACAATATATTAAAAGCTGCAGGTATCAACGTTACAATTAAGGTTGAAACACAATTCTTTAGAGGAGACTACATGGACAAGTTAACAGCAGCATTTGCTGCTGGCGAGGCACCAGACATAATTGCTATGAAGAACCTACCAGAACTAGTAGATGGAGGATACGTAATACAGCTAGACCAATACATTGACAAGTATAAGATATGGCTAGACGACGTTTACCCAGTACTATGGAATGCTGTTAAGTATAAGGGACATATTTGGGCTCTACCACAAGACACTGAGGCAAGACCATTATACTTCCGTAAGGACGTATTAAGAAAACTTGGCTGGAGCGAGGAGGAGATCAATGCTCTCCCAGAGAAGATAAGAAGAGGTGAAGTAACTCTAAGAGACTTGATAAAGGTTGCTAAGGAGGCTATGGAGAAAGGCCTAGTACAGTGGGGCTTCTACCATAGACCAAACTTTGGTGGAACACCATTCGTAATACTCTACTACCAGTATGGAGGTATACTACAGGATCCCGAGACAGGTAAACTAGTATTAGACAAGAACGCTATGCTCAAGATGTTGAAGTTACTCTACGAGATGGCTCAAGTAGAAAAGGTTCTACCACCAGACATGATAGGTACTGAGTGGAGAAAGATACACAGCGACTTCGTAAACGGTAGAGTACTATTCTGGTTTGGTGGTACATGGCACTGGGCTGAGTGGCAGAGAGTAGCCTATCACGAAGAGTTAGGTAAGCTACCAGAAAGCTATGAGTGGGAGAACATAGGCTTCGCACTAGTACCAGCACCAGAACCAGGACTAAAGCCTATGACGCTATCAAGCCCATACCTATACTACGTGACGAGTCAGTCAAAGTACCCAGAAATAGCCTTCATACTAATAATGCTAGCAACATCACCACCACTAGACGCTAAACATGCAGTAGACAGTGCTCACCTACCAGTAAGAATGACAACAGTAGAATACCCATACTACAAGCAGTCAAAGTTCCTAAGCGAAGTAGCATATATGCTAGAATACACAAGCTTCGAACCACTACATCCAGGATGGAGCACCTACAGAGGCGCTTGGATTGAAGCAATAGCTAAGGTAGAGAAAGGCGAAGCCACTCCAGAACAAGCATTAGAAGAAATGGTTAGGACACTGCAAGCACAGTTAGGAGACCAATTAATAATCAAAGGCTAAATAGTTTAGGTGTAAGCCCAACTACATAATATAACAAATATGTTTTTTACCAGTTCTCCCACCCTAACTTACTAGGAATAATACACCACGTAAACGACATCATAAATAATATTAGGGCTAAGTGAAAAAGCCATGCTCTCCCTATATGTGGGGTGTAGTATTCCTTGAGTAAACTGCCTATACCAACATACAGGATAACGCCGTGGCTATTCCTAACACCACTATTCATAATGATAGCGTTAGCATGGATAGGTCCACTATTCCTAACAGTTTATCTAGGCTTCACGGATCTACAGTTGAAGAACTTTATAGCATTCATTAAAGACTTCTTTACACCACAAGTACACTTTACCTTAGATAACTTTAGAAGAATATTCCTTGCGCAAGACCCATACATACCGGAAGTAGCTAGAATAACTATGATATACGTTGGAAGCGTGTTAGCCATTAATGCTTTCTTCGCCTTAGTGTTATCAATAGCCATAGCATACTTCGTTAAAAGTGAACTGATCTCAATGTCGCTTAGAGTTTCATGGCTTTTACCTAGAATAACTCCTGGAATAGTCTATGCCTTAATGTGGAACTGGTTTGTTAGCCGTGATGGAATGTTTAATCTACTACTTAGACTAGCTGGTATACCAGAGTCTTGGCTTCCTAGTAATTGGTTACTTGATAAACCCTACTCTCAGCTACTAATGATAATAGTGAACGGTTATATTGGTGCTAGCTTTGGTATGATAGTATACACGGCAGCAATTAAATCAATACCACCTGACCTAATTAACGCTGCCTTAGTTGATGGTGCTTCAGAATTTCAGGTAGCTAGAAGAATAATTATACCCTTACTAAAGTGGCCTATAATGTTTGTAACAGCGTGGCAGACTCTTAGCCTTATGGCATCCTATGACGTTATATTAATGGTGTGGGGTGCAGCACAAGGAGCTAGTCCATCAGAAGTACTAGGTATTACTAAGGTTGCTGGAGTAACAGTGTGGTCACTGTACGCGTATACTCAGGCTTTCTCACAGTACCAGTACGGTTATGCTGCAGCAATATCACTTGTACTTGTAGCAATAGGCTTAGGACTCATAGTATTCTACTTCAAGGTATTCGGCTTCCGTAGGCTAATGGAGCCAAGTAGGGTGGAGGTGTAAGCTCTCTTGTCCAGGCTTTCACGTGAGGAATTGGCTAGAAGGAAAATGCATGCACGGATAAGAACAATAATAAAATATGTTATAGTAATTGTAGTAGCTGTTATACCCTTAATACCTGTCTGGGTGATGTTCCTATGGCTTTTAGCCCAAAGCTTTAGTGCTAAGGTAACCTTTGGTGTAATACCACAAGTGTTCACCTTGGAGAACTGGAAATTCCTATGGGCACCGTTTAAGATGGGGCTTAAGGAGTATCCCAATATATGGCCTATAACCATGAACACGCTATTCCTAGCACTTGGTGTAGCAGCATTAGAGGTACTAATTAGTAGTATGGCTGGTTACGCTTTATCACGTATGAACTTCCCTGGTAGAATAGGGTTAATGCAGTTCATTATAGCATTACACGCATTTCCCAGTGTTATTTTACTAATAGCATTATTCATTATATTGAACAAAATGGGGCTCTACGGTAAAGGCTACATGACACTACTAGGGATCATTATAATCAAGGCTGGACTAGAAATACCAATGGCCTCATGGATTATTAAGGGCTTCTTTGATGCAATACCATGGGATCTTGAATGGGCTGCACTAGTAGATGGCTGTACTAGGTGGAGGGTTTGGAGAAGTGTTATCCTTCCACTAGTACTCCCAGGTATTGGAGCCATATCAATATTCGCATTTCTATCAGGGTGGGCTGAATTTCTACTAGTCTACACCTATGTTGTAGGCGAAGAATACTATACATTGCCAGTACTAATATACTACTTGATAGGAGAGCTAAAGTTCGTTAACTGGGGTATGCTAGCAGCAGTAGGACTATTCTTCACCATACCAACACTAATATTCTTCAGTACAACACAGAAACTACTACTAAGAATATACGTTGGCGGTGTAAAGAGATGAACCATTACCTTAAATTTAATGTATTTTTAATTAAACAAATATACCCTCTAAACAATATTCTTATGATAGTGGAATCTCCTCCTAGAAGGTGATAATATATGGTTAAGGTAACACTCGATAATGTGAGTAAATTCTTCGGGAAAGTAAAAGCTGTAGTAGACTTAAACTTAGAGGTAAGAGATGGAGAATTCGTAGCACTCTTAGGCCCAAGTGGTTGTGGTAAGACGACAACACTGTTGATGATAGCTGGAATATATAAGCCTACAAAGGGTAGAATACTGTTTGATGAAGTAGATGTAACAGATCTACCACCTAAGGATCGTAACATTGGAATGGTATTCCAAAGCTACGCATTATACCCGCACATGACTGTTTACGACAACATAGCGTTCCCGTTGAAATTAAAGAAGGTGCCTAAGCACGAAATAGATAAGAAGGTTAAGGAGGTAGCTAAACTACTACAAATAGACAACTTGCTTAACCGTAAGCCAGCTCAACTCTCAGGTGGACAGCAGCAGCGTGTAGCACTTGGTAGAGCTCTTGTAAAAGAGCCCGATGTTCTACTACTTGACGAGCCCTTAAGCAACCTTGATGCAAAACTAAGAGTAATGATGAGGGCTGAGATTAAGAGGCTTCAGAAGGAGTTGAAGATAACTACAATCTATGTTACACACGACCAAGTAGAAGCAATGAGCATGGCAGACAGAATAGCAGTAATGAGAGCTGGAAGACTACAACAATATGCTGAACCAGAAGTACTATACAATAAGCCCATAAACCTATTCGTAGCAGGATTCATAGGAAACCCGCCAATGAACTTCATTGAGGGAAGTATTAAGGAAGAGAACGGTGAATACTATTTTGAATCAGAAGGCTTAAAGCTAAAGCTTTCAAAGGATTTAGGTGAACTAGTAGCTTCAAAGTCTACAGACGTAGTACTAGGTATAAGGCCTGAACATATTAGAGTTATCACTAGTGGTGAAGTAGATAATGCTATTGACGCTACTGTATACGTCATAGAACCTCTAGGCAGAGATCTTGTAATAAACGTTAAAGTAGATAACACATTACTAAAGATACTATCAACACCTGGACTTAAGCTTGAACCTGGACAAAAGGTTAAACTAGTATTCCCTGAAGAGAAAATACACTTCTTCGACAAGTATACCGAGAAGGCAATAATCTAAAAACGAAATATTTTTAGCAAAAGTACTCCTCCTTCAACTCATTCTAAACACTTCCTCGAATACGAGTGGATAGTATCTCTCCAACTCCTCTATAGCTTCCCACAGCTCATCTAAGCTGTAAACACCGCTTGTAACTACAATAAAGTTGTCTTCTGATATATCAGCTCTAAGTAGTCTTGTAGCCTTCACTAGCTCTTTAAGTCTACGTAGAATGGCTATGGATGGGTAGTCTCCGAGATAGGGTACTATACCTTCAGTTTCAACGTGATAGCCGTAATCCTCGACATAAATATTGAATGATAACCTATGCTTACCAATATACTTTGAAGCTACTATAATCCTAGTATCCTCACTTAACGGTGTTCCCGCCAAGTATCCTCTTTTTACAAGTTCATTGACTATTCCAGAGTACTCCTTGTAGACTACGTGTTCTTTAACTGTAGCTTTATCTCCTGACTCCACTATTCTTAGACTATTCAATGGTCCAACAAGTAAGCCTATTGGAGCTACTGGAGTATATGCTTCACTTAAACCATAGAATAAGCACATAGCCTTACCTGGAGGCCAATAGTAGACGTGGCCAGACTCTACTCTATATACTAGTTCACCTGGCTTAAACTCTAGTTCTACTGGTGTAGAAAAATATACTTCCTCTTTCCACACATTAAGTTCAGCTTCAAATGGCATGGCTTTACGCCATTCCTCTAGGTTTCTGTAGAGTTTAACTATGAATGATGACCCCTTATCCTTATCTAGTATTTCTAGTAGCAAGGAATCCTACACCTAGGAGAACTCTATATTAGCTCAGATACAAACATGTTTTTAAACCGAATTTACTCCGAGATTATTTTTCTTACGAATATGAGCTAAGAATAGTATAGGATAAAAAGGATGATTCTGCATGATTAATTAGGGAGAAAGCCTTGTCTAAACCATTAAGTGAGCGTTGGGGTAAGCTTGTTCTAAACAAGTGGGGTAAGAAGATATACTTAGACCAAATGACTATGAAGGAACTTGAGGAAAGAGTTAAGGAAAACGACATAGTATTCTTACCAGTAGGTTCAACTGAAGCTCACGGACCCTTTGAGCCCTTAGGAGAGGATACTATTATAGGTGTTAGTATTGCTGAACGAGTCTGCTATGAAACTGGGTGTACTGTAGCACTCCCAATAGCTTATGGTAGCCACCCGAGCCACCACTATGGTATGCGTGGAACTATACCAGTAAGAGCTACAACACTTATAGAATACGTTGCAGACATCATCAAGTGGCTATCAAATGCTGGGTTTAAGAAAATAATAGTATGGAATAGCCATGGACAAGAATACGTACTACCAATAGCTAAGGACATAGCAATAATAGAGAAAGATGTACACGCACTAATCCTCGTAACAAGCTGGTGGAAATGGGTTCAAGATCTCCTAAGAAAAGCTGGTACAGGTGAAGAAATAGCGCCAGGAGTAAAACTAGAAACACCATTCATACACGCAGATGAGGTCGAGGCAAGCGTTACATGGTATGTAGCACCAGACCTAATAGACGAGGAGTCATTGAAGAAGGAAGGAGAATGGGGTGTAGTAAGAGTAATACCAGGTAAATGGGTTAACGCTGCAGGCAATGTATTCCCAGATAAACCATTCAATTGGTACGATGTAAGCCACCTACCAGAATTCTACTATTATAAGAAAGGCTTTGTAGGATGGCCTAAACTAGCTGATCCTAAGAAAGGAGAAGTACTAGTAAACAAGGTTATTGAGAGAGTAATAGAGTTCGTAAACTGGTTGAAAGAGAACTATCCTCCAGGAACGGTACCGAGGACTTGGATTGACTGGGAAGACTTATTCTACAATAAGCCTAAAGAGTACGTTGAACCTAAAGGCTAGCCACAATAGTAGCCCAAATGCGTGTACTAGCTTAATCTCTTTTTTCTATCCTCTCTATACACGTCTTCTTAGTGTATGAAGAGGTTTTAGTTCATGCCTAGACTAAAACTCTCAGCTGTACACGCTCTTGCGAAGGGTGTAGAATTCTATGTTGTAATCAAAGCTCCATTAGAAGATGTTTTAAGGAAGCTTCAAGGCTATGGATATGATGGTGTAGAATACAATATCTCTAACCCAAATGAAGTAGATGTAGGTGAGCTAAAAGCTAAGACTAAGAGTTATGGATTAGAGATTTCAGCTATATCTACTGGTCTATCCTACCTTAGATACAAGTATAGTTTATCAAGTCCTAGCACTGATATTAGAAGTAAAGCTATCGAGTTCTTTAAGAAGTATATTGAAGTTGCAGAAAAACTAGAAGCATACAAGGTTGTCGTAGGATTAGCTAGAGGTAAATGCGAAGACAACTGTAATAGTGCTCTAAAGAGACTAGAGGAATCACTAAAAATACTTGACAGATATGCTGGAGAACATGGTGTTATCTTGGTTTTTGAGCCGCTAAATAGGTATGAAACAGACCTGGTTAACAGACTAGATGATGCCATAGAACTAGTTAGTAGGTATGAGAATGTAAAGATACTATTCGATACATTCCACATGATGCTTGAAGAAAAAGACGTCTACGAAGCCATACTTAGAGCAGGTAGTAATATAGGGCATTTTCACGTAGCTGATAGTAATAGGCTAGCACCAGGTATGGGAATGCTAGACTGGGAAAAAATAATCTATAGATTGCTACGTACAGGGTATAAGGGTTACGTGAGTGTAGAGTCAAGAATAGAACCAGACCTAGACACAATGCTAAGCGTAAGCGCTAAGACATTGAAGCCACTCCTAATGTAGCTATTATGGAAAAATTAAAATTATAAATTAGATGAAACCATTATCGTAGAAGTACTCCTTAGGAGATGAGATACATGTTCTACACCAGAATAGAAAAGAAAGATATTGAAATAGTATCTAGGTTCCCATATAAGGTTGGAATAGTAGTATTCATGGTATTCCCCGAGCTATTAAAGTCAGATGAAGGTGCAGCTGAGAAAACAAGAATACTAGTAGATGACAAGTTCTTCGACCTACTAGAACTCTCATGGATAAGTGATGCTGAGTGGAATAAACTAAAGGAATACGTCGATAAGACTGGTAGAAGAATAGACTTCTCTATGGGCTTACAACCACAAGTACTAGTACAAAAGTATAATCCAAGTGCTGTTAACGAAGATGAGAGGAAGAAAGCTGAAGAAATACTAGTTAAAGGCGTTGAAGTAGCTGGTAAACGTGGAATGAAGGCTGTAGCACTATGCTCAGGACCTTACGTTGAAGCTGAAAAAGATAAGGCTGTTCAATCATTCATTAAGACTGTAAGCGCTATGGCTGAGAAAGCACAGGAGTACAATATACCAGTACTTGTTGAGACATTCGACTACCAATGGGATAAGAAGAGACTACTTGGACCAATAGACTTTTCAGCAAAAGTAGTAGAAGAAATAAGAGCTAACTACAAGAACGTATACTTGATGTGGGATTTAAGCCACGGCCCACTCCTCGGCGAGAAACCAGAAGATCTTAAACCATACGCTGACCTCCTAGGCCATATACACATAGGTTGTGCTAAGAAAGTAGACGACAAGCTCTACGACTGGCATCCAGGATTCTATCGTCCAGGAGCATTAAACACAGAGAAAGAAGTAGCAGAACTACTACAAGTACTACACGACATAAAGTATCGTGGAGCAGTAAGCTTTGAAGTAAAACCTGAAGAAGGTCAGCATCCCTTAGAGGTAGTTAACTCAGCTAAAGGAGTACTAATGAGAGCCTACGAGATATTCCTAGAAAACAACTTGTAAGATAGTACAAGCCATAGTAAACAAATAATTTTAACCTAACAGGTTTTTACTATCTCCTCCCCACTACCCTTAACTTAAATGGTGCTAGGTATGAGAAAGTATCTTGGACCAATACCTCACCCAGCTATAGGTATACGTTTACCCGATATCGTTGTTCCACCAGTACTAAAAGCCTTCAAGGCTAGAGATGTAGCTGGAACACTAATGCTCTCATACCACCGTGAAACAGCTCCAACAAGAATAATTAAAGAAGCCAAGGACTTATTGAGGGGGCATACGGGTACATCAATAGAAGAATACATAACCAAGGCTACACGCTACGCCGACTACTATGGAGTAGTAGTAGAAGTTGAAGCAGACCACGTATCATTAATGGCTTCACCTGAAAGAGCTATTAAGAGAATTGCAGGTGGAGGATTCGAGTACGGGTTAACCAAGGAGGAAATAGAGGAATCACTTAGATATATTGAGGAGGAGTTTAGGGAAGTAAGTAGGGTTAGTGGAGTAGACTTTGTAACAATTGATACATGCGAGCTCATAGACTTAGGAGTAGATGAGAAGAGTAGCGAAGAAGTAATGAGTCTCTATGAGGATAAAATTGACGGTGACTATAGGAGGGAGTTAGAGAAAACATATGTTGGTAGAAGATTCTACTTCATATCCGATACCGGGAACATCTATGTGTTAAAGTTTACTAAGCTAGATGTAGCAAGACTTGCATTAAAATACATTGAAAGCATTAAGTACGTCTTAGAAGTATACAAGATAGCTAGAAAGTATCTAGGTGAACGTGAATTCGGTGTTGAGGTCGCATTAGACGAGTTACCAGTTGAAACTAGACCTAAAGACCTATTCTTCTACGTGAGAGAACTCGATAGATTAGGACTAAGAATAGATTTCATAGCACCCAACGTAGGGTTTAAGAAGCGTGAAGACTATGATGGCGACTTAGACGAGCTAGCTGGTAAAATAGACGAGCTACATAGTGTAGCACGTAGCCTAGGAGTACTATTATCGTTCCACTCGGGTAGTGGAGCCCACCCCTATAGCGATAAAGGATACGGTGTATGGGAGACTATTCGAGACGTAACCAACGGCATGGTTAAATACAAGGTTTCTGGCGTATACATACAACTACTACTCGAGGTAATGAGCAGGTTCCCTCAAGGCTCTAAGCCTAGAAGATTGTATGAAGAAATATTTGACACAGTACTTGACAGGGTAAGAGAATACGTTAAATCAAAGACAGGATTATACTCTCTACACCTAGAGGAAATGCTGAAGGAATACGAGGAAATAGTTAAAGTAGATAAAAGCTATGAAAGAAACCCTAGAGCAGACTTCTTCAGACACTACTTCTTCATATTCCAAGCAGTAGTAGACGAGAAGGGTAAAAGATATCTCCGCGACAGATTATTGGAGCTTTACAGTGAGGATAGAGAGCTAAGAGAAGAGTATACTAGAGAGGCCTATGAGCTAACACTGAGAATAATTGATAAGCTAGGATTTGAAGGTAACATAGTATACTACAACCTAGTAGAGTCCTAATGATTTAATAAGTAGAAACACGTTTTTCCCCTTCCACTACAATTTGACTTAGAGTAAGTACGTGTACCTCCTTAGGGGTGGTATTGGTTTTGCCTAATTCTAAGGTAGGTGTAGGTGTAGTAGGTCTAGGTAGGATAGGTAGGCTCCATGCAGAGATATTAAAGTATAAGGTTGAAAACGCTGAACTAGTAGCCGTATCAGATGTAATTGAAAACCTTGCTAGAAGTGTTGGGGAGAAACTAGGAGTTGAATGGTATACTGACTACGATAAAATGTTGGCCAATGAGAAAATAGATGCTGTAGTTATAAGTGTACCAACCTTTCTACACAAGGACATGATAATTAAGGCTCTTGAAGCAGGTAAGCACGTATTCGTTGAAAAGCCTATGACGGTTACAGTTAGTGAAGCAAAAGAAGTAGTAGCAGCTGTTAAGAAGCATGGATTAAAACTACAAGTAGGATTCAATAGACGATTCGACTACGCTTACCTTAACGCTAAGAAGCGTATAGAGAATGGTGAAATAGGGAAACCAATAGCGTATATAGCAGTTGCTAGAGACCCTGGTGCACCTCCAAGCTGGGCAGCTGATCCAAAGAAGAGTGGTGGCATATTCCTAGACATGTTGTCACATGACTTCGATATGGCTAGATTCCTGGTAGGCGAAATAGTAGAAGTCTACGTTATTGGAGGAAACTACATATACGATGAACTTAAAGCTAAAGGAGACTTAGACGTCGTAAGCATAGCTTTTAAGTTTGATAATGGTGCACAAGGACTAATACATGGTACCAGGAAGTTCCCATACGGATACGAGCTTAGAACAGAAGTCTACGGCTCTGAAGGAGTAATATATGTTGGAAGTAATATAGACAATATGTTTGCTATAGGTACTAAGCAGGGACTAACATACTTTGGAGCACCATGGTTTGAGAAGAGATTCTATGAAGCATACATAGAGGAGCTTAAAGCATTCATAAAATCCATAGTAGAAGACAAGGAACCACCAGTAACAGTAATAGATGGTCTCAGAACTGTTCAGATAGCCGAAGCATGCTGGAAATCATATAGGGAAGGTAGAAGTATTAAAGTAGAGTTGTAGTAATGCAATTAAACGCAATAATTATATACATGTTTTTCCCTTATAAAACATGTCAATCTCTACTAACTTAGGAAAACTACTCGAAACAATCTTTTCTTAAATAAAATATCGCAATAATATTCTACTTGATTGAACTATTCTAACTAGTACAATTATGCTAAACTTTTTAAACCAACAATTTTACTTAGTATAAGTGGTGTCCGTATTATGGGTTACACACCAATTTTAAGAAAAGCTTTATCAACAACTGCTTGGGCTGGAATAGCAATAGTCCTACTAATCATCGGCATCATTGCTGGTTACTTTGTTGGTATGCAGGCTGCTCCAGCTAAAACTACAACTGTAACAACTACTGTAACTACTACTGTTGGGGCAGCACCCCAAACAGTTACTGTTACAGAGACTGTAACAGCCACAGCACCTGCTAAGAAAGAATACGAGTACACATTCTACTATATATCGCATGGTGGTCCAGCTGACCCATGGTGGGCACCCGTAATTAAGGGTGCTGAGCTAGCTGGTGAGCTCCTAGGAGTAAAAGTTATCTACCAGGGTCCAGAGAAGTTCTCAATTAAATGGCTTGTTGATGCATTAGAGAGTGCTGCTGCAGCAAAACCAGATGGAATAATAATAACTATTACCGACTACAAGGCCTTAGATGAGCCCTTGAGAAAAGTTATTCAGCAAGGTATACCAGTTATAGCTGTCAACGTTTATGATCCAAGACCTCCTGAGGAGAGAATACCATATCTATCATATGTTGGCCAAGACGAGTACCAGGCTGGTTACAAGCTAGCAAAGTACGTGATAAAGTGGTTCCAAGAAAAGTATGGTAGATTACCAAAGCTAGCATTCATAGGTATTCACGAGGTAGGCCATGTAGGCCTAGAGCTTAGAGCTCAGGGTATACAGGATGCATTCAAGGAGGCTGGAGCTGACTATGTTCCAGAGAAACTAGACATAACCACTGATACAACCAAGGCCTACGAGATCATGAAATCCTACATTGAAGCAAACCCAGATGTAGAAGTAATATTCACTCTAGGACCACTAGGAGCACACCCAGCAATGCAGCTCATACAAGACATGGGTCTTAAGGGTAAGGTCTACGTAGCAACAGTAGACGTTGACGACAAGATACTAGAAGGTATACAGAACGATATAGTTATTGCAGCTGTTAGCCAACAGCCATTTGCTCAAGGATTCCTACCAGTAGTATTCATGTACCTATACGTTAAGTACGGTATCATGCCACCTGAACATGTGCCTACAGGACCAACTGTAATTGATAAGAACTTGTTAGGACTAGTTGAGAAGCAGATTAAGGAGACTGGCGGAGCCTAAACTGTTGAACTTGGGATTCTAATTGGTTTTTACCTTAAACAAAACCCTTTTTTACATACCCGCTAATACTTCTACCAGCATTTTAGTCTTACATGCATAGTAGAGGTTTCTAGTATGATAGTTTGAATGTGTAGAAGGTGGGTTGTTGTTGCCAAGTATTAGAGTTAAAATGATTACAAGATACATGGAGCTAGGAGTAATATTATCAATTATTGGTATGGCTATAGTGTTCACATACCTTAACCCCAGATTTGCATCGCTTTCAGCGCTTAGCAGCATGGTGTCACTTGCAGCTGAGCTAGGCATCATGGCTATTGGTGTATCGTTCTTAATGATTGCAGGTGAATTCGACTTATCTGTGGGCTCAGTGTTTGCAGCTTCATCAATACTTGCTGTATGGCTCTTAAATGCTGGCATGCCATTCATAGTAGCATTCCTAGCTGCTCTAGGCTTAGCAGCAGTAATAGGGTTAGCTAATGCTTTAATCACCATTAAGGGTAAGATACCGTCATTCATAACAACACTAGGTATGATGTGGTTTATTAGAGGAGTATTATTGGCTATCACTAAGGGTTTCCCAGTTAGACTTGAAGTCAATGTTCCAGAACTAGCAGCTCTCTCAGCACCAATACTATACGATCTAAGGATTTCTGGTTTATGGTTCCTAATACTAGCAGCAATATTCCATTTCATATTAACGTCTACACCATACGGTAACTGGGTTCAAGCTGTTGGAGGTGCACCGGAGACAGCACGTGCTCTAGGTATTAATGTTGCTAAGGTTAAAACCATTAACTTCGTGTTAAGTAGCGTTATGGCTGCACTAGCTGGGCTTATAGCTATGTCTAGGTTCAAGGTTGTTGAACCAGTAGCAGGTATGGGTCTAGAACTAGAAGCTATAGCATCATCAGTCATAGGTGGTTGCTCATTAGCTGGTGGTGTTGGAACTGTTGCTGGTGCCTCGTTGGGAGCATTCCTTATAGGTGAGATAAGAGTAGGATTAATTATGGCGGGTGCTCCAGCATACTGGTACATTGGATTCGTTGGTGTGTTGCTAATAATTGCTGGTATAATTAACTTGAGGTTGAGTAGACGTGAGTAAGCCTAAACATCTACTTGAAATGAAGGGTATTGTTAAGAGGTTTGGCCCAATAGTAGCATTAAATAAAGTAGACTTCCACGTAGGCTATAGTGAAGTTGTAGGACTTGTAGGAGATAATGGTGCAGGAAAATCTACTCTAGCTAAAATAATAGTAGGATACCATCAGCCAGATGAGGGCAGGATATTCTTTGAGGGACGTGAAGTAAGATTCAAGTCACCTGCCGATGCACGTAAACTAGGTATAGAAATAGTCTACCAGGATATGGCGCTAGTACCCTACATGAATGTTTACCGAAACCTATTCTTGAATAGAGAAGTGTATAAGAAGGTAGGATTCATAAAAATACTTGATAAGAAAAAGATGAGGGAATTAACGAAGAAGCTCTTAGAAGATATTGGTATAAAGAGACGTGACCCAGAAATGATTGTTGGCAAAATGTCTGGTGGTGAGAGACAGTCAATAGCTATTGCTAGAGCAGTACACTTTGGCGCTAAACTAGTAATCTTAGACGAGCCTACATCAGCACTGTCCATTAAGGAAAGCGAGAGAGTATTAGAGTACGTATTGGATTTAAAGAAGAAGGGTATTAGTAGCATAATAATATCGCACAACATATACCATGTATACTCTGTAGCTGATAGAATAGTCGTACTAGATCGTGGCCACAAGGTATTGGACATACCGAAAGACCTAGCTACTCCAGAAGAAATAATAGACGTCATAGCACATAGACTACCACCTGAAGAACTACAGCGTAGAACAAGAGCTTAACTCTTCTATTTTTCTCTTTTCCTTCCCTACACCCTGCTATAGTAAGGTATAGCTTAATGCTATTTATCATTTTAAAAGTATTTAACAGTGTTTATCATGGATAAATCCTTCGTTTATCTGGGTAAAGTATAAAATTACGTATTTTCTCAATGGTTTATTGGGTGAAAGTGTTTGCCCGAAAAAGATAAGATGTTAGCTCTTGTTCTATACGCAGACTTTAAGCCTAGGCCAGGTTATGCTATAACTGAAGCAGAGAAGAAGACACGTAAGGTTAGGGAGGGTAATAAGGTCTGGTATAATCCTAGGATTAAGCTTGAGGAGAAGCCAATACCTAAGCCTAAGGGTAAGCAGGTTCTCATTAGGGTTAAAGCTGTAGGTATATGTGGTAGTGATCTACACTTTGTTGAAACAGATAAGGATGGCTACATGATTTATCCAGGACTAGTTAAAACACCTGTCGTAATAGGCCACGAGTTTAGTGGTGTTGTAGAAGAGGTTGGACCACAAGTACAAATGGTTAAGCCTGGAGACATGGTTACTTCTGAGGAAATGCTCTGGTGTGGTGAGTGTACTGCTTGTAGGCTAAGCTACGTTAACCATTGTACTAGACTTAATGATCCAGCAGACCTAGAGTATGGTGAACTAGGCTTCACCCATGACGGCGCTATGGCTGAATACGTCTTAATACCTCATGAAAAGTACTTGTGGAAAATAGACTCCATAGCTGAGAGATATCGTAGCGAGGACAAAGCCTTTGAAGCCGGTAGCCTAGTTGAACCTACATCAGTAGCCTACCACGCAATATTCAATCGTGCTGGAGGCTTCAAGCCTGGAGGATACGTTGTAGTATGGGGTGCAGGACCCATAGGCTTAGCAGCTATAGCTTTAGCTAAGGCGGCTGGAGCAGGACTAGTAATAGCATTCGAAATAAGCCCTGTTAGAAAAGAACTAGCTAAGAAGATTGGAGCAGACTACGTATTCGACCCAATAGAGCTTAAGAATAAGGGAGTAGAGCCATGGGAGAAGATAATGGATGTAACTGGTGGAGAAGGAGCAGACATGCACGTAGAAGCAGCTGGAGCTCCCGAACACACATTACCTCAAATGCTTAAGAGCCTAGGCATTGGCGCAAAGATTACATGGATAGGAAGAGCACCACAAGAAGTACCCATATACCTAGAAGTACTACAGGTTAGAAGAGCACAAGTATTTGGAAGCCAAGGACACTCAGGATGGGGTACATTCAGGAACGTTATAAGGCTAATGGCAGCTGGTAAAATAGACATGACACAGATAATAACAAGTAGATTCAAGCTAACACAAGCACTAGAGGCGTTCGAAAGAGGACATAAAAGAATAGATGGTAAGATAACAATAAAACCCTAACCTAGTTAAATTGTTTTTCACTTAAACTAACACCCAACCTTATTATAGGAAGATTACTACTCCACTATACTCAATTACACTTTTAACGTTCCTTTAATTCTGGAACTAGAGGTGGAATAATATGTTCTCAAGATTTTAGCCTATATAGTGTCTTGCTTTAATACTTTGTCTTAAATTATTTTGGTAAAATTAAAATATGATCCCATGCGTAATGGTTACTTGGTGTAAGTTTAAGATGAAACCTAAGTTATTCATAACCAGAGAGCTATTCCCAGATGTTATAAAGAAGCTTGAAGAATACTATGATGTTGAGGTATGGGATCGTTATCAGCCACCACCATATGAGGTTTTGTTACAGAAGGCTAAGGAGGTTGACGCACTCGGGACATTGTTAACTGATAAAATAGACTGTAACCTACTACAACAAGCAAAGAGGTTAAGAATAGTAGCCCAATATGCTGTAGGCTACGATAACATCGACATAGAATGTGCTACTAGGCTTGGAATATACGTAACCAATACACCTGGAGTACTAACAGAGGCTACAGCTGAGCTAACATGGGCACTACTAATGGCTGTTGCTAGGAGAATAGTAGAAGCAGACCACTTCGTAAGATGGGGTGAGTGGTGGAGACTTCAAACTGGCTGGCATCCAAAGATGATGCTAGGAGTAGAACTTCAGGGTAAGACTCTAGGAATAATAGGTCTTGGTAGAATAGGATCGCGTGTAGCAGAATTTGGTAAAGCCTTTGGAATGAAAGTAATATACTATGACAAGTTCCGTAGAAAAGACCTAGAAGAGAAAATGGGCATAGAATACCGTGAACTAGATGACTTGTTAAAAGAAGCAGACATAGTATCAATACACGTGCCATTAACTAAGGAGACCTATCACCTCATAAATGAGGAGAGACTAAAGAAGATGAAGAAAGGAGCAATAATAGTAAACACTGCTAGAGGTGCAGTAATAGACACTGACGCACTTGTAAAAGCACTACGTGAGGGATGGATACGTGGAGCAGGCTTAGACGTGCACGAACAAGAGCCCTTAGACCCCAACCACCCAATAACAGCATTCAAGAACGTAGTACTCCTACCACACATAGGCTCAGCAACATATGAAACAAGACACCGTATGGCTGAACTTGTAGCTGAAAACCTAATAGCATTCTATAAGGGAGAAATACCGCCAACACTAGTTAATAAGGAAGTAGTGAATATACGTAAGCCAGGGTTCAAGTAACAATTAAATAATCATGCTATATCATGATTAAGCTAAATAGAGCTTCCACGTTTTTTCTTTTCTTCACTAAATTCGTTCTGATGCCCTAACTCGTATCCGAACATATGTTCAAGTCCTCCTATAACAACTCTACCCTCACTTTGCCCAGCATAACGGTCGAGATCTATTTCATCCTGCATACTTCTATATTCTTCATCAAGTTCTAAGACCTTACGTATAATCTCAGGTATATCGGTTATTATCATGTCAACGCCTAATCTAGCGAGATGCCTAGCCATACCCACATCATTAACAGTCCATACAGCTAAAATTAATCCATGCTTGTGTAGCTCGTTAACAAGGTTCTTGTCAACGAATGCTGCCCTAACACTAGCACCATCCATACCCAGACTTTTAAGATACTCTGATATGTTTATAGGTTCACCATCAAATGAAGCAAGTACTTTAACATGTGGTGCTAATTGCTTAATTTTAGCTAATTCACTATGATACTTAGATGATATAAATAACTTGGCATTACGTATTGGAAACTCTGTAAGAGCCCTAGCTAGTTCCTTAGCTACACCTTTAGCCTTTAAGTCAATTATTATAGTTATGCTACGATTAGCTTTACGTAGTTGTTCATCTATAAAACTTAGAATACTCTCAATATAGTATTTACGAGGCTTCTTATTGCAACGTTTATGTGTTAGTGTATCAGTTATCCAGGAAGTAAGACGCTTAGCATAGTATTTCACATTAAAACCTAGTTTTACATTGTCCAGGAATTCTGACTCGTTTCTCGTTATGAAGTCTCTTATGACGTAGTCTTCGTCTACATGTTGTAATACTATACTTCCATTGCTAGGCGATTTAATAAAATCTAATTCAATGGCATCAACTATATTGTTAAAGATATAGTGCTTTATTTTACGACGACTATTAACCCTATGAGCCACTATTATAGGTATGTGTTTACGGGTATACATCATTGTTTAACATATCACCTTATCAGTTAAGAGCCCCTTAATGCTCATATATACTCTCCTGGGGAGCATCTTCTACAAGTTGAACTCGTGCTACTACGCTTTATAAACTCTACGCCTAATACTGTTAAACGCAATTACATGTATTTTAACTCTATTCTATCCTAACATTAATTTCCATATACTTTTCCTTGATGTATTCTAGTACTTCTCTCTCACTATTCCTTAGAGGTCCTTGGTATCCTAGCTTTAGCGATGTAGCTGCTGCAGCAAATTTAACTGCGTCTTTGAAGTTCATTCCACGAAGTCTTGCGTGGACATATGCAGCAGTACAGGTATCACCTCTACCAACTCTACCACGTATTTCCTCAACAATGAATGGTGCAAAGAATACTCCTACACCCTTAACTCCTAGGAATACGCCTTTAGCTGATGTAATTAGTACTTCTTTAGGACCCCACTTTAATATTTCTTTTAAAGCTTCTACTGGTTCATTTAGGCCAGTAAGTATTCGAGCTTCATTAGTATCAGCTTTAAATATGTCAACGTACTTAGATCCTTCAAGTTTCCAATTCCAGTCAACATATTCTATCCTATCGCCAACGACCTTACGTGTAAATCCTTGAACATCAAGAACTACTGGAGCCTTTCTACGAGCCCTTACTAGGAACTCTAGATCGAAATCCCTAGTAGTTAGTGGGCCGATATAGATGTACTTAGAGGGTTCGCAATATTCAAGATCATCAACAGTGAATGGGTCAGCAACTGATATTACCTTTAAGTATCTTTCATCAAGGCTTTTACCATAAACTGTATGAAACGATGAAGTTCTCGCACTTTTCCTTAAAACTATCCTTATACCTTCCCTTTCAAGTTCAGTTAAAATATCCTTATCAGCAGGGTTTAGCTTAGTTACAACCATGACGTTATTGCCAAGACGTCTAAGAGCTAGTGAGAAGAAGTATGGTGGACCAGCGGTAAACTCTCTTTTAAGCCCTCTCCATTCCTCTGATTCACGTGTAATATGGCCGAAGGCGCATACATCTAGCAAGACTATATCATCTCTTCTCAAGCCCCCTTGAATTCAGCCAAGTATATAAGTTATACTATTATACACTTGTATAGGAACCTTTTTCTCTCCTCTTTAATGTTATTTGTGTAACGTTTAAATACTATAAATTTAAAATGATAAATCACGTAGGTATTGGTTAAGGTGTAAGTTTTGAGCAACAAGCCTCTGTCACTAGAAGAAGTTAAAGAAATAGTATCCGCAAGTGAACCAGAAAAGCTAGTTCTACCGGTACCACCGCGCACAGATCACTCAGACCATATAGTTAAAACAGCATTAATGGGCCATACAAAGCTAGCAGCAGACCACATACTATACCATGAAATGAAGGGCAAGCTCCTAGAAGTGGTAGGCTCTGCTATACGTAGACTAAACCTAGTCTTTACATCAGCTAATCCAGCAACCCTAAAAGGCGACGAGAGAAAGAAGCAAGTATTAAACAGATTCTATGCCTATGATGTACTATTAGAGATTACATGGAACCTTATAGGACTTGAATCAAAGAGAGTAGGTTTCTCTAAAGAAGAAGTAGAAGCAACATTGAATGCTATATTAAATGCACTTAAGGACTGGGAGGAGGTTGAGAGGAAAGAGTATGGGTCACCAGTGATACTAAGAGCAGTAATAGATGAACAGCTTAGGTCTATGAAGATAGTAAATAAAGGAAACAGTATGCTTGCATGGATGGCTGGAGAAGTTGAGAAGAAACTAGACGCGAACAACCTTGCTGAATCATACGTTAAGGCTATGAAGGAATTATTCGTAAACAACATATACTATCAAGCATCACTTAAAGGACTATGTAAGTTCGGTAACGACTATGCTTTAGGGCTAAGATGGCTTAGACACCTAGGATACGTACAAGTATCAACCAATCCAGCTCTTGCAGCAAAAGCATATGATGATGACCCAACACTATGGGAGAAGTTCAAGAAGTATGCTAGAGAAGTACTGTCAAAGAAGTATCCTGAATGGTTCAAGGAGCCAGAAAAGTATGCTGACGACATAGCAATGGAGGCTACAAGATTTGGTTTACTAGAAAACTTCCTAGTATTCCGTCCACCATTCTTCTGGTCAGACTACCACGATGGACTAGTAAGCTACCAGTTAAACCCATTAATAGCCTACGATGCTGATAAAAGCGTTGGAGCAGCAAGAGAATTCGCTATGAGACTAGAAGAAGACCTAAAAGTATACGATGAATACCTGCTATGGGGCTACAAGACAGCTGACGTAGAGAAGGGTAGACCAAACCTAGTAATCAAGGTTGCAGCAGCATATCCAGCAGCCCTAGAAATAGCACGTAGACTAAACGAGATGGGCATAGGCCAGAACATTACAGTAAGCTATACAGTAGCACAAGAGGTATTGATAGGGGTAGCAGCACTAGAAGGAATGGCTAAAGCATTAAAGAAGGGCATTAAGCCTACACAAACCTATGACACCAACATGGGTGGTAGACTAGAAGATCACCTAAGAGATGTAGTAGCAGCAGAGCTGGTATGGAAGGCAATAGAGAAGTTAAGTGATGAAGAAAAGGAGAAGAAAGTAAACGAGCTATTAGCAAAATTATTAAAGGATGAGAAGAAGCTAGAAGAAGCAAAGAAAATGCCCTTAAAGGAGAGAATAGACTACCTCGTGTCAAAGAGAGTTCTAGGAAGGAACTTGCTAAGAGAAGAATTCGTAGAATTCTTAGCAGAAAGCGGAGTATTTGGTCCAAGAGAAAAACTCGTAGAAATGCTTAAGGAAATACAATACGATCTAGCACTATCAGGTACATTTGTAGCACAAAGAGTATACGACATACTATTCTCGCCATGGAACCGTGAGAAGTGGATCAAGTACCTAATGGACAAATACCAGCTAACACGTGAGCAAGCAGAATACGTATTCGACCGCCTAGACCTACTACCAGCATCTAAGAGAAAACCAATAGACACACTATACACGTTCGCCTCAAGAAACATGACCAACACCGAATTCCCCAACCACCAGCTAAAAGTACAACAAGAATACATGAAACCAGACTTCAAACTAGACGACTACGCAGAATCAATACTACAACCACTAGACGAGAAAGCCCTTAAGAGGTTAATGGAGAGATACGAAGACTTCGTAAAAGCATACGAGGCATCACCAGAACTAAACGAGCTTCTAAGAAAAGTAGGAATAACCAAAGACTACGGCAACCGTGGCATAAGAACCCAAGACTGGCCAAACTATGGCCCATGCAAGAAGACAATGAAGGAGTTCACCGACGCCTACTTAAAGTTTAGAGAAAAGGTACTAGCAACAATAAAGGAGATAAAGAAGGAACTAGAATCCAAAACACAGTAAAAATAAAATTACCTAGTCCTAGATAACCCATTGTCAATTTTTATCTTTTCTTTCCCCTACTTTTAACCCAAGTCCATGTGCAATACCCTTCTTAACTTCAAGTACAACTAATAGTATGTTAGCATTTTTCCTTGCCTATTAAACCTTAATCATAGTATGGTCCTTAAGGCTTTAGGTATACCGTATACTAATCCTCTTAGAACCCCCATTAACCCTCTTAAATCCCCGTATAGGGTTAACTTGATAGCCCATTTAGTATTTGATAACAGGGTCCCACTTAATCCCTTTAGCTTGAAATGCTTAGCCATGAAATATAGTGAGCTCTCAGTAGTTAACGATATCTTCTTATTAACTAAACCACTAATGCCCTTGATTGTTAAACTACCAAAATGGTATACTATGGATTCAAGAACAACTCCTATTCTTACACCAAGCTTTAAAGCTCTATAGCAGAAATCTACTTCATCATAATATGCTTTAAACTCCTCATCAAATCCTCTAAGAGTTCTAAACACCTTACTATGTACAGCTAATGCAGAACCATTAGCTGAGGGTATTCTAACATACCTTAACCTATGCCTATGTTTTAGAAAGCTTAGTTGCCTGGGTTCAAGTATTATGGGTTTAACTCCACCATCAGATAACACTAAATCACCTAAGTGGAAGGCTTTAAGGCCTACCTCGTAAACTAGGGGGGAAGCAATAGCTAGATTACCCAAGCTCATATATTTTAATAAGTTGTCGATCCAGCTACGAGTAAAGATGACATCGTTGTTAACGAATACCAAGAACGTTGGATTATATTTCCTTAAAGCATATACTGCTCCTCTATTATTACCACCACTCCACCCATAATTTCTTCTAAGCCTAACTATGTCAAGTAATCCTTTCGCCAAGTACTCATTAAATACTGATTCAACGAATTTAGTACTTTCATCAATAGAGCCGTTATCCACGAATAATACTACATCATCACTGGTAATTGATTTAAGAAGACTTTCAAGAAACGTCTTGAATATTTTTGCACCAAATATGCTTAAGCCATTATAGTTTAATAGTATTATGGCAGTTCTAGTCAACTATACCACCAAGGTATTCTAATAGCATGTTTATGCGCTTATCTACTACTTTATGAGAGAAGTAATTATCTACTATTTTAACAGCCCTAACCGAGTATTCTTCTAAACCGTCGTGTATGCCCTTAATGCTTTCTACAAGACTAGTATAGTTGAGTGGATTAACAAGTAAACCTCCTCCAAGCCTAGCTAGGTATTTAAGATCGCCTATAGGAGAGGCGATTACAGGTAAGCCTATAGATAGTGCTTCAAGTACTGTGAGGGGAGGATCAGACATTTCTACACCCTTAATAGGTGTATAAAGTAGTACGTCAAAGCAACTATATGTTTGAACTTTCCCATGATCCGATAAGAGTACTTTACGCTTAATTTTAACGTATTTCTCTAACCCTAATTCTCTTATGAGTCGTTGCAGTCTCCCATAATATGTTAGACTTCTTTTACTTCTAATAGTAGACACTACTAATAAGCATATATTATAGCCTTCATCGACTAGAGTTTTCATAGCTCTCAAAATAGTAAGCGGAAATCTATCGGATAGTAGAGGGCCCATGTAGAGTATTCTTAGATCACATACTGTTTGAAAATAATTATTTAGAGTACATTTGGTTCTCCTATAGACTTCTGTGTCAATTGCTGGAGGTATGTAGGCTAATCTAACTCCCTTAGAGCTTAACTTAGTGTAACGTGTATATGATGTAGATGTAAATACTATGTGTTTTACTTTACTAAGAACTGTTAATAGTGGACTATCTTTTTGCTCTATAGTGATTAGCTCATGTATACATGTACTAGGTTTACATAATGGTATGATTACGTGTAAGGGTATGCCTATATTCCATAGAACTATTGAATCTAGAGTCTTCGTTGCCAAGACAAGCCTGGTAATAGCTTTATTGTACTCGGTATCAGGGTCTACTTTAACAAAGTATGTCGTAACACTATACCTTCTTAACTCGTTAAAGTAGTCTAAGTAAATACTATTAGTTACAATATTTTCATGTAACTGCTGGATACTATTATAGTCTCTATAGCATGTAACTAGGGTGAGATGTCTAGTGAGAGAAGCTAGTGATTTAAGCCTAGATCTTGATAAACTTGCAATAGCACTATCCCAGGGTGGAATAGCTCTTGGAGAAAGGATGAGTATGCTCATCTCCTTAAAACACCTTTGGTTTAACAGTCACTAGTTATGCTACTAACCTTATCCAATTATTGTCCTCTAAGCTCTTCTAACCCGTAATATATGGAAAGATTTAAAGTTAGCTTTTCCTCCAACACTATGGGCATAGGCTATTAGCTTGGTGCTAGGTCATGCCAGCTATATTCTTTGACTTGTTTGGTACGTTGATTACAGCTGAGTCAGATGATAAAGCTCATAGAGCATTATCTAATAAGTTGTCTGAAATTCATGGAGGAGTATTTAGCGGGGACGAACACTTTAGAATGTACCATGAACTCGTGCATAGTGTAGGTGGGGAGAAGTTGACTAGTAGTCAAGCTGTTTGGAGAGCTCTTGAGATACTATCTTCTCGCTACGGTTTCAAGTTAAAGGTTACGCAGAGCCAAGTACGTTTAATGCATCTTGAATTCCATGTAGAATACGCTAAACCCTACCCTGACTCCCATACCTCACTAGTATTAGCTAAGAGTGCTTGTGGTAAAGTGGGCTTGATAACAGATGCTGACGACGACATGGCTTGGGGTATTATACGTAGACTAGGATTTGATAACTACCTTGATGTAGTAGTTACTAGTGAAGCCTATGGAGTATCTAAGCCTAATCCAAAACTATTCCTTATAGCAGCTGAAAAACTCGGTGTAAGTCCAGTAGAATGTGCTATGATAGGGGATTCATGGAAGGATGTAGAGGGGGCAAAGAAGGCTGGTATGAAAGCAGTACTAGTTAAGCATAGAGACGTAGAGTTAACGGTTGAACCCGATGAAATAGCTACCTCTCTTTATGAAGCAGTAGAAAAAACAATAAGAATCCTGGGTTGTAGAAAGAGTTCTCTTTAAGCCTTGCAGATACTACTTCTACCCTTAAAGGCATTTAATATAACCGTCCTTAGGCTTTCCTCGCTAACCTCTACTGGATTATTCTCCATATTCCTACGGTAATCTAATGCATTCTTCACCATGAGGTCGAGTTCGCCTTGAGATAACCCTAGCTCTAATAAACTAGATGGTATGCCTGTAGAGTCCAGAACCCTACATATAATTGATAGGAAGTCCTCAATTGTTTCAGTATTAAATGCCTTGAGGAGTCTAGAAACCTTACTGTTACTCAAGTTCTCTAAGTTGTACTTTAATGCAAATGGCATGTATACGGCATTAGCTAGTCCATGGTGTACTCCATGGTGAGTTGTAAGGTAGTATCCTAGTCCATGGATCATGGTTGTTCCAGCTGTATTAATAGCTATGCCAGCCATAGTTGATGCTAGATGTAGTTTCCTCTTAGCATCCATAGAACCCTTGTATGATTCAACGATATTGTCTACAACTATTTTAGCTGCCTCCAAGGCTATAGGCTCTACTATTGGATTAGATTTCTTAGACAAGTATGCTTCAAGAGCATGTGATAATGCGTCAAAGCCTGTCCATGCAGTAAGGTTTCCTGGTAATGTTTTAAGTGTTAGTGGGTCAACTATTGCTACTCTAGGTATTATAGGGTATCCTGTTAATGCTACTTTCTTGTTTACCTCCTTGTCTGTTAGAATAGAGTATCTTGTAACCTCGCTTCCAGTACCACATGTTGTGGGAATAGCTATTATTGGTATAACTTCTTCTTCAACCATGTTGGGGAACAAGTATTTACGTACATCACCTAGTGATAATCCTACAGCAATAGCTTTACCAGCATCAAGAGCACTGCCTCCACCAAAAGCTATTATTACGTCAATGCCTTTATCCTTAAATAATTCTACAGCATGCATAATGTTATCTATGGGTGGATCATGTTCTACGTCTACGTATTCGTAGACACTTAGACCACTAGCCTTCAACGACTCCATTATCTTATCATAGTATCCTGTTTTCCTTGCAACTCTAGCCTTATTAGTTGCTACGAATAAAGCTTTTGTACCAAGTCTTCTAGCTTCTTCTCCTAAAACCTCTATACTATTGTCTCCAAAGTATACTTTAGCAGGCATATAATGTATTAGGCTAGCCATTAAACCACCTATGTACGGTTTAATCGTGGCACATACTAGTCTTTATAGGTTTTCTTCAAGATACTCTAGATCTCTAGGGCTAAGCCTCCAGCCTAATGCACCCATAATCTCCTTTAAGTGCTCTAAGTTCTCGGTCTTAGGGATAGCTGTTACACGAGGCCTTGATATAAGATAGTTTAATGCTACCTGTATAGGTGTACGTCCAATCCTACTTGCTATGAACCTAACATGCCTATTGTAGGCTACTGCTCCCTTCTCTAGAGGAGTATATGCTTGAATAGTAATACAGTTCTCTACTGCAAAAGGCAGTATAGTTGACTCTACATTACGGTTAACAACACTATAGTGTACTTGGTCAACTACTATCTCAGCTCTACGTGTAGCATGAATTGCTTCTTCTAGCTCACTTCTATTAAAGTTACTTACACCAATATATCTTGCAATTCCTTCTTCTACTAGAACCTCAAAGTTTCTTACCTGCTCACTTATACTCAACGAGTAGTTAGGCCAATGTATAAGGAATAAGTCTACTGAGTCTACACCTAGTCTACGCAGACTTGCCCTACCAGCTTTTAACACACTATCTCTTGATACTAGGTGTTCTGGAAGCATCTTAGTAGTAACAAATACCTTATCCTTTCCAACCCTACGAATAACTCTCCCAACAAGTTCTTCTGCTCTACCATACCCATACATTTCAGCTGTATCAATTAAGTCAATTCCATGCTCAACAGCGTAAACCAGTACTTCTTCAGCTCTACTGTAATCTCTTATAGCCCATGTACCAAGCCCTATAGCTGAAACCTTTTCACCAGTACAGCCAATCTCCTTACGATCACTATAATCTATTGGGAATAAGGGCACCCTTTACAGCACCTACTAGCTTCTACAGTGTTACCGTATAGTTAAGGTGTATTATAATAGTGTTATCTCCCTAGAATACGTTTGTAGTATAGGAAACTATTATTAATCTCAGTTGTGTATACATGCTTAAAGCTAGCAACATGTTGGTGCATTATACGTGAAAACCATATACATAGCTATAGTAATAATAATAGTACTTACTGTAATAGGAGGAGCAATATACTATAGTATAATAGAAAAGGAGGCCAAGACAATAGATGTAGAAACTAGTAGTCCAACGATATCCACTCCTCCCACATCTCCTAAGCCTACGACATCCACTCCTAGTAGTCCAGCAACAACTACTATGCAGGAACAAGTCATTGTGAAAGGACTAGAGAATTGTAGTGAACCTGCACTAGTATATGTCTACGTAAACAATGATCAGGAACAAAAAGTAGAAACATTTCTTAACATTTTTATCAGAGAGGCCAGCAGACAAGGAATAGACTTATCTAATGTAGGATTATGTATGGTTAATGCTACTAGTAGGGGTTGGAAACTAAGACTATATCCATCAATAGTCGTTAAAGGAGAAATACCTAGTCTTAAAAAATACCTAGAAGACAGTATTGAAGGATACAGTGTACTAGACTATTCTATAAGCGAAGCAATAGCAAGATATCTTAAAGTAAATGTCACATTCACTTACACTGCCAAGGTATACATAATTGATGGTAAAACTAATTGGACTAGCATAAATCTAAGCATTACGGATAACATGATTAAAACACTTCAGTCAATAGCCTTGGCGAGAATAGAAAGTGTAGAGAAAACCGCTAATCCACCAGTAAATGTACCGTACCGTCCAGCACTTCTATTCTACTCTAAGAACAATTTAAGTAAAGGAGTAACATATCTAGAAAACATAGGTGAAAACTACTATATTATTACAAGGCAATACATGATAATGCTTGTAACAAATATGTTTGGAACAAGATTTATAGAAGTATACTTTAAGCCAAACATAACAGAAACAGTAGTCGTAGGAAACAATAATGCACCCATAACGTTATACGTATTTGAAGATTATTGGTGTCCTTACTGTGCAAGGTTTTATAGCGTCAATGAAAAAGTCTTAGAAAAACTAATAAGCAATGGAACACTAAAACTAGTACCATTAGACTTCATAGTACATCGTGAAATAGCAGGATTGCATGTATTCATGAGGTGCCTATATAACATTAGCGGCAATGGTTTAGCATACTATAATATAACGGTTAGATTGTACAGAGAACTCCTTTCCGGAAATAAGCCTAGTGTAGATATGGCTGCTAAATACGCTGAAGATATTGTCGGAAAAGATATTGTAGATAAAGCAAGAAACTGTGTAAAAGACGAAGTACTGGTAAACCTAGTATTAGATGAAACTAGAAGCTATAATAGAGAATTCGGTATAAGAGCAACACCAACACTATTATTCTATAATTACAGGCTTGGAAAAGGAATACTCATAGAAGGATACATTGACAGTAAAGACTTCGAAAACATAATAAAATGGCTTATTTCCTCCTAGAAAACGCTATTAGTATGCTAACGATTATTAATCCTATAGCAATAAATGCTATTACAGCTTCATTGTAACCCCAAGCTTTTTTCTCCTCTACTCTACTACTATTAACGGTTAAGGTTTCTTGCATAGTTAATTGTGTAGCCGTAGTCATTGAGGATTTACTCAATGAGATAACATATATTAGATGTTCTGGTGGCTGATCACCTATTTTTCTAGTAGTGTTAGACTTCATATACACTAATACGCCATCATCATTATAGCATAATTTTACTTTCTGAGTCCACGTGACAAGATTTAACTTAGAATGCGAGAACACCATATTTATACATGTCCTATTTTCTTCTACGTCTACACTACTAATATTAGTATCATTGTATCCCCACATCTCAATCCTTATACTGTCTATTTCTCCATGTTTAATATATTCAATAAGCTTCTTTGAGACAATGAATGGGATGTAAGAACCATTTATTCTAAACCCAGCAGGTTTAAGATACTCTATCGCATATGTTATTACTGTTTTAGGTGGAGTAGTAGATCTAGAAGTATATAAGGGATTAGAAGCTGTAGGTATTGATTCTACTCGAAGTACTACACCCCTGCTAGTATTCCTCAATACCATCACATTGATACTATAATTAAAGGGTTCACTAACCCTACTACCTCGTATAACATAGTATGAAGCATGGTATTCAAACACTCTATTATTAAGGTTGTAAGCAGAGAAAACTATAACGTTAAACTGCACGATGATAACGAGAAATAATAATAGTGGTAAAACCCTACTCATGGACCTACACCAAGTAGTTACTTTATAGGGGTTCTAGGTAAGCTACTAAGAATAGGCACTAATATAAGCAATACTCAAACATCAAGCCTTTTAGTGTAAGTCTTCTTCATCACAACTATAGAAGTGTTCGAGCAGTTCGCTATATATTTTGTCTAAGCTAGTTTATTGTTTAGAGAGTTTCCTAGGGGAGGTGTTTGAGTAAGCTAGGTATACTAAGACTAGGTTTAACGACCTTAATGTTAATTGCTGTTGCAATAGCCTTTAATATTGTGGTTGTAGCTTATACCACTATTCCTAGTGATCTTGTACCATTAGCTTATATTAATGGTGTTGTAATTGAAATAGCATATCTTGACCCAGACTCGGGTATTAGCTTAAGAGATGTTTATGGGTTAGTTCACAAGGTTTATGATTCTCTTAATCTGCCTCGTGGATTTGAGTTAAGTTATGTAAGAGTCTACGTTATTGGCGATAAGTTTTACGTTAAGTTTATGGGAAGAGATATTGCTGGTAGACTCATTGTGTGCTATGTTAAAGTACTGTTAAGCTCGGATAGTATCAAGTACTCTATATATGAGGTTGGTGTAGGTATTGATGACCCGCTAGTTGTTAACGCTGTCTTTAAGACAAGGCGATCCACGTTCACGCGATGGGTTATTGAGGCTGTGGTAAAATCTTTCTCGGCTTTGGGTTTAGGTAACGTGAACTTTACCTGGTTTTCACTAGGATTCGCTGAAGTAATCAATCCTGAAGACAAGTTGTTGGCAGCAATATATGTTGTTGATGGTAGAGAGTATGGGGTAATATATGATTGGGGAAGACACGTAATTATTAGAACAAGCCAGGACCTTATTGCTACTCCAGTAAATGCTCTAGGACTACAAAGACATGTACCAACTACGACTATAGCTGTTATTACAAGTCCTACGGCTACCCAAATAGTAGTTCCAACAACTACTCCTAGAGTTCAAGCACCAACTACGCAGGCCAGGAACACGAGTATTATGAGTACTGAAGGAGAAGCTCAATGTATAGAATGTATTGAAGCCAATGTATCCGTAGAGGTGTTGAAGAAGACTTCCCCAACAACTACTAGAACTTTGACAACACCAACACCCATTGAGTATACTACAAAGCCTAATACTACCACGACAATTACGCAAACAAGTAATGGTCTGAGGCCTGAATCTACGGCTACTCTAAGTTTAGGAGAGAAAACTGCTAGGACTGGAATTGTAGAGGAAGTGAAAATAGTAGTTGTTCTAGCATCTTCTCTTCTAGCAGGTGTACTAGCACTAATAGTTATTAAGAAAATACTCGCATAAACATGTTAGACTACTAGGAAGACTACGCTATACCATTATTCGTGTAGGGCTTTAACGCCTTGAGCAAGGGTAGTAGGAGAGTTGAAGACGATACTAGTATGCCTGTAGAACTAGTGCTTGGTGGGCAATCGCTTAGAGTATATCTTGAACTCCTTGTTAGCCGTGAACCACTTGGTGTAAGAGAACTTCAGCGTAGACTAGGCTTTAAGAGTCCTAGTAGTGCTAAACATCATCTTGATAGACTTGTACGGTTAGGCTTGGTTGAGAAAACATTTGATGGTAGATACCGTGCAGTAGAATCAAAGACGAGTATTTTATCAGCTTACGTACTCATAGCTGGTTCAATGGTACCTAAACTCATACCTATTGCAGCAGGAGTATTAGCTGGGATAGTAGCCTACATCATAGTATTTTTCCCTAGAATAGACCTTATACCAGTAGTACTAGCGTTGGTAGCGGATATAGTCTTATGGATTGAGGGTATAAGGCTTCTTAAATATGCACGTAGGCTATTAAAGACTAAAAGAGTATATGTGAAAACATAGCTAGGATAAGCATTCATAAAGCTACTTAGCTTATAGCTTTCCAAGGTGCTAGGTATTGCAACTAGTTTACCGTAGCGATAAAGTAGAAGTCTACATGCTTAAGACTGGGCCCTTGTTAACGAATACGTATATCGTTAGAGACCCTGTAGCAATGGAGGGTGTAGTCGTAGATCCAGGAGGTAATGTAGACGATATAATTGATGCTATAAGGTCTACTAAGACTACGGTAACACACATAGTATCAACTCATGGACACTTCGACCACATACTAGGTGTTCCAAAGCTACTAGACTATACAGATGCATTGTTTCTACTCCACGAGGAAGATGAGCCAATAATGGAGCTTAGCTCAGAGTACTGTAGATACTATGATCCATCATGGAGAATGCCTAGTGTAGACGAGTACCCTGAAGAAGGAGATATAATTAAGTCGGGTAGCCTTGAGCTAAGAGTAATACATACACCAGGTCATACTCCGGGGAGCATATCGCTTCTATTAGGAAAAGTGTTGTTTACAGGAGATACGTTGTTTAAGGGAACTATAGGTTCAACTGATTTCCCAGGAGGAAACTGGAATAAAATAGTCAACTCAATAATCAAGTTAATGTCACTAGATGATGACGTAGTAGTGTTTCCAGGACACGGTGACTCGACAACAATAGGTTTTGAGAGAAAGAATAACCCGTTCGTAAGAGAAATATTATCATATAAGGTCTAAAAGCCATGGATAAACCTGTGTTTCTAGGAGAATACACCTTACCTAAACCTAGAGTAGACTTTGACTTCAAGTTAACGGGCATGGTCTACAATTTTTCATGGTGGTTTAATGGCAACAAGCTAATCCTAGTGTTAGGCGACTACATTGTAGTTATAGGTGAAAGTAGAGAAGGCCTTAATGCGAGAGTATACTCAATTAATGGTAGACGTAAAGACTTAGATGAAGTGCTAAAGCTGGTAGAATACGTGTTAGGCTTAAACGAGGATTTAACGGAATTCTATAGTATAGCTCTTAAAGATCCAATACTAAATCGTGTACCACTAAAGCTTAGAGGACTACATGTAAGAGCTACTAGCCCGTGGAATGCTGTATTAATTAGTGTTTGCCAGCAAAATGCTAGCTTCAAGCAAGGATGGAGAATGCTATACAACATCTACAAGCTTATGGGGAGAGAAGTAGTAGTGGAGGGTACTAGAACTATTATTCCACCAAAACCACTAGATGTTTTAGAGCATGGTGTAAACGCGTTAACTAGGGCTCGTGTAGGCTATAGAGCTAAAACGATAATAGAGCTAGCTAAGCTATTCGCTAGGAAACCAGAGCTAAATACGTGGGAGGTTAGTGTAGGTGAGCTTGAAGAGGAGCTCCTAAGCGTTAAGGGTGTAGGCTCGTATACGATAAGACTAGTCTTGGTCTTGAGTAAGAGGTATTATGAGAAGCCCCCAATAGATAGATGGCTTAAGAAACTAATAGCATTAGCCTATAAAGCTGAGGGACGCGAAGAAGAAGTCTATAAGAGTTTTTGGGGAAAGTGGAGTGGCTTAGCTGCACTCTTTACAACAATAGTACTAGATGCTGAACCATTAACGAAAGCCATTAAAAGACTCGTTGAGGGTAGAATTGAGCCTGACCCTAACCTAGTATCACCATTAACACTATGGAAACACCTATAACCTGTAAACAATTAACCATGTACTAGGTGTTTAAGCTTGGATTTGGGCTTAAAGGATAAGCTTGCACTAGTTACAGCAAGTAGTCGTGGACTAGGCTATGCTTGTGCTAAGGCTCTCTTAGAAGAAGGTGCTAAGGTCATAATAAGTTCTAGGAACCTAGACAGGCTTAGGGAAGCATACAGTAAGCTTAAGGGTATTGGAGGAGAAGTATACTACCACGTTGTTGATCTTAGAGTTAAGGAGAGTATAGACTCCTTATTCAATTGGGTTAAGGAGAGCTTTGGTAAACTAGACATACTAGTCTATAGTACTGGTGGGCCAAGGCCAGGAAAGTTTATGGAGCTTTCATGGGATGACTGGGTTGAAGCGTCAAGACTACTAGCTCTTAGTGCTGTATGGGTTGCAAGAAGATCAGCTGAGCTCATGTTGCCTCAGCGTTGGGGTAGAATGGTGTTTATAGCATCGGTTACAATTAAGGAGCCTTGGGAGGATTTAGCGTTAAGCAATATTATGAGGTTGCCCGTAGCAGGTATTGTTAGAACTCTAGCAAGAGAACTAGGACCTCACGGTATAACTGTTAACGCAGTACTACCAAGTATAGTGTTAACTGATCGTGTACGCCAAATAGCTTATGAGAGGGCAAGGAAGCGTGGAGTAAGTGTAGATGAGGTATTAGACGAGATGGCTAAGTCTATACCTGTGAAAAGACTTGGGAGACCAGAGGAACTTGGATGGCTAGTAGCATTTCTTGTCTCTGAGAAAGCAGGGTTCATAAACGGGGCAATAATACCATTTGATGGAGGGTTCTTAAGGAGTACGCTGTAGCATGGTTTCCATGTTAGGTAAACTTATCTAGGCTCCACCATCGTTTTTCACGATCAAATAAGTGGTAGGGTACACCCCAATACTTGATACTCTGCTTACCTGCAACATACACTTCTATGCCATCAAACCATGCATTAATCTTTCTTATAAACTCTACTAGCCCGTGGAGGACATCAGTAGGAATTGATAGGATGTGTAGGCTCCTCCTACTACTAGCTGATACAAAGCTTACCCTATGTAGAAATGTCTCTGAGAAAGCATTTGCTAAAGCATAGTTTACTTCTGAGTCACCTCTAGTCATAAGCATTACTAGGATTGAGCAACCATTACTTGGTGGAAGATGAAGTGTTGTACCTTTAACCAAGTTTTGTTTTAGAATATGGTTTGAGTAATGCCTTGATATCTTTGATACCCTTACATCTCTACCCGTTAAGGCTTTAATTCTAAGAGCTATGTCCTTGAATGTTGTAAGAGCATTACTTTCTATTTCCCTTAATATGAGTAGGTCTAAGAGATCTATGTGCTTAGCAATACTATGGCTAGGTAATATGATCTCATCAACCATAGTGTTAAATCTTGAGTAAAGATAGGTGAAGTCTACTACGGGTTTCCTAGATGCAAAATTATAGTAGTGGTCGAAGTCAGGTTTAGGGTAAACTGTTATCTCTGCTGGGAAATAGTAGAAAGGCCTTAATTCGTGGACTACATAATCATATACTGACATGAATGTTAGTGGCATGTATATGCCGTAGAATGCACCAGTTATAGGTGAAAGTACTTCAACGTAGAAGCTCATTAAATCCCTATATCTATAGGTGTCATCGCTAGAATACCTAGTAAACGCTATGTATCTTATAAGCCCAAGTCTATAATAGTCTACTACTCCCATTACCCTTAATCCACGAGCTCTAAGAGAATAAATCTTCTTCTTAACGTAGTCTAAGGGCTTACCAGTAATTCTTGCTACATTTGAAGCACGTATAATTGGTTTAAGGTTGAAGATAGCTTCAAGTATCCTAGCTGTTTCTGGTGTAAGCCCTTTCTCAAGGAACCTTAAACTACTATACTCTGCATTTTCTCTTGCTATAACAGTTTTCTCCAACCGTGCACCCATACATTAGAACAAGTTCATTACTGTATTAGTAATACTTGTACGTAAAAGTAGAGGATCGATTAACAAAAAGTTTAAATATCCTAATTAGATGAAGTTCGATTCAATGTGGGATCGGTGCACGTATAACTTATTTATTTCTTTTAAACAATATGGAGTATTAGGGTCTAGTGTTGCTCCGTATATCTAGATATTGCTTAAAAATAGTATTGTTTGTGGTATTAGTGCTGGTATTAGCTAGTATAGTGTCTTCTAGTGCTCAAGAAAACGTTGTGAAAGTAGTTACACCTAGAGGTACCAAGAACTTACCAAAAACGCGGTATGTTGAAACATCTACTCTATATACAGCACAGTTTGGTATGGCGGGTATAGTGGATTCCATAGTAGATCCTACAGTAGTACATGTATCTGGTATAGGTTATGTTAAATTAGCTGATATAACGGTTCCTAAGGATAAGGAAATTGAAGCATTAAACTTTCTCCGTGAGAACATTATTAACAAGCTAGTTTATTTAGACATTGATGACTTAAACGTCTTTACACCAGAAGGCTACATATTAGCAGTAGTCTACTTGCAGGAGAACCCTAACACTACGACGCTTATAAACTTAAACATGTTATTAGTTGTTAAAGGTTATGCTTTAATACTTGATACTGCTAACGAGTTTAAGCCAGCTACATGGAAGCTAACGGTTTCACTAATTCAAGCAACCACTACACAAGAAGTGCGGGAAACACAGACAACTACACCGACAGCCTTTATCAACAATACTGTACCCGCTAATACAACGAAAGCAACTACTACGGTAACAACTACTGCGACTACAACTACCACAGCTATAATCAAGGTAACAGGAAATACTACTACACCATTAAATAACACTAGCTCTTTACTACTACCTCAACCACAGCCAGCAATGGTTATTTCCTCTGTTCCCCCACCACAACCACCGCCAACACCTATTGTTAGAGAGACTACTAAGAGGACCAGGCCCACAAGAACAACAATGCAACGTACAACTATTACATCAGCAGAATCTATAATAACTGTTCTTAAGACTATAACAAAGACTGTAACCATTACAAGGGTATCATATATTACTATTACTGGTGAAAACATTACGCCATTCTATGCAACAACTCCTGGAATAATAATGTTGTCAGCATTATCGGCATTACTGGGTAGCCTAGCCACAATAATATTGTTAAGAAAGTATATTTCCTAGAGTAGACATTAACGTACCGACCTAGTATAGGGATTCCTTAGACACGGTGATTAGCATGGAATATTCGGTGTTAGCAGTAATAGTGCTAGTGTTGGTCATAGCCCATATTTTAGTGGCATTAGCTAGTACTGAGTGGTTTGATCCAAACTGGAGGTATAGGGTTAAGCTGGTATTGGATTTTACGTGGCTTGACAGTGATGTAACTAATCTAACAGTACCTATAAGGCTTGACTCATCAATGCTTGATTTCTCTAAGACTTCTCCCTCGGGAGACGACTTGGTGGCAGTATCGGTTAATGGGAGTATTCTACCAGTTGTGGTTGAGTATTGGAATGTTAGTACTGGTTTCGGGGTTCTATGGATTAGAATACCCTATGTTAAAGCTAGGTCTACTTACACGCTATATCTGTATTTTGGAATAGTTAATCCGAGTAGGATTCCAGAAGAGTCAAGGCATGTTTGGGATGGCTATGTTGCTGTTATAGACATGTCTAGGTACGAGGAGGTTGGTAGAAAGAGGCTTGTAATTGATGTTGCTGGTAGAGACAATAACTTGGTGTTGAAGGCGGGTAAATATAATACTACAATGGGCCCTGTAGGACCGTCAATGTACTTTGATGGTAAGAGTACTTGGGGGTATATTGCGAACATAAGTTTTTACGGTAAGAAGGCGTTTAGTATTGAAGCACTACTATACGTCTACGATAAGCAAGTAATGTATGGTTGGCATAAAGACTTAATGTATGGATCATACATAGCTACGCCATATACTTCATTCTTCATATCCTATAGTAAAAATGCTAGCAATCCTGATGTGTACTTTATTGTATCGGCTTCAACCGAAGAGCCCGGTAAGAAGAGGAAAAACTATTATCTAGACCTCACGTGGCTTAAAGGGAAATGGGCTTACCTAGTCGTAGTATATGATAATTCCTCTAGAACATACAATGTATACGTTAATGGTAGTCTTGTAGGAAATATTACTCTTAGCAATCTAGATGCATCAGTGGTGGATATTGAGTCTAAGAAATGGGGAGCTAGGTACACTGCATTATATGTTGGTGCAAATAGTGATGGATTTGAGAGAACAAGAGTTCTCTACGACTTTATTAGAGTATCCTATAAAGCATTAGATCCAGCCTACATTAAAGCAGAATACCACGTATTATTCAATAATATCGTATTAAATGTGGGGCCACTTGAGGAGTGTCCTTTACCTCCCCCTCCTAATGTGTCATTAGCATCTATTGTTAGGCTAGTAGTAGGTGTAGGGATTATAGTTGTAGGTGTAGCATTATACTATGTATATAGGAGGTACAGGTATAGTAGGTAGTGGCATGGAAACTATAGTTTTAAGCTAGCTTCTCTGAGTACGTATAGTATTGTTTCTAGGGGTAGGTTTTTCTTTAATCTTATTATGGCTAGAGATTCATGTCCTCCAACATCTACTACTACTCCTCTATTAATGAATACTTTTGCTACTCTATTAGCTCCACCACGTTTAGCTTTCACTATTAGTAGTGGATAGTTTTCTCTTCCCATTACTAGTACTGCTACCGGATGCTTTAGTATATGGTATAGTTTTGATGCTAGAGCTGTAGCTCCCCGACCATGCCATTTCTTGCGTGCGTCAACGAACTTTATGTAGCCTACGTTTCTAGCAGTTATTGCTAGCTCTGTTGCTATTTCCTTAACTCTCTTATCGGTTTCCTCTGATAGCTTTAATGCCTTCTCTAATACCTCTTTCTTCATTAATGGTTGTGGTAGTATTAGTGGTGAAGCTAGCCATTCAACTAGTTGTCTCCAGTAGTCTGGATCACGTGTAACTGTTAGTGCTTTTGAAATACTTGATGCAAGCTTAATCATTCCTTTAAGGTTTTCGGGTATACGGGCTCCTTTCTCCATTAATGCAACTGTTTTAGCAAATGCTTCTAGTCTAGGCGTAAGCTTAACGTTGAGGCTTCTAGCTAGATTGTATGCTAGTATTACTGTTGGCTTATGCCCTACTATTAAATCGTCTACTACTTCTTCAAGCCTACTAGCATTATATATGGTTGATAGGTGATGGTCTATGTAGACTATTTGGCATTTATGCTTATCCTTAAACTCCTTGAGAATACCTAGTAGTCCTTTAATGTAGGGTATGTCTAATAAGACTAATGCTCTAGGAGACTCATGGACTCTTCCTAATTTTTCAGCTAAGCCACGTGGCCCACTAGGTTCTAATACTACTTCAACTCTAGACTTAATGGGATAGACTCCTACTCGCCTCTGCAAATAGTATATTATGGCTGATGATACTACTCCATCTGCATCCCAGTCTCCTATCAATAACACGTAATCACTCAAGGCTTTCAGCCACAGAGTCTATTTGGAGGAGATCCTGGTCTTGGGTAAGAGTACTAGTTACTCAGATGTATTAAGGCTATACACCTCGGCATTAAGGCTTTTAGAGAAAGCAGGCTTAAGTGAAGCAAGTGGTAGAATAGACCATGCATTTAAGACGTTATTGAAGGCAACGGCTAATATTATTAAAGCACTACTACTATATCATGGACGTAAACCATTAGGGATAAAAGACCCCTTATACTTAGCATCAATAGCATTAGATGAAGGACTAATAGATAGAAGTGAATTCTCCATACTAGTTAAAGCTGTAACTAGTAGGAGTAGAATTGAATCAATAGCACTCTTAAAAGAGTTCATAGGCATTATACGTGGAAGACTCGGTAGCTTAGATCCTTATCTTGATGAACAGTTGAAGCTTTATAGATACTAGGTTATCTATCGTAATTCTTCTAAGCCTTCAAACAATTATGTCTAGTTCCGGGATGAATATATGGTTTCTCTTCAGCTTTCTAGAGAAGAAGTTGATAGATATGATAGACAGCTACGTGTATGGAGTGTTGAAGACCAGTTGAAGCTTAAGAACTCTAGTGTACTAGTAGTAGGTGTTGGTGGATTAGGCTCACCAGTTGCAGTATACTTAACCGCTATAGGTGTTGGTAAACTAGTACTTGTTGATGAAGGAGTTGTCGAGTTAAGTAATCTTAACAGGCAAGTACTATATAGTGTTGATGATATAGGTAAGCCTAAGGTAGAAGTAGCAGCTAGTAAGCTTAGAAGACTCAATCCTAACGTAGAAATAGTTCCCATAAAAGCTAGGCTTACAGAGGAACTAGCTGAAAAACTAGTACCCCAAGTAAACGTAGTAGTTGACGCCTTAGATAACTGGGAGACAAGATTCATACTTAACAAGGTATGCGTGAAATACCGTAAACCACTAGTACATGGAGGCGTTGAGGCATGGTATGGTCAGGCAATGACAATAATACCAGGTAAAACACCTTGCCTACAATGCCTAGTACCAGTAATGCCTAAACCACGTGAAACACCCATACCAATAGTTCCAACAACACCAGGAATCATAGGATTAATAGAAGCTAATGAAGTTGTGAAATTAATCCTAGGTAAAGGAAACCTTCTCATCAACAAGCTACTAGTATATGATGGGTTACATGGAGAATTCACTACAGTAAAAGTATCAAGGAATCCTAACTGCCCAGTATGTGGTAACATCAACGTAGGCTAAACATTATCGTTGAGTTAAGACTTATAGTGGTTGTCTTCGCTCATATATGGGGGAGTGGGTGTGGGTGTGGGAAAAGCAAAAATTGATAGCAAGTGGCGTATAGTCTTACCTGCAAATGTTAGAGAAGGATTCCAGCCCGGTGATGAGGTACTAGTAATACGTCAGGGACAAGTAATTACTATTAGGAAGGCTATTGACCCTCTAAGATTATTCAATGAGGTTAAACTGTTCATTCCAGATGACAAAGCATATTCGGATGTCTCGGAGGTAAAACACTATTATGGGGCTAGAAAGGATTGAGGATAATTGATGCAGATATATTATCCTATGCATTAGTTGAAAACCATGTAGCTACGCCATACACTAAGCCCTTAATAGAGAAAGCATTGAAGGGTGAACTAAGAATATATGTTACCCATACAACATTACTGGAGACATACAATGTACTCTACTGGTACTACCATATAAGGCCTAGAACTAGGGTTGCAAAGAAGATACTAGCAGTTGCTGAAGGCCTAGTACTCGTAGCTCCTTCAAGCTATGGATACCATATAGCTGTAGAAGAGAACGTACCACTAGGAGATGCATTACTCATTGCAACAGCACTAGAACACAATATACCGGTAATAATATCAAATGATAGACATGTAGAAAAGCTTGCAGAGAAATATGGCTTAATAGTAGAAAATCCTATACCACCGAGTATTAGGGAGAAATTAGGGAGAACTAGTTCTGAGAGATAAAGCTTGTTAACGGTATATTGGACTGCTTTTCTCTTCTATGGGCTTTGTGTTCTAGTTCTCCTAGCTCAGGCTTCCTTAACACTAGTTCCCTTGGCTTCTTAGACCATTCATTATGGAATGATATGTCTTTACCTCCAAGCTCTAAACCATACCTATCGTGGAATGAGTGTATCTTCACTACAGCTGGAAACGTAATAGCTGGACCCGAAACCAGTGCTTCACCTACTCCAAGACTAGGTAAGCTCTCTATTAATTCACGTGAAGCCTCCTCAACACTACTAAGGATATGACGTTGATCTTCTGGATTAACTGTTCTCAACGCTATTAGGTTACCACACTGAGCTAAAAGAGTTGATGAAAGCTCTCTTGGCCTCTGACTAACAACTATTAAGCCTACACCAAACTTACGTCCCTCTCGACTAATTTTTTCAAGTATTTCTCTCGAAGGAGTCCATCTATCAATAGGAGCATAGACGTGTGCCTCCTCCAATGCTATAACCGTTGGCAAACTTATCCCCTGCAACTTCTGGGAAACAATAAGCCTCCATAAAGCCCTAAGAAGCATTGACGCTACCACAACTTGTGTTTCAGATGATAACCCACCCAATGCTATAATTGTAAGCCCTGGTTTAAGGAGTCTTGAAGCAAGCTCCATATAAGCTCTATAGCTTGCCTCAACAACTGCAAGGTCCTCCTCAATTCCCTGAGACAAGTACTCGTCTACTAGCTTCCTTACACGATTATCCCAGTACTCTGGCTTAGTTATAAAGAAGAATTCCTCGTTATCAGCTAGTTCTTCAACTTTAAGTTTAAGGTCTTCGGCTGATGTATCTCTACCCCTAATACTATTCCTAAGATCCTCTATGGTATAGTGTACTGGGTCATCTACACTAATACTCTTAGAGTAGCGTTGCTTTATACTCCTAATAGCTTGTCTAAGATACATTCTCTGCTTAGTTGCACGAGAATCTAGTCGTAGGAGACTATACATTTCCTCTACAGTTAGAGCCCATAATGGTACTTCAAGTAACTCTACGTTAACATTATATGTATCCCTTATAATCTTAGACATATCCTTTGAAGGAGAATACACTGTAGCATTAAAGCTTGATGAAAGAGATACATACTCGCTATGAGTGTCAAACAATATTATTCTAGGATACCTATAGCTCTTAAGAACCTCAGCTATTATCACTGCCAATGTATTTGATTTACCAGAACCAGTCATAGCAAGTATTGCTAAATGCCGTGTAAACAGTTTATCTACATCCAATAATACTTCTACACTCTTATCGTATACTAAGTGGCCAACACTTACGCCAACACCATTACCACTAAATATTCTCCTCAAAACACTTTTCTCAGCTAAAAACACTTTATCCCCAGGACGTGGAAGCGATGGAACCCCCCTCCCAATAACTCCTCCACGCTCATAGCCAACAATACTAACCAGTAACTCATTACGTGCAGGAGTAATATCCTCATAACCCTCAATTGACTCAAGTATACGGCTCCTACGATACAACTCGTCAACTAAGTTAAATCCCACAACCATACCATAAAGAGTACTACCATCAAGACCTCTCAACACGACATAGGCACCAGGCCTAGCAACCCATTTAAGCTTCTTCTCCTCAACACTAATCCTCACAAGATTACGGCCATAAACACCAACTATTCTCCCCACAGATTTCAGAGAACTCTTATCCTTGCCTTCCTCGACAACAGTATTTTGAGAAGTGGATCCTCTAGCCTCGACCAAACACTATCACCGAACCCTTCAGCTAACCCCTCCTCTAATCTAGTAGCATGATGAACCAGTATTAGGGGTTTAGGGTAACCAGTCCTGGCATCACATAGTTTCTTCAAAACACCTAGTGCTTCAAGACCAGTACTCCTACCATAAATGCTAGGATAAGATAACTGGAGAACTGGGCCAAGTCTACTAAGCTTAAAATACCATACACTATAACTACCCCACTTATCATAAAACTCCTTAGCCGTAGAAGGCTCGTATACTAGTTCACTCCCCTTACCGTCAAGTTTAGTTGTTCTCCAAGGAGTTATCGGTGCTAGTTCAACTATATCGTTTACTCTAAGAGCTACTTGGCTCTCACTACTCCAAGTATAGTCTAGAATAGACGTATCAGTTATCCATGAGGCCGTATGGAGTATTTTTGAGAAAAACCTACTATCACTATCCTTTGCAACCCATACAATCCTAGATCCTCTGCCATGAGCATTCTCTAAGAGACCTACTAGTAGCTTAAAAGCCAAGTTCTCATCTATAGCTAATAACGAGTAATCAACTATGCTTGAAGTCCTCTTAGTATCCCCTATAGTATTCAATAAGTAGTTAACGAGCATGGCATAGTATTTAGGAAGAACATCTAGGATTAAACTAAAGGCTTTACCTGGATCCTCCAAGTCTATAGACTCAAGCTCATCGTAGAACTCTAAGAGTATAGACTTAATAATCTCATCTACTCTTTCTACACGGTTAAGAGATAGATCTTCAACCAATAGTCGATAAGCGATTCTAGAAGCACCACTAGGTGATAGTATAGTACTCAAATAGCTTCCATCCATAAACACGTACTTAACTCCCTGCAATATCATTGAATTAGCTATTGTCAATTCTAGACTTCTCATAAGTAATCCTAGTCTTGTACCATAATTCGTACGTGGCAACATTATTACTGGAATAGGTCTACGAGCACCATTAACACCATCAACACTATACATGTGTAATCCTCCACTAAACTCCTTAACAATAAGACCATAAGCTGAAAGTAAAGCTACAACACCACCTCTTCTCTCATCAGCAATAAAGCTTCCATCAACAAAACCTGAATATATTTCAACTTCATTAAACTCTCTAACAACACTATCCTGTATAGCTCTAGAGATATTCTCTATAATGCTACTTAGATTCCTAGTAATCTCTTCAATAAGTAATCCTTTAGCTCCCTTGATATCCACACTTACACCTACCACGGACTACTGAATAGTTAGGTGCCACAAGTGTATAAAAGTGTAGTAGTTCTACAACTGGTTCAACTGAGGCAATCTCATCTAATATATTAAGCCTAAACCACTATAGTGGGATGAGTATAGTGGAGCTAATAGAGGATAAGAGGATTAGAGTAATATTAAATACCATAAGATTGTTAATGGGCAATGACCCAGTACATGGCTGGCCTCACGTTTTAAGAGTTTTAGGGCTATCCTTAAGAATAGCTAGAAAGCTTGAAGAAAATAATGTCAAGGTAGACTATAATGTGCTAGTACTAGCAGTACTATTACATGATATTGGTAGGGGTTTAGAAGACTTAACGAGAATACACCACTCAGTATTAAGCAGTAGAATAGCTCGTAGAATACTATCACTCCTAGGATACGATGATGACACAATAAGTAGGGTGTCAGAAGCAATAGAAACACATAGCTACTCTCTTAACAAGAAGCCTAAGAGTATTGAAGCCATGATACTAAGTGATGCAGATAAAATTGACGCAATGGGTGCTATAGGTGTTGCTAGAGCATTCATGTTAAGCGGTATCAAGGGTAGAGGTATAAGTGAAACAATAAGGCATTTCCACGAAAAACTATTGAGACTTGAAAACATGTTGTACCTAGAGGAATCCAAGAATATTGCTAAAAGAAGGAGGGTATTCCTAGAAAAATTCCTCAACGAGCTATTAAGGGATCTAGAAGAGTCAAAGCCTAGTATAGAGCTCATAGAAGACGTAGATAACTGATATAAGAGTGAATAGAAATGCAGCATAGCCTAGGAATACAGGGTTCATTACAGTAACATCTATATGTCCATAAACTATTATGCCGGAACCCGCTTCAGCTCTAATTTCACCTGAAGTACTTATACCTAAGTCGTCAATGAAGCCCTCTATTCTATTAAACATTTGAGGCACTATTATGAAGCTATAGATGAATGAAATAACTATAACAGTATAGGCAAGACTACCACGTACACGATAGCTCATAAACGGTAAATGACTTATACCAACCAACATATTAACAGCTATAACAAGTAATCCGAGAATTAGTGTAAGAGCCATAGAAGACTCAACACTAGGATCACGTACTGGAATACCCATATAGGTAATCCTAGTTGATAACGGGGAAATATATGCTTCAACAACACCTCTAATTACAACCCATGGATAAGCAAGTATGTAGAAGTATACGGCACTAGCAGTAGTAGCTAAGACTAAGGGCACAATGACGGTAGCTATTAATACTAATATTCTTCTACCTTTATCTTGACGGCTCAATGTAAAATCCATTCCTCACTATTCTACCATTAATTCTATACTTTATAATAACGTAACCGTAGTCATGGTCGGGTACACTAAGTGTAATAGGGAATCCATAATATTTTAGATGAGTTGTATTAGTGTACATTAATCTTAGAACGGGTTTGGTCTTATACAAGTTAACTGTTACATTAATATCTAGTCCTTCATCAAGTAGCCACCTATAGCTACTACCATTAATAACGATAGCATTACCTCTATCAGCGACGTTAAATTTTATTTTACACATGTATTTTACTATGATGGGGTAGCTATAGAACATAGCTGTAGTATTATATGCTCTAATAATTAAACTAACATTAACTTTGAGAGAATCACCACTAGTACAGAGATACTTCATAAGGTCTGATGGAAGATCTACAATTACCTTATTACTATGTAGCTCACCTAATAAACTATACTCTTTTCTACTATTATCTATAGCTGAAACAAGACGTACACCTATTATTTGGGCGCCAACACTATTGTAATACAATACTAGTGTACCATTATCGTATAGTATGTGTCGTGAATAGTAAATGTATGGTTGTCCTTCAGTCAACTGTCTTGCAGAACTACTAGCATGGAGAGGTGCAAGAAAATGTATGGTTGAAACCATTAATGCTACTACTATAATTGGGACACCATACATGAGGAATTCTTCTAGTATTTTCCTTACATTAAGCTTCAACTGCTATACCCTCACATAACAGTATCAACGTTAAACATAGTGTTGTCGTGTATTTTCTAATAGATAAGTAAAGAGTTTATAAAAAATGTTTATTGTTTAGACTAACCTTATGGTGTTGTCATGGGCGTCTCTGTATTGCTATTACTCCAGTACAGGTATAGTGTTATTGTTCCTGGCGTTGTCGGTAATGGTTGTCCTTCAGCCATCTTGAATATTAGGTTAATGTGATATGTTGTCGCATTTGGTATTTGGAATAACCATCCACTCCATCCACCTGCTAGCAAGTCATATGTAGCTATTATGTTACCTACTCCATCAGTTATTATTAGTGTAGCATTCGATACCTGTGCCGGTAAGTTTGTTACAGCGTTGAATCCTATGTAGAATGCTTGTGTTGGATTAGTGTTATTGATTACTAGTATGTCGTGATATTCCGTTATACTGTACGTTATAGTGATATTGAATTGTGCTGACGTGAAGTTGGGGCCTACTGTTACAGCAATAGTATTGCCGCCTAAACCTGGTTGACCAGCATTACTGCCAGGCTGTAGCTTAATGTCTGGTGCAGCATAGCCTACGTTACCAGTGATAGGGTAGGCTACTACTACGCCAGCATAAGCTAATGGTACAGCAGCAATCAGTAGCAATAGCGGTGGGAGTAGTACTTTTAATAACTTTTTGTTCATAGGACTATTCCTCCCATATACCATTTTTGTAATGCTCTTACTAAAAAGTTATAGTATTTCTGTATTTATAAGTTTAACTAGTATTAAGTATACTTTAACATAGTAATTGGTAGTTCAATATTATGGTACACTACGTATTACT
>WANQ01000017.1 GCA_015521735.1 Pyrodictiaceae archaeon | reverse complement strand
TTGTAGTGCTGATCCTTTGAATATTGGGTTGTTTTCTCTTACCTCTACTATGTATTTTGTTTCTGGGTCTCTTCTTAGTATTTCGTCTAGTATTTTTTCTGGCTCGGTTACGCCTTGGCTTACTAGTTGTTTGATTATCTGGTACCATTCCAGTATCTTTTTCTTACCGTGTTCTAGTGCTTGGGTTCCCAGTTCTAGGGCTACTCCATAGTGTGTTACCGTTATTTTTTCTGGTTTGTATTGTTTGATTTTGTCTATGCTTTGTATTGCTTGGTCTAGTTTGAATGGTGGTGGGCTTACTGGGTGCATTCTTCCATCGTAGTGTATTGCTACTGCATCTCCAGTTAACGCTATGTTGTCTGGGTATACTATGTATGCTACATGGTGTGGTGCATGGCCTGGTGTATGTATTGCTTTAATTTCTACTCCGTCTAGACTTATTGTTTCACCATCACCTATTGCTGTTACGTATTTTTCTTCTATGGGTTCTGGCTTCCCCTGTATTTCTGCTGCCTTGCCTAGTACCTGTAGTGATGCATTCCATAGTTTTTCGGGGTTTACTATGTGTTTCACTCCTCTTGGGTGGACTAGTATTTTTACTTCTACTCCTTTGCTTGCTAGTCTTTTGGCTAGTAGTGTTGCTCCTCCCCCATGGTCTATGTGTATGTGGGTTAGTGCTATATGCAGTATTTTGGGCTTATCTACTACTTCACTTATCAGTTCCAATAAGTTGTCTACTACTATTCTAGGCCCAGTATCTACTAGTAATGCTTTATTATTGCTTACTACTAGGTATACTGAGATCTGCTTAGGGTATCCTAGAGGTTCTACATCTAATAGGTATATGTTCTCGGTAATCTTATTGGCCATGGACTTCACCTTCCTAAATATTTTTATTCCTCTCGCATATACCTGTGAACCGTGCTCTTGAGGGTAGCTGTCTATGCTAGATAAATGCAGTAATATACGTAGTAAGGAGCTCTTTAAGGCTATCGCCGAATACATTGCTAGTAAATATGGTGTAGCTACATGGTCTCTTGTGGAGAGTATTGTAGAGGTAGAAGGGGTTAGTCAGGTAGGCGTGAACTATATTCTAGGTGTTCTTAAGAGAGTTTTCGGTGAAGAGAGTAGATTGTATTCTGAGATTCTAGGTTTAGTTAAACGTATGTGTAGTGAAGAGGGTTTAGTAGGCCTAGAATAATGGCTTCTTAGCTTTTACTCTAAGCTTGTAAGCTAGTTCTAGTACTATTGTCTGTATTTTTTCTTCATTACCTATTCTTAGCTCATTTAACGCTTCATTTATGTCTATTTCAGGTATTTCACCTATGTTATTGTAGAGTTTATCTAAGATTGTTTTTAAGAAGTTATATGCCGCGTTTTCTGATTCACTGAATACCTTTGCTAAATAATTTACTAGTTTTCTAGGATTGTATAGTAGTAGTTCTACTAGACTTCGATCTTTTTCTTCTACATCTATGTATGATTTAATTGATGAGAGTAGTGCTTCACCATATGTTTCTTTAACTATCTTGTTAACTAGTTCTTCTAACCTAACTTCTAGTTCACGTGGTATTCTAATAGCTATTTCACTCAATGCTTTATGTACACCTATGAACACTATTTATTCTCCAGGTATATAACTATTTACTAAGCTCTAACTAATACTTGTAATACAGTACCTTATTGTTAGATTGATTTTTATTAATTCTTTACTGTAAGATGTGTAAAAATAATATATTAGTAGGATAAGTAGGTTACTGTAGGAGGTAGAGTAAAGGGTAAGTAGAGGGTAGCTTATTTGAATACAGATAGTTTAGGTAGTGAAGTAGAACGATGTCCTACTGGTGTTCCAGGTTTTGATGAAGTAACTGAGGGCGGCTTTATTAGAGGGTCAATTGTGCTTCTTGCCGGTAATCCTGGTACTGGTAAGTCTACGTTTTCAGCTAGGTTTATCCATGATGGTGCTCTTAAGTGGCGTGAACCTGGTGTTTATGTTAGTTTTGCTGAACCACGTAAAAGGTTCTATGAGTTTATGCGTCAGTATAACATGGACTTTGAATCATTGGAGAAGAATAATCTAGTATCTTTTATACAGATACCCACAACTATTAGTAAGGATGCAATAGCCTCTATTACTAATGAGGTTTTCAAGACTGTACTCAAGTTGAAGGCTAAGAGACTGGTCATAGATTCTATAACACCCATAATGCAGGTTCTAGGCCCTGTTGAAGCTAGAGCTACACTACATAACGCTATATATAATCTTGCTACATCGTTTAATGTTACAACTATACTTATAGCAGATTTACCTATAGGTGAAACAAAAATAGGCTATAGTGTTGAAGAATTCATAGCTGATACAGTAATAATATTGAGACTAGATTATTCGAAACCTGGAGCTTATCGTAGATACATGAATATCGTAAAGATGAGAGGTACATCGTTAGCTGAAATATCATTAGAGTATAGTATAGTACCTGGAGTAGGCTTCATAGTCCATACGCCCTTGAGTTTAAGCAAGGTGTACATGGATAAAGCTTCAAGGATAAAAACATTTGTAGAGGGACTTGATGAGTTATTAAATGGGGGAGTAGTTAAGGGTACATCAACTCTAATAATAGGGCCTTCAGGTAGTGGTAAGACACTATTAACTCTATCTATTGCAGCAGAAAATGCTTTAAGAGGTCGTAGAGTGCTATATATTTCACTTGACGAACCTGTTTCACAGCTTAATGAGACTTTAGTACTCTTAGGATATAACCCGTTTAAGCTTCATGCAAGTGGTCTTAGGATAATATATGTTGACCCCTATACTGTCACTCCTGGTAGGCTAAGGTATTTACTGAGAGAGCTAGCAATAGAGAGTGGTTTAGGGAAAGACTTAGTAATTATAGATGGTCTTTCATCGCTTTACCGTGTACTAGGTGATGTAGAATTTGAACGTGTAATAGAGGAGCTCATACTGTTGTTTAAGAATGAGAATATTCCAGTGATCATGAGTATAGCACGAGACTACTTTAGAGATGGAGGTCTCCTAGATACAATTGTAGATAACGTAATAGTTTTAAGGATTAACTTGAAAAATGACGTAATAGTACGGGAATTAATGGTGTTGAAGTCACGTATGAACTTAACTGATAATAAATGGCATAAAATGGTATTTAAGAATGGAAAGCTTCAAATAATATAGTATTTTTTAAGTAGTCCATGTAATTTAACTAGTTGCTGTATTGGAGCTATTGATGTGAATGGTATCATATATTTTATCTTAGCTGCTTCACTAATAGCTTTTGATCCTGCCACACTAGTGTATCCCTCCAAAAATTTCTCCAAATACATAGCTTTATTAGCCATATTTGGTAGTGCATGGAAATATATGAACATTGCTATATCCCATGCCTGTTCTTCTATGCGTTGTGATTTCCTGGACTGCTCCAAGTCAATTACATATACTCGTCCTGCTACGTTATTGTATATGAAGTTTTCAGGCTTAGTATCACCTACAACTATTCCTATAGAGTGAATACTCCCAATAAGCTCGCCAACAAGTCTGTATGCTTTTGATAAGTGCTCTCGAGCCACTTGAGGTAGTGATTCTCCTTCAACATATTTGAAAACTGTAACATATGATATTGGATCTACTAGTACTATATCTCTACTTGGAATGTTATTCTTCTTTAATTCTAGTATTGCTGTATACTCATTTAATTGTCTTTCTCCTGGAAGTACTGAGAATCTTTTTAAAATTGATGCTACTATTGATGCTAATACCCATTTTATACCGCTTAGGGTGAAGTATTGTTTAACTACTAATTTCTCATTACCCATTGAATATAATTCAGCTGAGTCTATGGGACTATGCTTACCTAATTTTTCTATTCTACCTAGTTCCTCTGTTATTATTTCTCTCCAATCACCTAATGCTAGTAGGCCTTCGTCTAATTGTATTAGTAAGTGCGGATACTTGAAGAGCTTGGGTATACTTACTCCACTTACTTCTCCGTTAATTGTTTTTTGTATACCAGTTATCATGCCCAGTAATTGGCTCGTAATGGGCATTATCGTTTCCTTGAATGCTCTAGTTGTCTTAACGATAGGTGATTTTACGCTACCTGCAGCTATCCTTACATATCCTTCACTGAATATTATAGTGGAACCATGTTTTGAGGCAACGTTTTTAAGTAAATACTCGTATTCTTTACGCATCATTAGTAACAATTTATCTTTGAGAATATTATAGGCTTTAGCAATAATGTTTAATAGAGATGTATTCACCTTTGCATGTACTGATATGTTTTTTACTGGAAAGTACTCAGCTGGTATTCTAGCATATGACACTATATTGCCTAGTGATGAGAGGAAGGCTATTTCTCTATTAATGATTTTCTCCTTGTATTCTTCTATTAGCTTATTAGCCCATAAGCCTTTATCATAGAGTATTTTATGTAGGCTTGTTAGCTTAGATGCTATTATACCTCCTAGGACATCATAATATACGTCTGCGACTAATATGTTCTTTGACACTACTAGTAGATTAATAGTATTGTTGTTTACTTCAAGTTTAGTGCTATTGATAATAGGCTTATTACTATCAACCACTACTATAATCTCTTCTAAGTCAACTACTTTACCGAATGGTGCTATTATTGATACTACCTTGTCATGTAATTGTAGGATTTTATTAACTATTCTAGACAACACCATTATTACTCTGTCCTGCTATCGACTTCTCCTAATAACATCTACTCTTACTCCACCACCTATACTTGTTACGCCTATGTGAAGCCTTGTCTTAGACTCATAGTATGCTTCATCGATATGGTATGGTTCTAAGACTTTAGACCCATTGATTAAAACCTCTATTACTCCCCCAATATTGGTTTTGATTATTCGTAACCTTGTGTTTTTAGGTATTGATACGTTTAGGTAAGCTATTGATGATGTTGCTTTAACTTCTATACTGTTTTCACCAATGTATTTTAGGTATGTTGCTGAGTATTCTAGGAGACTATCTTCTAGCGTAATCGTCGTTATTATTTGCTTATTTATAATACTGTCTGCTTTTGCTATGCTTCCCAGTAGGTATACATCTAGTATGTTTGGTATATGTTCTAGTATTTTGAGGTCTAGGTATGCTATTCTTGAATCTATTTTTAGTACTGCTAGGTTACATGGTATGCTTATTTCTGCGTAGTATCCTATTATTGTTATTGTTAACGTGTTATTTGCTTCATGTACTATATACTCTGAAGGTATGTTTGCCAAGTCCTTTAACACTATGCTTCCATTGCATGCATCTTTCAATTCTATGATACTACTTCTGGCTTTGAGTACTAATACACTAGTATTGTTAGGTATGGTTATGGTGTCTTGTTTTCCCGTGAATATTATTCTAGGTTTAATCATTGACTCATAGATTGCTTTAACTAAGCTTACTTGATCTAATGTCGTTTTCATTGGTTTATAGGTTACCAGCACTATTATTGGATGCAATAGTCCTATTAGTGCTAGTACTATTATTATGGTTCCTATAGCTATTTCTCTATCCAATGTTATCACGCAATTATTATTGTTAACCCTATTATTGCTAGAAGGATTGCTACTAGTATTACAGCTAGTATACTTGTGGAGGGCTTTAACCCATATACTACTGATATTGACCTAGCTATTAATACTAGCTTCAATATCAGTGATATAAGTAATGAAGCTAGTATTATAGTTATAGTTAATGGTATATCTATACTTATACTTGCTAAACCCACTACTATTAATACTAAATCTACTACCCATGCATAAGCTGTTAAACCTAAGGTGACTATTACCTTAGATTTTCCTCCAAGTAATCTCACGGTGTAATGTAGTATTAATGCGTACACATAACATACACCTATCTCTATTAGTAGAGCTATTAATACTATCCAGAACGAGACGTAGTCTGCGTAGGCGTATATGAACGAGTATCTTGGGAATAACGTTATGGTCCACTTAATGGCCTTGTAGAATATTGAGCCTATTATCACTGTCTCCTTTGAAGACGCTATAAGTATTAACGTGATTAGACTGTACACTATGATTTTACTGTTACCTAGACTCGTGATTTTCTTAGGGCTAAGTATTATGTATGATAGAGAGCGTACGTATTCATCCATAAGTGCTAGTATCTTAGCCAAATGATGTCTCCGTGTAGGTTTCCAGTTAATATCCTTAATTAATTCTTAGATCTTAGACTCCTTTAGTACTAGACCTAGTAGTTTCTTGGAAGCACTTATAGGGTCTAGTAGGCCTTGGTAAACGTTGTCTACTATTTCTTTGGCTTTACTATTCGTTGTTATAAGCTTGTGTAGTAGTTCTTCAACTCTAGCTTTAACTAGTAGTTCTAGTTCAAGTATTCTCCTACGCTTACGTCTACTGACTAGGCTTCCTGTTTTCTCTAGGAATTCTAGGTGTTCTTCTACTGCTTCTAATACTTCCCTTACACCTTTATTCATTATAGCTGATGCTAGTAGTATTCTTGGTTTCCAGCCCTGGCTCTTGGTTATGTTTTCTAATGCGAATTTTACTTGATTGTACGTTGTTTCTGCTTCTGGTTTATCTGCTTTGTTTACTACGTATATGTCTCCTATCTCCATGAGCCCTGCTTTTAGTGCTTGTATTTCATCTCCTGCTCCAGGCATTAGAACTACTATTACTGTGTCGGCAGCGTTCATTACTTGTACGTCGCTTTGACCAGCGCCTACTGTTTCAATTATCACGTAGTCGTATCCTATTGCATCTAGTATTTCTACTGTTAGGAGAGCTCTCCACGGTAGTGTTCCTTCTCTTTGAGCTGGCATGCTCCTCATAAATACTCCTTCATCTAGTGCGTACTGCATTCTAATTCTATCGCCTAGTAGGCTACCACCGCTAATGGGGCTTGAGGGGTCTATGGCTACTATACCTACTTTCTTACCCTGTTTTCTAAGTAATCTGGTTAATCTTGAGATTAACGTGCTTTTACCTGCACCTGGCATACCGGTTACTCCAATAACTTTTGCTTTAAGCGTTCTATGCCATACAATGTCTGCTATGTCTATGAAGTTGTCCATTGACTCCTCAATTAATGTTATGAGTTTGGATAAGGCTAGTTTATCTCCTTCTAGGGCTTTAATAGCTAGTGTTCTCTTTTCATGCTTAGTCATCATAGTTTATACATCTCTCATAGACTTAGGAAAGTTATCTAGGTTTTATTAGTTCATGGCTTATTTTGTGTAGCATGTTTTTGTATTGGACTATACTCTTAGTTTCAGCTGGGTTACGCTTATACATTCTAGCTAGGTATACTGATGCTAGTCCTACAACTAGGCTACCATATAGTAGTTTTTCAAGCATATTGTTACCGGATAGTATCAGTGGTTTTACTGGCAAGCCTATTTGTTTATAGTAGTTCTCAGTGAACTCCATTAATAGTTCAGATACACTATCGTTTACTCCATGTATTGTTAGTATGCTCCAAGGATACCTACCATTATATTCCCATCCAACTATATCGTTATGCCCCCATTCAGGTAATATTTCTACTTTTACGGGAACCTTTGAGTTCTCATTGAACTCGTTCTTAGCTCTAAAACCTAGTCCATAGAATCTTGATGTAGTGACTACTACTGGTATTCTATCATAGAGGTGTTCTGCTACTATCTTAGCTTCTTCTACTGCTTGCTTGGTATTTGAGGCTAGAAACTCTAGGGCTTTAACAGCATCCTCTAAGCTTACAAGACTTAGCCCAGAGGAATCTAGTACTCCTAGAACAGCATAGAGCATGTCGGGTAAAGCTGTACGTGGCATAAGGTTTAATGGTATTGTTTTATAAGGTATCCCCTTATCTTCTGCCTCCTCTATTAACCTACCATTAGATGCTATGACCACGATGTTACGTGTCTTGGCTAGGGCCTTATAGAAGCATGAGAGTGTTTCAAGAGTGTTTCCCGAATAGCTTACTATGAATACTAGGTCATTTGAGTTAATGAACTCAGGTAGTAGGTAGTCTTTAACTACTATTACTGGTGGATAGTCTTTAACAGTATATGAGAGCATGTACACGTAGTCTCCTATAACTCCGCTACCACCCATACCACAGAAGACTATGCTTCTAGGCTTAACTTCTACTCTAACTTTATCCCAAGAATTTATTTGGAGCCGTGTCCTATCGGGCCATTGAAGGTATAGTTCTTCCAAGACCTTTTAACCCTCATCTGCTCTAGAGCTAAGCCAAGGAACTATGCTTAAAAAGTTAGCTCTCAACAAGTATTCTTTACTTGGCTTAGGTGTTTACGTTTATCTCTTGAGTAGATGGTGTTCTAGTAATACCACTCAGCTTTTCCTCCAAGAGTTCTTAAATATATATTACGATGATATTTAGGGTAGGGAGAGTGCACTTACTGAGACCTTTAGGAACCTTAATAATAGTGTTACTACTATTAACCTTCTTCAATATCACGTCAAATACAGTACTTATTACTAAAGCACAACAACCATTATACGTTGCCTTCGTATGGCATTTCCATCAACCCTGGTATAAGAATCCATACAATGAAAGTGAAAGCTTATTACCGTGGGTAAGACTCCATGCACTAAAGAGTTACTACCACATGGTTAAACTCGTAGCTGACTTCCAAGGTAACGTATCTGTAACATTCAATGTTGTAGGCTCGCTAATGAAACAATTAATAGACTATGTTTCAAATAATACAACTGATAAGTGGTGGGATCTTAGTAAGAAACCAGTTACTAATCTAACATTAGACGACAAGATATTCATAGTACAAAACTTCTTTAGTGCTAACTGGGATAGACAAATACCTCAATGGCCTAGATATAAGTATCTACTAGATAAGAGAGAAAACCTTAGAAGTGCAACCAATGATAACTGGACTGCTATAGCATTAAACTTCACAGACTACGACTACTTGGACTTACAAGTATTCTTCAATCTCGTATGGTTTAATAAGGGTATACTATACAATGACCCAGACCTTTATCCTATATGGGTTAAAGCTAGAGATAGCCAGTATGCTGATTATGCATTGTTTAATGAAACAGAGAAGCAGATAGTACTCAACAAAATATACTATTACTTAAACCAAACAATAACTATATGGAGACAAGCAAACCAAAACGGATGGGCTCAGTTTATAACTACTCCAGGATTCCATCCGATAGCACCTCTACTAATAAATACTAGTAACGCCTTACGTAGAACCCTTAGAGCGATAATACCATACCCTTACTTCTCGTATCCAGAAGATGTTGGAGAGCAAATGAAGATATCAATAAATTTATACAAATACATATTTAATCAATCACCAACAGGTATATGGCCTGCAGAAGAAGCTGTATGTAATGAGTTGTTACCTATAGTAGCAGAAAAGGGTATTAACCACTTAGTAACCGATCAAAGCTTATTGAAACAATTCCTTGGTAGAGATCCCACTGGGTCAGAGCTCTACAGTGCATGGTACCAGGATGTAAGGCTAAGTAATGGCAGTATAGTAAGATTCTACATATTCTTTAGGGACATAGGATTATCTAATCTAATAAGCTTTAACTACGATGACTGGCTAGATCAATACGGGTATAATTCTACTAATCCTGCAAACAATTTAAGCGATTGGGAACTTTACAAGGGTGCTGCACAAGATCTGGTAAACAAACTATACAACTTGTACTTGCAGTTTGGTGGAGGGCATCTTGTAGTAATAGCTCTTGACGGTGAAAATCCATGGGAGTGGTACTGGGATGATGGATGGAGGTTCCTTTACTGGACCTATAAATTAATAGCTGATAATACTAGCTTGGAGGCAATAAGTTTATCACAATATATTCAATTAGTTCAAACAGGACAGGGATTCCAGAACGAGATATGGTATCTTCCAACAGGATCGTGGATAGATGATGATGGTGATGGTATAGGAGATCTTATGAGATGGATTGGCGAGTGGGAGGAGAATGTTGCATGGCAAATCCTGCTCAAAACTCGACAAGATCTTGAAGCATATGATCCTAATAGAACTCTTACGAAGGCTTGGTGGTACATGTATGCTGCTGAAGGTAGTGATTGGTTCTGGTGGTATGGTAGAGATCAAGAAGTACCTGGTGAGGAGAACTTTGACTACTTGTTTAGGCTATATATAAAGTTCATATATGATCAACTTAACTTAACGCCTGATTTACCTTGGCCTATCGATGTTCCAATACATTATCGTTCTGGAACACAAGTACAATGGGTTGGAAGACAAGAAGAAGCTATTTGGATTTGGGAAGGACAGGATATCAACTTTACTATAGAAGTATATGGTAATACCTCAACTAATACTACGGCGGATCCAGGACAACTTGAGGGTATTAGAATGATTATTTTATGGAGTCCTGTAGAAGATTGGGGAGGTACATGGTATGATACTCGATGGGATTTAATGACCTATCTAGGTGATAGCGGTAACAATGACGTATACAACTATACTTTCAAAAACTTGGCACCAGGTAAATATGAAGTAGCTGTTATAGCTAATACTGGATATGATCAGAATGGTGCATGGTCTGACGCGTATTCTACTACATGGTCACTTATAGGCAACTATAGAATAGAGGTACTACCATTAACTAATGAGAGTGTTACTAGTGCTAATATAACTGAGATAAATATTTCATGGGATGGCGGGTTCTTTGAGGGCTCATATAATGCATCAACTATACAGGTAGTAAATGCTTCAAGTAGAGATATAGTGAAAGTTATAGTGAGGGTTTATGCTCCAGGTGCTAATGGGTCAAATATCTATGCTATTCTACGTTGGGGTGGGGTCTCCGCGTGGGGTGCTGCTTGGTGGCCCGTTAATGATTATGTGGGAGAGTATATTGGTAGTGATAGCCAAGGGTATCACTATTACGTCATACCTATTAGATTCCCTAGGACTGGTCTTTATGAAGCTGTAGTACACGTAGTTGCAGGAAATGATCTATGGGTTAACCTTAATGGAGCAAACATTAGGTTTAATATAACAGACCCCATAAGAATTCAATTCAATGTTACAGCTCCATCAACTACACCTACTGGGACAACGGTTTACTTTGCTCCGAGTATAGGTTCCTGGAGTCCTAATGCACTAGCACTCTATCCTAAGAGTGAGTGGAGCGACATAGACTTGTTCTCAACTGCTGTAGAGGTGTATGTTTCAACAGTTCCACAGCCAATACCTGAGCCGAGGATTACTGCTATAATACTACTGGTAGCAATGATTATCGTATTAGCTATTGCATCATATAGGAATAGAAAGGCGGCATTAGTGCTAGCCATAATATTGTTCACACCAATAATGTCAGTAAATATTAGTGAAACTCAATGGGTTATACATGTTAACGGTTATCTTAATGAATGGGTTGATTACTGGATAGTCTACAGTATGCCGGAAAACGTTAGCCAACCTAGAGGAGCAAGTCTAGACACATTATGGGTTACATGGAATGACACACACTTATTGATAGCATTTAATACTAGTAATGATGAAAGCTGGAATGTAGCGTATGGTATAGCAATAGACTACGACTCCACACCTGGTTCAGGGTATAATGGAACAAGTGATGCATGGAGCAGAGCTATAGGATTCTCTAATGCAACTATATTCCCAGAGATTATGGTATACTTCTGGTGGAATGGGAGTACAGGTAATATTACGGCAGCGGACATAGCTATATGGAATGGGAGTGCATGGAACTACTATGACTTTGAGAACTACCGTGACGGTAATCCAATACTTCCAGATACTAAAGCTGCTTGGAATCCACTAATGCCTGGTGATAGAGGTCTGCAAACAATTGAGATAGCGCTTAACTGGACAGCTATTACTGGTCAGAACTTCACGTCAATGCTAGGTAAAACACTACACATCATAGTATTCGTTGTAGGAGATGTAGGAAGTTCTGCTATTACGTCAATGCCGTATGATGCTAATGTCTTAAGAGACAGTATCAATGTATGGGAGAGAAACATATACTTCCCAGCAGGCTTGTACATCGAGTACAAGTATACTAGAGGAAACTGGAGTAGTGTTGAGGGAACAGTAGATCCAGCAACAGGAGCATGTGTGGACATAGCTAATAGAGCGATAACAGTACCTTCAACATCGCCATACACGTTAAGCAATACTATTGATTGTTGGAGAGGGTAATGGTAATCCAGTATTCTTTTAAGGAATACTTTCTACTACTCCTCCACCTATATTCAAAGCTAGTATTATTAGAGATGTCTCAATAGCTGCTGCTACTACTAGTAATAGTATTGATGTTAGCGCTAGTGCTAGTTGCTGTTTAAGCCTATGAATATACTCTTCTTTTTCTATTCTCTTAAATATCTTCTTCCATAATGTTACTCCAAAGTCTACTCCAGTAGCTGTTGATACTATTAGTGCTGGTATCTCGAATACTCCGTGGGGTAACATAGAGTATACTGATATTATTGCTGGTATTCCTAGCTTTTCCTGTACATAGACTACTATTGATGATATGCCTAGCCCGTTGAACAATGCTACTAGTGGTGGTGTAATAATTGTTACACCTAGTAAGAAACCTATAACTACTACTATCAACAAGTTATGTGACAATATGTATGCGTACGTATATAGTGGGTTAACTGTTATCTCTTCTACAATACCACTCATACTCTCAAATAATTGTTCTCCAAGCACGTTCCAATAGAATACTCCTAGTAAGCCACCTAATAAGAAGGCTATGGTGACTACCAATATATAGTATTTTATCCTTTTAAGTCCAGATATGGATAGAGCTATTAGCGATTTTAATGCTTTCAGCATTGCTCGAACCTAGCATCTAACTCTATAGGTGTAGGGGTAGTGGTGGGTTATGAAGGATTCGTAGTAATAGGAGCTGGTCCTGCAGGAGCAGCGTTCGCGTATCTTGCTTCACGTAAGTTTAATAGCCATGTAGTTGTCTATGAGGCTCGTAGTAGGCCTGGTCTTAAGGCATGTGGTTGGGGTCTTGTAAGAGGAGTTGAAGAGTACATTGGTGTTATTCCTAAGAGATATGTCTTGAATAAGATTAAGGGCTTTAGGATATACTATGATGATGTAGAGCTTGTAGACTATAGTAGTCGTAGAAGTATAGCTTACATGGTTGATAGGCCTAGTCTTCTTGAATACTTGTTGAGTTCCGAGAACATTAGTTTTCATAGAAATAGGTTTGTGAGACTTAATCATGTGCTAGGGGTTCATGAGGGGTATCTACCAGTTATTGCAACGGGTTTTATGTGGAAGACTAGGTTAAGAGATCTTATGCTTGGTGTAGAGTTTTTAGTAGAAGGTATACGTTTAAGTGAACCAGAGTATTTTGAACTACGTACTTGGAGTGGTTTTGTTGGCTACTTATGGGTTTTCCCGTTTAATGATAGAGTAGCGCATATAGGTATTGGCGGGTACGCAGACTATAATGAGCTTGTTGAAAGGCTTAACCAGTATGTTAAGTCTAGGTTTAGTAGTTATAGGGTTCGTAGAGTTCTTGTAGGCTATGTGAGTGTTAGTGGTTTGAGTAGAGAGTTCTTGGATCCAAGCTATCCTATTATAGGTGAGGCTATGGGCATGGTTTTACCTCTTACTGGTGAAGGTATGAGGCCTTCTATTGCTTCAGCTTGGAGCCTTGTAGAAGCTTTATCTAGGGGTGACTGGAGGCTATACACTAAGATCATAGATAGAATGGGGTGGAGGAAGCTTATAGAATTACAGCTTAGGATTTTAAGATATGTTGTTAAGCGTAGAAACGTGTTTAACGTTGAGAAGTTGAAGTCTCTTGTTAGTGAATGTGAGTGGGTTGTATATGAGCTAGCTTTCAAAAAACCAAGTACGTTGACGATGCTGAGATTACTATCTTGTGGTCTTGGCAAGGCTTTAAGTATAACTAGGATTATTAGGAGATTTAGTGTTTAGACAGGCATGTTTCCGTGTTTCTTTGGTGGTACTCTTATCCTTACTTCTCGCTTCGTTAGTAATAGCTCTAATGCTTTTATTAGCTTTGGCCTAGTTTCATTAGGTTCTATTACATCATCTACATAGCCTCTAGACGCTGCTACGTACGGGTTAGCTAGCTTATCCCTATACTCCTTAGCTAACTTGTTTAGTAGCTCTTGTCTTTCTTCTGGTGTTTTAGCTTTCTCTAATTCTTTACGGAATATTATTTCAGCTGCCCCTTCCGGCCCCATGACTGCTATTTCAGCTGTTGGCCATGCTACTACGTAGTCTGCTCCTAGGTGCCGACTAGCCATTGCTATATATGCTCCACCATATGCTTTTCTCACTATTACTGTTAGCTTGGGTACTGTTGCTTCACTATACGCGTAGAGTACTTTTGCTCCATGCCTTATTATGCCTCCATGTTCTTGTCTTGTACCTGGTAGGTATCCTGGAACATCTACGAATGTTATTATTGGTATGTTGAATGCATCACAGAATCTTACGAATCTAGCTATTTTATCTGATGAGTCGATGTCTAGTACTCCAGCCATGTATGCTGGGTTATTAGCTACTATTCCAACAGTGTAGCCGTTGAGTCTAGCAAAGCCTACTATGGCATTCCTAGCCCATAGGGCGTGTACTTCAAAGAATGTGTCCTTGTCTACTACTCTATTAATTATATCGTACATATTGTATGGTTTATTGGGGTCTTCTGGCACTATGTTATCTAACTCGTAATCTCTTCTCTCTGGGTCATCGCCAGTTGGTATTCTTGGTGGATCCTCCATGTTATTGCTTGGTAGGTAGCTTAGTAGCTTCTTTATTATCTCTATTGCATGCTTGTCATCCTCAGCAATGAAATGGGCCATTCCACTCTTAGTTGCATGTACTTCTGCTCCGCCTAGTTGGAAGTGGTCTACTTCTTCACCTATAGCTGCCTTTACTACTCTTGGACCAGTAATATACATGAAGCTAGTCTTCTTAACCATTACTATGAAGTCCATTAATGCTGGTGAATAGACGGCTCCACCTGCACATGGCCCCATTATAGCTGCTATTTGCGGTATAACTCCAGAAGCCATTACGTTCATGTAGAATACTTCTCCATAACCCTTTAAGCTATCAACTCCTTCCTGTATTCGTGCTCCACCAGAGTCGTTTAGGAATATGACTGGTGCTCCTACACTTAACGCTGTTTTCAGCGTCTTAACTATTTTTGCTGCATGCATTTCTCCTAGAGAACCACCCATGAACGTGAAGTCTTGTGCGATAACGAATACTTTTCTACCATTTACTTTACCAAACCCTGTTACTACACCATCGCCTAAAGCCTTTCTTTTATCCATGCCGAATTCTGTAGCCCTATGTGTTACGAACATGTCTATTTCAACAAATGTGCCTGGGTCTAGGAGGAGTTCTATTCTCTCACGTGCTGTAAGCTTTCCTTTAGCATGTTGCTTCTTTATTGCTTCTGGTCCTCCACCAAGCTTAGCTTTTTCACGCATTTCCCTTAGTTTCTGTATTTCAGGTCGAGTACTCAAGTATGGTGTCACCTTTAAATCCTGGAATTAGTGGAGGGTTACATAGTGGCTTTAGGACTGGTTTAATATAAACGATGCGGTGAATAAGCGCCATGAACTATACTCGTTTAAGCTATGTGCTTATTCTATGGGTTATAGTATTAATTGCTTTATCCATGTCTAATATAAGTGCTTATCAGAAGAATACCTTAACTATACTTGTCCTTGGCTTTGGAGCACTCTTACTAGGCTATATGGCTAGACTAAGAGTGTTAGTACAGTTATTGGTTGTAGCCTATGTTTTAGGCATTACCATAGTGTTGTATGTTGTTGTAAAACCAGTAAGTCTTCACGAGCCCGTGGTAATATTGCTTTACATCCCAATACTATTATATGCTATTTATGCTTGGTTAAAGAGGCCTAGATATACCTAAGTAATTCCTTTTCTATGAGAGGCTATTATCCCTTAAGTTAATATACCTCCTCCAAGTCATTCACTTCTGTAGCCTAGTAGGATGCTAGTAGCTTTACGTGGTTAGCTTTAGTATAGCTTACTTAGAGGTGCGAGAAACTGGTAGATGTTGCTAGCATAGCTTTAGAGATGTTTAAATTCAATGTCACGAGGGCTCAAGAGCTTGAAGCAGGTACAGTACTTGCTGTTTTAGGGTTTACTATGACCTTCACTATATTAATCATATTAACTCTATCGATAAAGGCTATGTCAATAGTTGTTTCAAAGTATGTTTCATCACGTGAACGTAAGAGGCCTAGAGAAGCGGTAGAAGTTGAAGCTGCTCCTGCACCGCCTAAACCTGTTGAGGTAAAGCCTCCAACACCAACAATACCTGTTGAAGCTATTGCAGCTGCTATAACAGGCGTACGCTTATACTTGGAGGAGAAAATGGGGTTACGTAAACCTAGTCCTAAGTATAAGCCTGTTAACTACTGGGTTTTATCTTGGAGAATTGATTCAACTATGAACTTGAATGAACTAGATTATACTCGTTGGAATAAGTCTCGTAGGATTAGGTGGTAGGATATGAGTAGTGTACGTGAGTATATTGTTAGGGTTGGTGGGAAAGAATACACTGTTACGGTAACAGAGGTTTCACCTGGAAAATTCAAGGTTAAAGTAGATGGGTATGAAGTTGAAGTAGAAGCACCATTAACAACAACTATAGCTACAACACCTAAGCCTTCTACATTACCTCAGCCAGCTAGAAGAGAAGAAAAACCCGCTGTTGAAGAAACCAGTAAAGCAGTGGAAGTAGCTAAGCCTCAACCACCTACTTCTACATCTAAACCTGAAGTACCTAAGGCACCACCTACTGGTGGAGTTGTAGTTGAAGCACCAGTTCCAGGTAAGATATTGAAGGTTCTAGTTAAGCCTGGTCAAAGGGTTTCAAAGAGTACTGTGCTGTTAACCCTGGAGTCTATGAAGATGGAGCTTGAAGTATATCCTCCTAGAGATGGTGTTGTAAAAGAGATTAGGGTTAGTCCAGGAGACTTCGTTAACTCAGGTGATCCCCTCGTAGTATTAGAGTAGGCTGTGGTGATAGTCTATGCCTGGTAACCTACTTGTTGATTCTATAGTGAAGTTCTTCCTACATACGGGCTTGTTTAACTTTAACCCATACCAGCTACTATTCCTGGCAATAGGCTTACTATTCATATACTTGGCTGTAGCTAAGAGGATAGAGCCATTACTTTTAACTGGTATAGGTACCGGTATGGTTTTAGCGAATATACCCTTGGCTCATCTAGCTGCTCCACCAGAAACACTTCAACCAGGAGTACCATTAACTATAACCGACTTAGTACAAGGTGGAGCAGGACCACTATTCATACTATACTACTTATTTGTACAAACAGAGTTAGTCCCATTATTCATATTCCTAGGGCTAGGTGCATTAACAGATTTTAGACCGTTGATAGCGCAACCCTATACATTCATACTTGGTGCTGCAGCTCAATTAGGAGTATTCGTTGCAATGCTTGGAACACTTTACATGGGGTTCCATTTAAATGAGGCTGCAAGTATAGGTATTATTGGTGGTGCTGATGGGCCAACGACTATCTATACTACTATTAAGCTAGCACCTTATCTCTTAGGACCTACTGCTCTAGCAGCATATACTTATATGTCGCTTGTACCGTTGATTCAGCCACCTATTATACGCTTGCTTCCAAGAAAGCATAGAGCTGTTAAAATGAAGCCCCCTAGACAAGTACATCAGCTGGAAGCATTAATGTTCCCTATAATACTAATGGTTGTTGCAACTGTATTTGTCCCTAAGGCTACTCCATTGATAGGAATGCTTGCACTAGGCAACCTCTTCCGTGAGAGTGGTATAACTGAGGTTGTTGAGAGGCTTAGCAAGACTGCTGCAAACGAGTTCATGAATATATTGACAATACTGTTGACAATAACTGTGGGGTCAACCATGAGTATGGACATGATAAGGTATTACTCGGAGCAGATGGGTATAACAGTTGAAGAATTCCTAACGAAGTTTGCACTAATATTCCTGTGGGGGTTATTAGCCTTCGCTATATCAACTGCTGGTGGAGTAATATTTGGCGAGATCATGTACTTTGCAACAAAGGGTAAAGTAAACCCAATAATAGGTGCTGCAGGAGTATCAGCTGTCCCAATGTCGGCTAGAGTATGTCAGAGAGAAGCACAGAGAATAGATCCAACAAACTTCATAATAATGAACGCTATGGGTCCCAATGTAGCAGGAGTTATTGGTACTGCTACAGCTGCTGGAATATACATAGACTTTGTACAAAGATTCTACGGCTGGGCTTGACATGTACACTACTTTAGCTTAGACTTAATTATCTCTCATATCCCTTCCCTAGACTAGGGTTTTAGGGGATGGGTAAGGCTAAGATAGTCTATGCTTTACGTGTACATAGATCTGGTATAGAATTATTGGTGAATAGGGGCTACAATGTTGTAGTATATGATGGAAGATATCCGCCAAAAGAATGGCTTCAAAAAGAGCTAGTGGATGCTGATGTTCTAGTTGTTGCTCCAATACATGTAGTTGACAAGGAGATCCTCAGCTACGCTAATAGGTTAAAGCTAATAGTACTTCACGGTAGTGGCTATGAGAATATAGACTTAGAGCTATGTAGTAGTAAAGGTATTTGTGTAGCATATGAGCCAGATGCTATTGCTGAAGCAGTAGCAGAGCATGCATTAGGGCTAACATTAGCGTTGCTTAGAAACATTGTCTTAGGTGATAGATATGTTAGGAGTGGGTCTTGGGGAAAAGGGCCAGCACCACGAGAACTCTTGGGTACTAGTTTAAAGGGGAAAACCGTTGGCATTATAGGTCTTGGTAGAATAGGCTCTAATATTGCAAGACTATTTAAGCATATGGGTTGCAAGATTATATATTGGAGTAGAAGAAGAAAACCAGAGGTAGAGCACGCACTAGGAATAGAATACCGTGAACTACATGAACTGCTAAGTAAGTCGGATATAGTCATAGTATCTATAGCTTTAACCAAAGACACTATAGGGTTCATAGATTACACTAAACTGTCCATGATGAAGAAGAATTCTATACTAGTTAATGTAAGTAGAGGCAAAGTAATAGTAGAAGAAGACTTGGTGAGAGCACTTAAAGAAGGATTAATAAAAGGTGCTGCTTTAGACGTGTTCTCCAAGGAGCCCATAGACCCTAATAACCCATTAGTAAGCCTAGACAATGTTGTATTAACACCTCATATAGCTGGATATACACGTGAAGCAATGATTGAAACAAGTCAACGTGTAGCTAAGACTATAATAAGGTTTCTAGAAGAACACAAGAAACCCTTAAATCCATTAACACCATGCAATTAACAACAATTATCCCGATAATGTTGACTATTCCTAGAAAATCTTATATTATCCTAGACTATGTACTATATCTGGGTCTAAGTACTATGGGCCTAGTTTATAAGACACGTATTGGTAAGAAAAATACACTATACATTCCTAAAGGTATTGCTGAAGCAGTTGGAATAAAAGAGGGTACTAGTATAAGGCTTATGGTTAAGAATAACAAGATAATAATTGAACCCTTACCTAATCCATTTGACTTAGCATTAAATTATCCGAAGTTTGCTAAGACAAGCTTTAAAGAATTTGAGAAGGAGTCAGAGGAACTACAGGATGAGTTATTTAGAGGTAAAGACTAAGATACTACTTGATACAACCTATCTTCTACCAATTATTGGTGTAGAAGTAGAAGAAATTAGAAATACATTAACCGTATTAAAGACCCTATTTGACAGGAACATCATTGAAGTATACTATACACCCTTCAATATCATGGAGGTTATCGGGAAAATATCAAGAATAAGCTACGATGAAGAAAGAGTAAAATTAGGGTTAAGGTCAATACGTGAAGCATTCAAGTTAACTTACCCTACTATGAAAGGATATCTTAAGGCGTTAAAGCTACGTAGAAGAGGATTTAAAGACCTTATAGATTTACTACTATATGCAACAGCTTTAACAAGAAGAATTTTATTCCTAACAAGAGATGTTGAGCTCATCGAGTTTTTAAGTGTAAACAACGAGAATTTGTCAGTAGTACTACGTGAAGATGAATTCTTAAGTAAGTATGGGAAACTATTATAGAGGTTATAGGGTAAGATAATGTTTTATGCTATGAACAAATAATTTTATATGAGTCTCTAACAATATTCTAATTCTCGCCCCTCGTGATAAGCCTTGGGAAATAGTGAGCCCATATTTATTCGGAATATTACAGTAGTTGATTCTGAGATTGTTAAGCAAGGCGTAGATATATGTATTGAGGATAACTGGATAACAGGGCTTAGTAGGGAGTGTACAAAGTCTGGAATAGTAATTGATGGTGGAGGACTTATTGCTACACCACCATTTTATATAGCTCATACGCATCTAGGATTATACCCTATATCTAGGATTGTAGGGTCATGGAGTCATTTAGATGAATGGGCTTCAAGTATTGCTTGGAGATGGGAGCCTAAGTTAACATCACTAGACTCGTATTATTCTGCGGTGATAGCCATTTACGACTACATTGGTCAAGGTATAGGTGGTATAGCTGATATGCACTTCAATATGGATAGTATTGCTGAAGTCGTAGAGAAGTCTGGTATTAGAGCCAATTTATCTGTAGCAATAATGAATCAAGGATTCTACGAAGATGATTGGAAGGCTTTAGAGGACAACATGAGGTTCTATAGAGCGTGGAATGGGAGGTCAGGTAGGATTAAGGTTAGCCTTGGACCATGTACTATAAGGCTTGTGTCGAGAGGAGTATTAGAGGAAATTGCTAGAATAAAAGCTGAAGAGAATATTGGAATACATATGCATGTAGATGAGGTATGGGAGGATGAGGAATATAGTCTACGAACATATGGTGTTAAAGTAGTCTACGTACTGGACAAGCTAGGCTTACTAAGCGATGACACCATATTAGCTCATGGAGTATGGCTTGATGACGACGAGCTTAGAGTTCTAGCTAAACATAAAGTACTAGTAGCCCATAACCCAACAACAAATATGCTACTTAGAAGCGGTATTGCTAGAGCAAGAAGAATGCTACAACTAGGTGTAAAGCTAGGTCTAGGACTAGATATATCACCTACACAAAGCGTAGTAGACGAAGTATTAAGTGCTATAACTTCCTCAAGACTAATAGGTGAGCCTCTAACAGCTAAAGACCTATTCGATGCATTAACACTTTATGCTTCAAGCATGTTTAAACCACTAAAACTAGGACTCATAAGAGAAGGCTATCTAGCAGACCTAGTTCTATGGATACATAATGGTAAGCCAAGGACAAATATATATGAAGACTTACTACTAGGTGCATATAAGCCACATACCCTAATAATTAATGGAAAAATAGTATTGAACGAAGGCCACGTAGAAACTATATCAAAAGACACCTATTATAAAGCTCTAAGACACATAGAGGATAAACTACAGGAAGTACTACAGGAATTCTAGATTCAGCGCTCAGCCTTACTCATCATTTATTGCTCGGCTCCCACCTTTTCATCACTTACTAGGCTATTTCTAGGCATCCAAGCTATAAAGTATTTACGTTGTACCACAAATAATACTAGTTTAGAGTACTAGGGTAGTAGGGTTATGGGTAAGTGTAGTCTATGTGGATCTTCCTCTAAAACTATTAGTAATGTTATAGGTGTATGTGCCAAGTGTCTTAGAAGTAAACCTATTGAAGCATTAAAGATAGCTATGAGAAGCCATGTTGAATGGAGAGTTAAGGTAGGTTTACCCCCAGTACCTCCCAGAGATAGTAATGGCGTTAAGTGTAGTCTATGTGTTAATAACTGTAGTATTCCTCGTGGTGGTAGGGGTTACTGTGGCGTAATGGTTAACAAGGATGGTGTGTTAAGGCCAGTTACAGGTTATGGTAAAGCTGTTGTATTATGGTATCTTGACCCCCACCCAACTAATTGCGTCGCAGAACCTGTTTGTCCAGCAACAACTAGTAGAGGCTACCCCACCTATACTATGGTTGAAGGCGTAGAATACGGGTACTATAACCTAGCTGTATTCTTTGGCGGATGCAATCTTGACTGCCTATTCTGCCAAAACTGGGAGCACAGATTTATGCCCCTAAATCCTGAACCAAGACACGTGAAGAGTATAGATGAACTAGTTGAAGCAGCACTTAACCCTAGAGTAACATGTGTATGTTACTTTGGTGGTGATCCAGGACCACATATAGTATTTGCAATTAATGCGTCTAGGAAAATACTAGAAGAGGCTAAGAAGAGAAGAGTCATTAAGAGAATATGTTGGGAAACGAATGGGCTAGAAAATCCTAAGATAATGGCTGAGATGGCTAAGTTAAGTGTGGTTAGTGGAGGTATAGTTAAAATAGATTTCAAGGCATGGACACCTAGCATCTACAAAGCTCTTACAGGAGTAGATGGTGTTGAAAGAGTTAGAGAAAACGTAAAAATAGTAGCTAAGTTCTTCGATGAGAGGCCAGAGCCTCCACCATTAGTAGTAAGTACTCTTCTTGTACCAGGCTATGTTGATGAAGAAGAAGTTGAACGTATAGCTGAATACTTGGCTAGCATCAATCCAAATATACCCTACGTACTACTTGCCTTCCACCCTGACCATAGGCTAAGAGATTTACCTCCAACAAGTAGAAGACATGCTTTCAACGCCTACAGAATAGCACGTGAAAAAGGCCTTAAGGAAGTATATATAGGCAACATATTCCTACTAGGAGACTATTACTAGCATAAATAAACTATTTGAGTAAAATTAAATCCCCTCCCTAAACACATAGTATAGTTAACTATGGGGGAACTAGTGCAGGAAACCATTAATAAGAGCTTGGATAAGTTAAGAAAAGTAATAGATAGTATAAGTAGGCTTAGAAGAGAACTAATAGCACATCTAATGAGTGCTAGTGCAGACAAAGTACTAGAAGAAGCCTCGACGGAAATTGAGGCATTAGCGTTAACAACTACTATGTTCTATGATGAGTTAATGGGTATTTCAAGAAGACTTAAACTACTAGCAACACTTGCACAAGCACTACAAAATCAGTGGAAGCATATTCACTCTAGAAGAGTACTAGGTAGAGCTAACTACCTAGACCAACACTTAAGTGAAGTTGAAAGAAAACTACGTGATATTGAGGAAAGATTTGAAAAAGGATATCATGTTAAGGAAATACAAGTTATCCGTAGAATACTCTACTAGCATATACGCTATACTGTATTCATCTCTTAATAGCTCCACTAGCCCTGTAGATGGGCGTATACATTAAAGCTACATGTGTTTTACCATTATAGAATCTTGTCTTCACACCTCGTTTAGCTAGTATATTGTCAACTTCTTCTACACCAAGCTTTAATGGATCATACTTCTTCGAGCCTACTATAAAGTTGTTAGCATAGCCGAAGACTGGTACCCATACATTGTATTCAACTACTATAGGGAACACGCTCTTAACCGATCTTAGAACATAGTCGTATACCTTCTCGAAGAAGAATGATGAGCCTGCTTGAGTCACCATTAAGCCTTCATCAGTCAATATATTGTATATGGCTCTATAGAATTCTTCACTATAAAGCTTCTTTGATATCTCTATTCCATAAGGATCAGTTAAGTCGAGTACAATAACGTCAAACTTTTCTTTGACTTCCCTAACATACTTTAATCCATCAGCTATAACTACTTCCGCTCTAGGATCATCAAATGCTCCTTGATGCCACTTCTCCAAGTACTTTCTAGCCATTTCAACTACTTCTCTATCAATATCAACCATTACCGCTTTCTCAACGCACTCGTGCTTTAACACCTCTCTTAGTGTAGCACCTTCCCCACCACCTATTATGAGAACTTTTCTAGGATTAGGATGAGCAACCATTGCTGGATGTACTAGTGATTCATGGTATATGTATTCATCTACTTCAGAGCTCTGAATATAGTTGTCCAAGATAAGAGATCTACCAAAATCCTCTATATCGGCAACAACTATTTCTTGATACCTTGACCTCTTTAGAGCTAGTAGCCTCTTTACCTTAAAGGTCATGAACGTGTTATCGCTTGAGGGCTGAATAATGTTTAACCCTATTAACCCCCTACTTGGATCTACTCTGGGAAGATCATCCATAGCTTTCACCCACCCTTTCGCTTTAAATAGTTTTCCTGTAAGCCTAAACACGTAGCTATGTTATAAAGGGGTTTCCCCTAGAACTTCTGGTACTAGTATAAACTTCATTTACCTTGTACAAAGAATTCTTTTACACACGCGATGCGAAAATGTTAGTTGAAGTAAATTCCATGTACAAGTAAAGAGAGCATACCAGAGGTGAAGCCACATTAAATAAAAGCTAAGCTTAGCTCGTGTCAAGAGGGTCTTTAGAATGCTTGGTGTTATAAGGTAAACAATTATATAAATTGAGAGGAAAGGTATCATTCATTATCACCGCTAACGTTGAAAAGGCTAGAGGCTGGGTTTAAGAGTAGAGGATATTTTAGAGTACGCTGGAGAGTATGGTGATGTGAAGTGAGTAATGTGGTTGTACTAGTAGATGATCTGGTAAAAGTGTATCCTGGTAATATTGTAGCAGTAAATCATTTATCTTTCAAGGTATATGAAGGTGAAGTATACGGTCTTATAGGACCTAATGGTGCAGGTAAAACAACAACACTTAGAATAATAGCAACTCTACTTAAACCAACTAGTGGTAAGGTAATAGTAGCAGGCTATGACGTTGTAAAAGAAGCAGAGAAAGTTAGAAAGCTAATAAGCTATTTACCCGAGGAAGCTGGAGCGTATAAGAATCTAACTGGCTTAGAATACTTAGAGTTCATAGCAGGATTTTACGCGGAAAATAAAAGAGAACTAGAGGACATGGTTGAAGAAGCTATCCGTATAAGTGGTTTAGGAGACAAAATATATGAGAAGATTTCAACTTATAGTAAGGGTATGAAGCGTAGATTACTTGTAGCTCGTACGCTTATGGTTAAACCCAAGCTAGCAATACTAGACGAACCTACAAGTGGATTAGACGTTGTACATGCAGTACATGTAAGAAACATTATTAAGAACTATGCAAGAAGCTATGGCGTAACAGTCTTGTTGTCAAGCCATAACATGCTCGAAGTAGAATATCTATGTGATCGCATAGGCATAATCCATAAAGGCGTTTTACGCTTAGAAGGTGATCCCAAGAAACTACTACATGAATACAATGCATCTAATCTAGAAGAACTATTCTCTAAGTTGGTGGAGGAACATGCTCAAGAGACTTATAGTTAAGGAGGTAAAGGATCTCATACGTGATAGGAAGATACTATTTGGAATGATAATACTACCACTCATAATATACGGTGTAATGGGCATAGTGGTTTCAGAAACAACTAAGTACAGTATCCAACAGGTAAAGGAAGCTGTAAGCACTGGCATGAAACTAGCAGTAGTAGACTACGACAAATCCACTTACTCAAAACTACTTATAGAGTACTTGAAGAGAATGAACACAACCATAGACATAGTTAATAGAGGCAACATCAACGTAACAAGGTTATTAGCTAGTAAAGACTACATAGGCGTACTCGTTATACCTCAAGGGTTTTCAAAGAACATTAGCATGGGTATCCAAGGAAGCGTGGAAGTCTATGTTAGGCTATCAGATATAAGTATTGCATCACTAGGCATAGCTAATGCGGTCATAGGCTTAGTTAACGGGTTTGCTGAGTACCTATCATCTATATTAATAAGTAACACTACTACCCTACCACCATCATTTGTAATGAATCCTATCGAGGTACAGGGTAACATTATAATAGGTAAAGTGGTCTACTCGTTGTCATATATTAGTGCTATGTATAGTCAAATGTTTATGCTTCCACTAGCACCAATGATAGTAATGATCTATGCCGCAAGTATTGCAGCTACAAGTATCGGTGTTGAAAAAGAGGAAAAGACCTTAGAAGTACTATTAACTCTACCTATTAGCAGGAAGAGTATTGCATTAGCAAAACTTACTGGATCTATAATAATAGCTTTAGCAGCATCTATTTCGACTATGGCTGGCTTCTACTTATATATGAAGAGTATTACTGAGGTATCCACTAGTTCGCAGAGTAGCGTTGGGACTAATGTGTTTGGCGTAATAGGTATTGGAGGATTAATTGTCTATGCTTTAACAGTTTTCTTAACAGTAATGGTAGTATCAACACTAGGATTATACTTGGGGAGCTTTGGTGAAAATGTTAGGAGTGCTCAAAGTGTCGTAGGCTATTTATGGTTAGTAGTGTTTATACCACTCTATGCTTCCATGTTCATAGACTTTAGTTTAACACCACTACCAGTAGTACTAGCTATATCAATGATACCGTTTACCTCCCCTCTAGTAGCACTTAAATCATTTATAGTAGGCAACTACACGTACCTAGTAGTGAATATCGTTGCCACAATAGCTCTTCTAATACTACTAGTCTTCTTAGTGAGTAGGAGATTTGAAGGAGAAAAACTATTAATAGGTAGGCCTGGTAAGCGTAGGGGAAGAAAGCTAGGATACAAGTTTTTCAAGAGCTTCTAAACCCTTCATACCCTCTCTTACTCCATATTCACGAGCTTTACTTGTAACAGCCTTCACGGGCTTCTCTAATAACTCCTCAACACTACTTACACCACTTACAACTACTGCAGCATCGCCGAGTTTTTCTGCAACATCAATGTTTAGGTAACCGCACATAATGTATCCTTTATCGCCTTTAACTATTATTAATGGTGCTTTCCCTAAATTCCTCAACTCTATTCCAAGAACTCTTTTACCCTTTACTTCAACTTGTTTAATCACAATCATTTCTTACCCCTCTTCTTATACCCAGCCATTTCTAATATATGTTCTATTAACTTAGCGTGCTTCTCCTCTTCATTGCTTAATGCTTTAAGTACTGCTTTCATACTACCAATGTCTACTAGGTCTAGTAAGTCTAAGTAGGCTGCTTCAATAAGAGATTCCATTTTCTCATGGCCTAGTAGACTTGACGCTATATCCTCTAACCTAGCCTCTCCCTGTTGTTCTATTAGCCTTCTTCTAAGCATTTCTATTTCTCTTATTGCCTCCAATAAGCCTTTTAGTACATAGTAGTGTACTATTGTGTCTTCAGCTATTGTCTTTAATGCATTCTTTATTTTGAGGTCACTTGCTTTCTGGGCAAGATCTACGTATCTTCTAACCTCAGATTCCTCATCAGCTAGTAGTTCTTCAAGTCTCTTCTTTACCTTATCATAGGATTTACTCAAGGGTCTTCAACCACTACGTTAAAACTAGCCTATACATGTATACTAATTAATAACGCTATGATTTAAGTGGTACTATATTTGCCTCCATAGGGTTCTAGCATAGTATCTAGCTGTAAGTTCCACTGCTTCTCTAGAAGTATACTTTGGTTTCCAGCCAGTAGACGTAGCTTTAGATATATCTAGTAACATGAATTTTACATCACCAGGCCAGCCTCTACCATCACTTGTTGCAGGTTTATACGTGAACTCTACTTTGCTTAAACCTAGTACTCTTACAATTATTTGTGCTATCTCTTTTACAGTTATCCAGTCGTAATTTCCTATATTGAATACATCATATTCCTTGCTAGCCTTACTCATAAAGTGGTTTAATAAGTGGAAGGTTGCTTCTAGAGCATCCGTTATGTATAAATAGCTTTTTCTTTGAGAGCCATCACCTAGTATTTCGAGTTTGAAGGGGTTTCTCTTGAGTTTCTTGACAAAATCTATTATTACTCCATGATTACTCCTAGGTCCTATTATATTAGCGTATCTTAGTATCAATGCTTTTAAACCATATAATTTAGTGTAGGATATTATTAGGTTTTCAACTGCTAGCTTACTTGCACCATATATGGATATTGGTTCAAGTGGGTGATAGTCTTCTGGTGTTGGGATTTTCTTTGCATCACCATACACTGTACTTGATGATGCAAAAACTATGTACTTTACATCGTATTTACGAGTAGCTTCTAATACATTAAACGATGCTATAATGTTTTCTTCAAAGTGTGTTCTAGGATTAATAGAGGATATTCTTACCTCTGGATTAGCTGCATAGTGAAATACTATTTCTGCGTCTCTAAAGTATTTAGGCCATTCTCCATCTTTTTTTAAATCAGCCCTTACTATTTTTAGAAGACTGCTTGATAATACGTCTTTTAGGTTGTCTATGTTCCCACTAGAGAAATTGTCTATTACAATTACTTCTTTACCCATTTTAACTAATTTTTCAGTGATGTAGCTACCTATGAATCCTGCTCCACCAGTTACTATTACTTTGCTATCGTAGTTCAACTTAGGCTCCCCAGCCACTATACTTAGCCTTAGATATGTATTCGTAGGCTGATGTTGCTGCTCGTGCACCTGTGTATACTGCTGTTACTACTTGTTTTAATGGTATATTGGTTACATCGCCTGCAGCGAATATTCCAGGTATATTAGTTGACATGTCTTCACGGACTTTAATAAAGCCTTTTTCATCTAGTTCTAATCCTATTCTTTTAAGGAATTCTTTAGGTGGTTCTTCTCCTATCTCTATGAATATACCGTCTACTCTAAGTATTTTACCTGATTTAAGCTTTATCCATTCTACTTTATCTTTGCCACCTATCTCTACTACTGTTTCGTTAAGTACTAGTTCTATTTTAGGGTTCTCCTTAACTTGTTTTACATATATTGGTTGTGCTCTGAAGGTGCTTCTCCTGTGTATGAGGTATACCTTAACGGCATATTTTGATGCTAGTAGTGCTCCTTGTAGTGCTGAATCTCCTCCACCTACAACAGCTACTATTTTGCCTTTGAAGATAGGTGCATCGCATACTGTACAATAACTTACTCCACGTCCGTGTAGTTCCTCTTCACCTGGAACTCCTAGTTTCCTACGCACAGTACCTACTGCTACTATTACTGTCTTAGTCTTCAACTCTAGGCCTCTGGTACCTTTAACTATGAATAAACCATTATTAGTCTTAGATACATCTGTTACTCTTGCCCTTATTACAGATACATTGTATTTTCTTAAATGTTCATAAAATCTAGTTGCAAGTTTTGGCCCCATTATAGAAGGGAAGCCAGGATAGTTTTCTATTTCAGCTGCTTCAAGAAGTGTGCCACCTTCAGTTTCTGTTACAATAATTGTATCTAACATATATCTTGCTGAGTATATTGCGGCTGCAATACCAGCTGCACCACCACCTATTATTACAACATCCCATGTTTTAGCCTTATATTTATCGAGTTTTTCTTGCCTAAGCCTAAACTTTGACATATGCCTCGCCTTGTAGACTCTAATTGCGGGTTAGTAAGTAACAATAAATATGTATATGCTATTTTTATCTGAGCTTGGTTTTCACTAAGATAATTACCAGTAATACAGATATTATTGCTAAAAAAGCTATAGTTAATTCTATCCAGTTTAACCTAGTGGTTGTGGGGAATTCAGCCTTAACACTTATGTTTCTCGACGATTCATTACCACTAATAGTGATTGTACTTATAGTGTATGTAATAGTGTTTTCTTTCTTAATTAAGTCTACTATACTTTGCGTTGCATCAACTATATCGTTAAGTCCTATCACTATGTATTCGTTGACATTCTTAAACGTTATCTTAGGTGCTTCATGTACCAGTAGTGGTGTGTAGTTATTGTATAGTTTTATGAATTCATGCACTATTCTAGTGTATTCCTTTTCTGTTACTATTAATTTAAGTGATGTTCTATTCCTAATAAGGATCGGCTCTGTTAACTGTGCTAGTACTAAGCCTTGCCTTAAAGTAATGTTGTATTTTAGCATGAGCTTCCTAATAAAATGTTCTATGCTACTATTGGTTACGTTTATTTTTGGTGAAACTAATAGTATATGGCCCATTATTAATGGTTGCATAGTTTCATATGATAACTTAATGCCTGCTACTAGAATTGATGGCGTTTTATTGTTTTCTTGAACTACTACCTCATTTGATTCTAATGTGACTATGCTTTTATTCTCATGAACGTATCTATAAGTGTATTTAAGTACTTGGTATCCTATTAGCTTGTTAATCCTATATATTATTAGCCTTATTCTCTCATCATCTAATAGACTCTCTGTTATTTGATCTATTGTTTTTGTAAGACCCATGTCTATTACTAGCATAGTGTTTGTCGTATTGCCTATAAGTTCCATGAATACTGGTAGGGGTACAGCAAATCCACGTGCGGATTCTATGAATAACAAGTCCATTATTAATAGTGGTGGAGTGGTATTGAATAATATTTTGGCGTAGGGGACATACTCATATGGTGATAGTTGTACTCCACCTAGAACATATGCTATAGAGCCTCCTTGCTTTGATGTAGAGTTTACTAGTACTTGCCAAATATTTGTTGAGGGCTTACCTACACTATATAATGATATACGGCATTGAGACCCCGTGTAGAGTTCGTAGAAATACTTTGTGCTCATGTTAACATAGTATACAGTGATGGTGTTACCCGATACGTTTACCTTTCCTACCTTTACTGCATTATTCCAAACTTCGTTGTAGAAGCTAGTCCAATTGATGTTTTCAACTACTTGACTACATCCGCCATAGGCTACTAGGCTAGTATACATTATGGTTAAGAATAATACGGTAATCAGTGTTATTAGTAAAGCGTGTTTTTTGTTCATAGCTCATTCCTTAGCTAGAGTGAAAATATGTTGTTTTAGGTTAAAATATAGTGTTGTGTCTAGAATACTTCTGGTGCTCTCCATTCTCCCCATACATCTCTAAGTACTTTACTTATCTCGCCTAGTGTTGCCTTAGCCCTTATTGCTTCAAGTATGTATGGGAATAAGTTTTCATCTTCTTTTTCTGCTACCTTAGCTATTTGATCTAGTAGTCTTTGTACTTTAACGTTATCTCTTTCTTCTCTTAGTTTTCTTAGCCTATTTACTACTCTTTCACGTACTGCTGGGTTAACTTTTAGTACTTCTATTTTAGGTTCTTCTGGTTCAACGAATATGTTTACTCCTATTATTGGTATTTCGCCTTTCTCTACCTTTAACTGGTACTCGTATGCTGATTTAGCTATTTCTCTTTGAGGATAGCCTACTTCTATGGCTCTTACCATTCCCCCAAGTTTATCTATTTGGTCTATTATTTTCCATGCTCTCTCCTCTATTTCGTCTGTTAGCCATTCTATATAGTAGGCTCCGCCTAATGGGTCAACTGTATCGATTACTCCAGACTCGTAGGCTATTACTTGTTGTACTCTTACTGATAGTTTTACTGCTTTTTCTGTAGGTAGGCTTAGTGCTTCATCGTAGCTGTTTACGTGTAGGCTTTGTGTTCCACCTAGAACTGCTGCTAGTGCTTGAATAGTTGTTCTAATAATGTTTACTTCTGGTTGCTGAGCTGTTAGTAGTACTCCTGCTGTTTGTGTATGGAATCTTAGCATCATGCTTCTAGGATTCTTTGCGCCAAATCTCTCCTTCATTATCTTAGCCCACATACGTCTAGCTGCACGGAACTTTGCTACTTGTTCGAATAGGTTTGTACGTGCTGCGAAGAAGAAGCTTAGTCTTGGTGCGAACTTGTCTACGGGCATGCCTCTCTCTACAACCCATTTAACGTATTCTATTCCATCTGCGAGGGTAAATGCTATTTCTTGTGCTGGTGTTGCTCCTGCTTCTTCGAAGTGGTATCCTGAAATACTTATACTGTTCCATCGAGGCATTTCTTTGGCACACCACATTATTGCATCTGTGGCGTACCTCATTGATGGTATTGGTGGGTAGATGTAGTTGTTGCGTGCTATAAATTCTTTGAGTATATCGTTTTGTATGGTTCCTCCAAGAATTTTTCTGTCTATTCCTCTGCTTTCAGCAACAACTATGTACATTGATAGTACTTCTATTGCTGTAGCGTTTATCGTCATTGAGGTGGTGATCTTATCCATTGGAATATCCTTGAACACTATATCCATTTCAACTACGCTAGGCATTGATACTCCTACTTTACCAACCTCATACCATGCTAGTGGATGATCAGGGTCTAGTCCTAGCTGTGTTGGGAGGTCAAAAGCCATGCTTAGTCCTGTTTGCCCAATACTTAGTAGGTACTTGTATCTCTTATTGGTGTCTTCTGCTGAGCCAAAACCTGCGTATTGTCTTATAGTCCATATTCTACCTCTATACATTGTTGGATATACTCCACGTGTAAACGGGTATTGTCCAGGGAATCCTAGTTTCTCCAAGTAGTCCCAGTTCTTTTCTGCCAAGTCAATGGGTGTATATACTCTCTTAACTACTATGCCTTCTTCAGTTAAGAACTCTCTTTTACGTTCAGGTAGCTTCTTCAATATAGGTTCTACTACTTCTTTAGTCCATTCAGCCATTTTCTCTCTTATCTTCTCTATTCTTGAAATATCGAAGACCATTTCGTTACTCCTCTCTCCTTTCAACTAGTTCTAGTAAAACGCCGTGAGCTGATTTGGGGTGAATGAATGTTATTGTTCTCTCTCCTTTAGCTACTGTTCTTGGTTCCTCGTACACTAGCTTAACCTTATTCTTTAACTCTTTAACGGCTTCATGTATATTGTCTACTCTTAACGCTATATGATGTATGCCTTCACCTCTTTTTTCTATGAATTTTGATATAGCACTTTCGGGTGAAGTTCCTTCTAGTAATTCTATGTAGCTTTCACCTACTTTGAACATTGCTATTCTTACTTTTTCTTCTGGAACTTCTTCTACTTTAACAAGTTCGAGGCCTAGTATGTCTTTGTAGAGTTTAACTGCTTCATCTAGGTTTTTCACAGCAATACCTAGATGGTCTATTTTAAGAATCTTAACCATGTATTGTTCACCTCCTGAGTTGTTTTTCGAGTTCCCTCTTCTTTACAGCCATTTCGTATACTTTTTGAATAATGGTTTTAAGAGGTGTACCTGGGCCAAAAACTTCTTTGACTCCTATTTTCTTAAGTATAGGTATGTCTTGTGGAGGTATTATGCCGCCCATGAATACTGGTATGTAGTCTATTCCTTTCTCCTTTAAGAGTTTCATTAAGTCTTGGGCTAATTCTATATGGGATCCAGATAGTATGCTAACACCTATGATGTCTACGTCTTCCTCTATTGCTGTGTTAACCACGCTTTCAGGTGTTTGGTGTACTCCAAGGTATACTACGTCAAAACCTGCATCCTTTAATGCTCTAGCTACTACCTTAGCTCCACGATCATGTCCGTCTAAGCCTAGCTTACTTACAAGGACTTTTATTCTCCTACCCCCTACTACTGGGTTTATGTCTAGGCCTAGTAGTTCTAGAAGATAGGGTTTCTTCTTCTCTTCAGTTATCGACAAAAAACTCACCCTTCACAAGTATACGTGGTAGTGAATCCTATGATAATATTCCTTGTCCACTCTAGATAGTATTATCTCGGACTTAAATACCTACTAGATGGACACCCTATCCAGTTGGGTGTTTAACTCTCTTCTTGATCCCTGTCTTTTGATAATATTACTTTAACTGGGCTACGAAGCCATATATCTCTCTGTGGGAATGGTATTTCTATTCCTGCATTGCTTAATGCCTTCTTGAGTTTCCATAGGAGTTCCTTTCTAACATTCATCCATTCTCTTACTGGTACCCATACTCTAACCTTTATATTAACGCTACTATCAGCTAGTTCCTCTACGTATATTTCTGGTGGTGGTTCAACGAGTACTAATGGGTGTTTCTCAACTACTTCTCTTAAGACATTGTAGGCTTTCTCAGCATCCTCTTTATATGCTATTCCTAAGGTGAATTCTAGTCTTCTTACCGGTTTTGCTGTAATATTCTTAATTGTTGAGGTGAAGACTTTTTCGTTGGGTATACGTATCATTATGCCGTCGAATCCTAGTATTCTGGTCGACATTATGTTTATGTCAACTACTGTACCAGCCATGCCCTCTATTTCAACTATATCTCCTGGCTTGAATGGTCGTTCCCAGTAGAGGAATATACCTGATACAAGGTTTGATACAATTGATTGTAGTGCGAATCCTAGTATTATTCCTAGTATTCCTCCTGCTAGTATTAGTCCGGAGACGTTTATTCCCATAATGCCTAAAGCCATTATAGCGAATATTACTACGATGACATAGTATGTTGCTTTAGCTAGTAAACTGCTTATGTATGTTGGCATGAATCTTATAGTAGTTCTATGAACTAGTATTCTTAGTAAGTAGCCTACTAGGAGTCCTACTGCGAATACTATTGTTGCTACTGCTATTTGCTCTAAGTTTATCCTAGATAGTAGTGTATTTAGTGTGGATTGATTCAGTGTCATATGCTAATATCCCCAAGGCATTGATGTTTTATGCTTTATTACTGGTAGTTTAGCTGTATGTGGCTTTAATGCTTCAACAGCATTCACACATGATATGGAGTGGTATGCTATATTAGCTGTTAGCCGTGTAATTGCTGTAAATACTATTTTACTAGTGTATGCCTGCCATGTGCTAGGTTTATAGCATAGTTTCATTGCGTTTACGTTAACTAGTATTTTACTTATTGTTACCCATTCATTTAGTCTATTGGATAACCCTAATTCTACTATACTTAATCCAGGCTTGTTTGCCTCATACACGTTTTTATTAGTAGTTATATTTGCTTCGTGGTAGCGTGCTATTATTCCTTCGTTAACACTTCCATATAGTGCTAATTTCATGTTGTTACAGAATACTAGGTCTATGAAATATTGTTTTTCTCCATTACTTACTGTAACTCCTATGTCAACGGGCATGGTTGTATATGCTTTTAGTGTTTCTTGAGGTGCTATATCTATTGGGCTACGTAGCTTTATTAGTATATATTCTGTGTATTGTTTTGATATATCTGGGTAGAAGACTGAGAATACTGGTTGTAAGGTTACTTTAATGTCTTTACCACCTATTATTCTATGTATTTCCATGTTTCCCGTCTTCCTAGTATATATTACTTTGTTATTGTTCTTTGCTATGGTGATTACTGTTTTTTGTTGTTGTTGCGTAGTTATTTCTATTTTATCCTTTAGCTCACCGTAACCCTTACTCAAATAGTGCTTCCCTATACCATGTTTATCTTTTAGCTATTTGTTTCTTTACTTATTTCCCAGTATTCTTCTTCTCCCATATCTACTAGTAAGGTGTTTTCCTTCAAGTATTTGATTAGTTTTTCTGAAACATTTGTTTGACGTGGATGTTTTGGTAGGTATTTCTTGTATTTTATTGCTATTACTCCATCGAATAGTTTGTTGAATTCTTCTACGCTTTTAATTACCATGTCTTCGCTTATTCCCTCTATTCCGAATAGCACGTATGCTATTATTTCGGCTGGTATATTGTTTTTCATTAATTGTTTTCGTAGGTTTGCTATTCTGTGTATTTCTTGTTGAGGTATGCCTTTATTTAATATCTTGTTTCTCACGTACTCATCTATTACTTCAAAGCCTATTCTTATTACTAGTCTTCTTGATCCTAGTATGTTGATTGTGTTTACTACTATGTTGTAGTCTATGAATTCTGGTCTTGTTTCTATGTCTACTATCCTATTCCTCGTTATATTGTTTAGTCTAATAATTGTGTCAAGGGGTAGTTCGTAGAAGCTTCCTCCATTGAATATTGTTATTCTGTCTATGTGTTCTTTTTCCAGTATTTTTTCTGCGTCTTCGAGTATTCTTCTATTTATTTCTATTACTTGTTTTAGATTTCCTTGTTCTAGTGCGAAGGGGCAGAAATTGCATTTCCCCCAACTACAGGGTAGTCCTTTGAATACTATTACTAGTCTTTTGCCTAGTGCGTCTTCTTGTTTGAATACTCCTATCATGTTTATCAGTCTTCTATTATCTTCTTTATGCCTTCTACTAGGCTTTTTAGTGCTGTTGGGGTTATTAGTACTAGGTCTTCGTCTTCGTATATTCCGTTTAGTGATACTTCTAGAAGTTCTTTTTGTGGTACTGTTTTTGGTGCTAGATTTGGTATATTTATTCCTAGTTGTTCTGATACTATTCTTACTGCTTTATAGCTATCACTATTCCATCTGAGATAACATGCTATTTTATCGTAGTAGTCTCTGAATTTTTCTATGTAGCCTTTTAGCCTCTTTGCGAGTATTTCTGTGTATTTCTCTTTTATGCTAGCTGTCTCGTATAGTGGGTTCCAATCATATGCTACGTATGGGTAGTATTCATCTAGTTCTCTTGGTACTATTCCAGCATTTGTTACTATTACTTGGTGTATTTCATTATAGTATCCTGTCTCTCTTATTGCCTTTATTATGAAGTAGTGTATGTAGCTTTGTGAGTATGGTTTCCCGTAGCTACATGGTAGAATTAGCATTAGTTTGTAGTGCTTTTTTGGTTTGTAGCTTGTTATTATTTTATGGTATCCTTCCTCAAATGCTGGATGTACTAGGTATTTTAGGCCTACTCCTCTTAGATATTCTTCTCCGTTTCCACTCCATAAGAGGTTTTCTCCATTCCATATAATCCACTCTTTATCTTTCATTCTATTTTACCTCTTATTGATTCTAGTTAGTTTTGATGTGTGTGTAGGGTTTTTAAGCTAATTAGTATAGTAGGGTATTAACTAGGCTACGATATACTTGGTGTAGTGGATTTGGCTGAAGCTGTTAATAATGTTTTAGGGAGAATTACTAGTATTGCTAAGAGGTTATTTAATTGGAGGTTTGCTGGTGGTAGTATTATTGCGTTTATAGGTTATATTCTATCACCTGCTTCATGGTGGAATGACTTATTTGTTAATATACCTATTGCTTATGTTGCTGCTAGTATAGCTTCAATACTTAACCCGGATCTATTTGCTCCAGCATTTGCTGCTTCCTACCTCATGACCAATGTGCTTGGCTTTGTATTAATGCATACTGGTACTGAAATTGTTGTTAAGGGTAAACCCCGCCTTACTTGGCTAACACTTCTTAAATATGCTGTCGTATCAGCTGTATACACGGCTGTAGCTATAATATTAGTTGAAATAGGTATAATACAACCCCTACCTATACCATATCCCTAAACGAGGTCATGTGATGATAAGTCTGTGCTCTGATAAAGTGATGAAGACGGCAAATACTGATCGCATTAGCTGAATTCTTTAGTCTAGTAAAAGAAGTATTAATTGGTGTATTGGGGTATACTCCTAGTTGTTAGATTTCGCCCTATCTCTATTTCCTCATTTTTCCAGCTATTTTCTTCTTCTCCTTACGTTGCCTATATGTTAATGCTACAGCTATTACTGCTATTAATGCTACAATACTTACTATTAGTGCTGCAACAGAGACATGGTATATTAATGTAAGCCTTGACTCTATGGTGTCTAGTTTTTCATTTACGCCGTTCATAGTTGATTCTAGCTGTGATACTCTTTTTGATAAATCCTCTATTTTCTTTTCATTATCAATTACTTTTTGTGTTATATTTATGGCTGTAGTATTATTAGTTGCATTAGTATTGCTCTCTGCTATTACATGCAGTATTTGTGTACTAGATAAACTATATGCTATTAATAGTATGGATGCCGATAATAATGTTAATAGTATTAGGGTTAAAGTAAGCCTCATTGGGCCCTACACCTTAGAGCGATATGCTTTCAATGCCTAGTTAATACCCTCCCGGTATATCAGATTACCGGATAATGTATTCTAATGAATTCCCTAGACTAGATTCTAGGCTTAAACATTATAATTAGCAGGATTAACAACATGACAATAGTTATAATAGATGTAACTACGGTTTGAACTCCAAGTCCTACAGTTAATGTTCTATGACTTAGATTACTGCTACTTACTAGTTTATTAAGTTGTATTGAAGTTATAAGTGATCCTCCATAGTTTGTCAGGTTATAGGGTATTATAGTACTTGTGTTAATTGTTATAACTGTACTTGTAGAATCCAAAGGTGCTATGGACTCTGTACTCGAATTCTTACTTTCACTTACCTTGCTATATAGAATGCCAGAATTCTTAATAACCATAATTGTTGTACTGGTTTTTGTTATGGTATTGGCTTTAACATTATGTCTACTAGTACTCTCTAGTATGTCTAATATTATTGCATCAATTATTTCGTTTATTAAAGCTAGTTCTCTACAACTTAGATTGCCGTAGTTGCTTTGTATGTAATTGTCTATTACTCTTACTATTCTGTTATATCCCTTATAGTACGTAGTTGAGGTATTTAAGGTTCTTTTTAATATTCTTATCTTTTCAGCTATGCGACTCAGTAGTTCTTCACAACTATTTTCCCCGGCCGTGACATTATTATTAGCTAGACCTAACATTAGATAGGATAAAATAACCATGACTAATACTGCTTTAGTTACCATTATCTATATCCCCCATAGCCGTTGCATATGCATTACTTCTAATTATTCTCCTTAGTGTTCGAAGTAATTCGAGTTGACTTACTATATTCTCTACAGGAATTTTACTATCTAATTCACTTAAAGAATTACATTTACGAGTAGCATTTACTAAATTTAGCAAATCTTTGAGTAATTCACGTGGTATATTGCTTTGGATAACTAGTACCTCATATACTAATAGAGTTTTGCTACCATAGTTATCCAAGGGAGAGTTTTTGATAGATTCTTTACCCAGCAATTCATTAATAATGATTTTTTCAACATACTCAGTTATGTTGTTACTATTTAGCTTTAATACCTTGTATGAATAGGGAATTGCATACATTAAAGTTAATGAATAAGGAATACCTATGCGTTGAAACCCTATTCCTATAAACTTGGCCTTAATAACACCTTTCTTTAACAATACATATGTTAGTAGATTACTTAAACCAACGATTACGTCGCAATGTCTAACTAGATTACTACGTAATAATTGTAGCATATCTCCAAATAATATGAACGTTACATTATGATAGTTATATGCATTTACCAGCTTACTAGACATGTTTAATATTACAGGGTTAACGCAGCTATGACTATAAACACATATAGATAACGTAGAATACTCCTTATCTTTCCCACGATCTACACTATGAACTGTAATAGGTATAAGCACATATGATATAAGCATTAGCAAAGGCAATACTAGTAGTATTAGACCTACTCTTGTAATCCCTGGAATAAGCATCCCCACATATAGGAGAGATTTATAAATGTTTCTATGACCCACACCTTATTTACACTTATATGTATAGTTGGGGAAGCTATGCCTAGTAAAGAAGATAATTCTATTAATTATATTTGCAAATATTATTCGAGTATTAGGAATTCTGAAGACGACTTGCTAAGTAGCTTATGTAAGGCTTTACATAAGTTAAGACTCAATGGTTTTTCCGAAGAAGTTGAAGTAATAGAGTATTTTATTAACATTATACTTGAATACCTACTAGTAATTATGCAATACGAGAGGCAAGTAGAGTATGCATATATTGATGCACCACCATTTATGTAGACTATAGTGCATCTCTTAGCACACTGGTTTAGAAATATTTATCTATTCAACTATGGATACTTGTATTAGGGTATAGTTTGGTTAAAGCTATTGAAGCATTATTTAATCCTAGAACTATTGCCATTATAGGTGCTTCAAGAAATCCTCAAAAACCTGGCTACCAAGTACTATACAATCTTAAGCAAAAGTATAAGGGGAAAATATATCCAGTTAACCCTAATGCCGATAAAATACTAGGGCTAAAAGCATATCCAAGTATACTTGATATACCCAGTGAAGTAGACTTAGCAGTAATAGTAATACCTGCTGAAAAAGTACCTAAAGTTGCTGAAGAATGCGGAAGGAAAGGCGTTAAAACACTAATAGTGATTAGTGGTGGATTCAAAGAAGTAGGACCTAAAGGAGCCGAACTTGAAGAACAACTAGTATCAATAGTAAAGAAGTATGGGATGAGATTACTTGGCCCCAATGTAGTAGGAGTATACGTACCTAAGACTGGCGTAAATACAACCTTCATAAACCCTGAAAGACAGGGATTCCCAGACCATGGGCCAATAGCATTTCTTTCACAGAGTGGAGCATTTGGTATAGCAATACTTGACTGGGCTACTATGAGAGGAATAGGTATTAGCAAGTTCGTAAGCCTAGGAAATAAAGCGGACATAGATGAAGCCGACCTACTAGAGTATCTCATAGAAGACAAAGATACTAGAGTCATAACGATGTATATTGAAGGAGTAGAGAAAGGAAAACGGTTCATGGAGGCACTTAAGAAAACCACTCCAATAAAACCAGTTATAGCATTAAAATCTGGTCGTACAGAAGCCGGATCAAGAGCTATAGCAAGCCACACCGGTAGTCTTGCTGGAGCAGACAAAGTCTACGATGCTGTATTTAAGCAAACAGGTGTTATAAGAGCTTATGGAATGGAAGAACTATTCGACATGGCTACAGCACTAGCACTACAACCACCAGCAAGAGGCAATAGAGTAGCTATACTAACAGTAGGTGGAGGCAGTGGAGTAATGGCGACAGATGCCTGCATTGAATTAGGATTAAACGTGCCAAAACTATCAGAGAGTACAGAGGAGAAGTTAAGGAAAATACTACTACCAATAGCAAGCCCCCATAACCCAGTAGATGTAACAGGGTCAGCTAGAGATGAACACCTAGTGGAATCAGTTGAAGTATTAATGAAAAGCGGTGAAGTAGACATCATAATATGGATACCATACTTCATGGTTCCAGGCATTAGTGAACAACTAGTAGAAAAATTCATTGAGAGAGTAAGAAAAGTGAATAAAGAACTAGATACACCAATACCGGTAATAGGAGCTGCTACTGGAGGAACATATACATGGAAACAAGCAAGTAAAGCCGAGAAACTAGGAATACCAATGTACATATCCGTTGAAAGAGCTGCAAAAGCTGCTTGGGCCCTATACAAGTATGGAGCATGGCTTAAGAAAAATAATGTATTCAACGACTACATAGAACAATTCCGAAAAATCATCGGATATTAATAGACTAATTCTTCTAATACTATGTCTTTTCCTTAAGCTTTAAGTATTCTTCAACTATTTGTACACCACTACTAGTACCAAGCCTATCTGCTCCTGCTAATATTAATGCTATAGCATCATATAGGTGCCGTATACCACCAGAAGCCTTAACCTTAACCCTACCTCTACTAGCCTTCTTCAACAAGATTACATCATGTATGGTTGCACGTCCTCCTAGATAGCCAGTACAAGTCTTAACATAATCAGCACCACCTTCAACAACTAGCTCAGTAGCCTTAATCTTCTCCTCATCACTAAGCAAACCCGTCTCAATTATTACTTTTACAGCAACATTATTTTTATGAGCTAATTCAACAATCTTACTTATCTCATCAACTACCTTATCATACAAGCCTTCCTTAAACGCTTGAATATTCATAACCATATCTATTTCAGAAACACCATTATCTATAAGCTCACGTGCTTCCTCAAACTTAGTTCTAGTACTCACATATCCCATAGGGAACCCAATAACACTACATACACGTATATTTCTAGACAACTCTCTATCCCTTAGCAACCTCAATGCATGGTAAGGAGATAAAACTAGGCATGCAAACCCGTACTTCCTAGTATACTCAACAGCCTTTACTACATCATTAAACGTAGTATTAGGTTTAAGTAACGTGTGATCTATATACGATGACAGTTTCTCTAGGCTGATACTACGTAGATACTCTTCTACATTCATAATTCTACAACCTCAGTACTCATTTTCTTAGTATCAATTAATGCTATAGTAGATCTACCAGATAAATATCCATGTACTTCACCAGGATTAACCACCAACACCTTGTCGAGTATTCTAACCTCAACTTCATGTGTATGACCATACAATACTATATCGTACTTACCCGATGAGGCAAACGCTTCTACAATACCTCTAGTATATTCCCTAGAACCCCAGCCATGAATAGCTATTACCCTTAAGCCACCAAGCTCTAAGACTAAAGGTGGATCACTAATGTTAACACCTATCTCCCTAGCAGTCTTAGATAACAACACCTTATCACCATCATTATTACCATATAAGACGTAAACCTCAGCTTCAAGACCTCCAAGTATTTTAAGTGTAAAGGGCGAGATGATATCTCCTAAATGGAAAACCACGTCAGCGCCCACATTATTAAAGAACTCTACTGCCAATGATACCTTACTCGTATTATCATGGCTATCACTCATAACACCTACTAGCATGCATAACACCATAAAGTAGTTATAAGTAGATATTACTCTTAGCTATAAAAAATCCTAAGTAGATTAACTTACTTACGTTTCTCCCATTCTTCTACTTCGCCTTCTCCTCTAATACCTCTACCAGTAGACTCATAAGCTAATACTATTTCTACTAAGCCGTACTCAGTAGTATTTATTGCTATAGCCTTTAAACCATATCTACTAGCTATCTCGTTTATACGTTCAATAACCTCTATAGGCACACCTGCATCACCAAAAGCTGGTTCAAGCTCAATAGATAGCCATACATCAGTTGTAGCTATATTCTCATCTCCACTAGTATAAGCTCTAAGTATTACTGAGGGATCATAAACTGAGACCTCATCGTCAGAATTCAATAGTAAACTCAATTCCTCCATAATACCTAGTATTTCCCTAAGCCTTTTATCAAGAATATTAACCATCATATTTCACCAGAAACAATCCTAAGTATCCGCCTTAATCAAAACTCGTTACAGGAAGTATAAAAAGCTGATTGAAACTACATAGTACATAAATACTTCTGATATGCTTTAATAAAGTACTTAGCTATCTTCCTATAAGCCTTCTCAACTAGTTCCTTTACCTCGTCAACCCCTAGTCCAAGTATACTAGCTACATCGTTTATAGGCTTACCTTGGAGACTACGAGCTATAACCGCTAATTCCTCCTTCTCATCTAATACCTTGACTCCCTCAGCTAAGCTAATTAATACTAGTTTATGGAGTACATCATAGTATGATTCATGTAACCCCTTGTATTCAAGGTATGCCTTAAGCCTAGACACGTCATCTTTAGTTAAACATAATCCTACCCTAGATGAACTAGTAGGAGTAAGTGAAGACAACACCTTATGTATTTTCTCTACAGCCAAGTCCCGGTATACTACATGTAGTGACCATAGTAGATGGCTCTTAAACCTATTTAAGACCACGTCTAAAATCCTTGAAGCTTCACGAGATAAAGGTTTTATCACACCAATATTCTTTTCTCCTGTAATCTTATTAAATCTAGGACTAATATAGAATACCTTATAGTTGTTTTTAACCCAAAAATCTATTACATCGTGGCCAGAGAACATTGCGCCAATAAAGTCGATATTGTTTTCTAAAGCCTCATTTTCTAGTTCCCTTAAAAGCCTTGACCCTATACCCCTTCTCTGCAGACTAGGTGTTACAGCTATTCTTACAATTCTCCAAGCCTTAAGCCTCGTTAACTCTTCCTCAAAATCATTAGCATACTTAAACATCTTATCAAGAAGTAGAACCCCCTTAATACTTAAACCCCTTCTTAAAACCCCAACATCCTTACTCGATAAAGGGCCTTCAACTGCTACTTGAACTACACCAACAACTTCTTCACGAGAATCAGCTATACTGCTAATAGCTCTTACAAAGTGCCTAGGATTATCAAGAAGTAATGCTAAGTCGTTCGGCTCATTCCTGTAATGGGCTAGTACCAGTATACCATATATCCTACGAAGTAGAGTAGGGTCTTCAACCAATAACTTCCTATCAATCACATTATATCTAAGCTGACCTAATATAACCCTATCTTCAGGCTCAACGTTTAATAGAAAGGTATCATAGATCCACTGCTCTAAGGGATCACCAATAGGGTACCTTATAGGCTCCCTAAACACGTGTTCAATCACTGCTTTAACCATTGAGTGAATAACTCTTACAGCTGTACGACCACTACCCTCATAGCCGTGAACTGTTGTCGTTGCAACTATCTTTCGTGATTGAGCTAAAAGTCTTCTAAGCCTACTAGCACCTATGGCGGCTGCTTCATCGATAACTAGTAATCTATAGCCTCTATCAACTTCCCATGGAGCCATATAACTTATCCTACACTCATCAGCTTCAATAGCATAGATTAAATCCCCTCTACGCTTAACCACTACTTTAAGTCCTAGATTGCTTAAAGTCTTCTCCAACAGCATGAAAAGGCTTTGTACACTATACTCACTACTAGCTACGACTGGAACCTCACTATAATATCCTTTAACACAACCTATACCTAAAGCTATACCTATTGCAGCACTCTTACCTCTACCCCTATCACCAACCCCTAACAGTAGTCTACGACCAGATTTCATAAAGTAGATAAACTTATCAATCCATTCAAGCTGACTAGGAGAAACCTTTAAACCATGCACGTATATGTTATGTTTACGTAGACGTAGATCAACAAGTTTCATAGATCCTATACCGTCAATCACTCTATACAATAGAATATAATCACCATCCACCACAAGCAGGTTCTTAGCCTTACCAATCATTTTCTTAACATACTTCGTATAGTAACTTAAACCACCTGGAAACCCTAAGTCTATATCATCGTAGTTCTTAGATGAAAATAGGGCTAGAATACCACCGCCCCTAACCATTTCACCAACTAAGCCAATAATGTTAGGCTCTAAGCCTTTATCAACATCTAATAGAACACCATCAAATTCGTACCCCAATAATCTCTTAACCTTAGAGTAGCCAGCAACCAATACGTTATGTACACCAAGACCCCCACTATGTTCGTAATCAATATGCTTACGCGTACATAATAGTAATCTAGGATAATGGCTAGCAAGCAACTTTAGGATTCCAGAAAAACGCTTACCATCAACACCAGTAACCACTAGTAATCCACGATACCTACTACTCCTTAGCTTAGAAACATATTCTCCTACAACATCTAAAACATTAGCCACCATAAAGCAACCTCTACTATACACCACCTAGTCATATGAAAATATAATGCCTACTTAAATAGCAGTTAACCATAACAGTAATATGGGGATGAGGAAACGACGGTCTAATGACCAGTAAATGAAGAAAATTCTCCTTGCCGACCCGCTATAGTATAGAAAGGCTTGCCTGTAGTATTAGATCACCTTATACACTCTAAGAATTCTTTTAACAAGCCAACCTGTTTAGGAATCTGTGTAAGTATCTCTTGATTAAGGCTAAGTTTAATACTAGCCTTCTATTGATGACTACATTAACCTATCTTCTTCTCTATAATCTTTTCTAATATTGATTTAACGAGTTTTCTTACTATATCACGTATACCTTCAACATCTTTTCTAGTGCACCATCCCTCATAAAAACATATATGTAAAGAACTTGCTCGTTGGAATGCTGCTCTAACCCATTCACCTAGTTCTTCTGCTACTATATCCTTGTACTCCCATAATTCTTTATGATCTCTAAGTCTTCTCTTATCTCTCCAATAAGCATACGCCTTAATAGCTAGTGCTGTTGCTCCTCAAATCTTTTCAGCTGTTTAACGAATATCATTCTTAGCAAGTTCTTCTTCAGCTTCTTCTAATAGTTTTATGTAAAGCGGCTATTGAGGTAGTTTTCTGTCTTGTTTTTATGGTTACTTATATTAAGGCTATAATTCTAGATATGTTAGCGCAATATGATTGCTCCTCCTGGGTGACTTATTTAGTATGACTCGGCGTATACTACTAGGATTGATTATAGGTATAGGGGTTTTGTTACTAGTAGTCATAGGTATAGTTCTAAGCCAACAATCATTTTGGCTAATGCAAGCTTCTAAACAAGAGTATTACTTGAAGACTAGTTTAGTCTACCTTTATATCAGGATTCATAATACTTCAAGTAATATTCCAATACTAGGTAATAAGACTCTCATAGAGTATATTGCAATCGTTAGAGTAGAGAACCCCTACGAGAATCAGAGTATAGAGTTGGAGCGTGTAAGCGTAAACTTACCTGAACAAGTCTACGTGCAATGCACTGAAAACGTTACAGCAACAGTCACAGCAACCATAGGAGAACATCCAGTAACCACAAGAGCCTACACTACGTTCCCGCGAACTCAAGTAGTATTTGATTCTTGGGTAAACAAGACTATATGTGCATACGGGTTTACAAACGACTTACTTAGACATAGTGCATATAGAGTATTTACCCGAGATGACCCAGATCATTGGATACCTGGTAATGACCCTAGGTTTAATCACAAATACGTAGTGATAACAGGGATAACAGAACTACCCCAGCCATGGCATTACAGATTAAACAATCTCGCTAACCTCCAATACGTAGTAATAAGAGTAGAAGCACACACCTCAAAATCAAAGCGTGCTGAAGCACTAAAAATAATCACCATATCCTTAGCAAAGATTCAACCTAATATCTACGTGTACAACGTTCTCCCAGAAGATACAACATTTGATCTCGAAGGAACGCCAATAATAACAACATTTTATGGTAAACCCTGGCCCTAAAATAACCAAGGAGATTTTAAATTGACATACCTTGTAGAGTACATGAGAACTTTGATTACTAGATGCTAGGGATCGTCGAGGTACCTATTTACTCTATCTTATCGGTAGAATTCGTATTTGAGGGTTTATCTGTGATAGAGGTTAGGAAAGCTGTTGATAACGACTGTAGATATTATGTAGATGTACACTGCCCAGAAGTTAAAGCATTGCCTAGAGATGAGAGGCTTAGAGTTTGCGGTTGGTGGGCTGATTACGATGCCTGCGTATTCTATTTGAACCTTTATAGAAGGCTAGGAGGTGAGGTTTTCACAGCTTTAATTAACGGTGAAGTTGTTGGCGAGATAGAACTACTACCACATGACGACTGCCTGCTTGGGCCAAGAGCATATATTAATGTACTTTGGGTTAAGGAAGGTGAAAGAGGAAAGGGTATAGGTACGAAGCTAGTTAATCAAGGTGTTAAATGGGCTAGGTTTAGAGGCTATAAATATCTAGATACAATACCTGAAAAAGAGTCTGTAGGCTTTTACTCTAAGCTAGGATTCAAACACATTGCCTTCCAGATTAAAGCTATTAAGAAACTAAAACCTCTCCACTACAGCATAGACTACAGGTTCAATGAACTCAACGTTAACGAGCCACCTTTAAATATGAAGCTAGTAATAGGGACCTATAGGCCAGGACTCTTCACATGGTATTCTGCATGGGAGGACAAATATCTTCCTCCGCAAACAAGTCCTTTAGCATACGAATTAGTTGTTGAGGGAAAACCTATCGTCACACTACTAGACTACTATAGAGAGAATGAGGCCTCACTAATCATCTGGTCCATAGAAACACTCAACGATGAATTACTTAGAAAGGCTATCCTCGTATCAGAGCAATTAGCCATAAAAGCAGGCATAGCTAAGATATTCATCCAGACATGGAACATATATGAAGACCTGCTAAGACGTCTAGGATATAAAATAGTAGATAATGACATAATACGGCTTAGCAAGAACATTGAAAAGGATCAATATTAGGAGACCATACAACTTAACCCTAGATGAACTGTATCGTAGTACATGTTATGAACGGTGATGTAGGAATTGAGTTCCCGTAGTGGATTAGATTATATGGTTTCAGAGTATGTTTTAAAGTTAAAGCTAAACATAAATGATAGATGGCTGAAAGGGTCATCTAGGGTTACCATAGTTAATCATAGTGGAAGACCTACTAGTACAATGAGATTTATACTTAATTATGGACTCAAACCACTTAGCATTAAAGGTGAACACATCAATGAATGGAGGTGGTATAGAAGGAGCTTAAGTGACTTAAGAGACTTACTTGTTAATGTTATAGAAATTACTTATGATGAGTTTTCAAGTAGGGATAAAAGGATTGAGTTGACCATAGATTATGAGGGAGGTATTAAGGATTATAGTAATGTGCATGTTTGTATTCAAACCTTATGCTAATGTTCAAGCGTTTTCTTATGGAATTCTGTTAAGATTTCGTAGTCACTACTAGTAACTAGTACGTGGGGTTCTATGCGTATACCACCCTTACCAGGGACGTATGTTGCAGGCTCGTATGCGAAGATCATGTTAGCCTCAAGTCTATAGTCTATGAAGTCTGCTATAACAGGTTTGTAGAAACCGCCTACTGGGTGACCTGTTAAGTGAGGATAATCCGGAAGACCTTGCTTCCTTAACTCGCTTCGTGGAACCTCATCTAGGACTCGAACTGGTATTCCCGGTCTAACTTGCTCTAGACCCAAGTATAGTGCATGCTTTACCTTCTCCAGGACATCCTTCCAGTACCTATTTTGGCCAGCTATAAAAGTATAGGCTATACAGCCATCATAGCCCATCCAGAAAAGTCCTATATCAACGATCACTGGTTCCCCATAACCTATCCTACGGGTAGAGGTCTTAGCATGAGGTGTAGCAGTTCGTGGACCAGAAGCTACTTGTTACTTTAGAAATCCGGTTAATGATGGCTATTTCCTCATCATATGGTTTATCGAATACTTCTACAAGCATAGGTGTAGCATCCACTACCTCTATAGACTTAGATCGTAGTGCATCTAGTAGATCCATGTAGAGAAATGTAAGCCTACCTCTACCCCACATCTTATTAACTCCAAACCTTACCCTTGAAACATCTTCTCCAAGTATTGATAGAATCTCCTTAACTAGTTGGTTTAGACTAAAGTCTTCTACTAGTACTACTTTCCAAGGACTCTCTTGTACAGCCTCATGGTATAAAGCCGTGTCGACGAATATGTAAACTTCCTCAAGGAATATCATCACGATATTAAAGTGTCGTGTTAATGCTAGCTTATAGGCTATACCATCTCCCTCAAATAGAATTAGTATTGATAAATCATTCTCCTCCATGAAATGCCTGAGTACTCGTAAACGCTTAAATACTGTATTCTTTAAGTCCACTACGCCATAGGTCAAGAAATACACCCATATAGTTGCCTAATACTCTACTACATCTTTAGCTAAATCTAGAGCTAAATTTTATAGATAGATTTTCAGAGAACATTTTTAACCATTATATACCATCATTTTTACCATGCATGCTGGATTCTAGGAAGTTCTTGGTAGGTAAATTTAAATCCTATGGTAGTACTGTAGTACCGTGGTGAAGAACTTGGAGGAAGTCATTGTTACACGTAAATTTCAGGTCACTATTCCTAAGGAGATTAGAGAAGCTTTAGGCATAAGTATAGGTGATAGATTACTTGTTAGAATAATTAATGGTAAAATAGTATTGGAGCCCATTAAAGGCTCTGATGCATTGAAAAGACTTTCCACAATAGCCGACAAATTCCTTAAAGGACCTAAAAGAATTGATGCGGTGAAACTCGTTGAAGAGTCTCTTAAGAGGGAAACAGGTATACATTGATACCAATGTATTCATCTACGTAGCTTTAAAACATCCTCAATACTACGAAGACTGCTATACTATACTGGATATGCTTGTATCCAAGGAATTCATAGGTTATGGTTCACATCTTATAATATTTGAGCTCTTCGGAGCGTTATCAGGGATTAGCGTTGAAGCTGCCTACGAGGCCGTAAACTCTTACTTAAGTTTACCGCTACGAATCTTAGAACTAAATAGGAGAACCTTTGACTACGCTAAAGAAATAGCCTTGCTATCTAGAACAACATACGATGCTCTACATGCAGCACTAGTTGCACAAAACAATATAGAGATCGTAGTTACAGAGGACATAGAAGATTGGAGTAAAATATTAAGAGCCTGGCCCAAGATTAAGGAAAAATTCAAAACAAGAGACTTAACAGTAATATCTCCTACACAAGGCGTAATAGAAGCTTAACCAATAAACCTAAAATACAAATCGAAACATTATCGCAACTTAATAATGACTTAATAATGAAGCCCACCAATACCTAATACATTTATCCTCACACCTAAAACGCTAGAAGAATAACAGTGTTATCAACGACTATACGATCCCTTAGGTCAGTGCATTTAATCAACTGCATTAGTCTATTTCGAGCACGACTGGTAAAGGCGGATTACATGTAAGGATGCCTAGAGGCAACATTACTAAGATTAACACCAATATCTTGGAGACCAAGAACTGTACACTTGGAAGACTCGTATTATACGTACCCTCGGAAAGCAGCGTATTTGAGACAAGACTATAGATAGTGAACATATGCGTACGACGTTAATAGCTGGGCGAGACCATGAGACTATTCTGCTAGATAGTATAGATATGGTCATAAAAGCCTCTAGTCTCATGTCTACTTGTATACCCTATACCGTGACCCTAAGACTTGGAGATATAACGAGTAGTCCTCCAGAGTTGCCTACTAGCTTGCGAAGTGAGAGGTACTAAGGAGCTACTCTATGCTAACGTCTCCAGTGAAAACACTGTAAAGATATTGATAAGTGCAGACCCCTTACCAGTACCTCTAAATACTACAGCAATACTGTTAAAGGTCAACGGTGATGCTCAAGGCGAACTTCACGCATGAGTAAGAGTACAATATCCGTGTACTATAACGTACTACTTGGATAAACCATTGTATAAACCCCATATATCTTATAAGAAAAATAGTGGTCGAAGACCATTATCTTTAGAACTAGGTAGTCTTATCTCAGCTATTATGTTAACTAATATGGGACTTGTACTAATGTTAGCCTCTTGTTACCTACTAGCATGTAAACAGAGGAGTTAAGGAAAACATTATTTTAATCCTTAATATTTTCCTTGCCTACTCATTAGCTTATCTGTTAAGAGCCTTAATATATTATCACTTAATAGATTGAATGTACGGAAAATCCATATTGAGTTGGGGTAGTAGTTTGATATGATTGTTGTAGCATCATCTATGAACCCCTTATCTACTAGGTCTTTTATTGTTTCAGCGTCTTTCTTGAATTTAGCGTAAGCGTAGACAGCTCTACGGTAGCCATCACTTGTAAGCTTGTATAGGGTTTTCTTAAGTAGTAACCCCTTCTCTATTTTCATTACAAGACCCTGCTTTTCTAAGTCGCCAAGCACATTTTTGACGTCGTCTACATCCATGTTACTTATACGTGCTATTTCTCTGATATCCTCGAAGCCCATGAGAATTACTACTAGTAATCCATCACCAGTAGTATTAATCAAGTTCTTCCTCTTGTGAAGGTCGTGTAGAGCTACCGTGGGACTATATTCAGCTATCCTAGCATTATTGGTTAAGCCATCCAATAATTCTTTACCCCCATTAAAAATTTACAATTTAACCGTATATGATTGCTGTAGACCCTACATTATTACTATGTACTCCCTAATGGTATATAAGTAGATAGCTCGTAAACTACTTATAGGTTATTTCCCCTTCTCGCTTACCTCTTTTTCGAGTTTTTTCAATTCTTCTTCTAACTCCTTCTCTAACTCCTCTAATGGTTTTGGTGGAGGTGTTGTTGCTAAGGTGTAACCTATCCATCCTATAAGTGCAAACACTACTAGTACAGCTATGAATCCCGTTAGCTTTAGCAGTAGTAGTGAGTATTCAGTGAAGAATACTAGGTATCCATATACTATTATCACTATTATAGATACTGCTAGTAGAAGCCATCCTATTAACTGGTCTTTTGCAACCATATCTATTCTCCTAAATCTATGACCTTGCCTAGGGTATTTAAGTATACTTTTCATTAACTACTAAGTCTTTACCACCCATACCACTCTAAGGTAATAACTTAACTATTATCAAATAATTTTTACTAGTTATATAAGCGTTTTAATAGTAACCTATTTATATCTCCAGATTTATAAACGTGTAATAGGGGTACAATATGCTCCGTTCTGGTATGGTAAGTACTACCTCCTTAACCATTATAGGCATAATAATATTGATTATCGTTGCTATAGCTGCATATTATGCTGGACAACAAACTGCCGCTCCACTAACTACTACGGTTACTGTCACGGAGACCAAGACTGTGACAACAACCGTAACTACAACTGTTGGCGCTCCGCAAACAACACCAACGACGCCAACCACACCTACTATTACTGCAAAACCCGCTAAGATTATTTGGGCTTCAACACAACTAGTACCTCCAGAAGAACAAGCATTTGTTAAAAATACCTTGCTAGCAGAATTTAAGAAAGAGACAGGAATTGACGTTGAGTTTGTGGGCATATCCTATGAGGACTTATCTATTAGAATGGAGTCAGAGCAGACAAGCGGTAAAGTAACGATTAGTGTAATAGGTGATCTCCACGGAGGCTTAGACTACTTTGCATCAAAAGGCTGGCTAGAAGATCTAAGCAAGTTTGGAAAACTACCTGGTAGAACATTCCCCAAGGTATTAGAAGACTATAGCCAGTTATATGGAATAAAAGCATATGTGCCATGGATGACCGCCACTTATGTAATGGTTGTTAACAAAGAAGCATTCAAGTACCTACCAGAAGGTCTTACAGAGGAGGATGTAATAAAGGGTACAAGTAAGTGGACCTATGATGCATTCTTAGCATGGGCTAAGAAGCTCTATGAGGAAACAGGTGGCCCGAAGGTAGGCTTCCCTGCTGGACCTAAGGGACTATTTGTTAGATTCCTACACGGATACCTATACCCAGCATTTACTGGCGCACAAGTAAAGAACTTCGACAGTGATGATGCAGTGAAGATGTGGGAATACCTTAAAGAGCTATGGAAGTACGTACACCCAAGCAGTACTACATGGGATGCTATGGCCGATCCGCTACTCAAGGGAGAAGTATGGATTGCATGGGACCATACAGCTAGAATAAAGGATGCTATAGTACAGAAGCCAGATCAATTCGTAGTAGTACCAGTACCAAGAGGGCCTAAGGGTAGAGGATTCATACTAGTAATTGCTGGACTAGCTATACCGAAGAACGCACCACACCAGGACGCTGCATGGGCGCTAATAGAGTACTTAACAAGACCTGAAACCCAAGTAAAGGTATTAGAGAATGTTGGATTCTTCCCAACAGTAATGGAGGCTTCAGGTAAGATAACAGCTGGTCCATTAAAGATTTTAGCGGAGGGAGTAGGTAGTCAGTTAGCAACACAAGATGCATTAGTAGCATTAATACCAAGCCTTGGAGCTAGAGGTGGAGACTTCAAAAATGTATACATAACAGCGTTCCAGAGAATAGTATTGAATAATGAAGACATAAAGTCAGTAATAAGTGAGCTAGCACCGGTACTCATGAAACTTTTCGAAGAAACTGGTGCACCACTACCACCGCCAGACTCTAAATCCTAAAACATTAACCATGATATGACTGAGAATATGAGAATAAAATAATACATGTTTTTCCTCCCCACACTCCTCTCCTCAATGAAGGTGCTTTTCCGTGCAATCAAAGCCTTCACGCATGGAGAAGTATGTTCCCTATATACTAATTGCGCCTGCACTTGCATACCT